>NZ_JBQFMI010000001.1:0-991782 GCF_056531755.1 Ruegeria sp. L11
CGGCGGCAGAGACGATGTTCTCGGACGCAATCAGCTCGATCTCGTCGCGCTGACGACCCAGCTCAGACCGGATCGAGCCAAAAAGCTCAGGGTCGCGGTCCGACAAGGACTGGGTGAAAAATCCGGTGTCACGAAGATTGGCGTTCATTGGCGCTCCACATGGCTGGGTATAAATCTTGCGGATTTCCTATCGGAAACGCCACATTCGCAAAAGGCTTAAAGCGACGATTTGGCCTGCTGCGGCGTCAAGACTGGCCTATTGGGGAAAGGTATGTTTGTTTCGGAACCAAATGTGCAACACCGGAAACCACAAAACATGAAAAAGAGAATCGCCTTTCTCGCCAGTGAGGTCAAAGTGGCGCAAACAGCGCGTGACACCCTGGTGACCAAATATGGTAATGTGGCACCTCGGGACGCAGATGTAGTGGTTGCATTGGGCGGCGACGGCTTCATGTTGCACACTTTGTACAATGTGCAGCATCTCGATACTCCGGTTTACGGGATGAATCGCGGCACGATCGGCTTTCTGATGAATGAGTATCACGAAGACGATCTGATGGCGCGGCTGGAGGATGCCGAGGAAGAGGTTATCAACCCGTTGGCCATGCAAGCGATGGACCAATCTGGAAAACTGCACGAGGCGCTGGCGATCAACGAAGTGTCATTGCTACGCGCCGGTCCTCAGGCAGCAAGGCTCAAGATCAGCGTAGACGGCCGGGTACGCATGGCCGAACTGGTCTGTGACGGGGCATTGCTTGCCACGCCTGCGGGATCGACCGCCTATAACTATTCCGCGCATGGGCCGATTGTTCCGATTGGTGCTGACGTTCTGGCCCTGACACCCATCGCAGCGTTTCGCCCACGGCGGTGGCGTGGTGCCTTGTTGCCGAAAATGGCGAAAGTCAGGTTCGATGTGGTCGAAGCTGACAAGCGCCCGGTCATCGTGGCCGCCGATTCCGTTTCTTTCCCGGATATCGACTGGGTTGAGATCAGGTCGGAACCAGCCATTGCGCACCGTATCCTTTTCGACCCCGGCCATGGGTTGGAAGAACGTCTAATATCCGAACAATTCACGTAAAATAGGCCATCCCCAAATTTTTCTCACGCCTGTGTGAAGCAGTTCACAGGAATTCCCTTAATGATTGGCTAATGTGAACTTGTCCGGAGAACACGCCAAGGTGGGAGTGAGTGGCCACCTAAACGGTGTTTTCGAATGGTTGCGCAGATTTTGCGCTGGCGAGGGTGGGTGGTGCTACGCTCGTCATCAGAAATCCGGGCTTATTTTAGCAGCTGGACCCCGGGCACAATGACCCGGGGTCTATTTTTTGTTACATGTGATCCCAAAGCGGGAAACACATCTGTCCCACGCGAGCTTCTATCGCGGCGGCGGCATCCACGGCCAAATCCTCGCGCCAGCGCTGTGCCGCGATCTGTACATTGATAGGTTGAGGCCCTTTGGGAAGGTTGGCCAATCGTGACGGAACGCAGGCTGCAGGCAGTCCCAGAAAGTTCATCGCATAGGAATAGACAGCGCATCCCAGAACATCATGCACGCCCTCCGCGCCTTCGGTGTCCCGGTCGGGTTTGAAAAATGGCTGTGGCAGGAAAGGGGACAAGACCAGCGGGTAGTCCTGCATAAACAGGGACCATTCACGGGCATAATAGCTGCGCTTGGCCAGCATCCGGACCAATTCTGTTTCAACGATGGGCGGGAATTCCTGAAAGTAGACGTCAAAGATGTCGCGGATGGTTTTGGAACCAGCGGCTTCAATGTCAGATTTCATCAGGGTCAGCACTTCGCCCATCAAGGTCCGGTACCCGATCCGGCCACATTCAAAGACATCGGGTGGATCGACCTCTTCAACGTCGTACCCTGCATCGACCAGCGCATCGCGCGCAGTGTCGAGGGCTTTTTCGACCTCGGGGTGCAGCGCATAGCCGAAGGTGTTCTTGGTGAATGCCACCTTGATCGGCTGGTCAAAACGCTCACCGCGCCAGGGCATTGGTACGTGGAACGGATCCCGCGCATCGGTGGCGATCAGGCTGGGCATGGACAGGTGTAGATCCGCAGCCGACCGAGTGATCAGGCCCTGAACCGACATTGATTGCGCCAGCAATCCGCGTTCGGCCTTCTGACTTGGGTTCCACGCGGGAACGCGTCCCAACCCCGGTTTCACCGTAACCGCTCCGATGGCGGCTGCCGGAAAGCGCAGGCTGCCGCCAATATCGTTGCCATGGGCCAGCGCACCGACACCTGCCATCACGGCGGCAGCAGCGCCACCGGATGATCCCCCGGGTGAAATGTGCCGTCCCCACGGGTTGAACGTGCGCCCATGCAGGGGGTTGTCGGTGTCGGCCCTGAAGGAAAACTCGGGCGTATTCGTTCGCCCGATCACAATGGCCCCCGCTTTTTGCAAGTTGCTGACCACCGGCGCGTCATCCGGAGCGATTACGTCCTTCAGCGCAATGACACCGTTGGTGGTGGCGTGGCCTTTCTGATCGACATTCACCTTGATTGTTACCGGAACACCATGCAGCGGGCCGGTCGGCTGACCACGCCCCCGTGCAGCATCTAGCGACTGCGCGCGTTCCAGGGCCTCGGTGCGCAAGTCTTCGACGACCGCGTTCAGCGCGGGGTTCACCGCGTCCATGCGATCAATCGAGGCCTGAACCGCCTCGGTCGCGCTCAGATCGCCGCGTCGGGTCAAGGTGGTCAGCTCTGTGGCGCTGAGACGCCAGATATCGGTATGTGTCATGGGCCCTCACTGTCTTACAGCGACAGTAGGGGCCCAGATTCAGGTTGCAAGGGCGGACATGACATGGGCGGCCTGTGCCACCCGATGGTTACTTGGCGTAACCAATTGTCTGCAACGCTTCTTTGATCTCATCAAGGATGGCAGGATCATCAATTGTTGCAGGCATTTTGTAGTCCTGACCGTCTGCAATCGACACCATCGTACCACGCAGGATCTTACCGGAACGGGTCTTGGGTAACCTGTCGACGACAACAGCCAGTTTGAAGGCGGCCACCGGCCCGATTTTCTCCCGAACCATTTTGACGACTTCCTGAACCACATCGCCATGATCCCGTGTGGCACCAGCATTCAGGCACAGGAAGCCGACCGGCATCTGCCCCTTCAGCTGGTCCGAAACTCCGATCACCGCGCATTCAGCCACATCGGGGTGGGCAGCCAGCACTTCTTCCATCCCGCCCGTCGACAAGCGATGGCCGGCAACGTTGATGACGTCATCGGTGCGCGCCATGATGTAGAGGTACCCGTCTTCGTCAATCATCCCGGCATCGCCGGTCTCGTAATATCCGGGGAAGTGTTCAAGATAAGATTTCTTGAATCGTGCTTCGGCATTCCACAGTGTTGGCAAGGTGCCTGGGGGCAGGGGCAATTTAACCGCGATGGCACCCAGTTCACCGGCCTTCATCGGGTGACCGCCTTCATCCAGAATTTGCACGTCATAACCCGGCATCGGTTTTGCGGGCGAGCCCAGCTTGACCGGAAGCTCTTCGATACCCAGCGGGTTCCCGGCAATGGCCCAGCCGGTTTCGGTTTGCCACCAATGGTCGATCACCGGAACCTTCAGCGCGTTTTGTGCCCAGATAATTGTGTCAGGGTCGGCGCGTTCGCCTGCCAGATAGAGGGCCTGTAGATGAGACAGATCGTATTTGCCAATCAATTCGCCTTTGGGGTCTTCTCGTTTGACGGCGCGGATGGCCGTAGGTGCGGTGAAGAAGCTTTTGACCTTATGTTCCGAGATCACGCGCCAGAAGGTGCCAGCATCCGGGGTGCCGACTGGCTTGCCCTCGAACACAATTGTGGTGTTTCCGTGGATTAGGGGTGCGTAGCAGATATAGGAGTGCCCCACGACCCAGCCCACATCGGAGGCTGCCCAGAACACGTCGCCTGGATCGACGTTATAGACATTCTTCATTGTCCAGTTCAGTGCCACAAGGTGTCCGGCAGTGGGGCGCACGACCCCTTTGGGTGCACCCGTAGTGCCAGAGGTGTACAGGATATAAGCCGGGTCCTTGCCATCAACCGGCACGCATTCAGCCGGTTCGACACCGTATTGGAAACCATGCCAGTTGAAATCGCGCCCTTCAATCAACTGGGCGACCTCTTGTTCCCGCTGGAAGATCACACAAAAATCAGGTTTGTGGTTGGCCAGTTCGATCGCACCGTCAAGCAGGGGCTTATAGTGAACCACGCGACCGGGTTCCATCCCACAGGACGCGGCGATGATTGCTTTGGGTTTGGCGTCGTCGATGCGCACGGCCAGTTCGTTGCTGGCAAACCCGCCGAACACGACCGAATGCACGGCGCCGAGGCGGGCACAGGCCAGCATCGCCTCAAGCGCTTCGGGGATCATCGGCATGTAGATAATGACACGGTCGCCTTTCTCGACACCCTTTGCGCGCAGCGCGCCGGCCAGAGTGGCCACGCGGTTGCGAAGCTCGACATAGGATATCTCGCGCTTGGTGTGGGTGATGGGACTGTCATAGATGATGGCGGTTTGTTCACCGCGCCCGTTTTCCACATGACGGTCTACGGCATTCCAACAGGTATTGACCCGCGCGTCGCTGAACCATTCGTACAAGGGCGCATTGTCGTCGAACAGTGCTTTGCTGGGGGCCTTGACCCAATCGATCCCTTTTGCAGCGTTCATCCAGAACGCTTCGGGGTCGGTTTTCCAGCTGTCATAAACGTCCTGATACGCCATCTTGTCCTCCTCACAACGGCTTGGACATTGTGTTAGGTCGCAGAAAACAACCGGGCAAGCGCGACGCATGACGACGCGTCAGTTTATCGCAAAAAATTTGCAGATCGGCAAAAAACGACTTGCAAATTTTTGCAAAATTACAGTTGAAGCACAGTTTTTGTCGCAGCAATAGAAAGTTTTGCAAAATTGCAAACTATTGCGTGCAAATATGGTGCCGTTCCGAGAATCAGCTCAACCAGCCGTTTTGGCGTAACGTGGCAGCTTGTCCTGAAGGTTCAGCCAGGGCAGGTGGTCGGCGTGGAACACGTGAAACTGTGGCGGCAGGGTCTCCGGGTTGTCCAGCGTTGCGGTGTAAAGATGAATGTTCACCGTATCGCGCGCTGTGCGATAGGCCATCTGGGTTCCGCAGTTGCCGCAAAACAGACGTTCAACCCCTTCCGATGAGCGATAGATCTTTGGTGCCTGACCCAACCATCTGACCGCCTCATGCGGCAGCCCGAAAAAAGCCGTGACCGGCGCGGCGCAGTTTCGCCTGCAATCTGAACAGTGGCAATAACAGCTCCACGCGGCTTGGGCATCGCTTTCCCAATGCACGGCGTTGCAGTGGCAATGTCCTTTCATGCGCTTCCCCCCCCCTGTTGGCAGGGGCGCCAGCAAGGCTGCCCCCGGTTAACCGTAATGCGCCACGGGTGTTCCTGCAATCGCCGCCATGTTCAGCAGACCGCGTGCGGTGATGGATGGAGTAACTATATGGGCCTTGTTGCCCATTCCCATCAGGATCGGGCCAACTTCAATCCCGTCCGCCTTCATCTTCAAAATATTGCGCACGCCGCTGGCCGCATCTGCGTGGGCGAATATCAGAACGTTGGCCGCTCCCTCCAATCGCGACGCCGGGAAGATACGCGCCCGCAGGTCTGCATCCAAAGCCGCATCCAGGTTCATTTCGCCTTCATAGACAAAATCGCGCGGCTGCCGATCAAGGATTTCCAGCGCCGCCCGCAGCCGTTTGCCTGATCCTTCAGCCTGATTGCCAAATTGCGACTGCGAACAGAAGGCGATCTTGGGCTCGATCCCGAACCGGCGAACATGTCGCGCGGCGCCAATGGTGGTTTCGGCCAATTCTTCCGGCGACGGCAATTGCCGGACATGCGTATCGGCAATGAACAGGGGGCCATCTTCCAGGATCATCAGGGACAACGCACCATGCGGGCGCAGTTTGCTGTCGTCCAACACCTGTTCGACATAGTTCAGGTGCCAGCGGAATTCACCAAATGTGCCGCAGATCATGCTGTCCGCTTCGCCACGATGCACCATGATCGCACCAATGGCCGTTGTGTTGGTGCGCATGATCGCCTTGGCCAGATCCGGCGTCACACCGCGGCGCTGCATGATTTGGTGGTAGGAAGTCCAGTAATCGTAATAGCGCGGGTCGTTCTCCGGGTTAACGATCTGACAGTCCTTGCCCGGACGAATGGTCAGCCCCAGCTTTTCACATCTGGTTTCGATCACATCGGGTCGCCCGATCAGAATTGGTGTTTCCGTCGTCTCTTCGAGAATGGCCTGCGCGGCCCTCAAAACCCTTTCATCTTCACCCTCGGCAAAAACGATGCGACGGGATGCGACGGCCGCGGCCTCGAACACAGGACGCATCAGAAGGGCTGATTTGAAGACCGACTGGTTGAGCTTTTCCTTATAGGCTTCAAGGTCCTCGATAGGGCGTTTTGCAACACCGCTTTCCATGGCGGCCTTGGCGACCGCCGAGGACACCACGCCCACAAGACGTGGGTCAAATGGTTTTGGGATCAGGTATTCGGGGCCAAAGGTCAGTTGCTCGCCCTTATAGGCAGCCGCCGCCTCGGCGCTTGTGGTCGCGCGCGCCATTTCAGCGATGCCATCCACGCAGGCAATCTGCATCGCGTCGTTGATCTCGGTCGCGCCGACATCCAGAGCACCCCGGAAGATAAACGGAAAGCACAGCACGTTATTGACTTGATTGGGAAAATCGCTGCGCCCCGTGGCGATGATTGCGTCTGGTGCTACTGCACGCGCGTCCTCTGGTAGAATTTCCGGCGTCGGGTTGGCCAGGGCGAAGATGATCGGGCGGCTGGCCATTTTCCGGACCATATCAGGCTTTAGAACATTTGGGCCGCTGAGACCCAGAAACAGGTCGGCCCCACCAATCACATCGTCCAGCGTCCGCAAATCCGACTTCTGCTCGAACTGTGACTTGTGCGGGTTCATGTCCTCGGCCCGTCCTTCGTAGACAAGCCCGTGAATGTCGCACAGCCATATGTTTTCGCGCTTCACACCCAGCTTCACCAGCATGGTCAGGCACGCGATCCCGGCAGCCCCGCCGCCGGTCGACACGACCTTGATGTCCTCAAATGACTTTCCGGCCACATGCAGCGCATTCTTGGCCGCAGCCCCGACCACAATAGCGGTTCCGTGCTGATCGTCATGGAAAACCGGGATGTTCATACGTTCACGGCAGAGTTTCTCGACGATGAAGCAATCGGGGGCCTTGATGTCTTCAAGGTTAATGGCGCCAAATGTTGGTTCAAGGGCACAGACGATATCCGCAAGCTTTTCGGGATCGGGCTGATCTACCTCGATATCAAAACAGTCGATGCCCGCGAACTTTTTGAACAGAACAGCCTTGCCTTCCATGACCGGCTTCGAGGCGAGTGCCCCGATATTCCCCAGGCCAAGCACGGCGGTGCCGTTTGACACCACAGCAACAAGGTTACCGCGCGCGGTGTACCGCTCGGCATTGGCTGCATCGGCCTTGATTTCAAGGCTGGCCTCCGCCACGCCGGGCGAATAGGCGCGGGCCAGATCGCGACCGTTGGCCATCGGTTTGGTGGCCTTGATCTCAAGCTTTCCGGGTTTGGGGAATTCATGATATTCGAGCGCAGCTTGTCGCAGGCTGGGGGTGTCAGACATCGGCGATTCAGCTCCCATTGAGAATTTGATTTAGCCTTAAACTATTTATTTGAACTTGGCTACGCTACGTAACTCTGCCGTGATGTCGCAACCAGAATCCGGATTGGTATT
The DNA here is from genome assembly GCF_056531755.1 of Ruegeria sp. L11. Taxonomy (NCBI): domain Bacteria; kingdom Pseudomonadati; phylum Pseudomonadota; class Alphaproteobacteria; order Rhodobacterales; family Roseobacteraceae; genus Ruegeria; species Ruegeria sp. L11. The sequence continues at coordinate 7,789 of NZ_JBQFMI010000001.1, forward strand.
GTCTGAGTTCTTTTGCATCTTTTCACATTGCGACGTCCAAGATCACTCTGGCAAGGCCGTCGTGACATTCAGGACTGATGACGTGGCTGGTAACCAACGAGGGATCAGTAGGTTGGATGTTGGTTGCAGCGATGCTGGGCAGTTGTTGTCGCCCAGATTTTGGTCGAGTTCACCGCGCTGAACGGCGGAGTTTTACCTGTGATTATTGAAATGCGCTTCTTCGTTATGGAAGAAATGCCGGAGATGTTCTTTTCGGTTGGCATTTTGACCTCTGTTCTGATCGGATGGCCAAAGTTGCAATTCGAAGAGAATACTGATGACCAAGACATCCGATCTGGCGAAAACGCACGCTGAAATTCGCCTGCCCACACAGGAAATTCGCGACGACATCCCTTTTTACACAAAAAAACTGGGGATGAAGATGGACATGATTTATCCCGCTGACGATCCGCGCGTCGCGGTGTTTTCGGGGCATGGCGTGCGGTTGCGCATTGAAAAAGACGCACCGGAAAGCCCAGGAACATTGCGTATCCTGACGGATAATCCGTCAGATTTCGCCGGTGGTGAACGCGTTCTTGTAGCCCCGAATGGCACCCGAATCGAAGTTGAAGAACGAAATCCGCCACTGGTGATGCCAGAGACCGTGCATTCCTTTGTCGTGCGCAGGCTCAAGGATCAGGCCCCCTGGATCATCGGTCGGGCCGGGATGCACTATCGCGATCTGGTGCCGGATCGGTTGGGTGGGTCGATTATTGCCAGCCATATCCGCATTCCCGATGGTGGGCCGGTTCCGGATATGGTGCATTTTCACAAGGTCGGGTTTCAGCTGATCTTTTGCATCCATGGCTGGGTGGATGTGGTCTATGAGGATCAGGGCGAGAAAATGCGTCTGACAGCGGGGGACTGCTTTATTCAACCTCCGGAAATCCGGCACCGCGTTCTTGAAGCTTCTGATAATGTTCAGGTCATCGAGATCGGAGTGCCGGCTGAGCATGTCACAGAGATCGACCATGACATGACACTTCCCACTCCGCACATCCGCCCGGACCGCGAATGGCAGGGGCAACGCTTTGTCTATAATCAGGCCAAGGGTGCCGAGTGGATGCCCTTCCGCCTGCCGGGGTACATCTGCCGCGACACCACGATTGCCGAGAACACCAAGGGTGTCGCTGGGGTGCAGGTTGTGCGCAAAGGGTCGGGTGATCCGGAATGGGCCAGCCATGACACCGACATTCACTTTACCTTTGTGATGGACGGCGAGGTCACCCTGGAAGGCGAGGGGCGCGATCCCTACCGGCTGGAGCAAGGGGATGCTTTTGTCATCCCACCTGGGATGCGCACACGGTTGTCCGAGCCAACAGACAATATCGAATTGTTGGAAGTCACCTTACCCGGTACCTTCAACACAACGCTGGGTTAAGCGAAAAACATGGGTCAGGGGCTTCAAATTCCCCGCCTTAATACGTTAGCGTGCAAATTTCTGACCAGATGATCAAAAATGAGGATTCGCCATGTCGCTGAAAGACGCTGCCTTGTCTGTCCGGGAAAACGCCTACGCGCCATATTCGAACTTCAAAGTTGGCGCAGCGCTTCGGTCTTCTTCGGGTCATGTCTTTTCCGGGTGCAACGTCGAGAATGTGGCATATCCCGAGGGGACCTGCGCGGAAGCAGGTGCAATTGCCGCAATGGTGGCCGCGGGCGAGCAGGAACTGACCGAGGTCTACGTGGTTGCCTCCAGCCCTCAGCCTGTGCCGCCTTGCGGTGGATGCCGTCAGAAGCTGGCCGAGTTTGGCAAGCGCGATGTAAAGGTTACTCTGGCAACCGTCGATGGTGCGGAGTTTGAGACAACCATCGGAGATTTGCTGCCGGGTGCGTTCGACGCGTCGCACATGGAGGATGTCTGAACGCATGGACGCCCGTTCAATCATAGCCAAACTGCGCAGGCACGAAGTCCCAGGCCGCGACGAGCTTATCTGGTTCGCGCAAGGGTTGGCAGACGGCAGCGTCAGCGATGCGCAGGCCGGGGCGTTTGCCATGGCCGTCTGTATGGGCGGGCTGGGTCCTCAGGGGCGTGCGGACTTGACGATTGCGATGCGCGATAGCGGCGATGTTCTCGGTTGGGATGTGGACGGGCCGGTGATCGACAAGCACTCGACCGGTGGGGTCGGGGACTGCGTCAGCCTTGTGCTGGCTCCGGCGCTGGCGGAATGTGGTGCTTATGTGCCGATGATCTCGGGTCGGGGCTTGGGGCACACGGGTGGAACATTGGACAAGCTCGAGGCGATTCCGGGGGTCAGCACTCAGATCGGTCAGGACCGACTTGCGCAGATATTGCGCGAAACGGGCGCGGCCATCGTTGGCGCGACGGGCCAGATTGCACCGGCGGACAAGCGGCTTTATGCAGTGCGGGATGTAACGGCAACAGTCGAAAGTCTGGATTTGATCACAGCGTCGATCCTGTCCAAAAAGCTGGCGGCCAGCCCGGATGCGTTGGTTCTTGACGTCAAGGTCGGCAGCGGTGCCTTTATGAAAACAATTGAGGATGCCCGTAAGCTGGCCACAGCATTGACCGAGACAGCGAACGCGGCCGGGTGCCGGACTTCGGCGGTGATCACGGACATGAACCAGCCTTTGGCCCCGGCGCTGGGCAATGCACTGGAGGTCGCGGAAGTGATGAAGGTTCTGACCGGTCCTGACGCTTCGCCACTGGTGGACATTTCTGCCGAGTTGGGCGGCGTCCTGCTGGCCGATGCAGGCATGTGCATCTCGGTCGAGGAGGGGCGTGAGCAGATCGCCAAGATCATCCGTGACGGTCGCGCCGCCGAACGGTTTGGCCGCATGATGGCAGCGGTTGGTGGTCCTGTGAAATTCGTCGATACCTGGACCCGTTTCCTGCCTGAGGCGAGCGTTATTCAGGAGGTTCCTGCCCCCGAAGACGGTTACGTCTCCGCCATCGACGGAGAGGCGCTGGGCCTTGCCGTGGTCGCGCTGGGTGGCGGCCGCCAAGTCGAAAGTGATGAGATCGATCCGGCAGTAGGAATATCCAACATCCTCAGGCTGGGGGATCGTGTGTCAAAAGGTTCACCCATTGCCGTGGTCCACGCTGCACGGGAAGGCGCTGCACGGCGGGCAGCGGAAACTGTGCTGAGTGCGATGACAATCAGCGATACAGTTCCAAAGCTGCCCGATCTGATCCACGAAAGGATCAGCGTATGAGCCGAGCGTTTCTTGTCGTCATGGATTCCGTCGGAATAGGCGGGGCACCTGATGCAGACCGGTTTTTCAACGGTGATGTTCCGGATGCCGGGGCAAACACGCTGGCCCATATCGCCCAAGCCTGCGCGGAAGGCCGCGCAGTAGATGGGCGCACCGGCCCGTTGCACCTGCCCAACCTGGACGCGCTGGGTTTGGGCGCGGCTGTGCGGCTGGCGTCTGGAGACGCCACTCCGGGCCTCGATGCCGAACCCGCTGGACTATGGGGCTGCGCGCGTGAGCATTCGCCGGGTAAGGACACGCCCTCAGGCCACTGGGAACTGGCGGGCCTGCCGGTGCCTTGGGATTGGCATTACTTTCCAAACACAGTTCCGGCTTTTCCAGCGGAACTGAGTCGCGCGGCAGCCGAAGCTGCCGGGACCGAAGGCATTCTTGGTGACTGCCACGCGTCGGGGACAGCGATCATAGCTGAACTGGGTGCCGAACATATGCGCACCGGCTGGCCGATCTGCTACACATCCGCTGACAGTGTATTTCAGATCGCGGCTCATGAGGAAAGCTTTGGGCTGGAACGGTTGCTGGACATGTGCCGCGCGCTTGCACCGCGTTTGCATCAGATGAAAGTCGGGCGTGTCATTGCGCGCCCCTTTGTCGGAACGCCTGAGGCGGGGTTTGATCGGACGACCAATCGCAAGGATTTCGCCATTCTGCCCCCGGCACCGGTGCTGACCAATTGGGTGCAGGATGCAGGGCGGCGGGTTCATGCTGTAGGTAAGATCGGCGACATCTTCTCGATGCAGGGGATCGACACGCTGCGCAAAGGGTCGGATGCCCAGCTAATGCAGCACCTGTCTGACCTTGTGGACGAGGCGGAAGAGGGCAGTCTGACCTTCGCCAACTTTGTCGAGTTCGACAGCCTGTACGGACATCGCCGGGACATCAGCGGATATGCGCGTGCGTTGGAATGGTTCGACCGCGAGATCGGGGATATTCTGAAGAAGCTGCACCCAGGCGATCTGTTGCTGTTAACAGCTGATCATGGCAATGACCCAAGCTGGACCGGAACTGATCACACCCGTGAACAGGTTCCGGTTCTGATTGCAGGGCAGGGTACCGGAAAGATCGGGCAAGTAGATTTTGCCGATATCGCCGCCAGCATTGCCCACCATCTGAACATTCCGGCGCAAGGGCCGGGAAGGAACTTTTTATGAGCGTTGCAGACCTGCCCAAAATTGAACTGCATCTTCATCACGAAGGCGCGGCACCTCCGGCCCTCATCCGTCAGCTTGCGCATGAAAAACGCGTTGACCTGAGCGGTATCTTCAAGCCAGACGGATCTTATGATTTTCGTGATTTCGCGCATTTCCTGAGCGTGTACGAAGCCGCTTGCGAAGTTCTGAAAACGCCCGAAGATTTCCGAAGGCTCACATTGGCCATTCTTGAGGAAAGCGCTGAAAATGGTGTGGTTTATTCCGAGACCTTCCTCAGCCCTGATTTTTGCGGCGGTGGCGACCTGCATGCGTGGCGGGATTATCTGAACGCCATTCAGGATGCGGCAGACGAAGCCGAGCGTAAATTCGATATCACCTTGCGCGGTGTCGTTACGTGTGTCCGCCATTTTGGCCCCGAACAAGCCAGGCGGAGTGCCCATTGTGCGGCCGAGACCGCCGGAAACTGGATCACCGGTTTCGGCATGGGCGGCAACGAAGCCATTGGCACGCAGGGCGACTTCAAATGGTCTTTCGATTGCGCCCGCGAAGCCGGGCTGCGCCTGACCACGCATGCAGGCGAGTTTGGTGGCCCTGACAGTGTGCGCGACGCTGTGCGCGATCTGGGGGTTGAGCGTATCGGGCACGGCGTCCGCGCCATCGAAGACCTTGATCTTGTTCGTGAACTGGATGACCGGGAAATCACGCTTGAGGTGTGTCCGGGTTCGAATGTAGTTCTGGGTCTTTTCCCTGATTTTGCTGCCCACCCCATCGCGAAACTGCGCGATGCGGGCGTAAAGGTTACGATTTCCACCGACGATCCTCCGTTTTTTCACACGACCATGCGGCGGGAATATGAGATGTTGAACGCGGCGTTCGGCTGGGAGGCCGGGGATTTTGCGGCATTGAATGAGACGGCCCTGAACGCGGCCTTCTGCGATGATGACACCCAAGCGCGGGTCAAGAAAAGACTGGAGAACACATGAGCGAACACCTTACTGTCGTCGATCACCCGCTGGTGCAACACAAGCTGACGCTCATGCGGGACAAGGGCACCTCGACCGCCGGGTTCCGGCAGTTGTTGCGCGAAATCACGTTGCTGCTGGCCTACGAGGTCACGCGCGACATTCCCTTGACCACGCGCAATATCGAAACGCCGATGGAAGAGATGGACGCACCCATTCTGGCAGGTAAGAAAATGGCACTGGTGTCAATCCTGCGAGCCGGAAACGGGATGCTGGATGGGGTGCTTGAACTTGTGCCTTCAGCACGCGTCGGTTTCGTGGGGCTGTATCGCGACGAAGAAACGCTGAAACCCGTACAGTATTATTTCAAGGCCCCCGAAAGCCTGAAGGACCGTTTGGTCATTGCGGTGGATCCAATGCTGGCCACCGGCAACAGCTCGGCCGCGGCCATTGACCTACTGAAAGAGGCCGGGGCGACGGATATTCGCTTTCTGTGCCTGTTGGCGGCACCCGAAGGTGTCGCGCGGATGAAAGAAGCGCACCCTGACGTGCGTATCGTTACAGCAGCGCTGGACCGCGAGTTGAACTCGAAAGGCTACATCATGCCCGGTCTGGGGGATGCCGGTGACCGGATGTTCGGAACCAAGTAACCCGGTTTATTCGCCGCAAATATTCTGTAGCCGGACCCAGTCGCGGTCCGGCAGCACCTGTTCCAGCGCCCTTCCCGCCATTGGATCCGCTTCGATCAGGCCAAGAACGGTTTCTCCGGTCACATCACGGGCATAGGCGTAGGGGGTTGAGGGAAGCGCGCTTTGCGAGAACATCGCCAGCAAATCGTCATCAGAAATGGCCGGGCGGGGCTGTGACAGGACCTGCTCGGTATATGTGTCGATAATCTCGGGCGTCAGCCCGCCGGTTGTCAGCAGCCTAAAGGCCGAGGTCGCGCCGGTTCTGTCCAGAAGGTCATCCAGCGGGTCCCAATGCGCGGCCCGCGCCCGTTCAGCAATCACATAGCCCGCTGCAACGGCAGGATCTTCGTAATCTTCTACCAAAGCACGGCTTAGCAGGACCGTGCCGCCAGGCAGGCTGAGGCTGTCCTGAACGCCTGCGGGCAGAATGATGATCTGCCGTACGCCGGTGCGCCGGGCCAATTGTTCCAGTGAATCCCGAGCATCCCGCGACGTACAGGCCCGGCCCGAGACGCGCTCGATCCGATGCAAGATCATATCGCCGATCTCTTGCCGTTTAACTTGGGGCACGACCGAGACAACATGGTTTTGCAGCGCACCGGGCAGCCAGAACAGCAACAGCGCCAGCACAGCGGCCACGACGCCTCCGACACTCAGCCAGCGCAAACGCCCCGGGTGGGGGCGGGACCGATCTATAGCGCGCTGCAATCGGTCGATCGCTTCAAGCATCGTGGTTTCGGATTCGGCCAGCTCAAGCGTTTCATCCGGATCACCGTCCGGGTTGAATATGGCCGGAAAGGAACCGGGGTTCTGGCGTTCAAGTGCCGCCAGCGACCAGTGGGTCAGCGCCCTGTCATTGAAATCAGAAATGGTTAGGGTGGCTTCGCCGATAGACACAACAACCTCGCGCCGCTGTTCATCGGGCGAGGGGCGCCACAGACCGGTGGCTTCGATCCGCTGGTACTGTTTCAGGGCCGTCATCTGGGTTGGTCTGCTCGAATTTGTTTTGTTACAGCTTAGCATGGTGAAATCGCAGGGCGCAAACCTGTTGCGCAGTCGTTGTGAATTGTGCTGGATACCCGAATGGATCGAAACAGTCGGCCCACCATCGCAATCAGGACACGACTTCATGCAGGCGCATTCCGCATCTTCTGCTGTTCTGGCTTCGGCCTTGATGGTAAGTGCCATGGCAATTATCGGCGTCATCGACAATGTTGTGATCCTTTTGGCCGAAACCGTCGGGCTGTGGCAGTTTCATCTGACCCGTGCATTGTTGATGCTGCCGCTGATTGTTGGCCTGTCGTTTCTGGGGCTGGGCGGGTTGAGGCCCGTGCGGTGGGGGCCTGTCATCTTGCGCAGCGTGCTGATTACCACGGCGATGCTATTCTATTTTGCATCTCTTGCCATGATGCCAATTGCACAGGCGCTGGCAGGGTTGTTCACCTCACCGATTTTTGTGCTGATGATCTCCGCTCTGGTGCTCAGGCAACCAATAGGGCCGTGGCGCATACTGGCCGTACTGATTGGATTTACGGGTATCCTTTTGGTACTTCAGCCAAACCCCAGCGATTTTGACCTGCGCACGCTGGTGCCTGTGGCGGCAGGGTTTTTCTATGCCCTCAGCTCGATTCTCACGCGTACGCATTGTTCCCAGGAAAGCACTGTGGCCATGCTGGCCATCATGGTCATTACTCTGGGTGTGGCAGGTGCGATGGGGGTTGCGTTTCTGACAATCTCACCGCTCGTCACGGCAGAGGGTGCTGATGGCTTTGTCTCGCGTGGATGGGTTTGGAACATGGGGCCTGCCATACCGTGGCTGGTTACTCAGGCTATCGGTTCAACAATCGCGGTTTTCATGCTGATCAAGGCGTATCAGGTAGGCGAGCCATCTTATGTGGCGGTGTTCGAGTATTCTGTCATGATCTTCGGCCCGCTCTTCGCATTTGTGGCCTTTGGGCAAACCCTTGGCGTCTTTCAGATTTCGGGCATCCTTATGATTGCGGCAGCGGGTCTGTTGCTGGGGTGGCGCGCCAGCCGATCATCTGAACAGCAAAAAGTTGCCTGACGCGATTGGGTCGTATGCACGTCTAAGCCAGATCGTTTCGTTACTTCCGTATCCGGTGAAACGCCGTGGATTCGGTGGATCGACAAAAGGCATTCGTTTCAGAAATGGCAAAAATGTCGGATGAGAGTCCTGGAGTGTCCACGAAAACCATCGGCAATTACACGGAATTGGTCAAAATTGGGCGCAAATATGTCTGAAATGTGACGGGTTGGATTTTTGGTGTTAGCTCATTGGCATAAATGTTTTGTGCCAAAAGGGGGTAAGGCACGTGTCCGAAGTAACAAGTATTTCTGTTTATCTGGATCAGCTGCCAGAAGTTGATCGAACCAACAAAAAACAGGCGGTAAATGCGCGCCGTGGCGGGTTTTTGCACGGCACCAAGATCGCCACGACTGCCGGGTGGAAGCCGGTCGAACGGATCACGGTGGGTGATCTGGTTCGAACCCTCGATCACGGGTTCAAAGAGGTACGGCGCATCTCGATAAGCGTTGTGGTCATTCCAGCCGATGAATGCCGGGTCGAGTTCCTGCCGGTCCTCGTACCTGCCCGCGCCGCATATAACGGGCGACCTGTCTGGTTGATGCCCGAACAGGGCATGGCGCTGAACCTGTCCCGGATCAACGCCAAGGCCGATGGACCTTCGGTGGTGCCAGCGCGTTTGCTGAACGGCGCCGGTCACCTGACGTCACAGGCACCGGGGTCGTCTTTCGAAGTGTTTTCCTTGTTCTTTGATGATGATCAGGTGATTTTTGTCGAGGGCGGATTGCAGGCCTATTGCCCGTCCGGTCGCTTCAACATGCGCGGTGCAACCACCGGAACACGGTACGATGTCGCGGCCGAAGAGGTGGCCTCCGACCTGATCCACTCACTGATAAGCAAGGGCGATATGTCGGCTCTTGCCAACCCATTGGGTGCGCTGCCTGCACCCATTCCCCAGGAACCGATATTTCCGATCCGCCCGCCATTTGGGGTCAGGCGACCGGGTCGACCGGGACGCCCAAGCGCGCCGGTTCTGTTCCTGCGGCCCGAATGGCAGATCTAACCAAACACTGACAAGAACGATGCGGGCGCATGGTGACATGCGCCCGCGTCATTGGATTAAGCGGCTTTTGCTTCAGGGTTGAAGCGACCGTAGAAGCTCTGACCTTTTTCTGCCATCTCGCGCAGCAGCGTCGGGCAGGCAAAGCGTTCACCGTAATTCTCGGCCAATTGATCGCAACGTTCGGCCGCGTAGGGCGTGCCGATGATGTCCAGCCAGCTGAACGGACCACCGGACCACGGGGCAAAGCCCCAGCCCAGAATTGCGCCGACATCGCCCTCGCGGATGTCTTCCAGAACACCCTCTTCCAGTGCGCGGACGGCTTCCAGAACCTGAGCAAACATCAGACGTTCCTGCACTTCGATCAGGTCAGGCTGGTCATCGGCAAGCGGATACTTGTCTTGCAGGCCCTTCCAGTATTCGACGCGCTTGCCCTTCTCGTCATAGTCGAAGAAACCGGCATTCGCCTTACGGCCCAGACGGCCCTGTTCCTCCATCCAGAAGATCAGATCGTCCGAGGGGCTTTCCGGATAGGCATCGCCCATCGCCGCCTTTGTCGCGCGGGCGATCTTTGCACCCAGATCAATCGAGGTTTCGTCGGTCAGCTGGATCGGGCCGACCGGGAAACCCAATTGCCGCGCGGCGTTGTCGATCAAAATGGGGCTGACGCCTTCAGTGACCATGCGCGCACCTTCGTTAATGTATGGAATGATGCAGCGGTTTGCGTAGAAGAAACGCGCATCGTTGACCACGATCGGGGTCTTGCGGATCTGACGCACATAGTCCAGCGCCTTGGCCACTGCACGATCCCCGGTTTCCTTGCCCTTGATGATCTCGACCAGGAACATCTTTTCGACCGGTGAGAAGAAGTGGATGCCGATGAACTGGTCAGCCCGTACCGAGGCTTTGGCCAGATCGCTGATCGGCAAGGTCGAGGTATTCGACGCAAAGATACAGTCTTCGGGGATGATCGCCTCGACCTTCTGGGTCATCTCGGCCTTCACGCCCGGGTCTTCGAACACCGCCTCGATGATCAGATCGCAGCCTTTGAGCTGTTCCAGATCCGGCGTCGCGGTGATCCGGCCCAGCATCGCCTCTTTCTTCTCGGCCGTGACCTTGCCGCGCTTGATGCCCTTGTCCAGATAGGCTTCGGTATAGGCCTTGCCCTTATCGGCGGCGGCCTGGTCGCGGTCGATCAGGATCACTTCCATCCCGGCCTGTGCGCTGACCAGCGCGATGCCTGCACCCATCATGCCCGCGCCCAGAACGCCGATCTTCTTGACGGACTGATCCGGAACGCCTGCAGGACGCACGGCACCTTTTTCCAGTGCTTCCTTGTTCAGGAACAGCGATCGGATCATCGCACCAGACGATGGGTTCATCAGCACGGACGTGAACCAGCGCGCTTCGATTTTCAGCGCGGTGTCGAAATCGACCAAAGCGCCCTCGTAAACCGCGCTCAACAATGCCTTGGCCGCCGGGAAGGCCCCTTGGGTCTTGCCATTCACCATCGCCGACGCGCCAACGAAGTTCATGAAGCCTGCGGGATGATAGGGGGCGCCACCGGGCATTTTATAACCCTTCGCGTCCCAAGGCTTGACCAGATCGGCGTCCTTGGCGCTCAGAACCCACTCCTTGGCTGCTGCCATTGGATCGGCTGCGATTTCGTCGATATAGCCTGCGCTCTTGGCTTTCTTGACGTCCAGCATTTTGCCTTCCAGCAACAGCGGAGCCGCCGCAATGGCGCCAACTTTGCGGACCATACGGGTGGTGCCGCCCGCGCCAGGGAAGATGCCGACCATGATCTCGGGCAGGCCGTACTTTGCCTTTGGGTTTTCGGCTGCAAAGATACGATGGGTAGACAGGGGCAGTTCCATACCGATGCCCGCAGCGGTCCCGGGCAGAACGGTAGCAATCGGCTTGCCGCCTTTCTTGGTCTTGGGGTCCATACCCGCCAGTTCGATCTTGCGCAGCAGGGCGTGCATTTTCATCGTGCCCTCGAACAGACCCTTGGCCGGATTGTCGCCCGCCTGTTCTTTCATCACCGCCAGCAGGTTCAGGTCCATGCCGCCTGCAAATGACCCTTCTTTGCCCGAAGTAACAATGATGCCTTTCACCTCATCGTCGGCCAGCGCCTGATCGATGCAATCGCTCAATTCTGCCAGCCCGTCAAAGGACATCACGTTCATGGTCTTCCCGGGCACGTCCCAGGTGATCGTGGCGACGCCGTCTGCGTCTTTGCTCAGAGTGAAATCAGTCATTGTCATCTCCAATCTGGTCAGCCGTCAGCGGGCTGCCATCCTTGCGGGTGAAGGAGAATCCGTTCTCATCAACCTTCACCATCATGTCCATGTCGCTGTAATAGCCGGTCTCGGTCGGGGTCCGTGTGCCCACCACCAGAAAGGTCATGGGCGCATCGGTGTTGTTCACAAGGTGATGGCCGTTGGCCTCACCTGCGGGCCAGGCGGCGCAATCGCCGGGCTGCATCTCGTGCTCGCCATCATCATCGACCAGCGTGCACGAGCCGCTGAGGATGATGGCAAACTCGTCCTGCTTCATGTGGTAATGGCGCAGCGATGACAGGCCCTGCGGATCCAGCCGCACGATGTTGACCCCGTATTGGGTCAGCCCGCCCGCATCGCCCACGCGCTGCGCAAAGCGACCTGTGGTCGCTTCGGCCAGCTTGCCGGGATAGGCCGAGCCGCCCTGAAACGGGATCTGAGAGAGATCCAGCTTGGGCATCAGACACGCTCGATAATGGTTGCCGCACCCATGCCGGATGCAATGCAAAGCGTGGCCAGACCGGTTTCCTTGTCCTGACGCTCAAGTTCATCCAGCAGCGTGCCGATAATCATTGCACCCGTGGCACCCAGCGGGTGACCCATCGCGATCGAGCCACCGTTGACGTTGACCAGTGCGGGATCGACATCAAATGCCTGCTGGAACCGCAGCACGACCGAGGCGAAAGCTTCGTTCACTTCAAACAAGTCCAGATCGCTGATCTTCATGCCATTGTCGGCCAAAATCTTCTCGGTCACCGGAACCGGGCCAGTCAGCATGATGGTCGGATCAGTGCCAATCTTGGCGGTTGCTTTGATGCGGGCACGCGGCTTGAGACCGTATTTCTCGCCAAATTCCTTGTTGCCGATCAGAACAGCAGCGGCTCCGTCCACGATGCCCGAGCTGTTGCCGGCGTGGTGGATGTGGTTCACGCGCTCAAGATGGGGGTATTTCAGCATCGCAACCTTGTCGAAGCCAGGCATCTGCTCGCCCATCATAGCGAACGACGGGTTCAGCGCACCGAGGCTCTGCATGTCAGTGCCGGGGCGCATGTATTCATCGCGGTCCAGAATGGTCAGGCCGTTCTGATCCTTGACGGTGATCACGGATTTCTCGAACCGGTTGTCGGCCCAGGCTTCCGCAGCACGTCTTTGCGATTCAACCGCCAGCGCATCCGCGTCATCACGGGTAAAGCCATACTCGGTCGCGATGATGTCGGCCGAGATTCCCTGAGGTACGAAATAGGTCTCCATCGCCAGCGAGGGGTCAACAGCGATTGCTGCACCGTCGCTGCCCATGGCCACGCGACCCATCATCTCGACACCGCCCGCAATATAGGCATCGCCTGCGCCGCCTTTCACCTGGTTTGCGGCCAGGTTCACGGCTTCCATGCCCGAGGCGCAGAAACGGTTGATCGCGAGACCCGGGATCGACTGGTCGAGGTCGGATGCCAGAACGGCCGAGCGCGCAAGACAGCCGCCTTGCTCCATCACTTGCGTGACGTTTCCCCAGATCACGTCTTCAACGGCGTGACCTTCCAGGTTGTTGCGCTCTTTCATCGCGTTCAGGGTCAGGGCGGACAGGCGCACCGAGGTTACCTCGTGCAGGCTGCCATCCTTGCGGCCCTTGCCGCGCGGCGTGCGCAGGGCGTCATAGATATAGGCTTCGGTCATGGGTCTTCTCCTCAAGCTCGATCCGACGGGTTGCCGGGCATCAGGTCATAGGGGTGTTTCCAGCCGGGCTGTTCGGACAAGCGGGTCAGCCAGGCGTCGATATGGGGCCAGTCGGCACGGTCAAAGCCAAATGGTTCAGGGTAATACAGATAACCACAGCAGCTAAGGTCGGCGTTGGTCACACCATCACCAACGATCCAGTCGCGACCATCCAGGTGGTTGTTCAGGATTTCATAAGCTGCCTTCAAACGTCCTTTATTGAATGCAATGACATCAGGGTTGCGGTGCTGCTCGGGTAGGAAATTGATCAGGAACCGCGTCAAACCAGCCATTGAGCTGAGTTTGTGATTGTCCCACAAAACCCAACGCAGAATATCGTAGTCTTCTTCCCGGTCCTTACCACCGAACTTGCCGGATTTCTCCGTGACATAGGCCTGAATCGCACCGGATTGGCTGGTGTGAAAATCTCCATCGACCAGAACTGGTGCTTCACCCAACTCGTTTACGTCAGCACGATATTCCGGCGTACGGGTTACACCTTTGAAGAAATCGACAAAGACCGGTTCCCACTCCAAACCGGACATTTCCAGAGCCAAAGCAGCCTTGTAGCTGTTTCCACTTTCTCCGAAGCAATGAAGTTTGATGGTCATGTGCTCGCCCCTCCCAAGGCGCATGTGGCTAGGCCGGATTTGAGTATTTTTGAAAAGATGAAGGGCAGTAGGTAACGTTTCATCAACCATCTTCGTATTCAGTGGTCGTGCGGTACAGGCTGGAGAGCCGATGACCGCAAAAGGTGAAGTCGTTCCTGTCCTGATGGCGAGTGTGCCCGGTGGCAGGGACGCATCGCCGCTTCATCTTTTCACAAATACTCCCGCCGGAGGCGTCCGGCATTTAAATTAAAGTCGCCGATGAGTTTTCTCCGCAGCAGTTCACCTCTTCCGTGCCTCAAGTTCGGAATTGAAGATGCGCAGGCGGTGGGTCAGGTTCTCCTCATCAATCACGCTGTTGAAATTCTCGAACAAGAAAGACAGCGCCTCACCTTCGTCCAGACCGGCATCACGCGCGAACGCTTTGAGTTTGCGATACCCATCTTCAGTCATCGCAACCGGAAAGCGGCGGGTCAGGCGAAAACGTTTTGGCATTTGGTCTCCTCCGGTAAGCTGGGTCCGGGCGGTGTTGCCCGGACCCAGACTGAGATCAGAAATTCGCCGCGTCCAGTGCCATTACCGTGTCTGCGCCGGTCTGAATGCGCGCAAGATGCATCGCGGTCGCTGGCAGGCGACGCGCCATGTAGAAGCGGCCGGTGTTGATCTTGGTCTCGTAGAACTCCTTGTCCGAGGCTCCACCATCCAGCGCTTCCTGAGCCGCTTTCGCCATTTGCGCCCACATCAGGCCCAGGCAAACATGGCCGAACATGTGCATGAAGTCATAAGAACCGGACAGTGCGTTATTCGGGTTCTTCATGCCTTCCTGCATGAAATACATGCCTGCGGCCTGAAGATCCTTGGACGCAGCTTTCAGCGGTTCAATGAACGCTTTGTCGTATGCTTCGTTCTTGCCCGCGTTATCCTTGCAGAAGGTTTTGACCATCTCGAAAAACGCCATGACGTGCTTGCCGCCATCCTGCGCCAGCTTGCGACCCACAAGGTCAAGCGCCTGAACGCCATTTGCGCCTTCGTAGATCATCGCGATGCGGGCGTCGCGGGTATATTGCGACATGCCCCATTCTTCGATGTAGCCATGGCCGCCATAAACCTGCTGCGCCTGAACAGTCATGTCGTAGCCTTCGTCGGTCAGAAACCCTTTGATGACCGGAGTCAGCAGCGAGATCAGCCCGTCCGCATCCTTGTCTCCCGCGCGGTGCGCCTTGTCGATCATGGTCGCGCCCCAAAGGATGAACGCGCGCGCGCCTTCGGTAAAGCTTTTCTGATCCATCAGGTTGCGACGGATATCTGGATGCACGATCAGAGGATCGGCCGGACCATCCGGATTTTTGACACCGGTTACATCGCGACCCTGCAAACGATCCTTGGCGTATTCCAGAGCATTCTGATAGGCCGCTTCGGCTTGCGACAGGCCCTGCATACCCACACCCAGACGCGCTTCGTTCATCATGGTGAACATGGCGCGCATGCCCTTGTGCTCTTCGCCCAGCAGCCAGCCAGTGGCTTCGTCATAGTTCATGACGCAGGTCGAGTTGCCGTGGATGCCCATTTTCTCTTCGATCTTGCCGACCGATACGCCGTTGCGTTCGCCCAGACTGCCGTCTTCGTTCACAATGAACTTGGGCACAATGAACAGCGACACGCCTTTGATGCCCTCGGGGCCGCCTGGGATCTTGGCCAGCACCAGGTGGACAATGTTGTTTGCCATGTCGTGGTCGCCAGCCGAGATAAAGATCTTCTGGCCTGATATCTTATAGCTGCCATCACCCTGCGGTTCTGCCTTGGTGCGCATCAGGCCCAGATCGGTGCCACAATGCGGTTCGGTCAGGTTCATGGTGCCGGTCCATTCACAGCTGACCATGTTGGGCAGGTATTTGTTCTTCTGCTCGTCTGTTCCGTGCGCCAGAATGGCCGAGGCTGCGCCATGGGTCAGGCCCTGGTACATGGTGAAAGCCTGGTTGGAGCCCGAGAACATCTCACCTACGGCTGTGCCGATCACGTAGGGCATGTTCTGGCCACCATACTCTTCCGGCATGTCGAGGCCAGTCCAGCCACCTTCCTTCATCTGCTCGAAGGCGTCTTTGAACCCGGTAGGGGTGTACACAATGCCGTTTTCCAACCGGCACCCTTCGGTGTCACCAACAACGTTCAAAGGATGCAGGACGTTGGTGGCAACCTTGCCTGCTTCTTCCAGAACTGCGCCGGTGAATTCGGGCTCCAGTTCGTCATAGCCGGGGATGTCCGACTGCGAGACTTTCAGAACATCGTGCAGAATGAACTGCATGTCTTTGGTTGGCGCGTTGTAAACGGGCATGTGAAGCTCCCTTAATTCATATGTCCGGAAGGCAGGGCGAGGTTACTCGGCCGCCTTCTTTTCCTGTTTCATCGAGGCGATGACTTTCTCGCCCCAGCGCAACTGCTCTTTCAGATCGTCGATGGCCTGCGTCAGCTCTTCGCGGCGCGATTCCATGTCAGCCAGACGCTCGCACGCGATTTCATATGTGCGATTCATCTGGGTGACCTGTTGATCGCCCACATGGTAGAGATCCAGCAGCTGTCGAATTTCCTCGAGGCTGAACCCGAATCTTTTGCCGCGCAGGATCAGCTTCAGCCGCGCCCGGTCACGTTTGGTGAACAGACGTTTTTGGCCTTCGCGGATCGGGAACAGTAGTTCCTTTGCCTCATAGAACCGCAAGGTGCGTGGTGTGACATCATAGGTCTCGCACATCTCGCGGATGGTCATCACATCTTCGGTCATTCGTCATACTCTCGTCACTGGCGTCATGAGACATGAGTTGCGCAGTTGGTGGGTGCTTTACAACATGTGAGTGACGTTTACGTAATCCAGACGCTGCGTCACTTTGAAGTTGACGTAACATCCGTGCACGTAAGGGGCTTTCGGCGAAATTTTGTTACCGTTACGTCAACTGATTTTCGGCATGAATAAACGGGTGCCTTGAAGGGGATGCGCACCGGTTTTGACAGGTTCTGCCACCTGCAATGCTTGATTATGAAATATCGGAAAAGGTTATTCCAGCGACTTGGCCGTTTGGTCGCGCAGGCTTTTGAGTTCGTCCATTGCCTCATCCAGTTGCTGTCGCTGCTGCTGAAGCTCACTCATCTGGCGGTCCGCCATTTCGACAAAGGTGGCCATCTGGGCCTCGTTTCCCTGATCTTCATAGATCAGTAGCCATTGGCGAATCTCTTCTAGTGGAAAACCAAACTTTCGGCCGCGCATGATCAGTTTCATCCGCGCGCATTCCCGGGCCCCGTAAAAGCGCGAACGCCCTTCGCGGTCCGGTTGCAAAAGCTCGATATATTCGTAGTAGCGCAGGGTGCGCGGCGTCACGTCAAACTCGGCGCACATTTCTTTGAATGACAAACGGTTGTTGGACATTCCCGGTCTCCTCGTCAGCAACCTAGGCGGTCCCGATCCCAAGCGCAACAGGTAGGCTTGCTCTTTACCGGAACACCGGCTCATAAAGGCGGTGCAGAGAACAGGACGCATACTTATGGTCGATAAGACAGTTTTAGCCCGCCAGTTTATCGAGGCGATCCCCCATGCGCGGGCATTGAACCTTACGCTCACGCAGATCGGTGAGGGTGAGGCAGAGATAACTCTGCCCTACAACAAAGACCTGATCGGGGATCCGCGTACAGGGGTGATTCATGGGGGAGCGATATCCACGATTCTGGACACCTGTTGTGGCGCTGCGGTGATGAGCCACCCATCGGCCCCCGGAGGAACCGCAACAATCGATCTGCGGATTGACTATATGCGCGCGGCGACACCCGGTCAGACGATTACTGCACATGCCGTCTGTCACCATATCACGCGAAACGTTGCCTTCGTGCGGGCCACCGCAATGGACAACGACACGGACCTGCCGGTGGCGACAGCCTCAGGGTCCTTTACGGTTGAAGGGAAGTAATATGCCAAGACCTCGTCCCGAGCCGATGCAGGTGGTCAAGCAGCGCCGCGATGCAGCCCTGCGTGCGCTTGTCGACGGCGTACCGTATATACGTTTCCTGAACATCAGTTTTGACAGGCGCGGGGATGAGCTGACCGGTGTTTTGAATTTCGATGACAAGCTGATCGGCAATCCGTTTCTGCCTGCAATTCATGGCGGCGTAACCGCAGCTTTTTTGGAGGTGACAGCCGTTATCACGCTGAGCTGGGAACACATGTTCCCAAGTATTGAAAGCGGAGAGATCGATGCAGAGGCCATCGTGTCAGACGAAAGCATCCGGTTTCCCAAGACGATCGACTTTACCGTCGACTATCTGCGTTCGGGCTTGCCGCGAGACGCCTATGCGCGGGCATTTATCAGCCGGTCGGGGCGGCGTTACGCCTCGGTACGGGTTGAAGCCTGGCAGGACAATCATGCGAAACTGTTTGCGCAGGCCTCCGGGCATTTCCTGATGCCGCAACCGCCTCGGGGCAAGAGCTGACCATGCAGGACGCCTCGGCGCCCATCACGCATCGACGGGTACTGAAGATCGCTGTGCCGATTGTCCTGTCGAACGCCACCGTTCCGATTCTGGGGGCAGTTGATACCGGCGTTGTCGGCCAGTTGGGGCAGGCTGCGCCTATTGGTGCGGTCGGGATCGGTGCAGTGATCCTGTCAACGATCTACTGGATCTTCGGTTTCTTGCGGATGGGAACCACCGGGATGGCGGCGCAGGCACGCGGGGCAGGCGACGCTGTTGAAACCCGGGCATTGCTGATGCGCGGCCTGATGCTTGGCGGCGCGGCTGGGCTGTTCTTTATCCTTACACAAGTGGCCGTGTTCGCGGGTGCGTTCGCTTTATCTCCGGCGAGCCCCGAGGTCGAAACGCTCGCCCGCGCCTATCTTGAGATTCGAATTTGGGGGGCGCCAGCAACTATCGCGCTTTATGCGGTTACCGGATGGTTGATTGCGGTTGAACGCACGCGTGGGGTTTTTGTTCTTCAGGTCTGGATGAACGGATTGAACATCGTTCTGGACCTGTGGTTTGTGCTTGGTCTTGGCTGGGGTGTCGAAGGGGTTGCCATAGCCACTTTGATCGCGGAATGGACAGGTCTGGCGCTGGGCCTTTGGCTGTGTCGGGATGGGTTCGAAGACGGAATCTGGCGTGACTGGGCCCGCATATTTGACGCTGCCCGACTGCGCCGGATGTTGCAGGTCAACGGCGATATCATGATCCGGTCGGTTTTGCTAACCGGATCCTTCACGACCTTTCTTTTCGTCGGTTCGGATCTGGGTGATGTCAATCTGGCGGCCAATCAGGTCTTGCTTCAGTTTCTTGAAATCACGGCTTTCGCGCTGGACGGGTTCGCCTTTTCCGCCGAGGCGCTGGTCGGAAGCGCGGTGGGTGCCAGAGACAGGTATCAGGTGCGCCGCGCGTCTGTCATGACCTCGCAATGGGGTGTTGGGGGTGCCCTGTTACTGGGTGTGGTTTTCTTTGTCGCCGGACCGGCGTTGATCGACCTCATGTCAACATCGCCGCAGGTGCGCGAGGCCGGGCGCGAGTTTCTTGTCTGGGCCGCGTTGGCACCCGTTATCGGCGTGGCAAGCTGGATGTTTGACGGCATCTACATAGGTGCAACATGGACCCGGGCCATGCGTAGCGCGATGTTCCAATCGGTCGCTATCTATCTGGTTGCGCTGTTCATTCTGGTGCCAAGTTTCGGAAATCACGGCCTGTGGGCCGCGTTGATGGTGCTTAACATCGCACGTGGCGTGACTTTGGGGTGGCGCTATCCCAAGCTCGAGGCGCAGGTGGCCTAGAGCAGCGTAAGAAGGTTTTCCGGTGGACGCCCGATGGCAGCCTTATCGCCCGCAATGGCAAGCGGACGTTCAATCAGGATCGGGTTTTCAGCCATGGCCCGGATCAGGGCGTCGTCTGGCGAGGTCTTTGTCAGCCCCAGTTCCTTGAACCGGGATTCTCCGGTACGCATCATCTCAACGGGCGAAAGCCCCAAGGCGGATTGTGCCGCTCGCAGCTCATCAATTGATGGTGCATCCTCAAGATATTTGCGCACCGTGACCCGTGCACCATTTTCTTCCAGCAATGCAAGACCAGCGCGGGATTTTGAACAGCGCGGGTTGTGCCAATATTCGATCATAGCCAGTCCTCTCGTTTGCTGCCGACGGCTTGGGCTACATTCTCAAAGCCGTCGCGGGCCAGCAGTTCATCCAGCCCGTTCGCAATGTCAGCCGCCAGAGAAATGCCGCCATACACCATCGCCGTATAGAACTGCACAGCAGATGCCCCGGCGCAAATCTTGGCATAGGCCTGTTCCGCATTGCTGATGCCACCCACGCCGATCAGGGGAATGTCACCTCCGGTCAACTGGCTGAGCCGTGCCAGAACACGTGTTGATTTCTCGAACAGCGGTGCGCCGGACAATCCGCCGGTTTCACCTTTGTGCGAACTGCGCAACCCGTCACGCGACAGGGTGGTGTTGGTGGCGATCACGGCATCCACACGGGTCTCGCGCGCAACATCGGCAATGTCCTGCAACTCGGCATCGGTCAGGTCCGGCGCGATTTTCAGGAAGATGGGCAGTGGGCGAGGCAGCGCATCACGGGTTTCAATCACACCGTTCAAAAGCGCGCTTAGCGCCGCCTTGCCCTGCAAATCCCGCAGCTTTTCCGTATTCGGGGATGACACGTTGACCGTGGCAAAATCCAGATGCGCGGCACAATGCGCCAGCACCTTTACGAAATCACCCGCGCGATCCTCGCTGTCCTTGTTGGCGCCCAGATTCAGGCCGATCACCGCATTTTGGGGGCGATCAGCAAGCCGTTTTTCCATCACCTCCATGCCTTCGTTGTTGAAGCCAAAACGGTTGATCGCCGCTTTGTCCTCGGTCAGGCGAAACAGGCGTGGTTTGGGGTTTCCCGGTTGCGGGCGCGGTGTGACGGCCCCGACTTCGATGAAACCGAACCCTGCGCGCGACAGCGGCGTCAGAACTTCACCGTTTTTGTCGAAGCCCGCGGCCAATCCTACCGGGTTAGGCAGGTCCAACCCGGCAAGGCTTGTTTTCAGGCGCGGCGTTGTCACCGGCCCCGGCGCAGGCGCAAGCCCCGCCTTCAAAGCCCTGATCGACATCCCGTGGGCGGTTTCGGGGTCCATGCAGTGCAGGGCTGCAAGCCCGAATTTCTCGGTCAGTTTCATCCGAACGCTTTCCTGCTTTCGCTTGATCCGCACCGGATCAGGCGCGAGGTCTCTACCGCAGCCTGCCGATGGACCACCGCCGCCCGGTAGGCCGGATCGGTCACCATTTCAAGAAACGCATATGCAGTCGGATAGCGTGCGATAAAGACGGCATCCCATACCTCATCAGCCGGTCCGATCAGTGTCGTTTCAAAGACACCCCGCCATAGGATGCTTGCCCCGATACGGCCAATGATTGGGGCGGTTTCAGTCCCGTATTTCTGATAGGCCTGCGCCCCGGTCAACCCTGCGCCCGCCAATTCATGTGATTTGGGATACTGCGCCTCGGCGCGGAACTTCACCAGATTGAGCATTTCGATCGGCTGGTCGCGGTCCAGGGCCTTGAACGCCTCGAACTGGCCGCGATCCGGATCGACATAAGATATCATGCCATGTCCTCGGGAAACTGATGTGCCGTGCCGACAAAAGGCAGGGGTCGCGCCCAGACAACGTCGCTTAACCTGATCTGACGATACAGATGTGGAAACAGGGCGTCTCCTCGCGACACTTCCCATTTCAGGTCATCGCCCATGGCATCGGCATCACAGGCCAACAGCGTAAGCCCTTCAACGCCCGCAAAATGCTTGGCAGCGGTTTCAGCAGCTTGTTCAGCGGTAGAAAAGTGAACAAACCCGTCTGACACGTCAATGGGTGCTCCGTCTGTGGCGCCCAGACTTTGCAGTTCAGCCCATTCGACGGCTCGGAAAATCTTGTAGATCAGCATGATGACCTGATGCCCCGCACGGCGCTTGGAATCAAGCTGGATTTCTCCTTTGACTCTCGGTCGACATAAGCGCACGATCCCCGGCAATAATAACAGGGAGTTCCAAGATGTTGACCCGATTTTTAACTTCGGTCGCGGTGGTGGGCCTGACGGCGGGTGCCGCAGCAGCCGATTACAAGCTGACAATTCTGCACACCAACGATTTCCATTCGCGCTTTGAGCCGATCAACAAATACGACAGCGGTTGCGGTGAGGAAGACAATGCAGAAGGCAAATGCTTTGGCGGATCGGCGCGCCTTGTAACGGCAGTTGCCGACGCGCGCGCACGGGCAGAGAATTCGATTCTGGTGGATGGAGGTGACCAGTTCCAGGGGTCCCTTTTCTATACCTATTACAAGGGCAAGGTCGCAGCCGAGTTCATGAACAAGCTGGGCTATAACGCCATGACCGTTGGCAACCACGAGTTTGATGACGGCCCCGAAGTGTTGCGAGGGTTCATCGACTCGGTCGACTTTCCGGTTCTGATGTCCAACGCTGATATTCGCGACGAAGAGCTTTTGACGGACAGGATCAAGAAATCGACCGTTATCGAAGTAGGCGGCGAGAAGATCGGCTTGATCGGCCTGACCCCAATCGACACGGATGAGCTTGCCTCGCCCGGCCCCAATGTCACGTTTTCGGACCCGGTGCCAGCTGTGCAGGCCGAAGTCGATAAACTGACAGGTGAGGGTGTCAACAAGATCATCGTTCTCAGCCATTCCGGCTATGGCGTCGATCAGCGTGTCGCGCAAGAGACGACTGGTGTTGACGTGATCGTCGGCGGGCATTCGAACACGTATCTTTCGAATGTGTCGGATAAGGCGGCAGGTCCGTACCCAACAGTGGTAAACGGCGTACAGATCGTTCAGGCCTATGCCTATGGCAAGTTTCTGGGCGAATTGAACGTCACTTTCGATGACGATGGCAAAGTGATCGAGGCAGCTGGCGAGCCTTTGATCATGGACAACGCAGTGACCGAGGATCAGGCCGCGCTGGACCGGATTGCGGAACTGGCGGTGCCTTTGGATGAAATCCGCAACAAGGTTGTTGCAAGCGCTGCAGAAGCCATTGAAGGGGATCGCTCAATTTGCCGCGTGCAGGAATGCCAGATGGGTAACCTGGTTGCGGATGCGATGCTGGCGCGTGTGGCGGATCAGGGCGTTCAGATTGCCATTGCCAACTCGGGTGGGTTGCGGGCTTCTATCGATCCCGGTGATGTGACTATGGGCGAGGTTCTGACGGTGTTGCCTTTCCAGAATACACTGTCGACCTTTGAAATCAGCGGACAGGGTGTCATTGACGCACTCGAAAATGGCGTAAGTCAGGTGGAAGAAGTGAAAGGCCGATTCCCGCAGGTCGCCGGTCTTAGCTTTACCTGGGACCCAAGCGTGGCACCGAACGAGGGGCGCGTCAGCGAGGTGATGATTGCCGAGGGTGACGGTTTTATTCTGATCGACCCGAACAAGACCTACCTGGTCGTCACCAACAACTACGTCCGCAACGGTGGTGACGGGTACAAGATGTTCGAAGGCGATGACAAGAACGCCTATGACTTCGGCCCGGACCTTGCGGATGTCACCGCGGAATACCTGGCGGAAAATGCGCCCTATCAGCCCTATGTAGACGGGCGTATCAAACAGAAGTAACTGGGTTCACGACAAAGACAAAAGCCGCATCCCTGTGATGCGGCTTTTTTGTTTGGGAACGGATCAGCTGAAATCATATTCCGGCCAGAGTTTCGGATCGAACCCGTCCAGCATCGGTTTGATGTGCTCAGCAACCCCGCGCCAGCCGCCGATAGACTTGGTCGAGATCTTGTTGCGCACCTGATCGATGCTTGCCGTACGTACCTGTTTGGTGTTTTTCTCGGGGTGCATCATCGTTTCGGTCCACTCCAAATCGCAGAACGCAGCGACCTGCTGGCTGTAGGTTTTCGGGTCGGCCACCAGTTCTTCGTAAGGTACCGTCAGAATACGATTTCCGAACACGGTATCCCAATGCGCCATATAACGACGATACATATTTGCCGAATGGGCGATGGCCTGCATATTCGAGGCATAGCGCATTCCGCCCGCAGGAAAACATCTGATCCATTTGGACAATCCAACATCACGCGGATCGCGCAGCATGTTGATAATCCTTGCCTTTGGGAAGGCAGACAGCAGGAATCCAATACGTTGATAATTGTGAGGCATCTTGTCGACAAAGGCGACAGAGTCGCCCGGAATGGGCGGCATCAATTCGAGGAATTCCCGCGCAAGCTCGGACGCTTTGGCAGCGTCATACTTCTGGCCTTTTTTCTCATACTCACGCGACAGATCGGCCCCCAAAGTCAGTTCGCCGCAACCGGAAATTCCGGGGGCTGAACTCAGCATCATTTCCATCAATGTCGTGCCCGAGCGGGGTTGACCCAGTACAAAGATCGGTGCTGGCCCCTCGGCAAAGCCGGACTCTGGTGCATCGGAATCGACAGGGAACAAGCTGGTGATCCGGAACAGTTTTTCCTCTTCATCTGCCGGGACATAGGGGTTGCCTTGGTGCTGAATTTCATTGGCCCGCGCATAATGCGGCATGGCGGCATTCAACCCGTCTAACTTTGAAATCAAATGCGCCTTGGCGAACTGGAGCTCCAGCTTATCACCTCCCTTTTCGGAGATGGCTTTATTTACGGCTTCCAGCAGTTCCGGAGCTTCTTCTGTGGTTGCAATTGCCGATAATTGCAGCAAAGCCGACATATGCTCGGGTTCGTTTTGAAGAACGCGCCTCAGTATTGCTTTGGACTCGTTCTTTTCACCCGTTTGGTGAAGGTTTACAGACTTAATAAGGGCAATCTTTGTGTTCTCGGGGTCCAACTCGTAGGCGCGGGCGACATCCCGCGAGTTTTCATCGTCAAAGCCGATATTGGCGTAAGCTCTGGCCCGTTTTGCAAGAAGGTCCACATTGTCTGGATCGCTCTCCAGCTTCTTGCTCGCATGTTCGATCATCATGCGCCAATTGGTGCCTTTGAGGTGAATTTCATCCAGCACGCGGTTCAATTCCTGGTTGTTGGGGAATTGCTCCAGCTTTTGTTCGGTATAGTCCAGGGCTTTAGGAATTTGCCCGGTCTGCATCAATGCATTCGCCAGGTTTTCGACAAACTGCAGGTCGTCCGGTTTCATCCGCGAGGCTTCAACAAAATGCGGAATTGATTTCTTGTATTGCTTCATCTCGGTCAAAACAAAGCCGGCGATGGCATGATAATCCGAGTCTTTTGGGAATTTCTTGACACCCAGCTGGGCCTTTTTCAAAGCTTGCGGCAGCTTGCCTGCTTCCAGAAGCGCCAGTGCTTTGCTCTTGAGGGATTGCGTTGTCTGGTATTCCATGTGACCCCGTGAGATCCTGTGCCTGTATCAAGAATGTATCGGTGGTTCATTACCCATGTGCGGACGGTTTGCAATAACTCTTCCCAACGACGCAATGGCGCAGCTGTTTTCGGCGCGCCCGGCAAATGCGCTACCTGTGGTGCCGAATTTCAATGTTTGTCCGACAAATCAGGTACATGTCGTGCGTAGCGGCGAAACAGGCCGCCATCTGGATGCGCTGCGCTGGGGATTTCTGCCACATTGGTACAAGACCGAAACGGCGGGGCCGTTACTGATCAACGCCCGGGCCGAGACCCTGGCGGACAAGCCCGCCTTTCGCGATGCCTGCCGGACGCGCCGCTGCCTGATCATAGCGACTGGGTTCTATGAATGGACAAAAACGGAACAGGGAACGCGCCTGCCTTGGTATATCCACCGTCAGGACAAAGCTCCCATTGCCTTTGCCGGGGTCTGGCAGGACTGGGGCCCTGAAAGCGAACGGCAGGGCACCTGTGCTATCGTGACGACGGCTGCCAGCAAAAGGCTTGAGGTCATTCATCAGCGAATGCCCTTGATCGTAGAACCCAATGACTGGCCATTGTGGTTGGGTGAAGCCGGAAAAGGGGCCGCACGGCTGATGCAGCCGGGGAACGAGGATGTGTTGACCTTCCACCGGGTCGGGCCTGCGGTGAACTCGAACCGGGCCAGCGGGCCAGAGCTGGTCGAACCTTGTGACGCGTGACCTTTTCTTTGGAAACGCGGCAAGCTAGACCTTCGGCATGGCTCTGAAATTTCCTGACCTGACCCAACTTTACGCGCACAGGTATGATACCGTGATCGACGTTCGCAGCCCTGCCGAGTTTGCCGAAGATCATCTGCCGGGTGCAATAAACCTGCCTGTGCTGAACAACGAGGAACGCGCCCGGGTCGGAACCATTTATGTACAGGACAGCCCCTTTCTGGCGCGCAAGCTGGGTGCTGCTATGGTATTCCGCAATGCAGCCAATCACATCGAACACCACCTCAGCCATCATGACGGAGCGTGGCGCCCCTTGGTCTATTGCTGGCGCGGTGGACAGCGTTCCGGATCATTCACATGGATGTTGCAGCAAATTGGCTGGCGCGCCGAAGTGGTAGACGGCGGCTATCGTACCTACCGTCGATTGGTGAACGCTTATTTGTACGATGATCCCTTGCCACATCGGCTGATCGCACTGGATGGCTACACGGGCACCGCAAAGACCGATCTTTTGGCTCTGTTGCACGCACGAGGCGTACAGATTCTGGACCTTGAAGCGCTGGCCAACCATCGCGGGTCCTTGCTGGGCGAAAGGCCAGGGGGGCAGCCCAGTCAGAAGGGGTTTGAATCTGCCCTGTCCGCTGCGCTGTGTTCAATGGATCCGGCGCGTTCAGTCGTGGTCGAAGCGGAATCATCCAAAATTGGCAGCTTGATCCTGCCGCCCAGCCTTTGGAACGCGTTGTGCAAGGCTCCGCGTGTGAACATTACGGCTTCAATTGAAGCCCGTTCTGCCTACTTGGTTCGGGCTTATGACGACATTCTGTCTGACAGTGACCGATTGCGGGACCGGTTGTCACCGCTGCGGTTCCATCGCGGGCATGAGGTCGTTGACGGATGGCTGCGATTGATTGATGCGGGTCAAAAACAGGCGCTGACACGGGCCTTGATGGAACAGCATTATGATCCCGCATACGCCAAATCCCGGCAATCCCGCCCGGTGCAGGTATTGGCCAGTTTTGATGTGGAAACTTTGGACAACACGGGGCTGAGCAACGCGGCCGCGCAAATTGAAAGCCTTCTGGATCAGCTTTGAAGGCGCAAACCCGGTGTGTCGGTCAGCTGGCCAATGATCATTGCCGTATATCCCGCGTCCAGAAGATCTTGCAAAAGGGTTTCGGCGTCCTTCGCATTCACGGCGGCCAGCAAACCCCCGGCTGTTTGCGGGTCAAAAAGCAGCGCCGCCTTGCCCCCGGACGGAAGATCGGGCGCAATCGCGTTGTTGTCGGCAAAAATCGTTGACCGGACCCCCTGATCCGTCAGCGCAAGCGCGCCGTCCATCACCTTTACCGCGTCCAGTTCAAGCGTAGCGCCGCAATGCGATGCGTCGCAGATGCCTTGCAGATGCCCGGCCAGACCAAACCCGGTCACGTCGGTCATCGCATGGGCGTTGGCCAAAATGCGGGCTGCATCGCCCTGGGGCTGTGTCATATGTTTGTAGGCTGCCGCGACCCAGGCCCCTTCGGCAAGACCAGCCATTTCCGCCGCCATCAGAACACCGCTTCCCAAGGGTTTTGTCAGGATCAGGCGATCCCCCGGCTGACCACCCGCCAATGTAATCGGGGTAGCCTTGCACAGGCCAGTCAGCGTGAAACCGACAGTCATCTCATCGCCCATTGAGCTGTGCCCGCCCACGATTTCCGCGCCCGCAGCCCGCATGACGTCACTCGCGACTGACATGATTTCGGACATTGTGCGGCTTTGCAGGGCGGCAGACATGCGCGGCAGGATGATTGTTGCCGTGGCCGCCTGAGGTGCGGCCCCCATGGCCCAGATATCCCCCAGGGCGTGAACGGCAGCGATCCGCGTCATAAGTGCGGGATCGTTGGTGAAAGCCCGCAGGTGGTCAGACGTCATGACTTGCTGCGCCCCGCCTGTTTGCAAAAGCGCGGCATCGTCGCCGGGTAGAGCGGTGATGTCGGTACGAGCAGGGGCGGGGAGGGATTTCAGGGCGAGTTGCAATGCGTCGCGCCCGACCTTTGCTCCACATCCGCCGCACATGGGCTTTTCACCCAAAACCTCATCAAGCCCGGTTGCCCGGACGCGTGGCAGGGCGGGCGGTGTCATTTGCGGCAGGTCGCGAAACTTGTTCATAAAGGTCTGGTCGATATGGTTCTTCCATGTCCACATCAACGGGCCGCTGAACGATGTTCCCAAACGCTCGGCCAGTGCTGACTTGCCACCCAGTGAGATCAGTTTGAGATAATCTTTTTGCGGTGTGTATTTTCGCATCTGTCCCGCGCCGAGCGCTGCGCGAAGATTATCGTACAAAACCGGCGCTTCGCGCACCGCATAGACACCAGCCTTCGGTCTGGGGTTGTCCGTAAGATGGGCGCAATCCCCGGCGGCAAACACAGCGGGATCACTGGATTGCAGGCAGCCGTTCACTCGGATGTGTCCGTCCTGAAGGTCAAGCCCTGTGTTTGCGATCCAGTCATAGGCGCGGGCTCCGGCGGCACCGGTCACGAAACCAGCCGGAATTGTGCGCCCGTCCTGTAGTTCCACGTGATCCTGCCCGATCCGGGTGATCACCGCGTTTTCAATCACCTCCACACCAAGGTCATGCATTGCAATCCGGATTGTTGCCGCCGCCTTGGGTTTGGTTGCAGTCAGGGCCGAGGCCCTATCGATCAGGGTAATCTGTGCCGCCCGCCCCCTGGCCTTCAACGCATGTGCCATCGCCATGACCAGTTCGACGCCCGCGACGCCGCCACCGATCACAGCGACCGAGGCCGGGCCTTGACCCTTTAGATACTCGGCCCATTTCGCAGCAAAAGGTCCCAGCGGCTTGGCTGGCACTGCATGTTCCGCAAAGCCTGGCAAGGCGGGCATGTCCGACGTGATCCCTACATTGACCGAAGCCACGTCGAAGCCTACCGGAGGATGCCCGAGGACATGCACTTCGTGTGTTTCGGTATCGATGCCATTGACCGTGCCCAAGATCACCCGCGCACCTGCGAAACGGGCCAGTCTGACAAGATCGATATCCAGCTCCCACCGGTCGTAATGTCCGGCGACATATCCGGGCAACATCCCGGAATAGGGAGCGGTGGGGCCGGGGTTGATCACGGTTACCCGCGCGCCGGGCAAAGGGCTCATTCCCCATTTGCGCAGCAGCAGAGCATGGGTGTGGCCGCCGCCAATTAAAACCAGATCACGGGTCAGGGGCAGCGGAGATGTGTGCATTTGTGTTAATTCGCGCTGTGGTCCGGAACATCCTCGACCTGCTCGACAGCGTGGGTGGCCCAAAGCTCATCCTCGCCAGCATCGGGCAGGTCGCTGGGCAGTTCATGACGGTGAATATGCCATTTTGCAATGAACAGGGCCGTGATCGGAGCCGTCAGGAATAAAAACAGCGTGATCAGAAGCTCGTGCAGCGACAGTTTGCCTTCCAGCAGAACGGAATGGGTGATCGAAGCCAGCAACACCCCACCCACGCCTAAAGTTGTCGCCTTGGTCGGTGCGTGAAGGCGGGACATAGGGTCATTCAGCTTGATCATGCCGAAGGACCCGACAAACCCGAAAACACCCGAGATTATAAGGAAAACGGCGATCAGCAGCTCTGCAATGAATGTCATATCACCCTCATTCGATGATGTTGCCGCGCAGCATGAAGCGCGCATATGCCACGGTCGAGACGAAACCCAGCATCGCGATGATCATGGCCGCTTCAAAGAAAATCTCGGTCCCTTTCGACAGGCCATAAAGGATCATCAGGGCAATCGTATTGATGACCATTGTATCCAGAGCCAGAACCCGGGTCCCAACGCCATCCGCGGTGATGATCCGCCACAGACACATCATGATCGCCGCGCCGAAACAGGCAAATGCAAAGTAGATTGCGTATTCGATCATTCGAAAATCTCCTTCAGGCGACGTTCATAGCGCTGCTTGATTTCGTCGCGCACCTGATCTGGGTTCGGCGCGTCCAGGCAATGAACCAGCAGATTGTGCCCCTGTGCTGACAGGTCGCAACTGACGGTGCCGGGCGTCATCGTGATGGTCCCGGCCAGCACGGTTATGGCTTCGGGTGTCCGAAGCTCCAGCGGAATGCTAACCCAGTTGGGCCGCCGGTCTTCATTGCGTTTGAACAGAACGATCCGGGCCACCGTAATATTTGCAACGACAATATCCCATAGCACGACGATCATGTATTCGGCGACCATGGGCCAGTTGCGCAGCTTGGGCCGGTCGGGCCAGTAAGGTTGTGTGACAAAGGGAATGATGATCCCGAGGATCAGGCCAAAGACCAGAGAATTCAGTGACGGCTTGTTCGCCAGCAGGATCCAGACGATCGTTAATAGAATGGTCAGGTGTGGGTGCGGAAATATCCGGTGCAGTAGTTTCATCACTCGGCCCCTCCCAATACAGCAGAGATGTAGTTTGCAGGCGTAAACAGCTGGTCTGCGGTTTGGCTTGTATATTCCAGCGCTGGGCCCGCGAACAATGTCAGCAGGATCAGGCCGGCTACGGCGCCAAACACGGCAGTAAAGGCCAGACCGGGTTTTGGTTCAGGTGCGACCGGTGCGGGGGCAGCTTCATTTTCCGCTGGTTCAGCTATCGGAACAGCCTGAGTGTCGTAGCTTTTCCAGAAAATCAAAGTTCCGGCTCGGGCCAAGCCAATTATTGTGACGAATGAGCTGATCAGAATCACGGCCCAGACCGCCGTGGCATCCGAAGCATCGCGCGAGGCGTCCAGCACAAGCAGCTTGCCTATAAAGCCGGACAAGGGCGGCATTCCCGCCATCGCAATCGCCCCCACGAAGAACAGTGCAGACACCAGCCCGCTTTGCGGCATGGGTGGCGTTGGTGCGATGGCCCCGCCGCGCCGCGCCATCACCAGATCGGCAACCAGGAACAGCAGGGCTGTCGCCAGCGTCGAATGGAACACATAGTACAGCGCCGCGGCTGTCGCATCAGGCGTAAATTGCGAGATCGCGATCAACAGGGTGCCCATGGATGCAATCGCGCAGAACGCCACCATGCGGGCGATATGTTTTGACCCCAGAATGCCGATAGCCCCGACAGCCAAAGTGACAAGTGCAGCAGGTTGCAACCACTCACCCACCAGACCTTCTGTCGCTGCGACATCGGGGCCAAAGGCCAATGTGAACATCCGCAGAATCGAGTAAGCCCCGACCTTGGTCATGATTGCAAACAGGGCCGCGACGGGCATTGGCGCATTGGCATAGCTGGCAGGTAGCCAGAAATGCAGGGGCAGAACGGCGGCCTTGATGCAAAAGACCAGCAACAAAAGGACTGCGCCAACCCGCAACAATGCCGTATCCTCGGTCGGGATTTCGGCAACCCTTATGGCGATATCCGCCATGTTCAGTGTCCCGGTCACGCCATAGATCGTGCCCAACGCAAACAGGAACAAAGTCGATCCCAACAGGTTGTAAGCCACATATTGCACACCCGCCTTCAATCGCACCGCACCGCCACCATGGGTCATCAGGCCATAAGAGGCGATCAGCAGAACTTCGAAAAACACGAAAAGGTTAAAGGCATCTCCGGTCAGGAATGCGCCGCAGACACCCATAAGCTGAAAATGGAACAGGGCGTGGAAGTGTTTGCCCCGATCATCCCAGCCTGTTGCAATGGCATAAAGCACAATCGGCAAGGCAAGCAGAGCTGTCAGCAAAACCATCATAGCTGACATTCGATCCAGCACCATGACAATGCCAAACGGGGCGGGCCAGTTTCCAAGCTCGTAAACCTGAATATCTCCGCCCGAAGCCTGCGCTGTGATTGTCAGCGCAATCCCAAGCAAGGCCACAACACCGGCGACCGAAAAGATGCGCTGCAGATCCAGATGGTATCGCAGGACCATGATGCTAAACGGAGCCAGGATCGCGGGCAGGACGATCGGCGCAACGATCCAGTGGTTCATGCGTCTTCTCCTGCTGCGTCCACGCTGTCCTGCGCTGTCATGTCGATATGGTCATCCTTGGAGGACAGGTACGCGCTGAGCGAGATCATCACGATCACCGCGGTCATTCCAAAGGAAATCACAATTGCGGTCAGCACCAGCGCTTGTGGCAGAGGATCGGTGTAAGCAACGTCCTTGTATTTGTTCAGAACCGGGGGGGCGTTCAGCGCAAGACGCCCGGTCGCGAACAGGAACACGTTGACCGCGTAAGTGATCAGCGACAGGCCCAGAATGACAGGGAACGTCCGGCGGCGCAGGATCAGGAATATTCCGGCAGCGGTCAAGATACCGACGGCAGAGGCTACGAGCGCTTCCATCAGGCCTGCTCCTTCTCTTGTTCTTGTTCCGGTGGAGAGTCCCGCAGGGGATTGATATCCATCGGGAATTCCTGTGCCATTCCGGGCTGCCACGCAAAGCGGGACAGGCTGTCGAGCGCCAGCATGACCGCACCCAGAACCGCAAGGAACACGCCCGTGTCAAACAGCATGGCGGTGGCCCATTCGAATTCCTCAAGCGGGGGCCAGTGGAGATAGCCAAAATCACTGGTCAGGAAGGGGCGTTCATTGAACCAGGCCCCCAGCCCCGTGGCCGCAGCGATCAGCACGCCCCAGCCAATGGTGCCGTGGTAATAAAACCGCTGCCGCTCAATCGCCCAAGTATAGCCGCTGGCCATGTATTGCATCAGATAGGCGATGGCGACGATCAGCCCGGCGATAAATCCGCCGCCGGGCTGGTTGTGCCCACGGAAGAAAATATAGGCTCCGACCATCAGCGCAATCGGCATCATCACGCGGGTCGCCACAACCATCATCAGCGGGTGTGAATCACCAGACTGCGGCCAGTGCGGTTTGCGATTCAGCAGGTAACTGCGGACATTGGTGCTTAGCACGGATTCCGTCAGCGCAAAGATAATCAGCGCGGCAATGCCCAGCACGATGATCTCTCCAAACGTATCAAAACCCCGGAAGTCGACCAGGATCACGTTGACCACATTGGTGCCGCCACCGCCCTTGTAGGAATTGGCCAGATGGAAATCTGAAATCGTTGGAAATGCAAAATCGCGCATCATCATCGCGTAGACCAGCGCGCCGGTGCCAAGACCTGCAACGACGGAAATCGCGGCATCCCGCCATCGTCGCGCTGCGCTGCTGTCCCATGGCGTCTCGGTCGGCAGGAAGTTCAGCGACAGCAGCAACAAGATCATCGTTACCACCTCGACTGAGATTTGCGTCAGGGCAAGGTCCGGAGCGGAAAGATAGTTGAACGCGATGGAAACGATCAGGCCCACGACGCCGATCAACACCAGCGACAACAGGCGGTTCCGGTGGAACCACATGATACCAAGCGTTGCGCCCACCAGACAAATCCAGCCGATGATCGGAATGATCTGCGCTGGCAGCGGAACGCGGGTTTCCACGCCGATGGTTCCTGTCGAATAGGCGTAATAACCAAGGCCCACGGTGAAAGCGACGAAGATGATCGCATAGCGGCTGAGAACACCGTTATGCATCTCATCGGTTATCCAGCGGCTTAATCTGGTCAGCGCGTCGATGATAGCCTCAAAGATTACCTTGGCCTCGGGCCGGGGCAGGGCATTCCAGACCTGCTCGCCGCGTTTGTGCAGCGCCAGCAGGAAAAGGCCGCCCAATGTCGCAACAACCGACATGTAAAGTGCGGGCGTGAAGCCATGCCACAGTTTGAGCGAGTAATACGGCAGCTTCTCGCCGCCTATCACCGCGCTGGAAACCACGGCGATCAGGGGGCCAACGATCACGGCGGAATTCAGACCGATCAGGACGACCAGTACAACCAGCAGTGCGGGCGCCAGCCACAGCCCGACAGGCGGGTCATGCGGATGGCTGGGATAGTCTTCTCGCTTGGGTCCAAGGAAAACATGGCTGACGAAGCGGAAAGAATAAGCGGCCGAAAACAGCGCTGCCAAAAGTGCCAGCCCCGGAACCAGATAATGTGAATGCAACCAGGTGGTGTGAACGGTCTCTTCCAGCATCATCTCTTTCGACAAAAAGCCGTTCAGCGGCGGCAGACCCGCCATGGACAGGGCCGCGATGGTGCCGATGGTGAAGGTGATCGGCATCAGGTGGCGCAGGCCACCCAGCCGTTTCAGGTTCCGCGTACCGGTCTCGTGATCCACGATTCCGGCGGTCATGAACAGGGCGGCCTTGAAGGTCGCATGGTTGATGATGTGGAAAATGGCGGCCACGGCGGCAATTTTAGTGCCAAAGCCCAACAGCATGGTGATCAGGCCCAGATGGGATACGGTCGAAAAGGCCAGCAGCGCCTTCAGGTCATCTTTGAACAGCGCGATGACCGCACCCAGCAGCATGGTGATCAGACCAGTTGTGGCCACGATGTAAAACCAGGCATCTGTTCCCGCCAGAACCGGCCACATCCGCGCCATTAGGAACAGACCGGCCTTCACCATGGTGGCCGAATGCAGATAGGCCGATACCGGCGTCGGCGCGGCCATTGCATGGGGCAGCCAGAAGTGAAACGGGAACTGTGCCGACTTGGTGAAAGCGCCCAGCAGGATCAGGATCAACGCCGGCAGGTAGTAGGGGGACGCCTGGATCAGCTCCTTGTTCTGCAAAATGACACTCAGGTCATAGGATCCAACGATATTGCCGAGGATCAGCATCCCGGCGATCATCGCCAACCCGCCCGAGCCGGTGACGGCCAAAGCCATGCGCGCGCCCTGACGGCCATCGGGCAGGTGTTTCCAATAGCCGATCAGCAGGAATGAGCTGAGCGATGTAAGTTCCCAGAAAACAATCAAAAGTAGGATATTGTCGGACAGGACAATACCAACCATCGCCCCCTGAAACAGCAGCAGATAGGTATAGAACTGCCCCATCGGATCTTCGCGCGACAGGTAGAACCGTGCGTAGAGGATGATGAGCAATCCAATGCCAAGGATCAGCAAGGCGAAAAGAAATCCCAGCCCGTCCAGCATGAAATTCGCGTTCAGGCCCAACCTCGGTATCCAGTCAAACCGGGCAGTCACGACGTCTCCGCGCATGACCGAAGGGATGTGGATCAGCAGCCCCATCAGGGCCAGAAATGTGGTCAACCCGGCTGCGGATGCGGCGGCATTTCGGCCCGCGCGGATCAGCAGTGCGGGAAATACAGCACCAAGGAAGGGAAGGGCCGCAATAAGGAATAGGGACAAGTGCGATACTCCGGTCTGGGCGGTCAGGGTGAGGTCAATTTTGTAAGGATATTTTGCCGACTGTCCAGAGATGGCAACTTTTTTGCCGGGCTCCAACGGATCACCAAGGCATTGGCGGCGCTGCGCATTAATGACGCGATCTTGATCTGCGAGCTGTGTTTCACCGCGCAACTTGCTGTGTGGTTGTGCTAGAACCAGCATCAGCGAACAGGAGGCTGAGGCGTGGCCGAAAAAACGAACCGATCCCGACGGTGGCTATTGATTGGTGGCGGTGCCGCGATTGCTGCCGGGTTTGCGATCAGGCAATACAGACTGATCCCTGAAGATCACAGCGGTGGCCGGATCAGTGTGGCCGACGCCCATGAGCAGGCCGCGGACGGGCGCGTTCTGCTGGTTGATATCCGCACACCGCGCGAGTGGCGTGCCTCGGGAATAGGCGAGGGCGCGGTACCGCTGGACATGCGCCGCGAGGATTTCGTCGACGTTCTGACACAAATGACCGGCGGTGATCAGGCTGCGCCCGTGGCGCTGATTTGCGCCCGTGGGGTGCGGTCCGCGCGCCTCAGCAATCGTTTGATTGAAGCCGGATTCACAAATATCATCGACGTACCCGAGGGTATGTTGGGCTCGGCGGCCGGGCCGGGATGGGTAAGGACCGGTTTACCGGTCCGTAAATACAGTGAGGATGCAGGATGATCAGGGAAATCAGCCTGGCAGCAGTATTTGCCTTCACCGCGCAGTTGGCCTTGGCGGATTGTGCTGATCACGGGGAAATTTGCGAAACCTCCTTGGGCGCGTATCATATCGAATTGCCCGATGCGGAAAACCCGCCATTGGTGGTGTTTCTGCACGGGTATGGCGGCAGTGGATCTGGCACGATGCGAAATCGCGGGATGGTCGAACCTCTGCTGGCGCGGGGGTATGCTGTGATGGCACCGGAAGGTTCGGAAAGGCCCAACCGGGGCGGCAGAAAAAGCTGGAACTTTATTCCTGGATTTGGCGAACGGGATGAAACCGCGTTTCTATCCGAAGTGGTTCAGGACGCAGAAAACCGGTTTGGAATCAATGCGGACCGGGTCATGCTGGGCGGGTTTTCGGCTGGTGGCTTTATGGTCAACTATCTCGCCTGCAAGGCGCCCGAGACATTTTCAGCATATGTTCCGGTGTCCGGAGGATTCTGGCGGCCACACCCGGAAACCTGCAAGGGTCCGATCCGGATGTTTCATACCCATGGCTGGACGGACAACGTGGTACCGCTTGAGGGGCGCGTACTGGGCGGTGGCCGGTTTCAGCAGGGCGATATCTATGCCGGGCTCGAAATCTGGCGCGAGGCAAATGGCTGCGTCGATCACAAACCGGCCGGCTTTAGCACAACGGGGAATTTCATGCGCCGCCGCTGGACCACCTGTGCCAAAGGCAGCGCGCTGGAGTTTGCCTTGTTCCCGGGCGGTCATACAGTTCCAGCCGGTTGGGCTGATATGGTCGTGGAGTGGTACGAAGGGCTTCCCGGCAGCTGATCACTCTGCCGGGGTCATCTTGATCTTGCCTTCAACCAGTTGCTTCAGCTCGGCCCGGTAACGCCGGGCCGACCGGGTGATGGCAGGTTCGCGGAAATCCTCGCGCATTCCGACCATCCGGCGTGCGGCACCGGCCGAAACACCGCTGAGTGCCGATAGCGGAATGGCAAGGGCGAGACTGATGGCAATCGGAGCCAGCCAGATCGAGACCAGCCCGGACAGGATACCAACACTCAAGGCTATGCCACTGACGGTTTCCAATGCGTGACACAGAAGCAGCGTGCGCAATCCGTAACTGCCACCGTCGCGTGCTTGCGGCGACCAGCCCCGCTGAATGCCAAGTGCTGTCCGGAAAACGGCGATCATCTGTTGCACCATTAGGATCGGCGCATACAGGATCGACAGAATGACCTCGGCCAGAAACGAGGTCAGGAACTTGAGGCCGCCTCCGAATTCGGAGTAGCGCACACCGCTTAGCGGCAAAGCCAGAACTCCCAGCACCTTGGGTGCCAGCAGCATTGCATACATCACAAGAATGATCAGAACGTGCCGGGTTTCCGACATTTCCGGCCATTGCGGGAACAGCGGATTATCGGGGCTGAAGTAATGCAGGACAGAGGCGTCTTTGCCCTGACCAATCAGTGCCCACATCAACAGCAGCGCAAACCACAACGGTGACATCAGGTATCCTACGGCACCGTGGAACATATGAAAACGCGAGACGGCCCGGAATCCAGTCGAGCCCAGCAGTTTCAGGTGTTGCAGGTTGCCCTGGCACCAACGCCGATCCCGCATCGCATGATCGATCAGTGTGGGGGGCGTTTCCTCGTAAGATCCCCGAATGCGCGGCAGGAACCGCACCGCCCATCCGGCACGGCGCAGCAATCCAGCCTCGACGAAATCGTGGCTCATGATCAGCTTGTCCTGACCGTTGAACGCACGCAGCTTGGGCAGTCCGGCACTGGTGGCGAAAGCCTTGGTGCGGATTATGGCGTTGTGGCCCCAATAATTGCCCTCTTGTCCGCACCAGCGCGCCAACCCTTCGGCAAAGGCGATGCCATAGACCCCATTGGCGAATTGTTGCATACGGGCAAAAACCGATTGCGCGCCGATCAGTTGCGGATAGCTCTGGATCAGCCCGGCACCGGGATCACGCGCCAGCGCATCGGTCAGCCGATGTATGGCGCGACCGGTCATAAGGCTGTCCGCATCCAGAACCAGCATCGCGTCCCAGTCTGCGCCCCAGCGACTGACCCAGTCGGCGATGTTACCCACCTTGCGGTC
The DNA here is from genome assembly GCF_056531755.1 of Ruegeria sp. L11. Taxonomy (NCBI): domain Bacteria; kingdom Pseudomonadati; phylum Pseudomonadota; class Alphaproteobacteria; order Rhodobacterales; family Roseobacteraceae; genus Ruegeria; species Ruegeria sp. L11. Next base: position 45,609 of record NZ_JBQFMI010000001.1, read on the forward strand.
GGTGTTCTGCTCGCGGCGGCGGTAATACAACTCCAGCCCCGGGGCGAGCGTGGTGCGCAGGGCTTCGACGCTGGCTTGTTCCTGTGCCGCGATTTCAGGGTCGCGTGTGTCGGACAGGATGAACATGGCATAGTGATGCTGCCCACCGCGTGCCTGCAAATCTTCAAGCATGGTGCGGGCGTTGCCCAGTACGTTCCATGGCACTTCGTTGTATACCGGTGTCAAAAGGGCCACGCGCAGGGGCTGTGCTGTGCGCTTGCGCTGCGGACGATCCTGTCGCGACAGCGAAACCATACCCAGCAGAACGGTGCAGACCGTGAACGAAATCCAGAAGAAGTTGAACGAGATTAGCGCCAACAGGATGCCCTCGATCAGATTGATCCCCTGGGCGCTGAACCAGTCGCTCATGATCCACAGCAGGCCCAATGTCGCCACCATCGCCGGTGAAAACGCAAGCGCGCGCCAAAATCCAGCCGCGCCCGTGTCTGTGCCCGACGGGGCATCGGCATCGTGGAACCCCACGCTGAAATTCTGCGCGGGCATCGCCAGAGGTGCTTCAGGCGGCATGATATGCAGATCGCGGTTCATATGGTCCATCGGTAAAGCCACACCTCAGAGGCGGGCTGTTTGTCTTTCAGCAGTTGCGCGCGCAATTCGACATGATCGCGCCCATCAGGCTGGAACGAAAACGCCAGACGCAATCCACCCGTATCCGGGTTGCGTTGCAGAACACCGTCCGAGGTCTCGGCATGAGGGGAATCCACGAAGACACTGATCGCCTCGATATCATCGAACAAATCGCTGCCTTCGAAATCGATGACGGCCAAACGCCCCTCACCGAAGGTGTTTTCGCCCATGGCGGTGTTGGTCACCCGTGGCATCGGAGTGCGCTGAGGCTCCTCACCCCAGATCAGACGATAGGACAGGTCAACCCGACTGCCTGCCGCATAGGGCTCTGTCGGACGCCAATAGGCGACGATGTTGTCATAGATTTCCTGATCGGCCGGTATCTCGACCAGTGTAACGGTGCCTTTGCCCCAGTCATCCCGAGGCTCGACCCACAGGCCCGGGCGCTTGTGATAATTCGCCTCAAGGTCGGCATAGTCCGAAAACTCGCGCTTGCGCTGCATCAGCCCGAAGCCGCGCGGGTTCTCGTCAACGAAAGACGATATTTGCAGGCGGGCCGGGTTTGCCAGTGGACGCCACAACACCTCGCCCGCGCCATTGCGGATCAACAGCCCGTCGCTGTCATGGACGGCCGGACGGAAATCGTCGAACCGGCTGTGGTTGGTCTGGTCGAACAGAAACATCGAGGTGCCCGGCGCGATACCTACATGAGGTAGGTCTTCGCGGGGAAACAGCGTGGCCTCGACGTCGATAATGCAATCCGCCCCCGCCGTGACATTGAAGCGATAGGCCCCAGTCACGCTGGGACTGTCCATCAGCGCATGTACGACCATATTCCGATGGCCGGGCTTGGGGCGCTCCAGCCAGAAACGGATGAACTCAGGAAATTCCTCGCCATCCGGGTCGCCTGTTTTCAGGGCGAGACCGCGTGCCGACAGACCGTAGACCTCGTCCAGACCAATAGCGCGGAAATAGCTGGCACCCTGCCAGACGCAGAACTCATCCGTCTTGCCGGGGCGGTGCATCTCGGTCCGCAGCCGCAGGCCTGAAAAGCCCAGCGTCTCGTCGATGGGCAATTGCGGCACATCTTCGGATTTGTCGAACATCCCCAGATCGAAATCGACTGGTGTTGTCATGCCATTTTCGACCGTTTCCACCTTGACGGTCCGGGGGAAATACAGGCCCGGTGTGAAGAAATCGACGTTGAATGGCGTTTCGGTTTCGTACCACAACGCCCGGTCCAGTCGAAAACGGATCGAGCGATATTGTTCGTAAGTCAGATCCTGCCATTCTTGTGGAACCATTTCGCGTTCCGCATAGGGGCGGCTGGCCAGTTCGCGGGCCAGTTCGATCACGTGGTCGCGGTCAAAGGGGACTGCGCCCCCGGTCGCATAGGCCGATGGGGCAAAGGCCAAGGCAGTCGTCGAGACTAGGAATGCGCGACGGGTGAAATTCATCTCTTCAATTTCCAGGGTTGAGACTTAAACCAAGCTGCCAGATAGGCCACACCGATGATCATGGCAAAGCCAATTATGTTGGCGACAAAGACGGTGGCAACATCCCGCCCAGCTTGATCGAGGGCAACGCCGATAAGTCGTGCTGCTGCCATGGAAAATACAAACACCGCAAGGGATTGCTGACCGACTTTGGTGATGACAGTCAGAAGGAATTGCCAGACACGCGCGCCTATTCCGTGACCCGTCGCTATCAGGCGGTGACCATGTTCGCCTGCCGCGACCCAGCCCAGATAGGCCAGTGACAGAAAATGGACATATCGCAGCGCACCAAACTCGGTCTTGTCGCGCAATTCGTCGGTCAGTGGCCAGATCTTTCGGATCGCAGCGCCTAACTCAGGCGCAGCGCTGTTAACCCAGAGGAAGACCTTCCAAGATCCAAACGGAGCTGACAGGATCAGGAACAAGGCAGCCGCCCAGACCAGAGATTTCGATACTGGTGGAGCGGGAATCCATCCGCGCATCAAGGCAAATCCGGTGAAGAACAGCAATTGCCAGCCAAACGGGTTGAAAAACCATTGCCGATCCGACCAAGGCTCGGCCGGAAGGGCCAGCGCGCCGGTCTGAGTGATGCACCAGATGGTCACAGATGCAGCCGCCATCAGCCAGAAACTGACACGGTACAGCGCGATGTAGAGCGGCATCAGCGCCAGTACCACCAGATACATCGGAAGGATGTCAAAGTAGTTCGGTACATAAGTCAGGGTAAAGATCCCCACCATCTGCGGGGCGGGATCATTGAAGAAATGCTGAAGGTTCAGGGACGAGACATAGGTTTTCCCGAACGCGCCGGTCAGGTCCAGCGCTGCCATTGTCATGGCGACAAAGAAGAACAGGGCAATATGGGCCCAATAAACCTGCCAGATGCGATAGGCCACTCGGGCCGTGCCCATCCACCAGCCTTTGTACAGGAACGCCCCGCCGAAGGCGATGGCCGAGGCCATGCCCGAACAGAACACGAAAATCTCGGTTGCGTCCGAATACCCAAAGCGCGCCGGGATCCAATTCGCCCAAGGATCATTGGGAATGTGGGCGATCAGGATGATGAACATCGCGATGCCGCGATAGAAATCCAGTCGCGGGTCACGCGTGCGAGCGGGGGCCGCAGCCGGGGCTGCGACGGGTGCAAAATCAGCAGCGGGCGATATGGTCGCCATACGGTCTCTGTCCTTCTTGGTCGTCTTGTTATTCGGCGGGGACGCTTTGCATGTCTCCGCCGTCGCGTGCCGCATCAATCAGGGCGCGGCGCGCGATGGCATAATTGTCTTCACCCCCGGCGCGCTTGGCGCGACGGTCATCCAGAATGCGTTCAACCGCATCAAGACGACCGGCCCGAAGCCCGGAATCGATGGTAATGCGTTCAAATACATCACGTTGCGCGTGACTGCCACCAGCCAGTTGCATTGAACCGCGCGCTGCCAACAGGTGATCAAATGCCGTGCCATAATGGCCGTCACCAAAGGCTTCAAGGCCCATGGCGGCCGCGACACCGGGATCAGCCATACGGCGGGTGGTGTCGTCATTGGCACGCGCTGCATCCTTGCTCATGCGGTTCAGCATTTTGGCTGTGGCGTCGACGCGATTGTCGCCTGTCAGTGCCAAAAGGTAATGCAGATCGGCGAAGATCAGGCAGCCGTCTTCGGTGCGTGCGGCACTCAGGTCAGCCAGTTCTTCCCAGCGATTTCCGACATTTACGCCTTCTAATTCAAGCCGCATCAGAAGCGAAGTTCCGTTCGAGATGTCGCGGTAATCGTCGGTTTTGTCCTTGCGGACGTGGTTGTCATACAGGTCCATCACCTGATCGACCTGACCCAGATCCAGATGCATCAGGGCCTTGTGCCACCAGACGTGATAGCGGAAGTTGTTGCAATGGGCCCAGGCCGCCTCGCGCCCGGCCAGCCAGTCAAGGCCCAGCTGCGCGTTGCCGGTCATTTCATGGACATGGGCCACCGCGTGCAGACCCCAGGCATCATCGGACACCATCCAAAGCGCCTGACGTCCCGCGATTTCGGCCTTTTCGTAGGCTCCGGTTTCTTCCAGCGCGAAGGAATGGCAGCCCAGCAGATAACCCCGACCGGGGTGATCGGGTTCATATGCAGGCATAACCCGTTCGATCGAACGGCGCATTCCGTCCGGATCGCCCAGAACGAAACGGGTCGCGTGGCTGAGTTTCATCGCCAACGTATCCTGCGGATGGTCGCGCAGGACCGCTTCGAACTTTTGCACCGCCTGTGTCAGTTGGCCCGCCAGATACAGCCCCAAAGCATCGACAAACAGCCGCTCGCGCGCCGAGACGGGCTGTCGTTTCATCGCAGCATTGGCAGCCGCCAAAGCCTCGACTGCAACCGCCATCATCTCGCGCCGACCGAGAAGGGCCATGAACAGGCCTTTAACGGCATGGCCCAAAGCAAAATCGGGCTCAAGCTCCAGCACTTTGCCCAGATGTTGGGGCGTAACCGCGGCATGTGCCATGAACCCAAGCAGAACACCATTCCAGGCTTCGACAGCTTCCGGCTGCGCCAAGGTGTTCATCTGTCCAAAAACGTCTTGTTTCATACTTGGGTCCAATCTGATTGCGGTATTTGACACTGTTTGATGTAACAGAGTGTGCGAGAGCGGCGTATCAGTATCGACCCCGCTCTCGAATTGGTGAAATGTCGTGTGTGAAAAAGTCGAAAAAATCCGCCGATTCAAAGGCATGTTTCAGCAACTTGCCGCCTAGTTGTGCAAGTGTTTCAATCGTCGAACGGGTTTTCAGCGTTTAATACCCAGTCAGTGTCCGCCCCGCAGGTGGGTGGTGCGCTGCGATATGTTACAGGCGTACGTGACAGGTTAAGGGGATTCCCGATCAGGTTCACCTTACCGGGCTGGGCCTGCATCGAAATCTGCATATTTCGTGCTGCTACCTGTTCCGTGTCAAAAACCTGATCCAGCGTCTGGACCGGACCAACAGGCACTTTCACGTCTTCAAGACCGGAAATTACGGATCGCGTATCCAGCCGTTGAACAGCCGGCCGAAGAATGGCGTTCAGCGCATCACGGTGTTCCAGTCGCGCCGGGTTGGTCACGAATCTGGGGTCGTCGGCAAGTTCGGGTTGTCCCAGGAAACCGCACAGTTTTTTGAATTGGCCATCATTTCCAACCGCCAGAATGACATGCCCATCGGATGTCTCGTAAACGTCATAAGGCACGATATTGGGGTGCCCGTTTCCGCGGCGTTGCGGAACGTTGCCAGAAGTCAGGTAATTGACGCCCTCGTTGATCAGCCATGCGATCTGAGAATCAACCAGTGCCAGATCGACCTGCTGACCTTCACCGGTCAGGTCGCGGTGGCGCAGTGCGGCCAAAATGCCAACGCTTGCATACATTCCGCACATCACATCAGCGATTCCGACCCCCACTTTCGTTGGCGCGCCTTCCGGGTCGCCGGTCAGGGACATGATCCCACCATAACCTTGCGCCATCAGGTCATAGCCGGGTTTGCTGGCGTTCGGCCCTGTTTGGCCGTAACCCGAAATCGAGCAGTAAACGAGGCTGGGGAATTCCTGCGACAGGGCGGCATAGTCCAGCCCGTATTTCGCCAGACCGCCGGGTTTGAAATTCTCGATCAGAATATCCGCGTGTGAGGCCAGCCGTCGGATTTCCGCCTGACCTTTCTCAGTCGCGATATCCAGCGCCACGGATTTCTTGTTTCGGTTCGCTGACATGAAATAGGCGCTCAGGTCCGAGCGGTTGCCGTCGGCATCGGTGACATAGGGCGGACCCCATTGCCGTGTGTCGTCGCCCCCGGTGGCAGGGTTTTCGATCTTGATGACGCTTGCGCCCAGATCACCCAGCAACTGCGTGCAGGTCGGCCCGGCCAGAATACGGCTGAGGTCCAGAACCTTGACGCCCTTCAGCGGGCCCTCAGATGCGGCCATCGTATCCTCCACGGTCGATTTCAGCGGCGATGACGGTAAATGTCTCGGCCTTTACAGCAGCTTCAAGTGCTGCACGCAACTCTGCCCGGTTGCGGACAGTGTGGCCGTTCCCACCAAATGCACGGCCCATGGCCGCGAAGTCATGGTGACCGAAATCCACGCCATTCTTGCCCATTTGCCGCTGCCGCTGTTTCAACTCGATAAGGGCAAGGCTGGCATCAACGAAGACAAGAAAGATCGGATTGCCGCCCATTTCAGCCGCCGTCGACAATTCCCCGGCGACCATCAGAAACCCGGCATCACCCGAAAAGCTGATCACCGGGCGGTCAGGCTCGGCCAGTTTCAGACCAATGGCCATTGGGACAGCACAGCCCATGGTGCAGAGCGCCGAGGATTGGATCAGCCCACGTTCCTCGCTGCAGTCCCACATCTGGCTCAGCAGAATGCGATGCGCGCCGCTGTCGGCGGTTGCCAGCGTTTCGGGGCGCAGGGTAGCGCGCGTTTCGGCGATGACCGCTGCGGGCCCCCAGTCCTCATCAGTGGGAAAGGCCTGTGCCAGAGCAGATTTGACCTGCGCGGGCTCACCACCCGGCCACGTTGCGCGGGCAGGGTTTCCCTTGGCGATGGCCTCCAGCGTCTCGCCCGTGTCGGCCACCAGATTAAGACCCGCCTGATGCATGTAGTGGTCATTGATCACCGCGGATATATCGATGACGCGCTTTTCTTCGGGGTCCCAGATTTCGCGCCAGCCGGGGCGCATTTCGATCGGGTCATACCCCAGACACAGCACCAGATCGGCTTGTTCGACCAATGGGACAAGGTGCTTGTCTGCCAAAGGCGACAGGCCAGCGCCGCCCAAACACAAAGGGTGATCTTCGGGAACAACACCCTTGGCCTTGTAGGTTGTCACAAATGGAATTCCGAAATGTTCCAAAAACGCCTGCACCACACTGCGCGAGTCGTCATAGAGAACATCGAGACCGATAATGGCGATGGGTCGCTCGGCCTCAGCCACCCAGCGCCGGGCTTTTTCAAGGCATTCACCATTGGGACTGACAGGCGCGACCTTGGCCAGGCGGCGGCGTTTTTTACCCGTCACCGGCGTGTCGGCGACCGAGATCGGGACATCAATATGAACCGGCCCCGGTCGCGGCTGCGTGGCCAGCGACACCGCCTTGTCTGCGATGATATCCGCACCCTTGGCCGTCAGTGTGAACGTGCCCTTGGTGATGGAACAGTAAACCTGGCTGTGATCCATGACCTGATGAGTATAGGTCAGCGCCTCGTCCGCATCGACACAACCGGTCAGAACGATCATCGGAACACGGTCCTGCAACGCATTGGCCACCACGTTGATGCCGTTCATCGCGCCGGGACCCAAAGTGGCGACCAGAATCGCAGGCGCGCCGTCGCGGTGATGCACGGCCTCGGCCATGAATCCGGCCGAGTTTTCATGTTTTGTCAGATGAAAGGTGATGCCCGCCTTCTCAAGCGCATCCACCAGTGTCAGCACCTCACCCCCCGGCATTCCAAAGGCGTGGCGGCACCCCGCTTCGTACAGGCGTTGGGCCAGAAGATCGGCGGCGCGCGGCGTGGGGTCCTGCATCAGTCATGCTCCGAGATAACCGTTTCGAAGCAGATTGCGGAGGACGCCACCAGACGCAAGGCGGATCACGTCAGTGTGACTATTTGACTGCGTCTTCAGCGACAGATTGAAAGGTTTTATCAAGTTCTGCAGCAATGTCCTGCAAGGCTTGTCCGCCTTCCGCCATGTAAGGGTCAAACACGAAACTGGGGGTCTTGTAAGACAGGGTTGCGGTTCCGTCCTCGTCCTCGGTGACGTAGAAACGGATCGGTGCTTCGATCATCGCATTGGTAGAGGTTTCCAGCACCCTTACCGCGTAATCGTTGTTGAACGCGCCAATAACCAGATTGCCCGGAATGGTGATTCCGCGCGCCGCAGCAGCCTTGGTGGGTCCAGCCTGCGTCACCACAATCAGCCCGTTGTCCTTGATCGCAGCCTTGGTTGCATCGACCAGTTCCGAGTAGGTCTTGTCCGCAGGAAACACGGCCCAACCGGTTGGGGCGTCTTGTGCCCAAACGGGTAAAGCGATCAGGCAGAGCAAGGGAATGAGGGCTTTCATTGTCACGTCTCCTGTATTGAGGTGCACCCTGTGTGCCAGACCTGAGCGATCCGCGACATCACAAACCCGTGTTCATGTGCCCGTGCGTTATTTCCGTCGCGCCTTCAATAGGTAGATATCCATGATCCAGCCATGTTCGGCGCGGGCCCTCGCCCGGGTCTTAAGGATGTTCTGCGCAACCTCACCCAGCGGGCCACTGATCAGGACCTCTTCTTTCATACCCACATAGGCGCCCCACCAGATGTCATAACTTGCCAAATCAAGGGTTTGGAACGAGCATTCGCCGTCCAGCATCACAGCGACGTTCGAGGCCGCATCAGGCCAGCCTTCATCCCGGATACGACGACCGGTTGTGACAACGTAGGGCGCGCCCAGATCATTGATCGGGATCGCATGGGCGGCGGTCAGCGCCTGCAAGGCGGTGATGCCGGGGATAACCTTGGTATTGGGTTGCGGGTTCAACCGGGCAGCGATGCGCAGTGAGCTGTCATAGAGGGACGGATCCCCCCAAATCAGCAGCGCGACATGCTGCGCCTCTGGATGCGCGGCAATGGCCGCTTGCCAGCGCAGGGCGATGGTGTCGTGCCATTCATCGACACCGCGCAGGTAGCCATCGTCGGCCCGGCGCTGGGGAATATCGAAATAGGCAATCTGCGGCGGCGTTTCGGCGACACGCTCGATGATCGCTTCACGCAGCCCGGCCAGATCAGCCTTGTTTTCCCCCTTGCGTGGAATCAGGATCAAATCCGCCGCCCGGATCGCCTGCGCGCCCTGAAACGTTACATGATCCGGATTGCCGGTACCGATACCGATCAAGCTCAGATCAATCATCGTCGAACTCCGCCAGCGGACCATAAAGGATCAGCGCCGGTGCTTTGCCAATCTCGGTTCTCAGCTGCTCTGCCAGCGCGCCAATCGTGGCGCGTTGCAGCTTTTGCTCGGGGGTCGAGACGGATTCGGCCATAAGCGCCGGAGTATCCAACGGCAATCCTTGCGTGTGCAGGGCTTCGACCAGCAGGGGAAAGGTGCGCTTGCCCATGAAAACGACGGTCGTGGCCTGCGGATCAGCCAGCGCTTTCAGGTTCAGGTCGTCGGGCAACTCACCACTGACGTCATGGCCGGTCACGAACTGGACCCGCCGGGCCGTGAGCCTGCGCGTCAACGGAATGCCTGCGGCCGCTGCCGCTGCCACTGCTGAGGGGACGCCGGGAATGATCTCGTAGGCGATACCAGCTGCGCGCAGGGCGACAAGCTCTTCCTCTAGCCGTCCGAACATACCGCCGTCGCCGGATTTCAGGCGCACCACATGCTGACCGGACTGCGCGTAATCCACCAACAACCGGCTGACATGGTCCTGCTTGGGGGACGGACGACCGGCCCGCTTTCCGACGCCAACCAGATCCGCATCGTCGCGCGCATGGCTCAGGATCGGGCCGCTGCTGAGATCGTCGAACAGGATCGCATCGGCCTTTTGCATCCGGTCCACCGCCTTGAGTGTCAGCAGTTCCGGATCACCGGGGCCAGAGCCGATGAAAGAAACAAAGCCGCTCATGCCGACGCCTCCGCAATCAGGTGAAAGAACGTGCCAGTGACATTGCCACGCAGTGATCCGGTTTGCGGACCTTCTTCCCCTTCGGCGTCAAACACGCGTGCCAATGGGGCGTCCGGTTGATCCACGATCGAGGAATAGTGGAACTCGTGCCCGCGCAAGGCTGCGCCTTTGGCAAAGCCGGGCATGGGGGCCAACAACTCGGCTTTTCTGTAGCCAAGATTGAACTTGCGCTTCTGGTAGGATGTGACGAGCCCCAGCAAGCCGGCCATTTCATGTTGCACGCCGTCCTTGTCGATCAGCGCCTGACCAAGTGCCATGTAGCCGCCGCATTCTCCGTGCACCGGCTTTGTTTCCGCATGTTTTCGCAAACCACTCAGGAAGGTGGTGGCCGCTGCCAATGTTCCGGCGTGCAATTCGGGGTACCCGCCGGGCAGCCAGACCAGATCGGCATCCGCCGCCGGAGGTTCGTTCGCCAAGGGGGAAAAAGGCAAGATCTCGGCACCCGCATCGTGCCACCCCTGCAAAAGGTGGGGGTAGGTAAAGGAAAAGGCGGCATCGCGGGCCAGCGCGATCCGCTGGGCGGGGGGGCGCGGCAGCGCGGCTGACGATGGCCCGCCGGGGCCTGAGGAAGCCGCCCGCTTGATTGCGTCAAGGTCCACATGTTCTCGCAAGAACGCGGCATAACCTACAATGGCGCTTTCCAGATCGGGATGTTCGACCGCCTGAATAAGTCCCAGATGCCGCTCGGGCAGGGTCAAATCACCACGCCGGGGCAGGACGCCCAGAACAGGCAGGCCCGCGCGCTCCATCCCCAGACGGGTCAGGCGTTCATGGCGGGGGCTGGCGCATCGGTTCAGGATCACTCCGGCAAAGGGCAGGTCAGGATTGTACATCCTGAACCCCAGCGCCGTTGCCGCCGCTGATTGTGCCTGCCCGCCCACATCCAACACAAGTACAACGGGCCAGCCCATGCGCAGGGCGGTCTCGGCGCTCGATCCTTGCCCGACTTCGCCGGGCTTTGCGACACCATCGAACAAACCCATCGAGCCCTCGGCCACCACAATGTCAGCGCCTTCAGCCTGAGCGGAAATAGCGCTGAACAGGGGATCCGTCATTGCCCAGCTGTCCAGATTGAACGAAGCCCGCCCGGCCGCCGCCCGGTGAAAGGCGGGGTCGATATAGTCCGGTCCGCTCTTGAACGGTTGAACGATCAGGCCATCCTCGGCCAACGCGCGCAAGAGGCCCAGCATGACCGTCGTCTTGCCAGTACCCGAAGAGGGAGCTGAAATCAAAATACCCGGAGGGTTAGTCATCACCATGGCTCCAGCTTGACCAAGGGCTATCTGCACTTTGCGGGCGATAGCGGCGGTCGTAATCTCTGGAATAAAGACAGCTTTCGTCAAAACCCTCACCGGCCAGCGCGGGGCCTACCATGATCAAAGCGGTGCGCGAGATGCTTTCGTCCAGCGACCCTTTCAGGGTTTCCAGCGTTGCGCGGATGATCTTTTCATCCGGCCAGCTTGCGCGATACACAACGGCCACCGGGCAATCGGCGCCATAAGCCGGGGTCAGGTCTGCGATAACCTTGTCCAGATTGCCGATTGACAGATGAATAGCCAAAGTCGCGCCGGTACGGGCAAAATTCACCAGCGTTTCACCTTCGGGCATGGATGACGCGCGCCCCGGCGTCCGGGTCAGAACCACCGATTGCGCCAGTCCCGGCAGGGTCAGTTCGGTGCCCAGGGCCGCTGCGGCGGCGGCAAAGGATGGTACGCCAGGGGTCACACTGACCGGAATGCCCATTTCTTTCAGGCGGCGGATCTGTTCGCCCATCGCCGACCAGACTGACAAATCGCCCGAATGCAGCCGCGCCACATCCTGACCCGCTTTATGTGCGACTTCGATCTCGGCCATGATCTGGTCCAGATCCATGGGCGCAGTGTTGACGATTTTTGCGTCTTTGGGGCAATGGCTCAAAATTTCCTCGGGTACCAGCGATCCGGCATAAAGGCACACGGGGCACGAGGCGATGATGTCGCGCCCACGCAATGTCAACAGGTCTGCAGCGCCCGGTCCGGCGCCTATGAAATGAACGGTCATGTTTGTCCTCCGATGGCGATGGCGCAGGTGGCCAGCCGGTCGTCCGAAATATGTCTGGGTGAAAGCAGCCGCGCGCCGGACCCGGCGGCGGCAAGGGCCGATGCTTCGGCTACGCTGCCGGTGCCATAAGCGGCACGGCTGCGGTTTGAGCATGTCAGGGTGCGTTGTCCGGCCAAATCGGCAGCCGCCACGAAATGCAGCGGAAGAGCAAGGCTTTCCGCAAAGGCCACCAGCGCAGAGTGGCCGCTTTTGTCGGCAACCGTCGCCAGAGCTTGGACATCATGGCTGGCCGCTGCCGCGTCATAGGCGGCGCGCAAACTGTCTGTCGTCGCGTCTGATGAAAAGCCCAAACCTGCCACGATCATAGCGTCACGCTCCACTGTACGACTGGATAGGCAGCCTTCCAGCCGCGCCGCGGTCCGAGCGGTGCAGAATGTGCCAGTTCGATCCGCAAAAGGTCTCCGCCTAGGTCTTCGTGCCATCGCGCCAACAGGGCTTCGCTTTCCAGCGTTACCGCATTGGCGACCAACCGGGTGCCAGCGGGCAAGGCATCGCGAAGCCACGCCAGCAGGCTAGTGCTGAGCCCACCGCCGATGAAAACCACGTCCGGCAGGGGCAATCCGGCCAGCGCTTCGGGTGCGGTACCGTGGACAACTTGTAATCGATCCTGCCCCAGCGCGTCGGCATTGCGACGAATGCGTTCGGCCCTGTCGGCACGGGGTTCGATACTGGTGGCGGTCATGGTCGGGTCGCACATCAGCCATTCGATGCTGATCGAGCCGGTGCCACCGCCAATGTCCCACAGATGCTCACCTCTCTGTGGCGCCAATGCGGACAGGGTCAGCGCCCGGATCGGGCGTTTGGTGATCTGGCCGTCGGTTTCAAAAAGATCATCCGGCTTGCCCGAGGCCTTGGACACTCCCCGCCCAGTGCCGGTCACTTCCAACCCGACGCAGACAGGATGATCGAAGGTTCCCAGCAGAGCTTCGGTCAGGCTCACTGTCTGGACGTTTTCACGCGGGCCGCCGAGGGCCTGCATCACATGCAACGCGCTGTCGGCAAATCCGGTTTCGCTTAGAAATGTCGCCAGTTCAGCAACCGCCTTGCCGTCACGCAAAAGTACAATGGCGTGCAGGCCCGCGGCCAGATGCGGCCGCAACCGGGTCAAAGGTGCGGCGTGCAGGCCAAAGGTCAGCGTGCTTTCCAAAGGCCAGCCCAGCCGCGCAGCCGCCAGCGAAAACGTGGACTGGCCGGGCAGGGCGGTCCACTCGTTGGCATCGAAGTTACGCGCGATGACGGACCCCGCGCCAAACCAGAACGGATCACCTGACGCCAGAACCACCGTCTGCCGTCCGCGCAGGCCTTTCAGGGTCGGCAATCCCTCCGAGAACGGCACCGGCCATTCGAACCGCTCAGCCTCGTTTTCCGGCAGCAGCGACAGGTGGCGCGGCGGCCCCATGATCACTTCGGCCCGGTCCAGCACTTGACGGCTTGCAGGCGACAGGCCATCAAACCCATCTTCGCCCAATCCCAGAACGGTCAGCCACGGAGATTCAGACATGCCCAAACTCCTGATTCTTGGCGGCACGACCGAGGCCAACGCTTTGGCCAAAGCTGTTGCGGAACAAGGGATTGCGGCTGTGTATTCTTATGCGGGACGGGTGGAAACCCCGCGCTCGCAGCCGTTGCCGGTGCGAGTTGGCGGGTTTGGCGGCCCGGAAGGGCTGGCCGCCTATATCCATGAGAACGCCATCACCCATGTCGTGGACGCGACCCATCCATTTGCGGCTCGGATGAGCCGGAACGCGGTCGAGGCATGCACCGCGACGCGGACGCCATTGGCCGCGTTGACCCGCGCGGCCTGGGTGTCGCAGCCCGGCGATATCTGGCATCACGTGCCCGACATCGCTGCCGCCGTCGACGCATTGTCCGGCGATGCTCAGCGTATCTTCCTTGCTGTTGGCCGCATGCACCTTGAGGACTTCTCGGCCCAGCCCCAGCATCGCTATTTGCTGCGTCTGGTGGATGCGCCCAATGAGCTGCCCTTGCCGAACGCAGAGATAGTCGTCGCGCGAGGGCCGTTTGCCGAAGCTGACGACCGGGCGCTGATGCAACGCCATGGGACGCAGCTGGTCGTGTCCAAGAACGCAGGCGGCACGGGAGCGCGCGCCAAGCTGGACGCGGCGCGGGCGCTGGGCCTTCCCGTGCTGATGATCGACCGCCCGGTTCTGCCGAAGCGGACCGAGTTTTCGCAGGTCGCACAGGTTCTGGACTGGCTGGTTCATCCCTGATCCTCACCGGGGGTGAAGCGTGGCGTATAGACGATCGGCGTGCCTTTGCGTTCGATGACTCGGGTGCGCGACGAACCGACAATAACCACGGTCTGCATATCCGCCATCTCGGGCGTGGCCTCGGCCAGAGTAGAAACCCGGATCACCTCATCCGCTCGTGACACGGCGCGCGCAAACAGGATCACCCGCTCGGGCTCGCATTCTTCGCGTAGGATTTCCAGTGTCTTTACAAAGCCTTCCGGGCGAGACTTCGAGCGGGGGTTGTAGAATGCCATCGAAAAATCGGCCTGCGCAGCCAAGCGCAGGCGTTTTTCGATCAATGACCATGGTTTGAGGTTGTCGCTGAGATTGATGGCGCAGAAATCATGCCCCATTGGGGCGCCCGCGCGCGCGGATGCAGCCAACATCGCGGTGATCCCCGGCAGCACATCGATCTGAAGGTCACGCCATGCTGTTGGGCCATTCTCCAACGCTTCGAACACGGCTGCCGCCATAGCAAACACACCGGGATCGCCCGAGGACACAACAACCACCCGCCTGCCTTCGGAGGCCATTTGCAGCGCGTGTTGCGAGCGGTCGATTTCAACCCGGTTGTCACTGGCATGCAGGGTCAGGCCGGGGCGGTCGGCCACGCGGGCCACATAAGGGATATAGCCCACCACATCGGTGGCGTCGGCCAAAGCCGCTGTAACTTCAGGGGTGACCAGAGCCTCGTCCCCCGGACCAAGGCCTGCGATCTTGACCCAGCCGCTCATGGTCGCCGCCCCTGACCGTGCACAACGATGATCGAGAAATACGGGGTGATCTTCTCGCAGGCTTCGGACAGCTTTGTCACCGTCTGGTTCGGCATTTGCGCATATTCGACAATCCAAGCGCGGTCGTACAACCCCGAGGTTTTCAGTGCGCGTTTTACCTTGTCGATGTTCCGCCCGATTTTCATCACGACCAAAGCATCTGTCAGCGCCATACGTTCAGCCAAAACCTCCTCGGGCAGAGTGCCAACCAACACGGTCAGCACATCATCGCCCCATGTGATCGGATCGCCCGTTGCCGTCCACGCACCGGACATGCCGGTGATGGCTGGCACAACCTCGACTGGAGCTTCGTCACGCAACCGATTGTAAAGATGCATGAACGAGCCGTAGAAAAACGGATCACCCTCGCACAGGACCACCACATCCTCGCCCTGTTCCGACAGCGTCTTCAGGTGTGCTGTGCACTCTTCATAGAACGCGGCCAGCAATTCATTATAACGCGGATCGGTGACCGGAATCTCGGTGGTCACAGGGTATTCCATCGGGAATTCAACCGCGCCTTCGGGGATCATCCCGTTGACGATTTTGCGGGCCTGACCGCTTCGACCTGGTTTGCGAAAGAATGCCACGTGCTTGGCGTTGCGAAGAAGGCGATCGGCCCGGACACTCATCAGATCCGGGTCACCGGGGCCAAGGCCCACGCCGTATATGGTACCCATTTTCATTCCGCCCGGCTTGCGATGGCGTTGATGGCTGCAACGGTGATGGCGCTGCCACCCAGACGGCCTTTGACAATGCAGGACGGAACGGGTTGCGCCTGCCACAACGCGTCTTTGGATTCCACCGCTCCGACAAATCCGACGGGGCAGCCGATGATCGCAGCAGGGCGCGGGCAATCCGGGTCTTCCAGCATGTTCAGCAAGTGAAACAGCGCGGTGGGCGCGTTTCCAATGGCGACCAGAGCACCTTCCAGATGCGGACGCCAGAATTCCAGCGCAGCGGCAGAACGGGTGTTGCTCATCTTGGTGGCCAGAGGGCGCACGCGTTCGTCATGGAGGGTGCAGATCACCTGGTTGTCGGCAGGCAGACGGAAGCGGGTCACACCTTCGCTGACCATGCGCGCGTCACACAGGATCGCCGCGCCGTTTTCCAGCGCCGTGCGTGCGGCCTGCACAAATCCGGGTGAGAAATGTACAAACTCCTCCAGCCCGACCATGCCGGCGGCGTGGATCATCCGAACGGCGACCTGCTCTTCATCGGTATCAAAGCGGGCCAGATCAGCCTCGGACCGGATGGTGGCAAAGCTTTCCTTGTAGATCGCCGCGCCATCGGTTTCGTATGTATAGGGCATCAGGTGAAGTCCATGGTCATGAGTGTTTCGGGGGCGAGCCCGCGTTGGCAGGGCTCATCCCCTGCGCGGCCCTGTTTGACAAGATCAAATCGCCCGTTGTTGCCGACCACTGTGATCTCGGCCGGGCCCATATGGGCGCACCCCTTGGCGCAGCCCGAGACATGCAGACGACCGGGGATGCGCCGGGCCAATGCACGGGCGATGTCGCGGGTTTCCACCTGCGCTTGCGGGCAGAACGGCGCGCCGGGGCAGGCGTCGGTTGTCATCATCGGATCGGCTCCGTCCATGACGAAATCCGGGGAGGGTATCGCCGCCCCGCCTTCCAGCAGGATCAGCCGCCACGGGGTGACACGCAGGGCAGAAGCGCCGCTGGCTTCAACCAGTTCACAAAGCTTGCGCGCAGGCAGCGAGCCGAATGCCGCGCCGTAGAGAGCGCCCAGTTCATAGGGGCCGGGTTGCAGTTTTTCACCGATAGGACCGGGGGCAAGTCCCAGCCAATCCTGTGGCAGCGCGTGGGCGACCCGCGCCATGCGGCGTGTCTCGGGCGTATAGGTCTGGGCAAACCAACGGGCCAGCGCGATCACGTGGTCGATGGCGTCGCCTTCGGCCACACACCGCCCGGTTTTGCAGCCGTCGGCGCGCAGGATCAGACCGTCGGCACACAGTTCCAGACGAATATCTGCGGAATCCGAGGCCAACAGGCGCGTCGGGCCTGTATCTATGGCAAAACCGAACTTAGCGGGCAGAGCAGGCAGTTCCGCCAGTCGATCGATCAATTCCTGCGTCAGCCGCGCGGTCAAATCGCCCGCCTGATAGAGCGGAGTGACCAGAATATTGCGGCGTACTTCGATGCCGGGTTCCGCATCAAGCAAGTCCAGCGCCGCAAGCTCCACAAGCAACGGCTGGTGGTCGCGCTCATCCACGCCGCGCAGTTGCAGGTTGGCACGATTGGTCAGGTCAATGGTGCCGTTGCCGAACCGTTCAGCCAGTTCGCACAAGCCAATAGCCTGCCTGGCATTCAGTCGCGCCAGACGCGGACGGACCCGCACGACCAGCCCGTCGCCTGACATCATCGGACGATGCGCGCCGGGACACCAGCCTTGAACGATAGGTGCACTCATCTCAAACCCTCCAAATCGGCCCGGATCGAATTCCGGCGCGTGTTCCAAAGCCCCGCTTCCAGCAATGCACGGAACCTGTCTTGCATGGCCTGATGGGCCTTCGGGTTGGTCTCTTGCAGAAAGGTATCAACGGCCTCATTACCCAATGTGGCTTCGTGATAGAGATCAAACAGATGCGGAGCGACAGTGCCGGACAGATGCGCGAAAGAGGCCATGTGATCCAGCGTCGCAGCAATCTCGGCGGCGCCGCGAAAACCATGGCGCTGCATCCCCGCAATCCAGCCGGGGTTGGCTGCGCGGGCATGAACGACGCGGCTGATTTCTTCCGGCAGAGTCCGGGCGCGCGGATTATCTGGGTTGGTGTTGTCCAAATGGTAAAGCTGAGCGGTGCCCCCAGCGACCTTTTTGGCGGCGGCAAAACCGGCTTCATGCGTGGCATAGTCGTTGGCCAGCAGCAGGTCAGTTTCCGTCAGATCCTGGAGGTGAACAAAACTGTCGGCCTTGGCGACACGATCCGTGATCCCCGCTTTGTCCTGCGCGATGTGTTCACCTTCCAACGCGTACGAACTGGCCTCAAGCCATGCCTCCCCGGCTTGGGCGCGCGCCTCGTCCGTATAGGTCTCGGACAGATGGGTCATGTTCAGGCCGTAACTGCCGGGTGCCGGGCCAAACACCCGCGCAGCCGGGGCGTGACCGGCATAGGGGTTCCAGTCGGTCGCTTCGTCACGCTCTGACAATGCCCGAACCGCCTGACCATAGAGGGCTGACAACGTGGGGAACACATCGCGAAACAAGCCCGAAACCCGCAAGGTGACGTCCAGGCGCGGGCGGCTCAGGTCGGTGATGGGCAGCACTTCAATACCCGAAACCCGCTCGGATCCCTTATCCCAAACCGGCTTTACACCCAGCAGGTGCAGGGCCATGGCGAATTCTTCGCCCGCAGTGCGCATGGTGGCCGATCCCCACAGATCGACAATCAGCCCTTTCGGGTAATCGCCTTCCTCCTGCAAGTGTCGCCGTACCAGTTCCTCGGCCAGTTTCACACCTTGCGCGTAGGCTGCGCGGGTGGGCACAGACCGAGGATCGGTGGTAAACAGGTTTCGCCCGGTCGGCAGCACGTCAGAGCGGCCCCGATAGGGCGAGCCGGACGGGCCAGCCTCGATCCGCTTGCCGGCCAGCGCATTGATCAGGGCCTTGCGTTCGGCATGGGCGGATGGGGCTGGGTCGAAACTGCCGGTCACATCCGGAACACGCCCATAGACGTGCAGCCCGTCGCCAAACTGGCTTTCTTTGATATCGCAGACAAAGCGGTCGATTCGCGTGATTGCTTCGGCGGTGCTGGTGGCCTGGTTCAGGCCCAGATCGTGCTCCAGCCCAATGGCTTGCGCCTCATCCCGGATATCTTCCTGCAACCGGTCACGGCGTCTGGGGTCAAGGCCGTCCGCGTTTGAGAACTCGTCCAGCAGGGCTTCCAGTCGCACCATCCGGTCAGGCGTTCCGCTTTCTTTCATGGGGGGCGGGATGTGGCCCAGGGTCACGGCGCCGATCCGGCGCTTGGCCTGCGCGGCCTCACCTGGGTCGTTGACGATGAACGGGTAGATCACCGGCAGGTCACGGATCAGCGCCTCGGGCCAGCAGTCTGCTGATAGGGCGACCGATTTGCCGGGCAGCCATTCCAGTGTGCCATGCGCACCGATATGGATCAGCGCGTCCGCGCCAAGACCTTTGCGCAGCCACAAATAGAAGGCGACATAGCTATGGCGCGGGGTACGCGAAAGGTCGTGATAGTCGTCATCACGCAGTTCGGGTGTTCCGCGCTCTGGTTGCAGTGCGACCAGCGCCTTGCCGCGTCGCAAAGCCGTGAAGTGAAACGCACCCTGAGTGAAAGTTGGGTCTTGCTCAGGATTGCCCCATACGGTGTGCAGATCGGTGCGCAGGGTTTGGGGCAATTCAGCGAGTGCGCTCAGATAATCCTCAAGCGGCCACGATATCCGGGCGTCCAAGAGTGCGTCGGCAACCGGATCGCCAGCCGCGATGTCGTAGCCTTCACCGCAAAGATCAGACAGCATCGCCTCAGCCGAGGCCAGCGCGTCGAGACCAACCGCATGGGCCATTTGCCAGTCTTTGCCGGGATATGTGGACAGTACCAACGCGGGGATCTGGTCTGCCTTGGGTTTGTCATTCAGGGCAAGCCAGCCCGATACCCGATCGATGATCGCCTCGATCCGGTCCGGCTCGGCCCGATGCGCAAAACGCGAGTATTCCAAATGCGGATCGCGCTTGCCCGGTTCTTTGAAAGAGACAACGCCTGCCGATATTCGCCCGTCCACTTCGGGCAATACCACATGCATGGCGAGGTCGGCGGGTGACAGGCCGCGTTCGGCCTCCGCCCAGGCCTTGCGTCGCGAGGTGGCGAGAGCGACCTGAAACACCGGCACATCCGCTGCGTCCAGAGGCGACGTGCCGGACGCGCCCTTGCCCGAGAATGAAGTGGCGTTGATGATCGCCGACGGTCGCAAGGCAACGACCTGTTCCCTGAGCCAGTCGGCAGCGGCTGGGGTCTTGAGCGACGGGGCAAACAGACCCACCGCCTGAAGCCCGCGGGCGCGCAGGCTGCGGATCAGGGCCGCGACCGGGGCGGTGTCTGCGGATGTCAGATACGCGCGATAAAAGGTGACAAGGATGCGTTTCGTATCGTTCTGGAATGCGGAACCCACCGGGACGACACCCTGATCTGGACACCACGCACCGCATTCGGGCAGGGTTTTCGCGCCCATCACTGGCCCGGCATAAAGCCCTGCTGCCAAGGCCATCTGGGCCAATGCGGCCTGCGCGGCGACTTCGCCGCCGGTGTCACACAGATGTGCCAGCCGCCTCAGGGTCGAGAGGGGCAGGGTCGAATACTCATCCAACCGAGTGTCTTCACGCCCATCCGCCGGTAAAACGGCTAACGCGATGCCTTTGGCTTGCGCCAGTGCCAGAACCTGTTGCAGCCCGTAAGACCAATAGGGCACGCCACCTATCAGACGGATCAGGATGCCCTTTGCGCCCTCAAGTGTCTGTTCGACATAGGTATCGACGGACAGAGGGTGCTTCAGCGCCGCAAGATTGGCCAGCCGCATCGTGGGCATCCGCCCCTCAGGCCCGCCGCCGCGATGCCAGCCCGCCGCGAAAGCGCCCAGGTCACTGTCGGAAAAGGACAGCACAACCAGATCACCCGGGCTTTGGCCCAGATCGGTTGGGGTCTCGGTTTCCTCGAGCCCGTGGCTTTCGCGAAAGACGACGTGCATGACTTACTCGGCAACCTCGGTCACACCCACGAGGATATCACGGATTTCGGCTTCTTTGATGTCGTCATGCTCGGCAATCACGACCAGGCGCGAGCGGCGCTCTTCACCGGGCTCCCACGGGCGGTCGTATTGGTGACGAACCCGCGCGCCGACAGCCTGAACCAGCAGGCGCATCGGTTTGCCAGCGACGGCGGCATAGCCTTTGACGCGCAGGATATTCAGCTCAGTCGCAAGACGTTCGATCCTGGCTACCAGTTCCGCCGGGTCGGTCTGTTCCGGAAACTCGACGATGATGCTTTCGAAATCGTCATGCTCATGATCGTGATGGCCATCGTGATGTGACGGGCGGGCGTCCATGTCATCTTCGGCGGCAGCCTCAAGGCCAAGCACGACACGTACGTCGACGACACCCTCTGCAACCTCGACGACGGGAAGCGGGCGCGGCGCCTCGGCGGCGATAATCTGTTTAGCTTTCGCGACACCTTCGGGACCTGCCAGATCGGGCTTGGTCAGCAGGATGATATCCGCGCACGAGATTTGATCTTCGAACACCTCGGACAAGGGTGTTTCGTGATCAATCGAGTCATCAGCCAGCCGTTGGGCATCCACCGCTTCAACGTTCGGAGCAAAGCGACCGGCGGCCACGGCCTCGGCATCGGCCAGCGCGATCACGCCATCAACAGTGATTTTCGAACGGATATCAGGCCAATCAAATGCTTTCAGCAGCGGTTTGGGCAGTGCAAGGCCGGATGTTTCGATCAGGATGTGATCCGGGCGCGGTTCCAGCGCCATCAGCGCCTCGATGGTCGGGATGAAATCATCAGCCACGGTGCAGCAAATGCAGCCGTTTGCCAGTTCCATGATGTTTTCCGCAGGGCAATCCGGTATCGCGCAGGATTTCAGAATGTCGCCATCAACACCCACATCGCCAAACTCGTTAACAACAATCGCAAGGCGCTTGCCCTGCGGGTTCTGCATCAGATGGCGCACCAGCGTGGTTTTGCCCGAGCCCAGAAAGCCGGTGATCACGGTGACGGGAAGTTTTTCAAGGTTCGACATGATCTCAGGCTCCAATCGGGGGAATGCGCGAGGCGCAGTTTTTGCGGAAGTGTTCAGGACGGTCGCGCCATTTCACCAGACCATCGCCTGTGGCCAGATACTTAGTCGCGCCATCGATGATGACATCGACGTGATCGATTTCGTTCAGATTCTCGTAAACAAAGGTCCAGCGATCCGGCCCGCCCCGAAGAACGATGGAACAGCCCTGATCGCAGTTCGAAAGGCATTCGACCGGTTTCAGAGTGATACCATCCGGCAGGACAGCCTGTTCCAGGGCCTTGTGCAACAATGTGCCGGGTCGCTCAGCGTCATCCTCGACGGGCAGACCCCGGCGGCAAGTCGTGCAGACCAGTAGCTCTACCGGTGCGTTCTCGGTCATGTCTCTCATCCCCCCAAATCCTCTTCGCGGGGGACGGGGTTTCATGCGGGCACCACGTCTGCACATGGACCCGACACCGGAACACCCCGCCCGGTTTCAACTTCGGGTGTTGGCAGGTCTCCCGGCTTGCGGATGCCAGAGCGGTCGCTCTGTCGGATGTCCCGCCTTCCCGGCACAGGCCAGTGGCATTGGGCATCCTCTCCGGTCACGGTCGCGGGGGCGGCTGCGCTTGGCGGATGAACCGTTGACGCATTCCCTTTTCATCGGCTGTCGCCGACACCAACGAAAGGGACATGCGGCACCGCTGACCCGCTTGTCAAGCGGTTCGCGCGCAACAAATAAGCCAAGGAGAAAAAAGCGACCTGTAGGCGTCGTTCGGCGGCATGAAGAACGTGTTCGGTATATGGTCGCATGACGGGAAAACGACGAACTTGGAGATGCGTCATATGAAAGTGGGATTTATCGGTCTGGGTAACGTAGGCGGCAAGCTTTCGGGATCCCTTTTGCGCAACGGCATTGATCTGACTGTGCATGACCTGAACGCGGATCTGGTGGCCGAGTTTGTCGCCAAAGGCGCAAAGGCGGCAGAAGGGCCCGCCCAGCTGATGCGCGATTGCGATGCGGTGATCACCTGTCTGCCGTCTCCGGCAGCATCGGACGCAGTCATGCAGGAGATGTTGCCCGAAGTGGGCCCCGGCAAGATCTGGATGGAGATGTCGACCACTGACGAGGCCGAAGTCAAACGCTTGGGTGCCGAAGTCATATCGCGCGGCGGTGCGGCCGTCGATTGCCCGGTTTCTGGCGGGTGCCACCGTGCCGCGACAGGCAACATTTCGATCTTTGCGGGCTGTGACCGGGAAACGTTTGAACGAATTCTGCCTTTCCTGACGACAATGGGCCGCCGGGTTTTGCACACCGGTGAACTGGGCTCGGCGTCGGTGCTGAAAGTGATGACCAACTATCTTGCCACCGCCAACCTGATCACCTGCGCCGAAGCACTGGTTACGGCAAAGGCTGCGGGGATGGATCTGAACACGACCTATGAGGCGATCAAAATCTCGTCCGGCACGTCCTTCGTGCACGAAACCGAAAGTCAGGTCATCCTGAACGGGTCGCGCGATATTTCCTTCACCATGGATCTGGTGAAGAAGGATATCGGTCTGTTTCAGGAGGTCGCCGACCGCGCCGGGGTGCCGCTGGAAATAAATCCGGTGATGATCAACATCTTTAACGATGGTATCGCACGCTATGGCGAACGCGAGCTTTCACCAAATATTATCAAGCGGCTGGAAGAGGCAACCGGCCTGGATATCACTGCCCCGGGCTTCCCAGCCGAAATGACAGATGATGAGCCGGAAGAGCCGGGATACGAGGTTGTGCCACAAGGGCGCGCCTGAGGGTAAGGCAAACACCAGACTACATCGCGCCCCGTGAACGAGCAGGGGTAGGCAGGTGTTCGGAAAAAACACGCCATATCTGGCCCGCAGTTCGACAGAATCGCGGGCCATGAACGTCTGAAAACACCAAGCGTCGCATGCGTGTACTGTGGGGCCAGGTCAGCGATTTGGATGTAGTTGGAGGCGAGTACCGGACCCGCTACCATTTTTCTAAGCCATTGAATAACCCGGATTATCGGGGATGAGGTTGGCTTGTGTGTCTCACTTTGTGTCGCACAACGTGCAAATCGTTGTGACTAATGTCAATAGCCAACCCTTGTTCCCGGCATTCTGGTAAACCTCACCACATAACGTCAATCACGCGGCCATCGCTATGTTGGCATACCCCCACACCGCCCATAGGCGTAAAGCCAGAACTGTCTGCATAGTTCATATCGCACCGCATAGTTGAGCCTTTGTCGCCAAACATCACAGCGACGAGGTTACCGGTGGTTGTAGAGGTGAAAACGGGGACTGTTGTCCCATTGGCAAAGCCAACCCCAGAACCGCTGCTTGCATTGGCGTACACGGCTTGCCCTTTAAAGTGTTCACCATCAATGCTTGTCTCATAGTAGTCGCGATCCATGCCTTGCTCATATTGGAATTGAACGCGGGTACCCTCGCCACGCACAACTCCTTGCATCGTTCCCCCACACGCTGCGAGCGTAGTCAGTGAGCATATTGCTGCGATCCTAGGTAAGTACTTCATAGTGCTGCCTGTTTTAATGGTTAGTATGTGTATTCTTATACTTTGGGTGCAAAGTATCAAAGTTGTACTTTGGATGCTGCATCAATGTGCGCAAAGCGGGGCTGTTACTTATAAGGGGTAGGTCTAAGTAGGCACGGAATACCTGCGATAAGTGCGAAGGGGTACGGGGGAAGTGCTACTCAATACGAGAATAGATAGGCGCACGCAAAAATTTGTCGAAATTTTCTGATTAACTAAGACCAATAGTTTTTGAGGCACATTAATAAGGTCATCGAGGAAGCTAGGCGCGTGCGAGAGAAACCACCAATCTCGTTTGTGTGAGGTGGCTTTCGCTGCCTTAAAGCAGTGCTGTCTACGTTGAAGAATACACGTTCTTCGGAACCGAATACTCGTCAATAATTCTGGTTTGAGTGTCTATTGCATATAGTTGCGCGTGCATCTGCAGAATGCCGATTGTTTCAATCGAGCTTGATGTTTGATGGTCATTCACCAAAAGAGATGTTGGGTGAACTAATTTCGAGAATACCTTGAACAGAGCGTCGTATTCGTGCTCAAGACCAACCTCGACCGCTAAGTTTTTCGTGGGTGGTGCCTTCTTGTTGGGTAGATTGTACTTTTTTTGCAGGTTGTTCAGTCTATCAACTTCTGTTTGGATCACCGCCCTTTCGGCTTCGTTGTCTCCGGCTGTTTCTAATTTAAGAATGCTTTCCCAGTAGTCTACCTTGTCACGTATGGCCTCACCGTGCCATCTCTTCATCTGTTCTCTAGACTTTAGAATGTGCCTTACCCGAATGTTGAGTTCGAACAAGTTTCTGGTGGCTAACGCTAGAACTGAAATGTGCGAGGTAGTTCCCTGTGCGGCAACTTTTAGGAAGTCGGCAACGCAAGATAGTATGTTTAAGACGGTAACGCTTTTTTCATCGCGGGGCACATTCTTTTGTATCCACGCAGCAATTGCACGGACAGTTGTGGCGTCCGAATTAAGTTTTTCTACCGATTTTTGAACAGATGAAATTTCCAAGTGTTCTTTGAATGATTTGTTTTTATTCATCGCTCTTCCAATAAAATCGTTTTCTGCTGTAGCGAGCAAGTATGCAAAGGGTTCTAGGGAGCTCACATAGTCCGAACTGCTCAATTGCATGGGGCAGTTGGCGGCGTAGTCGATATGGGTACTTTCTTACAAAACTTGCAATATTTTAGGCGCTGCGCACGGTTAACCCAGGTAGACAAGCTCGTTGACATCGAAGCGGTCGTTGGGGACGATTTTGTGTAGACCTTCGGCGTAGCGTGCTCGTATCCAAGTCCCGTCTGAACGGTAAGTCCAAAAGACATTGCGATACTCTCGGTGCTGGACACGGATTTTCTCCACGTTTCGATCTGACTGCAGTCGTCCTGTGTCGCCGTCATCTTTGATCTCAACAAGCGCAATGGCATCAGGTGTTGTGCGCCCGCTTACGCCGACGACAAAGTCAGGGAAAAACCGATGTCCAGACGGCAAGATCAATCGGGTTGCCCATCGTTCGTTCTCCGGATTGCGCATCCACCATTTGACTGTCCCGGTTTGGTCAGCGTCGAGAAATGCCGCGAAGTCTCGCTCCTCTTTGTTGAGGCGATGCGGGAATACCCCGTATGCCGACTTCGCGGCCTCACTTAGCCCATCCGGTCCAAAGTATTGATCCGGCACGGGTTCGCTATTATCGATCCGCACGTTGCGCGCTTGAGCTGTTTTTATTGCCTCTTTCAGCTTCTCTGGTTCCATCATTCCTGCGAGATCAATAGCGCGCCTCAGATCGCGATCCTCTGCTTCAAATCCTTTGTCGTCGACTATCGTGCGGAGTTCCTGAACTAGTGCTCGCTTCAATTGACGGGGGTCGATTGCGTCGTTGAAGTTGAACGCCAATTGCGCCTTCTCAGCCACTCTTGCATTGGAAAGCCGTAAACGAAGGTCGACCGTCTCTTGTTGCTCGGCGGCGAACAAATCACGAAGATCAAGATGAGCTTTCGTCAGCTTGCGTTGCAGCAGCCCCGTTACATCAGCCGAACGACAAAACTCACGTGCGATGTCTTGCACAAGATCGCTTAACTTTAATGGGTCTGGGGGCAGTTCTCTGACCAACGATTTTGGTAGGTCCAAGTCGGTGCGAAGGGGATAAGGCCGCAGGTTTGGCTTCGCAGATATTGAAGTTGTCTCGGGCCTCATACTTTCTGGGAGGTCGCCAAAAAGTGGCGTGGTGCTCATTTGTCGCCACGTCTCGCCAGCTATAATAGCGCGGTCCTGATCTACCGATGGCATGTCCAACACATCAGAACGAACGACGCCCTGTTCGATAAGGCCAGTAAGGCGCTGTTGTCTCTCCAATTCATCCTGTGGTGGTTTCGGAGTGAATTTGGGCCTCGGTGTATTCGACACGCCGATTGGTTTGTCTGCATTGCCGAACTCGTAGATGTCGAGATCGTCGGTAATGAGTTCGATGCTCTCCCGGACTGCTTTCAACTCGTCTACCGCAGCTTGCAACCCTGACTGCATCTCTGGGTCTGCAAGAAGGACATAGCCACTGTCTAAAAGCGTATCTTGTCCATGGATAGGCCGCACAGATGAGTGCACCCGCATAATGCGACCTACGATCTGCAAGCCGAAGTCACGGCCTCTATTCGGACGCACTGAGACCAGTGTCCACGCGCGCGGCGCGTCAAAGCCAGTGGCCACCGCCACCTTGAATATCAACACGTGGATGTCGGGGTCGTACGCTAGTGAATGAAAGTCAGGGTCAGGCTTGCCAGAGGTATGTATGGCGATTGCCGCATCGTCTACGCCAATTTCCAGCAGTTTGTCGCGCACACGTGCCACCGGGTCTTCCGCACCTTTGGCTTGGTCCTCTACTTGGACCAGCATCAGCGGCGTCACCGCTATTCCACGTTCTTTCAATCGGTCGCGCACACGACAATGCTGCGTCCATCCAGCCTGCAAAGTAGCTTGCTCATGGTCGATGAGGTCGCGGTCGCCTTCCCGAAAGCGGATCACGCCTAATTTCAGACCTAACTTATTGAGACCTGCTTCGACGACCTCTGAACGAGGTACAAGAACGCGGCTCGCAACTTCGATCCCAGCTACGCGTTCGAAGGCCTCCAGCTTCTCATCGTTCGGTGTGGCCGTGGCTAGGATAGTAAAGTCGGGTTGAATATGATCGAGGTAAAACCCTGCGGCCGCCGATGCTGACGCGCCGAAGTTTAGGTGTGCCTCGTCAATCACGACCCCGACGAAGAACCCAGCATCTCGCCAACTTGCAATTAGATCATCGAAGGAAAGCGCAGTCTCGGTTGTTCTTCGAACTTTTCGGGCGTCTTTGTTGTTGGCCGCAACTGTCGCCCAAGTTTGGATGAATACATCACCATCCCGAGTTCCACTAGGCTCCCGGTCTCTTGACACATCACGGATGCGTAAGCCTCCGCATTGCGTCACCAAAGCGTCGCGCGTTTGGGTCACCAACCCGGTGTAAGGCGCGAACCAGAGCCACACCACTGGACGGCTCAGCGCACCACGTAACCCTTCTAAAACCCGACCGAGCACCAGTGTCTTGCCCGAACCAGTAGGGCTTTGCAGGAGTGTCACACCGCTCTTTAACGCGATAGCTTTCCGGTGTTCCGGATCGCGGTCGTGAAACTCCGCCACTTTACGAACTACATCCGACAAGGCTTCAACGGCGCGTGTTTGGTAGGCGGCGAGGGAAAGGCGCTCGGTCATTGTTGGAACCGCTTCACGAGCGTTTCGCGAACGGGGTGAATGTCCAAATGGGTGCCGTCAAGATGCTGCGCGATCTGGCCGGGGGCCCAAGCATAGACGAACAAGTTTTGCCGTTCACGACCTTGAAGCCATTTTAGTAAGGCAGGGTCGAAGCGGTCCACCAAAACCAACGCGGTTTTCTCGCCTTCGTGCAAGTTCCATGGGAGGTTTGGGTCATATCGGGTCAACGGCAAGCCGTGCATCGCCTCCAACGCTGTCCAAGCATCATTTGGAGAAAGGTCATAGTCGAGGTCTTCAAAGGCGATCTCGTGAGCACGCAAGTAAGCAAATCCAGCAGTAATGCCTTCGTGCTTTTTGTCGTCGCTTGCGTTCAGCAATCGGATACGCTCTGCTGTTACGTCACGGCAGAGGTTGTTGTCCGGGTGGTCAGAAGTCGCTTCGGTAGAGGACACCATAATGAACTGACGGTCTCCCCCGTCCTCAAGGTTAAGCTCCATAACCGCCTGCGCGGTGGTGGCTGAGCCTGCGAAGAAGTCCAGTACAAGGTCGCTGGAGCTAGTGGATTGTCGGACAAGCTCGCGAATTAGGGAAACGGGCTTGGGGTAGTCGAAGGTGCTCTCACCAAACAGTCCTCTTACCTCACGCGTTCCTTCAGTGGTTTTCCCTACCTCGACAGACATGCTTTCATCTGTGGTGATACCATCAAGCATGCTGGAAATAGGATTGACCTCGTCATCGCGACGGTCTTTCAAGAACTTCTTTACGCGGACACTTCCAAGCCCGATTTTTCTACCTACCCAATCCTCGATGTTTGGGAGGTCTGCCCGAGCAAACTTGTGCGCAGATTTTTTCTGGATCGCTTCCATCAGGTCATCCAGAGTATCGTATTGGACATACTGTCCGCGCTTCTTGAATACGAGCAGATTTTCTTCCGCAAGGTCTTGCCAAGGGCTTTCAGTGAGGCCGCTATCACCACGTTGGCCTACTGACCAAACGCGATTTGGGTTGGGTGGATAATCAATACCTGTCTCTGGGTCGGTAATGAAATAGACCGCGTTCTTTCTTTGCTTAAAGGTTTTGGGTTGTTGGAGTGGATCGTCTGTCCAAGGACCTCTTGGGTCGTTGTCTGGGTTGCTATAGTCGCTGCGGTTTTTTTCAGTACCATGAAACTCAAAGCTGGGTTTGCCGTATACTAATACGAAGTCGTGATCTTTGCTGAAATTTCCGCTGTCGTAACCGCCTTTCCGAGTGCGCCAAACGAAGGTCCCCAATCGCATTCCCGGAAGAACTTCACTAAGCATTGTTTCAAGAAATGCACGTTGTTCATCGTTAATCGATATAAGAAACACACCGTTCTCGGCGAGCAAGTCGCGCGCCAATGTCATACGACGATACAGGAACTCGAGCCATGTGGATTGGCGGAAACGGTCTTCGGAGCTCATGTAGCGGTCGTTGTAGACCCAGTCTTTGTTGCCGGTGTTGTAGGGAGGATCAATGTAAATGCACTTAACGCGGCCCGCATAGGTCATCCGTAACCAGCGTAACGCATCAAAATTGTCACCTTCGATGACGAGGTTTTCCCACGGTGCTGGACCATCTGACAGTTCAGGATCGATCCTACATGCAATAAAGTTCGCATCCACCGCTGCATCGGCTTCGATCTCGTCACGTTCCCACACAAGACCCAGCTTCTTAGTCCGGTCGCGCTTCTCCAAAAGCTCGACTAGTTGCGCGTGTGTGAGATCGTTGTATTTACCGGCCATGATCGTGGCTCTGCCCCTGTTCTTAGTTAATTGCACCTTAGGCGCATGATCGAATACACGTAACCCGCAACCGTTGTGAAGCTCAAATCAAAGAAGACAGATACAGAGCCGTGAATGCCCGCCCTTATGACCCGCAATGGACTACAGACAGTCCATCACTCAATACCTACCTAACCCACTTATGTGCAGGTCTATCCGTTAGAAAGGAAGGTCAACGTAGGCGGAGGCATGAGGCTCAAGTACGCTACGAGGCTTCCTTGAAATCTATTGTTCTTGAATTGTTTAGGGCACACCTTAGTGATCCGACACTTGAAGTCGGCATAGGGAAAGGCACTACGACCCTACAAGACTTAAACAAGTCCCGATACGGTGCCAGCTTCATCTCAGCGCGCACATTCGTTGACGCAATGAATGCACTACAGGACGCAGGGCTTATGGTGCTGAGTACGCCGCATTGGCACGACCCGGAGAATAAGCGTAGTCGGGTCGCGCGCTACATGGCGACACCCAACCTAATAAGTGAGCTAAGTCAGACAGGGGCTTCCTTCATAGACCTTCGCAGGCGCGAAAATGCAGAGGGCATACGTCTTAAGGATAGCAACAAAACCCTCATTGAGTATGGCGATGTTGTCTTTACTAAAGAAGCGCGAGAACGGTTGAGGGCTATCAACGAGATGCTCAGTGGACACTGGGCAGACTTGGCGCTGAGTGATGAACAACTTGCTAAAGAGATGGTGCACATCAGAGGGACACGAGACGAAGAGGCAACACAGTCCTTCGACTTTGCCGCGCGCACCGTGTACCGCGTCTTCAACAACAACGATTGGCAACAGGGCGGGCGCTTTTATGGTGCGTGGTGGATCAGTTGCCCACGTAGGTTGAGGCCACACATCTTAATCGATGGCAAGCGCACAGTGGAAGTGGACTACTCAGGCTTGCATGCTGCTATGCTGTATGCGGAAGCAGGCTTAGACGTGCCTAACGACCCCTATGCACGGTGTTTGTCTAGGACTGGCGACAAGGAGGAACGCCAACTGGTGAAACGCACTTTCAACGCGCTCCTGAACGCCGACAAGGTAAGTCGCGTGAGTGAGATTGAGGGCTACACATCAGACCTGACCGGGCGAGACTGGCCAGAGTTCAAGCAGTACATTGTAGCACAATACCCAGAGTTCTCTCAGTACTTCGGCTCAGGGGTGGGACTTAGGTTGCAGCGGAAGGATAGTGATCTGGCAGAGGCAGTCATGCTGCAGTTCGCAGCCATGGGTTATGCTTGCCTTCCCGTCCACGACAGCTTCATCGTCCACCATGGGCTGGAACACGACTTGGCCAACGCAATGAGCAGGGCATTCCATTTAGAGTTTGGTGTGGACGGAAAGGTCGGAGTGGAAGTGGGTGTTGGTGAAACACTTGAAGGGAGTAGCACACCGATTGGCTTGGATATCAATGACCTACTGCACCCAACAGGCTATTTGGAAAGGTTGTCCAAATTCTGGTCTACCATGGGAGACAGGTAAGCTGGCCTAGACCATTTTAATCTTTTTGTGTGTAGATTTAGCAAGCGAATGCTCGGCTGCAGTAGGGCTAATCCATGGCCTGATTAGAAAAAAAAGATATATTAATCTGGATATTCACCTGTTCGGTCACGCCTACGGCGCTCCCTCATTACTAGTAACGATAAGGAGCGCCGGGGCTGGTTCAGACCTGAAACCGTCCGATGGCGACTTTGAGTTGCTCCAATGTGTAGCCTTCTCGGTTGTAGACCTCCTGCGTAACGCCAGAGCGCGCATGACCAACGATGCATTGGACAATCGGCTCGGGAACGTCCGCTTGGCTTAGTCGCGTCACGACCGTATGTCGCAGGCTGTGAAATACCAATCCGGGCTCTTTGAGGCCCAGTTTAGGCAAGAAACTCTCGTTACACCAACGCCCAAGGTTGCGCCCATAACCGCCATTGGAACTGTAACTGTAGTCAGGAAATAAGCGTGTGCCTTGTCGGCGGCTGCCCACAAAGTCTAGGAAGCCTAGGCGGATCAAATCTGGGTGTACCGGAACCTTCCGTCGCGCTGCTGTGGACTTCACGCTCTTGTTGTCGTCGTCACCTTCGTCCGTGATGTTGAGGAACCACGTGCCGCATTCTTGCTGCACATCCTTGATGTCGAGTTGACATATTTCATTCAGCCGGGCTCCAGTGAATATGCCAAGCAGCATCCCCCACTTGTGGCTGTCCTTACGCACCAGCCCAGACGGGTTCGTGGTGAGTTCAGTGTGCAAAAGCCGGATTTGCTCAGGAGAGAAGGGTTTGCGCTGGCTCTTACTGTTTTTGTCTTTTGCTACCTTCATGCCGTCGAAGAGGCTGTGCGGCGAATAACCGTGCCGCTCGGCCCAATCAAAAAAACTCTTGAACATTTGTATGTGGCTATTGATCGTCTTGGGGGCGATCTTCTTCTGACCCGGCAGCTTGATGACTTCCATCAAAGGCATGTTTTTTAATGCAGGCTTGGTGTTCCGACTGGATGGTAGGGCTTGAAGAACTTTTTTGACTGCGTTCGCATCCTGCTTCGTAATCGTGCTCAGCAACCGGTCTGGCCCGAAGTACTCAATTAGGATGTTCAAGTACGCGCGGTTCTGGCCAATTGTTTTTTCTGCCCACTGACGCGAATGTTCCTTGATGAAGTCATCAATCGCTGTGCCTAGTGCCGAAGAGGCAGAGAGGGCTTTTGCTGGCGGCGATATCGTCACGGCTGGCGTGTCATCATAAGAATAGTGTTCAAGGCGTTCTACGGCCTCCAGAACGCGCCTGAGCATATCTCTGCGCCCCTTTCGCCACTCCCGGCGAAGGTCCATCTCGTTATCGTCCCAGTCCTGTGGGCTTATGTCAGAGGCTTTGCAAAACGCATCGCTGTCGAGATAAAGGTCGGACAGTAGGTCCTCGCCTTCCGCAGCGTTTTCATGGATTTCAATCTCTTGCTGCATCGCACTGATTGATCCATCTGGAAAGCCTTTGTCGTTTAGTCGTTCCAAATACTTGTCGAGCGAAGCCTTGAAGTACCGATGCACCATTGATCGGATTTGGTCTTGTCTTAGTCGGGGCACGTTTGTTTGATCCGGTATTAATCGACCGCAAGATGCAAGAAAGCGCGCGAGATCACCAGCCCTATGCGGGCAGCGAGTACGCAGCGATATTCTTACTGATGTTCTCTTTTGCTCAGAAGACGGAGGGATAGGCCAGCGGAAGTAATAAACGCCGTGTCTAGAAAGGCTTAGATAGGATGACTGCATCATCGTAGGTGTGTCCCACTTTGTGTCACACCCGAGCACCTCAGGGCTAAGTCAATGATTTAGAATAAAATGGAGGCGAGTACCGGAATCGAACCGGTGTACACGGATTTGCAATCCGCTGCGTCACCACTCCGCCAACTCGCCTTTTCAAGTAAAATCAAATACTTGCTGTGGTGTGACTGGGTTTTTAACAGCTTTCCTTTGGGGCGTCCAGTGGATTGCGTGCGAATTTGTCGGCAAGACCGAAATTTGCCGAAGTCCATGCCCAAGAAGGTGATCACGATTCAGGTTGCGGCAACAGGGGCGTTGCTGGAAAGTTCAGGATATGGCACAAGCCCGACATCTTTGGGAATGAGACGAGATATCCAATGACTGACTTCGCAGCCCGGCGCCGCACAATGGTTGATACGCAGATCCGCCCGTCTGACGTCACCAAGTTCCCGATCATTGAGGCGATGCTGAGTGTTCCGCGCGAAAGCTTCGTACCCGATTCTCAGCGCGAGGCGGCCTATGTGGACGGCCTGATTGATCTGGGTGGCGGGCGCAGCATGCTGGAGCCGCGGACCCTGGCTAAAATGCTGGACGTGTTGAACATATCCAAGGATGAGATGGTCTTAGATATCGCTCCGGCAATGGGGTATTCCACGGCTGTTACCGCACGGATGGCTGAGTTGGTCGTGGGTGTTGAATGCGACGAAACCCTTGCAACCGAGGCGCAAAACCTTTTGGCCGAAGCCGAAGTGCTTAACGCTATCATTCACGTTGGCGCGCTGGAACAGGGTGTGGCGGAACACGGTCCCTATGATGCAATCATGGTGCAGGGCGGTGTCGAGCAGGTGCCCGATGCCCTGTTGGATCAACTCAAGGACCACGGTCGGATCGTGTGCCTGTTTGTCAACGGCAACCTGGGTACAGTTCGGATTGGTCGAAAAACCGGGGGCCGCGTCAGTTGGCGTGATGTGTTCAATGCCAATGCGCCGGTTTTGGAAGGTTTTTCGGCAGAGTGTGCATTTTCGCTATAGTCCGCCGATAGATTTTTCTATCGCCTTGATTAGTTGAAAAGAAGGCCGCAAACTGCCTGCAGGGCAGTGTAATTTCGTTTGAGAGGATTTTGGTATGCGTGGTTCGGCGACAGGTAAGCTGGTCAGGGCGTTTGCTGTGACCGCAGGACTTGCCATGAGCGTGATGCCAGGGCGTGCAGCGTGGGCAGACAACATAACGGATGCGTTCATCGGCGCGTATAACACCAGTGGTTTGCTTGAACAGAACCGGGCGTTGCTGCGCGCGGCGGATGAAGATGTAGCCATTGCGCTTTCTGCGTTGCGGCCAATCATCAACTGGACCGTGCAGGTCAGCCAGGATTACACCCGTTCGCGGGTCAATAATGTCGTGACGACAAACGAACCGTCGCGGTTCTTTTCGGGCCTGACGCTGAGCCAGCTTTTGTATGATGGTGGCGCGTCTGTACTAGGCAAGCAGTCGGCGCAGGAAACGGTGCTGTCGACCCGGCAAACCCTGATTGATATTGAACAACAGGTACTTATTCGCGCAGCAAATGCCTATCTGGGCGTTCTGCTGCAGGAAGAGACCGTGGCGATCCGCCAGAACAACGTGGATGTGTCGGCAGAGGAACTTAGGGCGTCGAATGACCGCTTCGAAGTTGGTGAAGTGACCAGGACCGACGTCGCGTTGTCCGAAGCACAGCTGGCAAGCTCTCAGGCGGATCTGGCAGTGGCACGCGGTGAATTGAGCATTGCGCAAGCCGAATACGTGAATGCAGTCGGAAAGGCACCGGGGCGAACGGCTGGTCAGCCGAGCCTGCCCAATCTGCCGCGTTCCGAAGCAGAAGCTGTGAATCTGGCGCAACGCAACCACCCGGCCATTCTATCGGCTCAGCATCAGGTCAGGGCGTTTGATCTGGTCGTGCAGCAACAGCGGGCAAACCTTGGGCCGAATGTCAGCCTTAATGCCGATGCTGGCGTGTCCGAGCGCTATGACAACAATGACTATGTGAACGACGCGACCGTGTCGCTGAACTTCACACAACCTATCTACGCGGGTGGCCGGTTGGCGGCAAATGTCCGCCGCGCAATGGCCAGCCGGGATGCCTCGCGTGCGAATCTGCTGAACGTTCAAAAGAACATCACGCAGGGTGTTACCGACCGGTATGCGGCGTTTCAGGCGGCCAGCGCCAGTCTGAGGGCGTCAACCGAGCGCGTTAACGCCTCGCAGGTGGCGTTTGATGGCATCCGGGAAGAGGCAACTCTGGGCGCGCGAACAACTCTGGATGTATTGAATGCACAACAGGATTTGCTGGATGCACAGCTGGCAGAAGTCGCTTCGCGCACCGAACGGTCGCGGGCTGCCTATCAGTTGTTGCAGGCGCAGGGCCTTCTGACAGCCGAGCGTCTTGGGCTGGCGGTGCAAATCTATGATCCGACTTTGTATTACAATCTGGTCAAGAATGCGCCGGCACAGGTCAGTAAGCAAAGCAAGGATCTGGATCGCGTTCTCAAAGCATTGCGCCGGGACTGATCGCCAATACTATCTGTTGTGAGGCGCGGATTGTTTGGCTACACTCGATCCAAGGATAGAGCGGTAGAGAACAATGTCTGATAATGTCGTGAAAGCAGGGATCGAAGACGTTCTGTCTTCGGTCAAACGTCTGGTCAGTGAAGACAGTCGTGATAAAACCGTCTCGGATCAAACGACTAAAGCACGAAAGCCGGGGCGGCTGGTGCTTACTGATGCTTTGCGGATCAGCACACCAGATCAATTGGGGGTGATTCCCGCTAAAGCTGTGTCGGAACCCGAAGTTTCAGATGCCGCCAAGCCCATGTTGTTGCGCACCTGTGACATCGTTCAGACGGGTCAACCTGCGAACGCTGACCAGGACAAGCCAGAAACAGCCGAGACGAAACACGCCCCGTCGGATGATGCAACAAACAGCCTGAGTGCAAAGATCGAAGCGCTGGAAGCGGCAATTGCGCAAACAGAAGATCAGTGGGAACCGGACGGTGACAGCCAGGATGCGTATTCGGGCACACCGTCACACGCGCTGCCATGGGATGTCGAAGAAGAATTTGCCGCTGCGATGTCGATTGATGCTGCCGGTGGTGACGAACCAGAGGCGGTTCAGCAGGCCGAAGACGCATCTTGTCAGGCGGAATTCATCCGGTCGTCTCAGGCTGTTGTGTCTGATGCTGATGCCGAAGAACCTGGTTCCGACGAAAATGTCAGGACGATCGACATGGATGAAGACGCTCTGCGCACCCTGATCGCAGAGGTTGTCCGCGCCGAGCTGCAAGGAACGATGGGTGAGCGGATTACACGAAATGTGCGCAAGATGGTCAGGCGAGAGATCGCCCGCGCTCTTGCGGCTCAGGATCTGGAGTAACTCTCAGCCACGGTGCGGGGGCTGCGCGAGGCTGAGCAGCAGGTCAAGGTCCATGTGGCGCTCCAGATGATCGGCCAGATCGTCCAGCGCTTGCTCGACGCCGTCCTCATAGGACAGGTCCGAGGTCACGCCTAACGCTGACAAATACCGCGCCCGGAATGCGTCGGACGAAAAGATACCGTGCAGATAGCTTCCCTTGATCCGCCCGTTTGCGCTGGCCGCGCCTTCAGGGCGGCCTTCGACCTCAAGCCATGCATTGGTGCAATCCGGCCCGTTTGTATGGCCCATGTGGATTTCGTATCCGGTGACCGGCTCTCGGCCCGGCAACGCATGGGCCGTACGCAGGACAACTTGCTTTTGTCCTCCCATGACTGTGTCCACATCCAGCAACCCCAACCCGTCGACCTTACCCGGTCGACCGTCTACGCCATCGGGGTCGGAAATGGTCTTGCCCAGCATCTGAAAGCCACCACAGAGACCCAGCACATGCCCGCCGCGCCGAACATGACCGTACAGGTCGATGTCCCAGCCTTGTGCACGGAAATAGGCCAAATCTCCGATGGTGGATTTGCTGCCCGGTAGCAAAACCAGATCGGCATCGCCCGGCAATGCGCGTCCGGCCGGAATGATCTCGACACTCACACCGGGTTCGGCCGACAATGGATCAAGGTCGTCGAAATTCGCCATCCGTTCAAGCTGTGGCACAACAACCTTGCAGGTGCCGCCTGTGTGAGAACGGATGTCCATCATATCTTCGGCCGGAAGTTTCCAGGCGTCGTGAAACCATGGCACAACCCCCAGACAGGGCCACCCTGTACGAGAGGCAATATCATCGCGCCCTTCGTCAAAAAGGGACACATCGCCCTTGAATCGATTGACGGCAAAGCCCCGAATTCGCGCAAGATCGTCGTCGTCCAGAACCGCCTGAGTGCCAACGATCTGTGCGATCACACCGCCGCGGTGAATGTCGCCGACAAGTATTACAGGTATGTTCGCAGCGCAGGCAAAGCCCATATTGGCGATGTCACCCTTGCGCAGGTTTGTTTCGGCCGGGCTGCCCGCCCCTTCGATTAGAACCAGATCCGCGTCGTTGCACAGCCGGTCAAAGCTTTCCAGTGCGGCGCTTAGCAGCCTGGATTTATCCTTGCGGTAATCACCGGCTTTCATGGTGCCCGCGCGCTGCCCCTGAACAATGATCTGCGCGCCGGTATCAGTTTCAGGTTTTAGCAATACAGGGTTCATATCCGTATGCGTCGCCCGCCTTGCCGCCCGTGCCTGAAGGGCCTGTGCGCGACCGATTTCCCCACCGTTTTCTGTAACAGCAGCATTGTTCGACATGTTCTGCGGTTTGAAGGGCGCAACCCGAAGACCCCGCCGTGTAAAAGCCCGCGCAAGCCCCGCCACCAGAACGGATTTTCCGACATTGCTGCCGGTGCCTTGAATCATGATGGCGCGAACCATGGATTGTCTCCTACCTGTCAGGGCGCAGATGACCTGATTTGGGCGGGCAGGGGAAGCCCCGAACTCATCCTGACGCCCGGGATCGTGGTGGGATACGCATAGAAAAACGCGCTCTGATGGCAGAGCGCGTTTTTTCTGAGTTGAAACAGCCTTGGATCAGGCAGCTTCAGCCTGCTGAGCGGCATTGCGACGCTCGCTTTCTTCACGCGACAGCGCGACCGAGGTCCGCACGCCACGGCCAACGAACTCCATCAGTCCGCTGACAACCCGCTCGTTCGGGTCGATTCCCGCGCAAGACAGCACTTCGCGTCCATCGCGCGAGCGCGCCCAACGGGCGATTTGTTCCGGGCCATTGCCATACTTCTTGTCATCGGCAATGGCGTCATCGAGTGCGGCCAACACAACGGCCGCGAAAAGTTTGCGAGCACGATTGCCTTGTTCGTTGTTAAAGGCAGTGCCGTCAACGAAATCTCTCATCTCGTCTTCCTTGTTTTTCTTGCTCTTGCAATTTTCGGCGTGACGGTCCTTATGACCGATAAAGTGCGATTCGGATACAGCTAATATGCATAGTTGCGTTGCGTCACTTGCATATCTCGCTGCACGTGCAGCACTAGGTTTGGTTGTCTTGTCAGGTGTGTTCCCGCCAGATATAGGAGGCGCAACTGACGCATCAACCGTTTGTGAAGGATTTATGTAATGCCCAAGATAAATGGGAACGAAATTCGCCCCGGCAATGTGCTTGAGCATAACGACGGCCTTTGGGCCGCGGTCAAGGTTGACCATGTGAAGCCCGGAAAAGGCGGCGCTTTCGCGCAGGTCGAGCTGCGCAACCTGCGCAATGGTTCGAAACTGAACGAACGGTTCCGCTCGGCTGACAAGGTTGAGCGTGTGCGCCTTGAACAGAAGGATCAGCAGTTCCTGTATGAAACCGATGGCATGCTGGTCTTCATGGATGCCGAAACATACGAACAGATTGAATTGCCAGCGGATTTGCTGGGCGAGCGTCGTCCGTTCCTTCAGGATGGCATGACGATTGTTGTCGAATTCTACGAAAGTGAAGCGCTGAACGCGACGCTGCCGCAGAAAGTAACCTGCAAGATTGTCGAAACCGAGCCGGTCGTAAAAGGTCAGACCGCCGCGAACTCGTTCAAGCCTGCAATTCTGGATAATGGCGTGAAAGTCATGGTGCCGCCGTTCATCGGACAGGATGAAATGATCATCGTGAACACCGAAACCATGGAATATTCTGAACGCGCGTGACGTTTCGTCGCTTTAAGTGTCAGACCGCGCAGACAGCCGTTGCGCGGTCTTTTTTATGCACTGTCGCGATACCGGTAATGCGCGGGGTCCGGGCCGAATAGTTCCAGCATCAGCTCGTATTTGATGCGGTTGGCACTGACTTGTCTGTAAAAGGCGATCAGGAACGCGGTCGGGCCCTGTATTCGGCCAAGCCCGCTGGTCGCGGCTACCACAGTGCCGACATCAGTCTTGCCCTGCAGCACCAGATAACCGCCCAACATCAGAATACCCACAGTTCCAGCGCCGTTGATCACGCTCAGCAGGAACTTGGCCGAAAGCTTCCAAAGAAACATGCGCCGCCTTGTGTCATAGATGTCGTCGAACAGGGCATTGATATCCCGCTCGACGGCTTCGATATCCTCGATTGTCAGCCTATCAGTGGCACTGCGCAACAGGCGGACACGTTCGGCGACGAACGTGTTCACTTTGCGTTGCGACACCAGAACGATAATGATCTGCGGCACAATCATGGAAAACGCGATAAGGCCAAGGCCTGGCTGCGTTGAGGATATATACCCGATCACACTGATCAGCGTTCCAACCTGAACCACCGGGTCCGAAAATGCGCCCCCTGCAAACTTGCCCAGCTCCTCAGCCTCGGCTGAGATGGCGGTCGTCATGGTACCTTTGCGCAGATTTTCACCCGTTTCCTTCAGGTCGGTAGCACGCCACAGCAAGCGTTGCCGGATCAGCCGGATCATGTCTTCGCCCAATGTACCCGCGCGAAAACCCAGAACCCATTTCAGGGCGAGGCTTAGCAGGATGACAATCATCATGCCGATGCCCAGCAGAACCAGCTTTTCGACATGAAGATCGTTGGACGTAAGGTGGTTGACAATATCGCGTTGAAATTCAAGCGGAACCGCGGCAAGCGCAGCAATGGCAATGGATAACAGAATGAGGACAATCTGCCGTCCGGCGCTGGCGCGCCAAATCGCGGAGTAAAGCTGAAACATGCGGGTATCCGTGTTGCCCCTGTGCCGACACATTGGCAGGGCTGGGTAACGGGTTCAAACTTTACGAGATAAACGGCGGATAAGGCCGTGCCGATTTGGCAACAAGTTATTCTTGGTCCGTCAGGCGAACCACGACGTCTCCGGCCAACATGTCTGCATTCGCACGGTCAAAGCGCAGATACGCGATTCCGTGTCCGCCTGATTGCGTGAACAGGGTGCCGACAGGTTTGCCGTTTGCGGCAATCTCAGTCCCCACCGGAACCGAGCTTTCGACAAAGACCCGCCGCAAGCCTTTGCGTAATTCTGTCTTGTGCTTCATGCGCGCAGTCACTTCCTGACCGACATAGCAACCCTTTTTGAAGTCCACGCCATTCAGCGCCTCAAACCCGGATTCGAGGATATAGCTGTCTGGCGTCAGTTCGACCCCAGCCTCGGGGATGCAGTGTCGAACGCGCAGCGCGTCCCAGTCGGTTCCGTCATCGCCATCTGGGGCTGTCGAATAGTCACGCCAACCCATATCCGCGTGACGGGGGTCGGGCAGGGCGGTGTCCGGTGCTGGACCTGTGCCGCGCTGCAGATGCAGATCCGTGCCTTCGATCACCACATCCGCACGGAGTTTGTACATGTTCAGGCGCTTGATCAGGTCATCTGCAAGTGGCTCGGCCACGTCCAGCAGCACCCCAACGTCATCGCGTTTCAGAAAGAAATCTGCCAGATACTTGCCCTGTGGTGTAAGCAGTGCGGCATAGACCAACCCATTGCCCAATCCCTGAACGTCATTGGTTACAAGATCCTGCAAAAAGTTTTCGGTGTCCGAGCCAGTCAGGCGCAGGATGCGGCGGGTGGGCATGGCTTGGTCCTCGTCATTGCCTTTGGCCTCGTGATATAGGAAGTCCCGCAGCCAAGACCAGAGGTTATCGGACGTGCCCGCACCCGTCACTGTAGTGATTCCAACCTTGAATGCCGCCGGTTCCTTGCCTGCGTGCCTTGAAGCCCTGATGGAAGGGGTGCATTCCGGGCTGATCCGGGACCTGATCGTCAGCGATGCAGGCTCAACTGACCAGACGTTGAGAATAGCAGAAGATGTTGGCGCGCATGTCATTAGAGGTGAGCCATCGCGCGGCGGTCAATTGCGCCGGGGGTGCGCGCATGCTGATGGAGACTGGCTTCTGATCCTTCATGCAGATACCGTGTTGCAAGAGGGATGGGCCAAGAGCGTAAGCGCCCATCTGCCATCCAACGCACCAGCGGCGTTTCGGTTGGCTTTTCGCGCGCGTGGGCTTGCGCCAGCCTGGGTGGCCGGATGGGCCAATTTGCGCAGCAGGCTGTTCGGTTTACCGTACGGAGATCAGGGGTTGCTGATTCAGCGTAATGTCTATCTGGCGGCTGGCGGGTATCCGGACCAACCCTTGATGGAAGATGTGGCGCTGGTGCGCGTATTGCCACGGATCGCAATACTCGAGTCGCGCGCCTTTACGAGCGCGGAGCGCTACGAACAGGCAGGTTGGTTTCGGCGGGGCACGCGGAACTTGTGGACACTTCTGCGCTATTTTCTGGGGGTTGATCCACAGGTGTTGGCGCGGGGGTATCGACGTTGAGCTTCGTGCGCAATTCGACCAAAGATTTTCCCAGTCGAAACGGGGCCGCAAAGCTAACAAGACAAAGCGCCACGATTTGCAGAACCAG
Organism: Ruegeria sp. L11; assembly: GCF_056531755.1. Taxonomy (NCBI): domain Bacteria; kingdom Pseudomonadati; phylum Pseudomonadota; class Alphaproteobacteria; order Rhodobacterales; family Roseobacteraceae; genus Ruegeria; species Ruegeria sp. L11. Next base: position 87,443 of record NZ_JBQFMI010000001.1, read on the forward strand.
AATATGGGCATTGGCCTGCAGGTACTCCCATTCGTCCTTCAACTTGCCGACCTGCTGGATCAGATCGTCATAGCTTTGTGCCAGGATCTGATAATCTCCGGCAATCGCGGGTACCTTACGGCGCATGTTGTCGATGGCCACCTGAGTTTTGTCGTCCAGAGACGTGAAAACGAGGAACTGGTCGATATCGAAAGCATCAGCTTTTGCCGTCATATCCCGCAGCTCGTCCATTTCATCTTTGCCCTGACTTCCGAACAGGAAGTGCAGGCCCTGCAGGGGGGCCACTTCGTTGGTTACGGCGATGAACAGGGGCAATTCCGAGTTGCTGGCAGTTGATGCCGACAGGAATTCAACCTTGTCGCAAAGCACTGCCGTATCAGGATCGTAAGCAGGGTCGCAGAAACGCAGACGAAACCGTGCGGCATCCCGGTCGAATGCCAATGTTGCGGCGTAGGCCACATCAATCTGGCGATCCAGTCGCGAACTGTCCGACGTGTAAAGCCCCGCCAGAACAGCCACCAATGCGCCGATGCCACCCAGCACGACCCAGACCAGATCGGCCAGTTTCCATGCCCTGTGCCCTGCTGGCTTGCGGAACAAAAAGGCGGTGCCGATCGATCCTGACAGAAAAAACAGGATTAGCAGGGGCAATTGGTTGTCTGTCACAAAACTCATGTGCCCGATCTTAGAACGTGATGCGCGTCCTGCAACCGGGATCACGTGCTGTTGTAACTTCTTACCGGGCACAAGGGTGCGGGACGAGACCGGAAACGGCTTGCGGACACGTCCCCAACAGTGGCGGTAATTTGACCACTGGAATCCGGCTTGACAAAAATCCCGGTTTTGGCAGACACCACGCCCAAGTGAAATGGGGCCAAAGACCCTTTTTACGCACGATTTCTGCGGGAAAGGTTCGGGTATGACCCTGTTCGTCATTCTGATTATTCTGTCGGCGGCGCTGCTGCATGCCGTATGGAATGCCATCGTGAAAACGGCAGCGGACCGCACCACCATGCTGGGTCTGGTCGCGTTGGGTCAGGTCTTGCCGGCGGCGGTAATGGTGATGGTCCTGCCGTTGCCGAACACGCAGAGCTTTGTCTATATCCTGCTCTCGACCGTCGTGCATTTCGGCTATTACTTCATGCTGGGCAAGGCCTACCAGCATGGCGATCTGAGTGTGGTTTACCCCATAGCACGCGGGATTGTTCCGGCACTGGTCTCGCTTTGGGCGATCGCGCTGGTGGGCGAAGTTCTGCCTTGGCAGGCCTGGGGCGGAATCGCCCTGATCGCGGTTGGCATTCAACTGAGCAGCTGGGCCGCGCTGCGTTCGGGCGTCGGGCGCAGCGCGCTGGGATTCGCGCTGGGAACCGGATTTTGCATTTCGATCTATTCGGTGGTTGACGGCATCGGGGTGCGGCTGTCAGGCAATACGCTCAGCTATTGGGCGTGGGGGGCCTTTCTGCACCTGTTCATTGCAGGGTTTATCGGGGTCAGGAAACGCACCACCCTCAAAGAACTGCCAGTCAGAATATGGATGACGGGCCTTTTGGGTGGGCTGGTTTCGATGACAGCGTATGGTCTGGTGCTTTACGCCAAGAACTTTGCGCCGCTTGGGGCGGTTTCGGCCCTGCGGGAAACCTCGGTCATCTTTGCGGCGCTGATCGGGTTCATTTTCCTGAAGGAAGGCAACTGGATGCGACGCCTGGGCGCCGCGGTCCTCATGGCGATTGGCGTCGCGCTGATCGGCACGGCGGTCTGATCCATTCTCTGAACCACGGCGAGACGCGTTATCCGGCTGCGCCTTCTGACTGAAGCGCCCGGAAATACCGGATCGTTGCATCCAACCCTTCCTTCAGCTGCACTGTGGGTTCCCAGTTCAGCAGGGTCCGCGCCAGCGTGATATCGGGCTGACGTTGTTTTGGGTCATCCTCGGGCAACTCCCTGAAACTGATGGGGGTTTCCGCGCCAACAAGCGCCTGCACCTCGCTGGCCAGCTCGTTCATCGAGAATTCGTTGGGATTGCCCAGATTGACCGGGCCGGTGACCTCCTTGCCAGTATCCATCAGGCGGATGAACCCTTCGATCAGATCATCCACGTAACAGAATGACCGGGTCTGCGTTCCGTCGCCAAAGATGGTGATCGCCTCGCCGGTCAGGGCCTGCATGATGAAATTCGACACAACGCGCCCGTCGGCGGGGTGCATTCGGGGCCCGTAAGTGTTGAAGATGCGGGCGACCTTAATCTCAAGCCCCATCTGACGGTGATAGTCGAAGAACAAGGTCTCGGCGCAGCGTTTGCCCTCGTCATAGCACGAGCGCGGACCAACCGGGTTGACGTTGCCCCAATAGTCTTCGGTCTGCGGATGGATCGTCGGGTCGCCGTAAACCTCAGACGTTGAGGCTTGAAAGATCTTGCATTTCAGACGCTTCGCCAGCCCCAGCATGTTGATCGCGCCATGCACGCTGGTCTTGGTCGTCTGCACCGGATCGTGCTGATAATGCACGGGTGAGGCCGGGCAGGCGAGGTTGTATATCTCGTCCACCTCGACGAACAGCGGGAAGGTCACATCGTGGCGCATGAACTCGAACCGCGGGTTGCTGTGCAGATGGTCGATATTGCGCTTGGTGCCGGTGAACAGGTTGTCGACGCACAAAACCTCGTGCCCCTGATCCAGAAGCCGGTCGCACAGATGCGAGCCTAAAAACCCGGCCCCACCGGTTACGAGAACACGTTTTCGACTGTCATAAAGGCGGGCCATTGCAAATCCTTAATCGTTAAATCCAAGCCAGCTTGTCACGGTGAAGCTGGCTCTTTGTTTGATTAGTAAACCGAAGGGATTTGAATTGCAGTAGATTTTGGTTTTTTGAGGGCGCGTGTGGTGTTGGTGGGTCTTCCTATCCGTCCAAGCTTGATGCAAGGCATCAAGCACGCGCCCGACCCGCCCCCCAAAAGCGGGCGCGATTTCGGATTAGGTTCGAGACGCATATTCGTTCAAACGTGCCGTCAGCGCATTTATGTCTGCCTTGTAGTCAGCAACAGCAACGTTCTTTGGCCTAATGCAAAACCCTCGGTCTCTAACTAGTAGCACGCCCTTGTCATCTTTGATTCCCCACAAAACATTACTCAATGATTTTAGTAGCTTAACTCCAACGAGGTCTTTGTTTGGCTCATTGATGACAAATCTGAACGAACCAACGACGATATCTGTAAGTGAAGAAAGGTGAGACGTGCCGTTTAGGGTGTTATCAATCGACACGATGTTTCCGAGTTGGTGGGTTTTTTGGCTATTGTGAAATACAATGCCAGTTTCAAATACCTCTTTGAAGTAATGCTCTTGTTTGAAGTCAGTTGTACGATCAAACTTAGCGACACCGGGTGCGTTTCCGTTCTCACGAAGAAACTGATCAAACTTCATCAATAGTGTGTTTATTCCAAACTTTAGGCGCTTTTCGTGAGGCTGACCTTTGGCAATGGCGTGTGGAGTAATGTAGCAACAAGCCTTACACTTGTGCGTTGCAGCCAGTTTTAAAACAGCGTCTTTTGCCTCGGTGTGTACTTCGCGGCTAATATTCTTAGAGATCCCGCCGGGAGAGAATTTAAGTTTGTCATTGGACTTGAAACCATACTTGTTGCGTATGGCAATCATTCCCTTGTGGATTTGCAATAATTGATCAGAGGGAAAGAAAACGCTGGCGTAAATTAAAAACTTTTTGCTGCCGTCTTGATCAGCTTCGTCGGCGTACATGATGTACATAAAAGAACCTTCGTTTAAACATCCAACTCCTCCACAAACCGCGCGTTCTCCTGAATGTATTGGAACCGCAGTTCGGGCTTTTTGCCCATCAGACGCTCGACCAGATCACCGGTTTCGCCGGGTTCATCCTCGTCGATGGTGACCCGGATCAATTTCCGGGACTTGGGGTCCATCGTGGTCTCTTTCAGGTCCTTGGCGTCCATTTCGCCCAGACCCTTAAAGCGGGACACGTCGATCTTGCCCTTGCCGCCCAGACCTTTTTTCAGCCATTCGTCGCGCTCGGCCTCGTCCAGACAATAGACGCGTTTGGCGCCCTGGGTCAGGCGATAGAGGGGCGGGCAGGCCAGGTACAGGTGGCCCGCGTCAATCATTGGGCGCATCTGGGTAAAGAAGAACGTCATCAGCAAGGACGCGATATGCGCCCCGTCCACATCCGCGTCTGTCATGATGATGACCTTGTCATAGCGCAGGTCGTCAACGTTGAACTTGGTGCCAAGCCCGACACCCAGCGCCTGCGTCAGATCGTTGATCTCGGCATTTGTGCCCAGTTTCGAACTGGCCGCGCCCAACACGTTCAGGATCTTGCCGCGCAGGGGCAGCAGGGCCTGTGTTTTGCGGTCACGACCCATCTTGGCAGAACCGCCCGCAGAATCGCCCTCGACGATGAATAATTCCGTGCCGTCGCGTGTTGAACTGGAACAGTCCACCAGCTTGCCGGGAAGACGAAGTTTCTTAGTGGCGGACTTGCGTTGCGTTTCCTTCTCGGCCCGACGGCGCAGGCGTTCTTCGGCCCTCAGGATGAGGAAGTCGAGGATCGCGCCGGCGGATTTCGTATCAGCCGCCAGCCAGTTGTCGAAATGGTCGCGGACCGCGTTTTCGACCAGCCGCTGCGCCTCGACCGTGGCCAGACGGTCCTTGGTCTGGCCCACGAATTCCGGCTCGCGGATAAAGCACGACACCAGCGCGCAGCCACCTGTCAGCAGGTCGTCGCGGGTGATCTGCGCGGTCTTCTTGTTGTTGATCAACTCGCCATAGGCCTTGATCCCCTTGAGGATCGCAGCCCAGAATCCAGCCACATGGGTGCCGCCTTCGGGGGTGGGAACGGTGTTACAATAGGATTGGATGAACCCGTCACGCGACGGTGTCCAGTTGATCGCCCATTCGACCTTGCCGGGGGTGCCGAATTTCTCGTTAAAATCCACGGTGCCCGCAAAGGGTTGCTCGGCATAGGTGGACGAGCCGTTCATTGTCTCTTTCAGGTAATCCGACAGGCCGCCGGGAAAGTGGAACGAGGCCTCAAGCGGGGTTTCGCCGTCATCGATGGCGGTTTTCCAGCGGATTTCGACGCCCGAGAACAGATAAGCCTTGGAGCGGATGGATTTGAACAGCCGCGCGGGCTTGAACTTGTGATGGCCAAAGATGTCCGGGTCGGCGTGGAAGGTCACCGTTGTGCCGCGCCGGTTCGGGGCCGCGCCAACCTTTTCGACCGGGCCAAGTGGGATACCGCGCGAGAAACGTTGTTCATATAGCTGCTTGTCCCGCGCCACCTGCACGACCATCGAATCAGACAGCGCGTTCACCACCGACGCACCAACCCCGTGCAAGCCACCCGAGGTCTGATAGGCCTTGCCCGAGAACTTGCCACCCGCGTGCAGGGTACACAGGATCACCTCCAATGCGGACTTGCCCGGAAATTTCGGATGCGGGTCGATCGGGATACCGCGCCCGTTGTCACGGACGGTCAGGGCGTAGTCGGAATGCAGCTCGACCTCGATCCGGTTGGCAAAGCCTGCCACCGCCTCGTCCATCGAGTTGTCGAGGATCTCGGCCAACATATGGTGCAGCGCACGCTCATCCGTGCCGCCAATATACATGCCGGGGCGTTTGCGAACCGGTTCCAGCCCTTCGAGCACCTCGATCGAGGAGGCGTCATAGGTAGAAGTGGCGCTGGGCGTCAACAGATCTTCGGGCATGGGTGCTGCTCTTGTTTTTGGGTTTCCGCCATTATGGCAGGTGATGTGGTCCGGGGGAAGGGGGACGCGAGGTGTTGTGGATTTTCTGTCAAGCCGCTTGCAATCCGTGCAGATAACCAGTCCTTTGATCCCGGTAAAGCGGAGGTGAATAAATGAGCTGGATCAGAACCGTTCCGTTCGAAGACGCGACTGGAAAGTTGAAGAAACTCTACGAACGCGTGACCGGGCCGAACAATAACGTAGACAACATCATGATGGCACACAGCCTTCGCCCGCATTCGATGGAAGGCCATATGGCCATGTACAAGGCAGTGCTGCATCATTCGGGCAACAAGATACCGAAATGGTTTCTGGAAGTGCTGGGGGTTTGGGTCAGCTCACTGAACCGGTGCGGGTATTGCGTCGAGCATCACTTTGCAGGTCTTCAGCGCTTGCTGGGTGATACGGTGCGTGGCAACGCGATCAGGGCAGCGATTGAGGCGCGCGATCCCTCGGCTGCACCGCTGGATGCGGCGCAAATGGCTGCGATGGATTATGCTCGCAAGCTGACCGAAGCGCCGGGCGATCTGGTCGAGGCGGACGTCGCTGCCCTGCGCGACGCGGGGTGGGATGATGGCGAAATCCTCGAGATCAATCAGGTCTGCTCCTATTTTTCATATGCAAACCGGACGGTTCTGGGGCTTGGGTGCTCAACCGATGGTGATGAGTTGGGGTTGTCGCCGAACAACTCTGACAACCCTGACGACTGGGGGCACCGGTAAGGTGCTAAAGATGTCGTCGGCGCTGCGACAAAGGCTGCCTGGCTTGCCGTTGCGCGCGGGCGCGGCCTGATTACGTCAGGCCAGTCCATTCCAGAATGGCCTGCGCCACGGCCCGCGGGTTTTGATGATGCAACCAATGATCGGTCCCAGGGATCGTGACACGGGTGAGGTGGGTGGCAAACGCCTCCAGCCCCTCAGTGGCTTCTGGTAAAAGGGCTTTGTCATCCGGCCCCCAAATCAACAAGTGCGGACACCTGACATGCAACCGGTCGAGCGGCAGGTCAGGCAGGTCTGTCGCGGGGACACCGGGTTTGGCGACAACCAACGGAGAGGCTCTGTACCAGTTCAGCATCGCCTGCAGCCGACCGGGTCGGGCCCATTCAGTGCGGTAGTCGGCCATGCGAGCTTCGGTCAACCAGTCCAGCCCCATACCATGGCGAAAGAACTGTTCCAGCATCGCAAAGTTGTTTTCGGACAGTTTTTGTGCGGCATCGGGTGCTCGCAGCAGATTGATATATTGCGAGGCTGTGGATTGTGCGCCACCTGAGGCCATGGCGCGTTGAAACGGCACCGGATGTACGCCGTTTGCAATGATTAACCGATCAACGAGTTCCGGGCGGAACATGGCAACGCCATAAGCCACCGATGCGCCCCAGTCGTGACCCAGCAGCGCAACTGGCGCGCCGCAGGTTTCAATCAGTGCGGCCATGTCTGTGACCAGTTGCGACAGGGTATAGTTCTGCACCCCTTCGGGACACCAGCTTTGGCCATAACCGCGCTGGTCCGGAGCAATACAATAAAAGCGTTCTGCCAGATGAGGCGCAAGATCGGCCCAGGCACCGCTGTATTCGGGGAAACCATGCAGCATCAATAATGGTGGCGCGGCTTTGTCGCCCCATGTCCTGACGTGGAAAGAATGGCCGTTCAGCTTGAAAAAAGACGTCTGCATTGGAACAAGGGATCCGCGCTGGAAATCATGGGTTTTTGAGGCATCTATTTGACACCAATCAAAGCGCATTTCCGAGCTTTCTGCTAGCCACCCTTCAGGACAGTAGAAAAGGACAGGATGTATGGACGCCATTGCCACGACCAACGCAGAACCCACCCAGATCAAGACCACGCTCACCAAAGACACCGACCCTTCAGCGCCCAGCCCCGAGAAAATCCGGCAGGCGTTTGAAAGTGGGAAATACCCCTATGGCCGCAAAATGGCCCGGTCGGTGTATGAGACGCAAAAAGCCAATCTGCAGGCCGAGCTTTTGAAGGTTCAGCTGTGGGCGCAGGAAACGGGGCAGCGGTTTGTCTTGTTGTTCGAAGGGCGCGATGCGGCAGGCAAAGGGGGTACGATCAAGCGGTTCATGGAGCACCTGAACCCGCGTCAGGCCCGTGTTGTTGCATTGAACAAACCCACCTGGGAAGAGAAAGGCCAGTGGTACTACCAGCGCTACATTCAGGAGATGCCGACCGTGGGCGAGATGGTGTTCTATGACCGGTCCTGGTACAACCGCGCTGGTGTGGAGCGGGTCATGGGGTTCTGCACGCCCAACGAATATCTTGAGTTCATGCGGCAAACGCCCGAGTTGGAACGGATGCTGGTGCGCTCGGGCATTCAGCTATACAAATACTGGTTCTCGGTTACACAGCAAGAGCAGCAACGCCGTTTCAAAAGCCGCGAAACCGACCCCCTGAAGCAATGGAAACTGTCGCCCATCGACAAGGCGAGCCTCAGCAAGTGGGATGATTATACCGAGGCGAAAGAAGCCATGTTCTTTTACACGGACACGGCTGACGCACCCTGGACGATCATCAAGTCAAATGACAAGAAACGCGCGCGCCTGAACTGTATGCGTCACTTCCTGTCCTCGCTGGATTACCCTGGCAAGGATCACGATATCGTGGGCGAGCCTGACCCGCTGATCGTAGGGCAGGCGCATCACGTTATCCACCGGTCCGAGCATATTCTGGGTACGGCTCTGCACCCCGACGCCCGCTGATTGCAAAGATGCCCGGCCTCAGGAAACGGTCGGGCATAAAAGTCTCAATATGAAATATTGCCGATCCGCTCTTGTCCCGCGCCAATGGCGCGCATATGGCTGGAGCGATGACAAAGGTGATGACATATCCGGCCCATTTTCGGGCTATTGCCGTTCTCGGCCTGCCACTGGTTGGCGGTCATCTGGCGCAGTACGCAATCGGCTTGACCGACACCATCATGCTGGGTTGGTACGGGGTCGAGGCGTTGGCGGCCGTTACCTTGGCCAACAGTTATTATTTCGTGTTGTTTTTGTTTGGTGCGGGATTTGGATGGGCCGTCATGCCCATGGTTGCCACAGCGGCGGCGGAAGGGGATGAAACCAGCATTCGCCGCTCGACCCGGATGGGGCTATGGTTGTCGTTGCTGTATGCCGTGGTTGTCATGCCCTTGCTGTGGTGGTCCTATCCGATCCTGATCGCCATGAAGCAGGAACCGCAAATTGCTGAAACCGCAGCCGAATATCTGCGAGTTGCCGGTTGGGGATTGTTTCCGGCCCTCATTGTGATGGTGTTGAAAAGCTATCTGGCGGCATTAGAGCGAACGCAGATTGTTTTGTGGATCACAATTGCGGCGGCGGCTGTGAACGGGCTGACCAATTATGCGCTGATCTTCGGCAACTGGGGTGTCCCCGAACTGGGCGTGACAGGGGCGGCAATCGCCTCGATCACGACACAAGTTGTTTCGCTGATCGCGGTTGTTATCTATGTGATCCGGACGTTGCCAGAGCATAGCCTATTCCAACGGTTCTGGCGACCGGATTGGGAAATGTTTGCCAGCGTATGGAAGTTGGGAGTACCCATCGGCTTGACCACATTGGCCGAAGTTTCACTGTTCGCGACTTCTGCGGTGATGATGGGCTGGCTGGGTCAGGTCCCGCTGGCTGCGCATGGGATCGCCCTGAATCTGGCGTCAGCCACTTTCATGGTTCACCTGGGGTTATCAAATGCGGCGACCATCCGGGCTGGCAATGCGCTGGGTCGTCGGGACAGGGCGCATCTGGAAAAGGGCGCAATTTCCGTGACTGGTATGTCGCTGGTCATGTCGGTGGCAACCATCATTCTGTTCCTGACCTGCGCCGAGCCTTTGATTTCCCTGTTCATGGAAACAGATGACCCGCAGCGGGGCCAAATCCTGACTATCGGAACCGGGTTGCTTGCCATGGCGGCGTTGTTTCAGCTGGTCGACGGCGCGCAGGTGATTGCGCTGGGCCTGCTGCGCGGGTTGCAGGATGCCAAGATCCCAATGGTCATGGCGGCGCTCAGCTATTGGGTCGTAGGGATTCCCGCGTCGTATTATTTCGGCTTTGTCCGTCATATGGACGGCATCGGCGTCTGGCTGGGCCTGGTGCTTGGTCTCGCCTTCGCAGCCGTGCTTCTCATGACCCGATTCTGGATGTATTCGGTACAGCAGATACAGGCATCGGCCGAGCCCGCCTAGTCTTTGTCCAGCCGATCTGCCTTTTTTCGCACTAGTACCGTACGCAGGTCGTGCATGGCCATCAATAACCTGTCTGTCACATCCTCCAGCTGCGTGTCGCTTGCCTTGGACTGTGCCCATTGCGTGGTCAGATTCAGATAGTCGACCGCGCGATGGATATCGTCAATGTCGCGCTGAGCCAGCAGGGCCCGGCGCTCTTCCATCCATTGGGCAATCTCGGCCTGATCCCGGTCTGACAACGTCCGCTGCCCGTGCGGCTTGACCTCGCCATTGCGGATATTGATGACGGCAATCTGGTCCATCTCGATCCGGCGCTGACGGTTTTCCGTATCGATCCGAAACACCGCAGCACCGTTTTCACGTATGCGAAAGTAATACTCAGGCAGTTCGGCGGACATGGTCACCTCAGAGAAGCACAAAAACGCTGGATGCGGCTGCAAGCTTCGGTCAGTGCCGCGTCGGACGTAGCATAGCTGACGCGGAAATTCGGCGACAGGCCAAAGGCGGCGCCAAATACAACGGCCACGTCGGCCTCTTCCAGAAGTGCGGTTGCAAAGGCTTCGTCGTCTACCAGAACGGTCCCAGCGGGCGTCGTCTTCCCGATCAATCCGGCGATTGACGGATAGACATAAAAGGCCCCTTCGGGTGTGGGGCAGGTGACGCCATCAATCTCGTTCAGCATCCGAACCACCAGATCGCGCCGGCGCCTGAATGTCTCGTTATTCGGGGCCAGAAAATCCTGAGTTCCGTTCAGGGCCTCGACGGCAGCCCACTGACTGACCGAGCAGGGGTTCGAGGTGGATTGCGACTGGATCTTGCGCATGGCCGCGATGATTTCGACCGGACCGGCAGCATAACCGATGCGCCAACCGGTCATGGCATAGGCTTTTGAAACCCCGTTGCAGGTGAGGGTTCGGTCAAATAGGCCGGGTTCAACCTCGGCCGGGGTGCAGAACTCAAACCCGTCATAGGCCAGATGTTCGTACATGTCGTCCGACATGATCCAGACATGCGGATGACGCATCAGAACATCGGTCAGCGCCTTCAGTTCATCCCGACTGTACCCTGCGCCCGTTGGGTTCGAAGGCGAGTTAAAGATGAACCACTTTGTCTTGGGCGTGATGGCGGCTTCCAGTTGTTCTGCGGTCAGCTTGAAACTGTTTCCCAGCGTTGTTTCGACCACAACAGGGGTGCCCCCGGCCAAAAGCACCATATCGGGGTAGCTGACCCAGTACGGTGCAGGGATGATCACCTCGTCGCCTTCATTCATCGTCGCCATCAGAGCATTGTACAGCGTTTGCTTGCCACCGGTCCCGACCGAGATCTGGGCCGGCGAATAGTCCAGCCCGTGGTCACGTTTCATCTTGGCACATGCCGCTTGTTTCAGCTCGGGAATGCCGTCCGGCGCGGTGTATTTGGTTTTGCCTGCTGCGATGGCCGCAACAGCGGCGTCTTTGATGTTCTGGGGTGTGTCAAAATCCGGCTCACCAGCGCTTAGGCCGATGACATCACGTCCGGCGGCCTTCAGCTCGGCTGCCTTGGCTGTCATTGCGATGGTGGGTGAAGGTTTGACGCGTGACAGTGTCGCAGACAGAAAACTCATGCTCGGCCTCGGTTTGTATGTTCAGCCCGACTGTCATAGGGTGCGTCCGAGTGACGATCAAGCAGTATAGACAATGTGAGATGGAGACCCGAATGAATGATGAAAACGACTGGTACGGTCCGGATTCTGCGACATTCGGAGACCGTCTGGCAGGCGCACGCGAAGCCGCGGGAATGACGCAGGCGCAACTGGCGCGGCGTCTTGGGGTCAAAAAGGCGACAATTTCAGATTGGGAAAACGATCTGTCCGAACCCCGGGCCAACAGGCTGTCAATGATGGCGGGCATGGTCAATGTCTCAATCATGTGGTTGTTGACCGGCGAGGGCGACGGCATGGATGCGCCCGTGGATGAAGGCGAAGGCGGGATGGAACTGTCCTCGGCCGTGGCCGAACTGCGCGCCATCCGAGCGGAAATGCGCGCCTGTTCTGAACGTGCAGCGCGTCTGGAAAAGAAAATGCGTCAGATGCTGGAGCAGAAGAATTGAGCGAACCCCGGGATGTGCGTATCAAGCGCATGCAAATGCGGTCGATGCGACGCGGCATCAAAGAGATGGACATTATCCTGTCCGCCTATGCGGGGCGCAACCTGGCCGACATGGATGCCGACGGTCTGGATGTCTATGACGCGCTGTTGCATGAAAACGATCAAGACCTTTATCAATGGGTCACGGGGCAGGTGCAGCCTCCGGCGCGATTTGCCAGCCTGATTGCAGACATAGCGCAAACCTTTCAGAAATAAGGCAAAGTTCCGCTTAACCGATTTTTCGGATTTTCGGTTCATCGTGTGTCAAACAGCGCGACTGAATCGGAGGGTCGGATGAGTATGGAAATGCAGGTCTCCACACCAGAGACTAAGGGTTTCATAACCAGCTATCTTGAGGCGCTGGCCCTGGTGGAGCGACTGCACCGGTTGTTGCTGGATGTCATCAAGGACGAGTTTGAGCGCGTCGGCGTATTGGAAATCAATGCGGTTCAGGCGTTGTTGCTGTTCAATATCGGTGATCACGAAGTCACGGCAGGCGAACTGAAAAGCCGTGGGTACTATCAGGGCAGCAATGTCAGCTATAACCTCAAGAAACTGGTTGAGATGGGCTATATGCACCACCAAAGATGCGAGATTGATCGCCGTTCAGTTCGCGTGCGCCTGACGCCGCAAGGCAGGGAAATCCGCAATATCGTGTCCAAGCTGTTTGCACGTCACGCCGAAGGCCTGCAAGGCAGGGGGGTGCTTGGGCTTGAAGGCATCGAAGATATCACCAGTTCGCTGCGTCGCGTTGAACGGTACTGGACGGATCAGATAAGGTATATCTATTGATCAGTGGCGGGCGTCAGACAGGACAAGACTGTCCAGCTCACGAAGAAGTTTGCGGGTCATGGCCTCTTCATACGCCTCAAAGCCCAGCGCCACTTCTACGAACGCGTTTGGCCCCAAAATGACCCAGGCTGAATAGTAAGCTGAAAGTTCACCGACCTGAACATATCTCCGATCACCTTCTTTCGGATCGTCGGCGCCGATCACCAGCCCGTTAATTGTGATCCCGTCATGTCGCAAACTGGCTTTCACATCACGTGGATGCGGTCCGAGGTTATGTTTGCCATCACCGGACAGATCCAGCGTACGGCGCCAGCACCCCCTTTGCTGATCAAGCAGGGAAGAGCCAAATAACATGGCCGACCCTAGCGCCGTTCCCTGCGGCGCTGTGCTGCGCGAGGTCCGGACCAAACGATCACTGATTGCGATCAGGTCGGCGGGGGACCGTACTTCTGTCCACTCCAACAGCATCCGTTCATGTCCCCGCTCGCTCCATTCGAAGATCGCCAGACGTAAGGAGGTTGCGCCGTCCGACAACATCAGCTGGCTGACCTCGGGGCGGCTCAGGGCCGACGCCAGCCCGTCCAGTTGCAGCCTGTATTCCCGGCTGTCCACCGAACCCGACACATCCAGCCCCAGCGCAAGGGCCTGCCGGCATTCGCCAAAGGCAGGTCCTGATATCAGGCAAGCCAGAAAGACGATCACCTGACGTATCATGGGCCTTCATTCCGTAATGCACCGATTTGCAGACCGCTCAGTTCCCGTTTCAGTTTCTTTCGCATGGCGCGCTCGAAATCTTCAAACCCGGTGGCAATTTCCAAAAAGGCGCCGGGCCCGTGCAGGACGTTATTTTCGAAGAAAGGGATCAAGAACAGCTCTCCCTCGAAATCCGCCGCGTTGATCACAAGCCCATTCACGACAGTGTTTTGGAAGGGAAAGTGCCGATAGGCGATCTGCGGCCCATAGCCATCGTTGTTCGTGCCGTCGCCGGACAGGTCAATGGTTTGAAACAAGCATTGCGGCGCTTGCTCCATAAGACTTGCACCGTATGCCAACGCATAGCCCATAGCTGTTGCCGATCCGCCGTCAGATCGGACGGATTGGCTGACCTGGCTGGATGCGAACAGCAGATCACCAACGTCATCGATCATTGTCCAGTTCAGGACGACATTTTGGGTTGAGCGGCCACTCCACTCATATACCGCCAGGGCAACGGGCATCGGTGAAGAAAAGAAGGCCTCTTGCACTTCGGGTGCAATCAAGGCGGCGGCTAACCCCTGCCGTTGCAACACATCTTCAGCCTCATCGACTGAAACGGAAATATCCATCGCCAAGGCCAGCGCCAAGCGGCATTGCTCGGCCTTGACAGGGCTGGCCTGAACGACCAGCCCAAACGCTATCAGCCAACGGATCACCAGTGACCACTGCTCTCCATGCTGGCCCAGGGTTCGGCTGGTTCCAGTGCTTCTCCATTCTGCAAAAGCTCAACCGAGATGTTGTCGGGCGATCGAACAAAAGCCATGCGACCATCCCTTGGCGGGCGATTGATCGTAACGCCATTGTTCTGAAGATGTTGGCAAACCTCGTAGATATTGTCGACACCGTAGGCCAGATGGCCGAAGTGACGGCTGTCGGCTGGCAACGCGTCATCGCCGTCCCAGTTGTACGTCAACTCGATCGGCGCCTCTTCCTGTCCCGGAGGGGCCATGAAGATCAGAGAAAATCGCCCGGCTTCACTGTCATACCGACGTGTTTCTTTCAGACCCAGAAGCTCGTAAAATGCCATGGATTTTTCCAGATCCTTCACGCGGACCATGGTGTGAAGATATTTCAGCGCCATTTCGGCCATCCTTTTTCGACTCACATTGCCAAGAGCTTAGCGCTCCGCCTCGATGTGTCGATAGAGCCCTTGGCAGCAATTTGTTTTTTGCGCCCGCTGCGGCATATATCGCGGTTCCTGCGCCGGGATCGGCGATATATAGTAGCAGGCGACTCATTGCCAGAAAGGAAGATTCGATGCCGCTGTCCCCTGACCAACAGGCCGAGATCGACGCGCAACGCGCGCAATCGCATCCCACGCGTCGAGTTGTCTCGGCGGGAATGGAAGACCACCTGTACACGGCGCATCAGGTTCTGGATCATGGCTTTGTCCGCGTGATCGACTATATGGGGGATGATGCCGCCATCTGTCAGGCTGCGCGCGTTTCATACGGCACAGGCACCAAATCTGTTCAGAATGATGAAGGGTTGATCCGGTATCTGATGCGGCACTGGCATTCGACGCCATTCGAAATGTGCGAAGTCAAATTGCATGTGAAATTGCCTGTGTTCGTGGCGCGGCAGTGGATCCGGCACCGGACCGCCAATGTGAATGAATACTCGGCACGGTATTCAATTCTGGACCGGGAGTTTTATATCCCAGCCCCTGAACATGTGGCGGCACAGTCCGAAGTGAACAATCAGGGCCGTGGGGCAACGTTGGAAGGCGAAGAGGCCGCGCGCGTATTGGAAACCCTCAAGGCCGACAGCACGCGGTGCTATGACAATTACGAGTCCATGATCAGCCAGGACGGGCAGCAGGGGCTAGCACGTGAACTGGCCCGCATGAACCTACCCGCAAACGTCTATACGCAATGGTATTGGAAGGTGGATCTGCATAATCTGTTCCACTTCCTGCGCCTGCGGGCCGATCCGCATGCTCAGTATGAAATCCGCGTTTATGCCGAGGCGATGTGCAAGATCGTCGCTGATTGGGTGCCGTTTGCGTATAAGGCGTTCGAGGATTACCGGCTGGGTGCGGTGAACCTGTCTGCCCAGATGGTCGAAAGCCTGCAACGCATGCTGGCAGGAGAGGCGGTCACGCAAGAAAACTCGGGGATGACAGCGCGCGAATGGCGTGAGTTCGAGGCGATCATTCGCAAATAGAGCTGACGAGCTGCATAGCTTTTGTCTATACGTGTCGTCATGGAATTGTTACACTTGTTCCATGGCCCGCATTTTGCATTTTGCTCTGTTATGTCTGTTTTTTGGTCTCGCCTTGCCTGCGCAGGCCAAGTCCCCCATAGCTGAGGTTTTGTGCGAACCGACGCTCCGGTTGCACCAGAAACTGGAAAGGCAGTTCGGTGCGCGGCGCGTGGCATCGGGTGTTCGCGGGCCGGAACAGATTATGGAAGTCTGGGCAAGTCAGCACGGGGACTGGACCATGGTTGTCACCTACGCGACAGGCACATCCTGCATCGTTGCCATGGGCGAAAACTGGAATACCCACGCCGACGCCAAGCCCGCGCGAGGGTAATGGAACGAAACCGGTGGGGGATGGATAACGGCCGGAAATTGGCCGTCATCCTTAATGATCAACCGCGTGTTTAGCGGGATGTCGTTACAGTGGTTTCAAATCAGCTGCCATTTGGCGGCCGTCGCGTCCGTCCTGCAACTCGTACGAAACTTTTTGGTTGTCTGCGAGTCCGGTGAGGCCGGACCGTTCTACGGCCGAGATATGTACAAACACATCTTTGCCCCCTTCGTCAGGGGCAATAAATCCATAGCCTTTAGTGGTATTGAACCATTTCACGGTGCCGGTTGGCATGTCCCGTGTCTCCTTCTACTTACGCATTGTCCCACAAATTGGTGGGGGCTGTGGTCAGCGTCACCACGAAAAAGTTGTTTTGGCACTGGCTGAACAGTCCAATTCGTGTGTTTCGCCTTTTTCAACATTGCACGGTGAAGTAAAAAATCAAGAATAACCGCAAGAAGCGGGCAAGATTGCTTAAAATCAAAGCATGGGCAGGAGCGTCAAAGACATGCAGCTTTATGGATTGAAAAACTGTGACACCTGTCGCAAGGCATTGAAATCGCTGCCAGACGTCAAATTTTCTGATGTACGCAGCGACGGTGTGCCGGGTTCGGTGCTGTCACGGGCCTTTGCCGAGTTCGGCAATGACTTGCTTAATACCAGATCGACGACATGGCGCGGATTGGACGAAACCCAGCGTGCCAAGCCCCCTTTGGAGCTTTTGAAAGAGCACCCGACCCTGATGAAACGCCCATTGATCGAAGTCGATGGCAGGCTGTTGTTGGGTTGGACAGCTGAAACCCGTGCTCAGCTTGGCATTTCCTGAACGGGTGCTTATCTGCGTGAAAGCTACAATGAGGGTTTTCAATGCGTAATGCCGCAATGTTATTGGGTGTAATCGCCGGGTTGATCGGAATGATCGTCGGGTTCTTCGGCTATGCAAAGGTGGTCGTGGTTGACCATGTCGGCGAGATTGACGGAGTTCTAAGCCAGGTCGACAATCCTGATCTGGTGCAAGCCATTTCGATTATCGCGCCCTTGCTGGCAATCGCGGGCGGGGCCATGGCACCAGCGCGCGCGTTGATTGGCGGGGTCTTGTTGCTGGGGTCAGCGGCTGCGATGTACTACGCCTTTGGTTTTGGTGTTTTCACCATGTTCCCGATCACATTTGCCGGGATCGCCGGGATACTTGGGCTGGCCGCGGGAAAACCGGACCAGCCCAAGGCACATTTCTGAGTTACTTAAGGCGAAGGATCCGGTCGAGCGAGATCGGCCCTGCGCCGTTGATGACGATCACCAGCATCAGGAAGGTCCACATCGTGCGCTGATCCATCAGGGACGGCGCCGCGTCGAACAGGCTGCCCAGTTTCACGCCATGGCCGGTGACGTCGACAAGAGTCTGCACCCAGATGAAACCGATCATGCCCAAAGCCGCCAAACGCGAGAACAGCCCAACCAGTAGAAGTGCCGGGAGCACAAATTCGGCAACCGTTCCCATGAAGATGACGATGCGTTGGAAGAACGTCATTTGGGACACGTCATACAGAACAGCCTCCGCCGCTTTGGGGAATATCTGACCAAATGCACCTGCCGAAGGCGAAAAGATCGATCCGTCGATCTTCAGCATGGCTGAGTTCCAGTAATAAACCAGAAGAACCGCAACAAAGACCAGTCGTGCCAGCGTAGGGGTCAACCAGCCAGACGCAAGGTCCAGTTTTCCCATGGTGTTATTGTAGGTTGAGATCAAAGCAGTCATGTCTCCAGCCTTTCGATAGTCACAGAGGTTATTGCACCGCCCTGCAACAGCAGTGCCAGAGTGGTTCCAAGATCAAATTCAGGCAGTTCGGCAGTTGTTTTTTCAAATGCTTCACCGATTGTGTCGCCGCTCAGCATATGGGCGATCCAATCTGCACCACCTGCCGGAAGCAGATTGGGTGTGGGATCGAATTCGGCGCGGGTGATCAACACATCCTCGGCCCGTGCATCCGGTTTCGGAGCATTGGTTTCCATGTTGAAGCGCCAGATTGCGTGAATGGGCCAATCCGAGCGGATCACCTGCATGGCCGGTGCAAACTGCAATCGGGCCTGCATGACCTGTTCGGGCTCGACCGCTAGGACATCTGCCGGTGCAGGTTCGCTGTCGGAGGCGTGGTAGGACTTGCGCAAGGCAATCTCCAACCGGGCCACGTCCGGCATGTATCCAAGATGGGCAAGTTGGGGCATTCCTGCCAGAAAATCAGGAAACGCCTCGCCATAAAACATCATCAGCGGAGAGGAGGGCGGGTGCTGACGCAGGAAAATCCCGGCCAACCCATCCATGTTCTGCGCCCCTAGCAATTTGGCAATCACAGGAAACGCCTGATGCATCGCTTCGGTCAGCGACACCGCAACGTTGTTGCGGTAAACGCTGAATCTGCGACCGGCCGGTCGCGCACCGCCGTCCAGCAATCCACCGGGAACGGGCGCTGACGCATCCATCATGGCCGCGCGGAATTCAGATTGAGAAACGCTCATACCGGTATCCGGTCCAATGCGGTTTGCGCGCGAATGGCCTCATCCCGCAGAACGGGCCAATCAGGCACATCAGTGTCCCATTCGATCAGAACGGGTTTTGGCCCCGAACGCTCCAGCACATAATCCAGCAGAGTCCACACCGGGTCGACCACTTCTCGTCCGTGACTGTCGATTAGCAGCGGATGACCGTGATCGTCTTCATCCTCATCATGGCCGCCAAGGTGAATTTCCGACACTTTTTCAAGCGGATAAGCGTCAATATAGCCTTGCGGCGAGAAATCCAGATTGGTGGCTGAGACAAAGACATTGTTTACGTCAAGCAACAGGCCGCATCCGGTGCGCTTTGCAATCTCCCTCAGGAAATCAGGTTCGGACCAGGTGCTTTCCTCGAAGGCCAGATAGCTGGACGGATTTTCCAGCAGCATCTGCCGCCCGACAGTGTGCTGGACCTGATCGATATGTTCACAAACCCGCGCTAGAGTTTCGTCTGTATAGGGCAGGGGCAGCAGGTCGTTGTAGAAATGGCTGTCATGGGTGGACCAAGCCAAATGTTCGGAAAAGCTTGCGGGGCTCAGCCAGCCGACCAAGTGTTTCAGCCGGGCCAGATGATCGGGGTCCAGCGCGCCTTCACCGCCAATGGACAGGCCAACGCCATGGACCGAGATTGGGAAATGTTCGGAAAGGTGGCGCAGCTGCGCCAAGGGCCGCCCGCCGTCGCCCATATAATTCTCGGCATGGATTTCCAACCATGCGACGGGCTGTGCGTGTTCAAGTATCTGAGCGAAGTGTTGCGGCTTGTAACCAACGCCCGGCGCTGCGGGCAGGCGGTTTGACCGGCAGGTGTCATCCAACATGGGCCAGTTCCTTGATCACGAAAGGGAAAGGGCGGGCGATGGTGCCCGCCCCTTGAAATCGTCAGGCCAGTCTTATGCCGGCAGGTCGCGGTCCAGTGCTTCCAGCGAACCTTTGCGCGGTGTGCCGTTTGCTTCCGCAGGCAATTCGATGTCGGCGCAGGTGCCTGCGTCAACCAAGGTCCATGCGTTGCCCTGATAATCAACGGTCGAGGTGCCCGCGCAGGTGGTGCCGGGGCCTGCGGCACAGTCGTTCTGACCGGCCAGCGATACGCCATAGCACTTTTCTTTTGCCTGTGCGCTTGCTGTGGTTGCGACACCCGATACGGCGGCTGCGACTGCGGTTGCGATAACCAGGGACTTAGCTGTGTTCGACATCTCGGTAATCCTCTTGATGACTGGGTATGTCTGCTTGTGACAATGACAAAGGTAGTGGCTTGGTGGGCAGAGTTGAATTCACGAGCCCGTGTCTCACAAGCGCGTCATGGGGCGGCCTGCCCCCTTGTAGCGTAATACATTGTTTTTGATGAAGAAAGGGTGAAATGTTACAATCCGACCCCATAAGAGGGGTCGGATTTTTTTGGATATGGTGCTGTTTGTTACAGCAGATCTGGCGGGGTGGCGGCGCGTGCCAGCTCTTTTGTTACAACATCAAGCGGTTGTACCTGAGTCTGTTTTTCACCCAGTCGCCGCACGCTTACGGTGCGCTCGTCAACTTCACGGTGACCGACGGCCAGAATTACAGGCACTTTGCCGACCGAATGCTCACGGACCTTGTAGTTGATCTTTTCATTGCGGATGTCAGCCTCGGCCCGCACACCCGCAGCACGCAGGGTTTCGACCACTTCGGTGACATAGTCGTCCGCGTCGGACGTGATGGACGCGACGACGACCTGACGCGGGGCCAGCCAGAACGGCAATTTGCCTGCGTGTTCCTCGATCAAGATACCGATGAAGCGTTCGAACGAACCAAGTGTTGCGCGGTGCAGCATGACCGGGCGGTGCTTGGCCCCGTCGGCGCCGACATAGGTGGCATCCAGCCGTTCGGGCAGAACAAAGTCCACCTGATGCGTTCCGCATTGCCAATCCCGGCCGATTGCGTCGGTCAGAACAAATTCAAGCTTTGGACCATAAAACGCACCTTCACCTGGGTTTAGCTCTGGTTCGATTCCAGCCGCACGGGTCGCGCTGAGCAAAGCAGCTTCGGCTTTGTCCCACACTTCGTCCGATCCAGAGCGCTTCTCGGGCCTATCCGAAAATTTGACCGAAAAGTTCTCGAACCCGAGGTCTTTGTAGATCTCGGACAGGAAGCGAATGAACTCGGCAGTCTCGGATTCAATCTGATCCTCGGTGCAGAAAATGTGGCCATCATCCTGTGTAAAACCACGCACACGCATAATGCCGTGCAATGCGCCCGACGGTTCATAGCGGTTGCAAGACCCGAATTCGGCCATGCGCAGCGGCAGGTCGCGATAGGATTTCAGGCCCTGATTGAAAATCTGCACATGGCAGGGACAGTTCATCGGCTTCAGGGCGTTGATCGCCTTTTCGCGCGCATGTTCTTCGTCCACTTCGACGATGAACATGTTTTCCTGATACTTGTCCCAATGGCCCGATGCTTCCCACAGTTTGCGGTCAACGACTTGCGGCGTGTTTACCTCAACATACCCACCCTTGCGCTGCTGACGGCGCATGTAGTCCTGCAACTGGGTGTAGATGGTCCAGCCATTGGGGTGCCAGAAAATCTGACCGGGGGCTTCTTCTTGCATGTGAAACAGGTCCATCTCGCGACCCAGTTTGCGGTGGTCGCGCTTTGCGGCCTCTTCCAGCATATGCAGGTGGTCTTTCAGTTTCTCTTTGCCTGTAAAGGCCACGCCATAGATGCGCTGCAGCATCGCGCGGTTGCTGTCGCCGCGCCAATAGGCGCCAGCGATGGACATCAGCTTGAACGCATCACCGGGAACCTGACCGGTATGTTGCAGATGCGGACCGCGGCACAAATCCTGCCAGTGGCCGTGCCAGTACATGCGCAACGGCTCATCCCCGGGAATGGCTTCGATCAGCTCAACCTTATAGGGCTCATTATTGGCCTTGTAGAACTCGATGGCCCGCTCGCGGTCCCAAACCTCGGTGGTGACTGGGTCGCGCTTGTTAATGATCTCTTTCATCTTTTTCTCGATGAGGCCAAGATCTTCGGGCGTGAACGGTTCTTCCCGGTCGAAGTCATAATACCAGCCGTTTTCGATAACGGGGCCGATGGTGACCTTGGTCGCAGGCCAGATCTCCTGCACAGCGCGGGCCATGATGTGGGCCAGATCGTGGCGGATCAGTTCGTTGGCCTGCGTGTCATCCTTCATGGTGTGGATGGCAATTTGCGCATCGGCTTCGATCGGCCATTGCAGGTCCCAGTGTTTGCCGTCAACGGTGGCCGAGATGGCCTTTTTGGCCAGCGAACTTGAAATATCGGCAGCCACCTGCGCAGGCGTAACCCCTGCGTCATAGGAACGTGCATTGCCATCTGGGAAAGTGAGAGAGACGGATTTTGAATCCAAGGCCATGTCGGCTCTCCTCGTCGGTTTGGCGCCCACTGAACGCCCGGTTGCGGGTTATTTGCGTCTGGCTGATGTGGCAGGTGGATATGCCTGTGTCAAGTGTAGGGGCGAGGGGCCAGCCCCTCGCGCTCCCCGGAGTATTTGAAAAAGATGAAGTGGGCGGAATTGCACTCGGGGGTGGGGCGTGCATGATGCAGTAAAAGGAAAGAAGGTTTCATGGCAGCGACGAATTTTCTGGAGACGCCGCAGGGGCGGCGACTGGCTTATCACAAGACCGAAGGGGCAGGGCCGACCATCGTTTTTCTGGGTGGGCTCATGTCGGATATGGAAGGCACAAAGGCAGTCCATCTGGAAGCTTGGGCGCAGGCGCGGGGGCGGGCCTTTTTGCGGTTTGATTATTCCGGTCATGGCGAAAGCTCTGACGCTTTCACGGATGGCTGCATTGGGGATTGGCATGAGGACACTGTTGCTGCGGTCGATGC
Organism: Ruegeria sp. L11; assembly: GCF_056531755.1. Classification (NCBI taxonomy): domain Bacteria; kingdom Pseudomonadati; phylum Pseudomonadota; class Alphaproteobacteria; order Rhodobacterales; family Roseobacteraceae; genus Ruegeria; species Ruegeria sp. L11. The sequence goes on from NZ_JBQFMI010000001.1 coordinate 110,010, forward strand.
CTTGACCAAGGGGCCGCTGATTGTTGTCGGCTCGTCCATGGGAGGGTGGCAGGCGCTTTTGCTGGCCAAAGCCCTGCCGGACCGGATAGCAGGTTTGGTCACGATCGCCGCCGCGCCGGATTTCACGGAAGATGGCTATTGGGCTTCCTTCACCGATGACCAGAAAGCCGCCCTGGAAACTGTCGGGCATGTCGAGTTGCCGTCCGATTACATGGAGCCCTATATCGTCACCAAGAGGATGATCGAAGATGGGCGGCAGCGCCTTGTACTGCGCGACACGTTGAACCTGCCGTTCAAGGTTCGTTTCCTACAGGGAACAGCGGATACAGCCGTTTCGACTGAAACGGCCGTTCGGTTGCTGGACCACGCAACAGGGCCGGATATGCAGCTTCTTTTGGTCAAGGATGCCGATCACAGGTTCTCGGACGATGCATGTCTTGGCTTGATCGAGGCGGCGGTTCTGGATGTGTTGGAAGACGCGTGATGCGGCGTTTGGGATGGCTTCTGGGGCGCTTGTTCCTTGTGTTGATTGCCCTCGGCGGCCTTATCTACTGGTTTGGCCCGCGCGAAGAGGTAAACCTGAGCCCAAGCTTTGATCCTCGAAAGTTTGGTGAGGGCGTACAGGTTTATTTCGAAAGCACCGAAGCCGCGTTTGACGATATCGTTCCGGGTGTCGAAAAACGAGTAATCTGGCAAGATGGCCATAACGAGCGGCGCACCCCGTATTCCGTTCTTTACATCCATGGCTTTTCAGCAAGTTCCGAGGAAATCCGGCCAGTACCAGACCTTGTAGCAGACGCGTTGGGGGCCAATCTGGTTTACACACGCCTGCAAGGTCACGGGCGAACCGGATCAGCCATGGCAGAAGGCACTGCCTCGGGCTGGATGCTGGACATTGCCGAGGGATTGGCAGCCGCACGTGCTGTTGGGGACAAGGTGATCGTGATCTCAACGTCGACCGGTGCGACGCTTGCAGCCGCCGCCGCTTTGGATGCCAGCCTCAGCAAAGATGTTGTCGGCATGGTCTTTGTCTCTCCCAATTTCGGGGTCAACACGTCTGTGGCATGGATCCCCACTTTGCCATGGGCAAGGGATTGGTTGCCGGTCCTGATGGGGGACGAACGCGATGTATCGGGGCCAGACCCGGAAAAGAACAAATATTGGTCTACCGTCTATCCGTGGGAGTCGGTCGTGCCGATGTCCGTTCTGGTCGAAAAAGTCTATGCGCTGGATTTCTCGAATGCCCTGGTGCCCGTGCTGTTCTGGTTCTCGGACAACGATCAGGTGGTGCGCCCTGACCGCACACATGAGGTTGCCGAAGCGTGGGGTGCGCCAGCATCCGTCAAATTGGTGACAATGGGCCCCGAGGATGATCCGTCATCTCATGTCATAGCTGGCCGCCTGATGTCGCCAGGGCAGACCGGCGCGGCTGTGGCCGGTATTCTGGATTGGCTAAAAGGGCTGGGGGTGGAATGACGGCGGCCTCGGGTCGAGGGACGATGCGAAAGCCGGGCAGTATGTGGAGCCTTGAGACCTTGGGGCGCGTTCGTCTGTCCCGGTATTTCTTCATGCGCGATTTCCTCTATTCCGAGATCGGGAACTTTCACCAGAAACAGAACATTCCAGACAATCCTGATCTGGCTATCGAGACGGGACGCGCGTTCTGCGAAACTCTGCTGGACCCGCTGGAAGAGACCTTTGGCAGGATCGCTGTGCGCTCGGGCTATCGCTCACCGTCGCTAAACAGGTTTGGCAATGAAAACAAACTGAACTGCGCCCGGAATGATCACCCGTTGGAATGCCACATCTGGGATCGTGGGGACGGGGATGCGCGGATTGCCGGGGCGTCTGTTGTAATTCCGTGGTTTGCGGATCAGCATGCGCAGGGCAGGGATTGGCGCGATCTGGCATGGTGGATGCATGATCACCTGGATTATTCCGAGATCTGGTTTTTTCCGAAACTTTGCGCTTTTAATCTGGTGTGGCGCCCTAAACCGCAGCGCCGGATTGACAGCTACATTGCGCCACGCGGATGCCTTCTGAAACCGGGCGCTGAGCCCGAGGAAAGTGCGGCTTCACGGCGGTCCCGCTATGCTGACTTTCCAGCTTTTCGGGCAATCGCCTATCCGTGACGTTCCGCTTGTTGGAATGTGATAAACTCTCAACCTGACTACAAACCCAAGGGCTCGGAATACCGAGCATATGGAGGCCCCGTGTGATCGAGCCGCTGGTACTGCTACCTGGACTGATGTGCGATGCCCGACTGTATCGCCCTCAGATCGAGGTCTTTTCGCAGACGCGACCCGTAACCGTTGCGCCGCTCTCAGCAGGTGAGCGTATCGAAGAGATCGCCTCGGGTCTATTGGACCAACTTCCACATCGGTTTGCACTGGCTGGTTTAAGCATGGGTGGTGTGGTGGCGTTAGAGCTGATCCGCCGGGCTCCGGAACGTGTGTCACGCCTGTGCCTGATGGCAACTGATGCGCAGGCGGACACACCTCAAATTGCTGCCGGTCGCGAAGACCTGATCATTGGCGCGCAGGGTGGCCGGTTGGAGGAGGTCATGCGGAAACTTGTGGGGTCCGACACGCTGGCACCGGGCCCGCAGCGTATTCCCATCCTGAACGGCTTGCTGGCAATGGCACAGGATTTGGGTGTTGAAACCTTCGTGCGTCAGATGCGTGCCCTGCAACGACGCCCGGATCAACAGGCCGCATTGCGCCGCATCAAGGTGCCCACGTTGGTTCTGTGCGGAGCGCATGACACTCTGACACCGGTTAAACGACATTCTTTCATGGCAGAGCTCATTCCCGGAGCGGAACTGCTGGTTATTGAAAAGGCGGGTCACTTGCCGACCCTCGAAACGCCCGACATCGTCAATGAGGCGCTGCAAACCTGGTTGGACGCCCAGCAACGGTTTGATTACTGGTAAAGCGTCGCGCGTTCGGTCTTTGAAATGACAGTTGGCGTCACTACGGGTTTACCGGTTTCTCGGTCGAAAAACGGTGTGTTCTTCCATCGCCCAGACAGGCGCGATCCGACGGCCCTGCGCAACAGTCCAAAAATAGCGGGGCCGGGATTTTCGTGCTTTTGCTTTCCGTTCGGTTGGGGAACAAACCCACGTGTCGTGACGGGCCCAAGCGCTGAAGCACCTCCCGCAACCCTGCCGACGATAACGCCAGCAAACGGGAGTTTCGCGGTTTTGGGCGTTGCCGCCAAAGGTGCGTTACAGCAACTGGCGTACCAACGCAGCATGCCCTTGGGGCTGAGTTGCATCGCCGCAAGATACTGACTTCCGGTGCTGATTTCGATCTCATCCGGTGCGATCTGAAAAATCTCGACAGGCGCAGGTGCAGGGTCGGGTTGCTTGAAATATAGTTGAGCGGCACGGCAATCGTGACAGAAACACTCAACATGTGTCCCTTGCTGAACACCGCGGGGTGAAATGCGTCCCTGCAAGTTGCCGCATTGGCAGGAAAAGGTAAGGCCATTTTGCGCTGACCCACTCATTTCGGTTAGGCAACCTTGTTGGAATTGGCCGCGCGACGGTTTGGTTTTCGCGCATTTTCGTTCATGAAATCAATCACAAGAGGACGAATGTTGTCGCGCCAGCTGCGGCCTGCGAAGATACCATAGTGACCGGCGCCGGGTTCAACGTGGCTTGCCTTTTTGCTGTCGGGCAGGCCGGTGCACAAATCCAGCGCGGCAATACACTGGCCGGGTGCAGAGATGTCATCATTTGCACCTTCGACAGTCTTCACCGCAACATCGGTAATCTTACTGATGTCCACCTTGTGACCCGCGACCACGAACTCGTTTCTCGCAATCTCTCGATTCTTAAAGACCCGCTCGACCGTCGAAAGATAGAACTCGGCCGTCATGTCCATAACGGCCAGGTATTCGTCGTAGAAGCGGTTATGCGCATCCTGATCTGAGGCCTCGTCCCGCATGACGCGCTGAATCTGGTCGGAAAACGCTTTGGAGTGACGATCTGCATTCATGGACATGAACGAGGCCAATTGCAGCAGACCCGGATAGACCATACGTCCAACGCCTTTGTACTTGAAGCCAACGCGCTGAATCATTGTTTCTTCCAACTGGCCCATGGTGACGCGACGGCCAAAGTCTGTCACATCGGTCGGCGTTGCGTCCGGATCGACGGGGCCACCAATCAGCGTCAGAGTGCTTGGCTGCGCTTTGGGTTCGATTTCGGCCAGGTATGCCGTTGCAGCCAATGTCAGAGGCGCAGGTTGGCAAACGGCAACAACATGGGTGTCTGGCCCAAGCTCTTTCATAAAATCTACAAGATAGAGCGTGTAGTCTTCGACATCGAATTTGCCTGCGGATACAGGGATATCGCGCGCATTATGCCAATCTGTGATGTAGACTTCACAATTGACCAGAAGGCTTTTCACCGTCGAGCGCAGCAACGTAGCATAATGCCCGGACATCGGTGCAACCAACAGCACTTTGCGGGGTTGTTCTTTCCGGCCATTGACGCGGAAATGTACCAGATCACCAAAAGGGCGTTCCAGAACAGTCGTGATTTCAACCAGATGATCCTTGCCATCTTCGCAGGTGAACGTGCGAATACCCCAATCGGGCTTTGCAACCATCCGTTGGAACGTACGCTCGGTAACCTCGCCCCAGGCGGCCATCCAGTTGAATGCGGGGTTCGGCACCATCGAAAACATCGGATAGGACGCCATCGCGCTGGCGGTTGCACCAAGCCATTGGTTGGTGTTTCGCGCAGTTTCCATCAGGTCGTAGGTCATCATATAGCGCATAAACGGGGCCTCCTGAGTGTCAGCCTGATAGTTCGGACCATTCGTCGCTTTGCCCCCCAGCACCCACGACGTTATTCTGCATAGCAGCGAGGTTAGGGGGGAATTGTTAAAATGACAACTAGTGAAGACCACATGCCAGGCGTATCCGAAGAACACATTGAACGCCTTAAAGAAAATATGGATAAGGTCGAGAAGTTATCGAAGCGCCTGATTGAGGTCATGGCTGTAAAACGGCCCCACACGCCCGCGCTGGACGGCCCGAATCAAGAGCTTTTCGCACGAGCAGCAAGTGCCTATTGGGCAGAGGCTTGGCAAAATCCCGCCAAGTTGCTGGAACAGCAGATAGAATTTTGGGGCAAGTCAGTGTTGAACTTTGCCGAGGCGCAGAAAGCACTGACTGCGTCTGACGCGGAAAGCGAAGCACCCAAGCCAGAAGACAAGCGATTTTCGAACCCCCTTTGGGAGACCAATCCCTATTTCCGTCTGATCCGCCAGCAATACCAGACCAATGCGCAAGCAATCGCGCAGGCTGTTGCGTCCGTGGATGATCTGGATGCCAAAGACAAAAGGCGGCTGCAATATTTCTCGCAGCAAATCGTCGATATGATGGCGCCGACAAATTTCCTGGCGACCAATCCGGATGCATTGCAAAAAGCGGTCGAAACCGAGGGCCAGTCACTGATCAAGGGGTTGGAAAACCTTGTGTCAGATCTTGAGGCCAATAATGGAGAATTGGTCGTCAAACTGGCAGATGAAAGCGCTTTTGAGGTCGGCGGTAATCTGGCGACGACGCCGGGGGAGGTGGTTTATCGCAACCGGATGATGGAACTGATTCAGTACAAGCCAGCGACCGAAACGGTCTACGAGACCCCGATTGTTCTGTTTCCGCCCTGGATCAACAAGTTCTATATTCTGGACCTGAAAGCCCAGAACAGCATGATCAAATGGATCACCGAACAGGGGTATACCCTGTTTGTTGTAAGCTGGGTCAATCCGGACGAAAGCTATGCCGAAACAGGCATGGAAGACTACATTCAGGATGGTTTCCTGACTGCAATCGAGACGGCCAAGAAGATTTGCAAGGTCAAACAGGTCAACGCTGTGGGGTATTGCATCGCGGGCACCACCCTGAGCCTGACGCTGTCTCTGCTGAAACAGCGAGGAGACAAGTCGGTCAAATCGGCGACCCTGTTCACCGCATTGACGGATTTTTCCGATCAGGGAGAGTTCACGCCTTTCCTACAAAACGATTTTATCGACGGAATCGAAGAAGAAGTGAAAAAGGAAGGTGTTCTGCGGTCGTGGATCATGGCGCGCACTATGTCCTTCCTGAGATCACGTGACCTGATCTATGGCCCGGCCATTCGCAGTTACATGATGGGGGAAGTGCCCCCGGCCTTTGATTTGCTGTACTGGAACGGTGACGGAGCCAACCTGCCTGCGAAAATGGCGGTGGAGTACTTGCGTGGGCTATGCCAGCGCAATGAATTCGCGACCGATGGCTTTGAGGTACTGGGGCATAAGCTGAAGCTCGGTGACGTTGATGTGCCCCTGATAGCCATCACATGCGAAACCGATCATATCGCGGCGTGGAAAGATTGCTATCGCGGTGTGCAAAAAATGGGCTCGCGATCAAAAACTTTCGTGGTTTCCGAGTCGGGTCATATTGCGGGTATTGTGAACCCGCCCAGCAAGAAAAAGTACGGGCATTATACCAACCCGGATTTGAAACCAGACGCCGCCACCTGGTTGAAGGAAGCCGACTTTCATGAAGGGTCATGGTGGCCCATGTGGGATGCCTGGCTGAAAAAACGGTCGGGCAAGCAGGTACCGGCCCGCAAACCCGGCGATTCGAAGCACCCGAGCCTGGCTGCTGCACCCGGAACGTATGTAGTGGCAAAACCAAACGCCTGATTTCATTCTGAAACTTAAATTTTTCTGCAATGCAGCAATAAAAAACTTGCAATGCTGCGTTGCAGCAATCATATTGTCCTCAAGCTGATGAAACCCGGGGTGGGCCCGGACTGGCTAAAAGGATTATAACAATGGCTAAGACCCAAGACTTTACCGCGATCATGAAAGACATGATGGGTGCATTCCCTGTGGACACAACCGCAATGGAAGGCGCATTCAAATCGACCGCTTCGCTGAACGAAAAGCTGTCGGGCGTTGCTCTGGAAGCAGCTGAGAAATCGGCAGAGATCTCGAGCAAATGGACAAAAGACACGCTGGCCAAACTGACCGAGATGTCGAAAGCCAAGGCAGAGCCTGCCGACTACGCAAAAGCAGCAACCGATTTCGCAAGCGCGTCCGCTGAAGTTGCAGCCGAGAACATGGCCGCTTTCGCAGAAATCGCAAAAAAAGTTCAGACCGAAACCGTCGAACTGCTGATGGCTGCTGGTAAAGAAGCTGCGGAAGAAGCATCCGCTGCTGTTAAAAAAGCAACCAACGACGTGACCACGGCCGCTAAAAAAGCTGCTGCTGCGAAGTAAGAAAAGTCAGCGAAACGCACCCGACCCTCCCTATAGGTGCAATCGCGTTGGGCAGGTCCATTGACCTGCCCTTTCTTTTTGTGCTGCACTCGCATAACCTGTGCTGCAACGCATCATCCTTGGGGAGGGAACCCGGTGTCGGACCAAGAAAAACCGCTGCTGATCAAGCGCTATGCCAGCCGTCGGCTGTATAACACCGAGACCAGCGATTACGTGACGCTCGAAGATATCGCGGGATTCATCCGTGACGGGCGCGAAGTACAGATCATCGACCTGAAATCCGGCGACGACCTGACACGGCAGTATCTGCTGCAAATCATTGCTGAACATGAAAGCCGCGGCGAGAATGTGTTGCCGGTCAATGTTCTGAATGATCTGGTGCGCAGCTACATGCTGCCGGGCGGGGGCATGATGCCGCAATTCCTGCAAAGCTCGTTCGATATGCTGCGCGAAAGCCAAAGCAAGATGATGGAAAACATGAACGCCATGAACCCGATGTCCCAGATGCCGGGTTTTGAAGCGTTGCAAGCACAGCAGCAGGCATTTCTGAAGGCTATGACAGGTGGGTTGTCTGGCAGATGGTCCTCGCCAGAGAAGGAAAGTGAAAAGTCAGAGCCGAAAGAGGATCTTGACGATATCAAGAAACAGTTGGCTGAACTTCAACAGAAGCTTTCGAAACTGAATTAGGGTGAGCCGGAGGAAAAGGCCCACCATTTAAGTGGGCCAGTTCTAGTCTCAGGTACCGTAGACCGGCATTGGGCCGGTCACTTCGCCAACGGCAGCCAGCAAAATATCTGCAATCACGTCCAGCTCTGCGCGCGTCAGGCGTACGGGCAGTCGGACGTCACACGCTTTCATCAGCATGTCACGTGTTTGCGGCAGCTCGAACGTTTCCGGCAGGAATTGCCAGTTCCAGAAGGCGCGCGCATTGTCCTGGCTCAGGCCAAAGACCTGAACTTTGACACCGCGTGCCTCGGATGCGGCGGCAAATGCGCGAATCTCGTGTTCCTGCAACCCAACCAGATTGAACTGAATCGAATCCGGCGCGCGCTGCTCGGGGGGCAAGGGTGCGGGCACGTTGATATGGGGTGAGGTATTCAAGCGTCCGGCAACATAGTCGTGGTTCGCCAGACCGTCGCGAACACGACGGGCCAGTTCCGGGATCTGCGGGCGGATCACAGCGGCGCTCAGGTTGTTCAAACGCAGGTTATAAAGCGGCAACTTGTTCTGCCAGCGAGCGAAGGCCTCTTCCAGCTCGGGCGAGTTGTCGCCGTGCGGTCCTTTGTGTTTCTTCCAGTTATGTTCGTACGCGCCCGACATGATGACGGCACGGGCCACCAGATCAGCATCGTTTGAGATCAGAATACCGCCTTCGCCCGCATTGATCATCTTGTAGGACTGAAACGAGAAACAGCCGACCTTGCCGATGGTGCCGATATTTTTGCCATGCCAGGTCGTGCCCAGCGAATGCGCAGCGTCTTCGATAACCGGGATGTCACGCGCGTCGCACAGCGCCATGATCGCGTCCATATTAGATGTGTGGCCGCGCATGTGGCTGATTATCACCGCATGAACGCTGTCGAGCTTGGCCTCGAAATCGGGCATGTCGATGCGATAATTCTCACCCACTTCGCACAGAACCGGGATGCAGTCCGCGTGAATGACTGACGAGGGAACCGCGGCAAATGTGAAGCCGGGGATCAGGACGCGCGCATCGCGCGGCAAACCCATTGCCTTGAGTGACAGAAACAGCGCAGCAGAACAGGATGAAACAGCGAGAGCGTATTTTGTGCCCAGCAGTTCGGCAAACTCGGCCTCTAGCAAAGACACCGGGGCATCTTGCGGGGCGGTATAACGAAACAAGTCGCCCGACTGCATCAGGGCGTCGATGGCTTCTTTTGCTGCTTCTGGGATGGGTTCGGCGTCATGAACGTTTGGTGGAAGCGTCATATTTGGATTTCCCGAATTCTATCTTTGGTAAAGATAAAGCTATTCAGGTGGCAATCCAAGCCCTCAATCGCCGCGCCAGCGGAAATTCACCAATTTGTCACAAGTAACGTGGATCAGATCCCAAGCCGGTCCCGCAAGGCGAACCATGTCATTGCCAGCACCAGCAGCGGGTTGCGCAGGGCGGATCCGCCGGGGAAGGGCAGGGTTGGCACGCGGGCCATTGTATCGAACCCTTCTGCCTGTCCCTGAATGGCCAGCGCCATCAGTTGCCCGGCATGGGTCGCCGTGCCTACACCATGACCGGAATAGCCGGAAGCAGACAGAATATTGGGTGCGATACGCACCAGATAAGGCATCCGCCGCATGGTAATGGCCAGCGTCCCACCCCAAGCGTAGTCGATTTTGACATCGCGCAGATGTGGGAAAATCTCGGTCATCGGCTTGCGGACCTTCGCAGCGACATCCGCAGGAAAACGATAGCCATAGCTTTCGCCGCCACCGAACAAAAGCCGGCCATCGGCGCTAAGGCGGAAATAGTTCACCACGAACTTGGTATCCGCGACCGCGACATCCTGCGTCAGGACCCGCGCAGCCTCGCTGCCAAGGGGTTCGGTCGCCGCGATGAAGTTGTTGATGGGCATGACACGGGCCGCGACGGTCCGGTTGAGATTGCCAAGATAGCCATTGCAGGCCAGCACAACATGGTCGGCCCTAACGTTCCCCCTGGCGGTCCGGATCAGGGCAGGCCGGGTTTCGTCAATACCGATGACTTCGGTGCCCTCAAAGATGCGAACACCCGTTTTGGCCGCAGCCTGCGCCAACCCCAGCGCAAAGTTCAATGGGTGCAGATGAGCGGCCCCCATGTCCAGATACCCACCCATATAAGCGGGTGAGGGGCACAGTTTGTGGCCTTCTTCTTCATCCAGTAGCTTGATCTGGTCATAGTGATACCGGTCGGACAGATGGTCTGCATGGTTATGCAGTTCTTTTCGTTCTGAAGCTGACAGACCCAGAACCGCGACACCGGGTTGCAAGTCGCACGCGATCTGATGCTTGGCGATCAGTGATTTGACCAGATCCTTGGCGTCTTCGGCCAGGTCCCACAGCTTTGCGGCATCCGCGTCTCCGACAAGACGCTCGAGGTCTTCCTGATCCATCCGCTGCGCGCTGCCCAGTTGGCCACCATTGCGCCCTGAGGCACCAAATCCGACACGGTGGGCTTCAAGCAGAACGACATCTAACCCCGCCTCGGCCAGATGCAATGCTGCGGACAGGCCTGTGTAGCCGCCGCCCACAACGCAGACATCCGCCGTAATATCTTCGGCCAAAACAGGAAAGCGTTCCGTTGGGTTTGCCGTCGCGGCATACCAGCTGGCAGGGTATTCGCCCTTGCGGTCATTGGAATAGAGCAGGTTCACGAAAGGTCTCAGACGTTGATCAGCAGATGTTCCCGTTCCCACGGAGAGATGACCTGCAGAAATTCTTCATACTCGGCCCGTTTCACGATGCCATAGACACGGGCAAACTCGGGGCCAAGGATTTCGTGCAGGGCTGTGGCTTCGTCAAACAGATCCAGCGCATCGCCCATGACCTGCGGGATATCCCCTTCGCCTTCATAGGCGTCACCATAGAATTGACGACGCGGGCGTTCCTGTTCAACCAGACCCAGATAGCCGCACGCCAGCGACAGGGCGATGCCCAGATACGGGTTGCAATCCATACCGGCGATGCGGTTTTCGACACGGCGCGATTCAGGTCCGGACAGAGGAACGCGAATACCTGTAGTGCGGTTGTCGCGAGCCCATTCCAGATTAATCGGCGCCGCGTGGTCTTTCACGTAACGACGATACGAGTTCACATAAGGTGCCATCACGGCCAGACCGGCGGGCAGATGGTTCTGCAACCCGGCAATGAAGTGATAGAACGCGTCCGTTTCGCCGCCCTGCGGGCCCGAAAAGATGTTCTGGCCGGTCTCCATGTCGATAATCGAATGATGAATATGCATAGCCGAGCCCGGCTCTTCCTCGATCGGTTTGGCCATGAAGGTTGCAAAACAATTATGCCGCAATGCCGCTTCGCGGATCAGGCGTTTGAAGTAGAAAACCTCATCAGCAAGTTTGACCGGGTTGCCGTGGCGCAGGTTGATCTCCAACTGGCCCGCACCGCCTTCCTGGGTGATGCCATCGATTTCGAACCCCTGATGCTCGGCGAAGTCATAGATATCGTCGATGACCGGGCCGAACTCGTCCACCGCAGTCATCGAATATGCCTGCCGCGCCGCAGCGGGGCGGCCAGAACGCCCCATCATCGGCTTGATTTCCTGTGCGGGATCGACGTTGGGGGCGACCAGAAAGAACTCCATCTCTGGCGCAACAACCGGTTTCCAGCCTCGGTTGTGATACAGCTGGACCACGCGTTTTAACACGTTACGGGGGCTATAAGGGATCGGATCACCATCCCGGTCATAGGCGTCGTGGATCACCTGCAGCGTCCAGTCCCCGGTCCAGGGCGCGGCTGAAGCCGTCGAATAGTCGGGCTTCAGGATCATGTCCTTTTCGATGAACCCGTCGTCACCCGCGGCTTCACCCCAGTCCCCCGTGATGGTCTGGAAGAAGATGCTGTCGGGCAAGTGAAAGTAGGATTGCTTGGCGAATTTCGTCGCAGGCACGGCCTTGCCGCGTGCAATTCCGGGAAGGTCCGAGATGATACATTCAACCTCGTCCAGCCGCTGTCCGTGAAAATAGGCTTTGGCGGCTTCCGGCAGTTTATCAGTCCAATCAGCCATCAGGCTCTCTCTTTCTTTAAAAACTCGGCCATATGGCGCGCGATTGTGGCGTTGTCATCCGGAGCGGTTTCGCGATTTGCGGCCTCGCGCATGAGGTCTTCGGGGACGACGCCTTTTCCCCGTGTGCGCATCAGGCCCGCGACAAACCCATTGGTGAATTCGGGGTGGGCCTGAACCGTCCAGATCGTGTCTCCATAAGCCAGCATAGCGTTTTCGCAAAATGCGTTCTGACCCAGAACGCGCGCCCCTTCGGGCAGCGCGACAACCTGATCCTGATGCCAGGCATTCAGCCAGACTGTGTTGCCGTCATATTCGTATTCAGTGCGTCCGACGGCCCATCCGCCCTTGAATTTCTCGACCTTGCCGCCCAGTGCCTGCGCGATGATCTGATGCCCAAAGCATACGCCGATCAGTGGCTTTCCGCTTTGCTGTATCTCTCTGACCAAGTCTTCCAGTGGGGCGATCCATGGCAAGTCTTCGTACGCGCCGTGGCGCGAACCGGTAATGACCCAGCCATCTGCGTCATCCGCGCTGCTTGGGAATATGCCGTCGACCACGGCGAAGGTCTGGAACTCGAATCCGTTGCCACCGAGAAGTGCAGGAAACAGCTCATCATAGTCGCCGAATTCGCCATGCAAGGCATCTGGTGTGTGGCCGGTTTGTAATATGCCGATTTTCATGTGTCACCAAATTTGATCAAATTCACTCTAGCTGAGTCCGAATGAGGCGGCAAGGGGGGTCAAACCGCCTCGAGATAGCTCAGCCAGTGATCTTCAGGAGTGATGCGTTCAAATCGTTCAACTTCCTGTCGCTTGGTCATGGTCAGGTACTGGATCAGGTCAGCCGAGAAAAGTCGGGCGACCAGGGGGTCGGTTTCAAACCTGTCAATTGCAGTTGCCCAGTCCGGCATCAGTTGGGGCAGGTCTTCAATATCGTAAGCATTGCCTGTGATCGGGGCAGGGGGGTGCAGGCCGTCTTCGATCCCGACAAGGGCTGCGCCCAATACCGCCGTCAGCATCAGGTAAGGGTTGATGTCACCACCCGCGACGCGGTGTTCGATGCGCCGCGCTGCTGGTGCTCCGCCCGGGATGCGAATTGCGGCTGTTCTGTTCTCATAGGCCCAGCAGGCCCCGGTCGGCGCATGCGCACCCGGTACAAGCCGGGTGTATGAATTGCCATGCGGAGCAAAAATCAACGTGCTGCCTGGCATGGCCGCCACACAACCCGCGACAGCGGAATGCAGAATGCTGGTCCCTTCAGGCCCACCATTGTCGAACACATTGCGACCGCGTTGGTCCAGCACTGAGAAGTGCACATGCATCCCATTGCCCGCATCATCGGCATAGGGTTTTGACATGAATGTTGCGGCAAACCCGTGTTTGCGCGCCAGGCCGCGCGTCAACGCCTTGAAAAGCCACGTATCGTCGGCGCAGCGCATGGCATCCTGATGATTCAGGTTGATTTCGAACTGGCCAACGCCACTTTCCGAGATGGCGGTTTGCGCGGGGATGTCCATGGCGGCGCAGCCATCGTAGAGGTCTGTAAAGAAATCCTCGAACGCATCCATTTCAGCGACCGACAGAACGGATTCGTGCAGCAGGCGGCGCCCGGTGATCGGGTTCAACGGAGGTTGCGGTTGCGCGCCCGAGGCATCGATGAGTGTGAATTCCAGTTCGGTCGCCGCGACGACCGACCAACCGCGTTTGGCATATCGGTCAAGAATGGCAGACAGAGCGTGACGCGGATCACCCGCAAACGGAGTGCCTGCATCGTCATACAAGCTCATCGGAACCAGCGCCGTTTCCTTCGGAAGCCAGGGCACAGGCACAGGACCCCGGTTGGTTGGGCGCAACACACCATCCGCATCGCCGGTTTCAAACACCAGCGGGCTGCCGTGAATGTCCGCACCCCAGAGATCGACATTGAGCGCCGAGAACGGCATGCGCACGGCGCCTTTTTCCAGCTTTCCCGCATATTCAGGGGGCACGCGCTTGCCCCGCATCTGACCGTTCAGGTCACAGGCAGTCACACGAAAACTGTGCAGGGCGCTCAGGTCCATTTGGGGCTCCGTCAATTCTGTTTCCCCGTGATGTACTTCAATGGATCGGATTTGTCACCAAATTTGATCAAATTTTGATTTTTGGGTCAGATGTGGCTGCTCGACATAGTTTTTGGTTGAGTGCAAAAGTGGTCCTGCCGACAAAGCTCGCGTCTCGCATTTCCAGCAGTGAAAACATCATGGAAGTATCTGTTAATCCATTGAACATATTCCACATGGCGTTGTCTGCGGCAAGTCAGAGAGTGGTTAGATTTTCCCAGTGTTGAAAGCGCGGCGATCGGATTTGATGCGACGCCTGAATCCGCAAAGCAGCTTCTTTTGACCACTCCTCGAAAATTGGCTTATTTCGACGATTTTTCTATGATAGCTGCGGGTTTCGTACTCTTGAGGATGGTTGAGTTGACTGCACGTGGAAGAGATAACATTCAACACCATGCCATACTGAGCATTGCGCCGATGATGGATGGTGACGATTTTAGCATATTGTCAATGGGTTGTGGGGCGTCGTGTGCAGTTCATGTTCATGTTTCGATCGCGTGATTGCGTATCCTGTCGCGCTCGTGAGCAATCAATCTTCGTATGCGAGTTCTCTGGCGATCATATGGCCAAAGGGCAGTGACCGGATCTCGCCTTAGTGCTTGAATGCTATGCAGCGATGGCGGAAAGAAGGAGGCCGACTTGAGCGGATTCTAGAATACACCGGATTCGGCAGGTGGCGGCGCATCGGGCTCGATCTTTCTGCAACCTGGCTGAGCGGCTACGCGACGGGCGCACCTGAACATCGCAACTTCGGGGTGTGTCCGCCGATGGTCGAATACAGCCTGGCGTTTCAAGCGTACTTGGCAAAGGAGCTGGCCCTGCTGCCGGAGGAGAACCCACCGCAGCTGAGATGCTCAGCTGCGGCGCATTAATGCGGACAGAGACAAGAGTGTGATGCTGACAGGCACACTGGCATGAGGAGCCCGTACGTCGAACAGAATTTTGCGGACGCCATACCGCTATCTTGCAAGTTTTGCCAGGTCCGTGGCAATCCAACCCTTAATCCTGTCAATATCCGAATTGATGTCCGATAGTTTTTTCTTATCACCTTCGATCCAACCGCTGTATCTTTCTATCCATTCTGCGTTGGTAGCCTCCCTGCGTTTCTGTTCGTTTTTGGCTATATTTTCCCGTGTTCTAGTAGCGGCGGCTTCCGCCTTGACGAGTTTCGCGCGGTTTCGTTCCAAGTTCGCGTGCGTTCTTTCCTTTTGAGCCTCACGGCGCGCTTCCCAAAATCTATCGAGCTGTCCTCTCTTATCCATCATTATATCAAAAATCTCAGATTTGTGTTCCGGCAACATTGAAGTCTTGTACTCCTTCAATTTTTGCCCTACCCCGCGCAACCGTTCCCCCATCCCTTTTATTTTCTCAAGCATCGACCTGTCGAAAAGAAGCTCACTGTCTCCTTCTGATGACCATTCGATGTCGATCATCTCTGCATGTAGCTCGTCGCGTAGCTTCTTTGACTCATCAACTGCCGGAAAAACAACCTTGGCCTCAATCATTTGCGAAGCGTCGAAAATCCGGGATACAGAATCGGCCCAAGAGCCCTGTTCTCGGTGGTTTTCTTTTATTGCGGCAAGCTTGCGAGCGAGCGCCAAGTCGATGGGTTGAAGTGCGATTATTTCATTATCCTTGATGGCAAGACGCTCGCCGCTCCTTTTTACAATAACTTCGAGCTGAGGCGTTACAGGCTTAAGGCTCCAATTGTCTGTTCTTATTGTCCTAAACCCAACCTGCAATCGACCTCCTATTTCGTTCGGAATGCCTTTGTCCTCACCCACCTTGTCCGCATCGATCTGAGCGCCAAGCGCGACCTGACAGGGTTCGATAAGGTCGTCGAGCATGACATCTATTGTGTTGTAGAGATTGACACGGGTGGTAATGGTGGCGTTGTAAAAGCGGTCGATCTGACCTGGCTTTGCCGTCACGGCCCTGCCGGCTCTTTCGAACTTGGCACGAAGGTAGGGGCGCACCGTGATCGTCCGACTGAAAGCGTCTGAGGATACAACGACCGCAGTAATGGTTCTCCCCGGATTCAAATCGTGCGGTAGCGCAGCGGTATGTTGATCGAGCGCGAAGAACTTGTGCGCCGATACGTCGAAGCGTTCATGCGTATTTATCTCGCGAAAGCGCAGAAAATGCCCGTCCGCGTCCTCGACCATGTCGAGAAACTCGACCTCGATCTCGTCGAGCGGCTTCATCGTGTCATGACGCGCCGGATCAACGCTGCGGTGTGCCTCATTAAAGGGTTCTAATAGAACTACGCAACGTCCTTCTTCCAAGGCATAGCCTGAGATAATGTAGGTTCTATCAGAAGCCGGTTTCCCGCCACCAAACGCTAAGCTCCCAAACAGGACCGGGGCCGTCGCGTGCGGAACCGAACGAACAGGCGCTGGCAACGGCTCCACCTCGCTCAGAGCCTCGTCGTTCAATTCCTCACCACGTGGGTCGATAAGAGGCCATTCGGCTTCTTCTTCATCCGCGGCTGCTCCGTTAGTTCCGTCGAGATCCCATTCAGGATCGTACCCGCTGTCATCGTCCCGTACGTTGCTCGATATCTGCCTTTCCGGTGGCAAGAACGGATCGCGGAGGGTCGTGAAAGCTAAGATTCTTGCCAGATCAACTGGGCCCTCTGCGAAATCGAATCGCGCCACAGATCCAATTGGCAGTTCAGCTCGGACATACGCGAGTGGATCGCTAGCGGCAGTCTCCTTTTCGAGGCGTCCGTATCTCTTTTCAGCGAGCTTCAGCAGAATGTCGAAGTCGGACAGACTATTTTTGTCATCACGATTAACTTCGGGATCATCATATCTAACGAAATGGCTGATCCTTCGATCGATTTCGCCTTCGCCGTTTCGCGTTTGCCTGCGCTCAAATGCTAAGACACATGCCTGCGGAGATACTAGCATATGCGAGGGAGCGGTTGCGTTTGCCTCATCTGAGACCGCTGTGAAACTTCCGTCCTCCACCCTGCGATAGGTATGCTCGCCGAATGCATGCACCAAAGCCGCCCGTGCTCGAGGCAACAGTAGCGGCTGGAACGGGCGACGAGGCACCTCTTGCTTCATCGCCGCCGACAGCGTCCGAATTATCTCATTGACTTCGGCTAATGCGGCGTCGAGCGCACCCCGGTTTACCCACCAGGTTCTGCACCAATTCCCACGGTCTTCGGCCGCTTCGTAAAGCGCTGCGATGCGAAGAGCTAGTTCGAGATCGTCCTCGCAACCTGCTGCGAGCGCTCGATGACACGCATCCGCGCGTAGCCGCCATTCTGGCGCCCACTCCCGCCTCGATCCGAGAATTGATCTCTTCTGGCCGTATAAGTTCCCGCGTGCAATTATCGCGATGCCAAGCGCCACCTCATGAAGACAGGCGAGTCGATCACCTAGAGCGACAGCCAAGGCCTCCGAGGCGCCACCAGAGTAGCGCTCAATCTCGCGGCCAAGATCGGTCAAATCTCCATCTGCGTCCACGAGACCACCGGCCTTGAGCATACTATACGCACGCCCAATTTCCTTCGTGAAGGTTTCAGCGGCCTGCTGTGCGAATTCGTCGGGGCGGTAACCCGAGCTTTGGAAATTTCCGGGTAGAATCGCATTTTCTGGATCCAGCCCTGACGAGATCAGGCGTGTACAGAACTCTTCAAGATTGGTTCGGGTCGACTCAGGCGGAGTGTCCCTCGGAAGGGATAGGAATTGCTCAGCGGTATATAGCGGAAATACCCAACCTGGGGCATCTCGACCGACCCGACCCCAGCGCTGCCTGAGACCGGCTTGGCTGTGTGGAAGGACAGGCAGGCCACCAGTGGCAATTTCGGGATCCCATTCCGACCTGCATATAAGACCACTGTCGACCACAAAACGGACGCCACTCACCGTCAAGGAGGTCTCTGCGAGGTTCGACGAGATCACGATCTTCCGCTTTTCGCCTCTCTTACGAGCGGCAACCGCCTTTTCCGTGATCTTCTTGTCTGTAGAAGATAGAAGCGGATAGACGTCGAAATCGTGCTTCAGGTCCAGTCTAGCGAGGCCTCGCTCGATAATTCGAATAGCGTCATCAATTTTATTTGATGTGGGAAGAAAACCCAAGATATCACCGTACTCCGTACCCCCAGCGATGGCCAGTACCTGATCTGCGAGTGCGCGCGGCATATCAATGGACCAACGCTCCTTGGGTATTTCTTTGCCGCTGCGGAGTTCGGCATACTTGGCGGTCTCATGCGCTAGGTCGTCAGCGGGAAAACCCGGATGTTCGGGTCCAAGGCCAGACCAGCCCGTGAACGTGATCGGCTCAGCATCTCTCTCGAGAGTCAGGCCTTCCCTGATCAATGAGCGAGTAATGTCAAGATCAACGAAGAGAGGCACTCCGTAGCCGAAGCTTTTCTTCTCCGGAACAACGTGGTGAAACACCTGTGATGGGCCACCAAAATAGTCGATGAAGAAACCGCGATCGATAGTTGCCGATGTGATTACTACGCGCAGATGTTGATACTCTCTGATCTTCTCGCGCAACTGAGCCAGGATAATATCAATATTCGCACTTCTTTCGTGAGCCTCGTCGACTATCACCATGCCGATCCGTGCAAGACTGCCATCTCGGACCCAATTGATCATGGTGCCATCGGTGACGTAGATCAAATCACATGCAGAATCCCATTTTCGGTCGCCGCTGACTTGGTATCCTACGGGGAAGCCTGGGCCGATATGCGCCTTGCAGGTCCGGCTGTCATGGCCAAAAACAAGAGCCTCGCCGACGAACCCCGCAACACCTTTCGCTGCTTGGCGGCGCGGCTCGGTGACAACGATTTGGCCCGCATCCGTGGGTCTGAAGGCGGCTCCCTCCGGAGGCGACATCAGGCGGAATGGCATGAAGGTCGACTTCCCTGTGCCGGTACCAGCCTCGATCACGGCGACCCGCTTTTCCCTCATGCCTTCGAGAATAGTCAGGATATCAGTGTCAGCCATGCCGAACCCGAATGGCTCTAGGTCGGTGGTCGCCTCTTTGCGGACATGGGGTTTCGGTAGCGGTCCAAGTCCTCCGAGAGGGCCAGTCGGGTTCTCAGGATCGCGAACTTGGCCGATGACGTCGAGGTCGACATATGGTACGGAAAGCGCTGTTATGGCTCTGCTGTGCTTGCGGCGGCAGTTCTCGCATCTATCAGACCTAGTATGCCCAAGCTCGAAGTTTCGGTCGGCCCAACTGCCGGAGTATTCGAAGCCTAAATCGCTTGCGGGTCCTTCATTCTGGTTGCGGCGACCTTTACCTCCGTGCGTCTGCCTAGATCCGTCGAGCATGCGGCGCTCGGCCAAGCAGTCCTTGCATTCGGCCCCCCAGTAACTCGCTGTTGCATGACCGCGCAAACGGTCTTCTTTCAGTTGGTCAGCCATGCATCCCCCGAGTTAAAGCCTCCACCCACAAAGAACTTTGGCACGACACACAACGTTTCGGGATGGTCGTGTAGCGCATGAATGACTGCCCGGTAAAACCCGGTTACCGCAGGCTGAAATCCGGTCTGATACATTTCGATGATCCGGGGACCCTTTTCGCGGATCTTTGTCAATTGTGCGCTCGAGATAGCAAAAGCATCGGAGTCAATCAGGCCATTCGGAGTGCCTCGCCGGCTGATCCGAAAGTTTCGAAACCAAGCGCCGTCGACAAGATGATCCATCTCAACATGCCGGATCGACAGAAGCGTGAAACGTAGCACAGGCCAGTCGGGCAGAGGACCTTGCGACAAGGTAACGGCTCGGAGCGGTAGCGGGGCGGCAGTGGAGCCATCCCCGTACTCGACCGCGATATCGACCCGATGTTCACCAGGCTCGGCATGGACAAACCGACGTAGCGTCTCCGTGAGGACGCGGTTCGAAACCGCAAGTGGGTTAAGGGCCGCCTTCGCGCTACTGCCGTTCAGTGCTTCTTCGATTACAGCCGTAAAACGCTCCGTCTCGGCACCCCGTTTGTCATACCGTGTCGCCTTCCATGGTTGGGAAGTTGGGCGTGGGCCCTGAGAGTCCGTAGCTAAGGCTGTCGTTCCTGGTGTGTGCGGCCGCGCCGCAACGACAATACTTATGCCCTTCCGCAACAGCTCGCAGACCTCTTTCGGTAGTCGATGATTGGGCTCGGAAAGGCTTTCCGACGTGAGGAGCGAGCGTGACACTTTTGGCTTACAATCCGCGAAAGCGGCCTCTTCGGGATTGGCCGCGGCATATGCGAGCGCTTTGCGTTCAATTTGGGTCGACAGGTTCTCGAAGCGCGCGATCTCCCTAGTATCGCCGGCGGGTAGCTTTGCGGCCCGACGCATGGCGGCATCCGCCTGCTCCTGCAGGTTTTCGAGTTCCGCGGCCATCTCGGACGGCACAATTATGTAGAGTGCTTTCTCGACGGTCATCGGCGGGATATCCTCATCTTGTCCAGACGGCCACGTGTTGTCTGGTCGAGCAGGTCGAGCGTTTGTGGACAGCGCAGCGACGGCACGCCGACAAACGCGCTCATGTCCGCATCGTCAGGCACAAGGAGATAAGCTGCGGCGGCGGGTTCCTTGGCCTCGATCTGCGCCAGCAGCTCTACATCCCCGGGATGCGGCATCGGTCGTGGCAGCACAACGATGGTTTCTCGATCCGCCTCTGGCCGTTGTCGGGCGCCAAGTGGCGCCCATGGAACCGGCTGGCCAGGACGAACTGCAAATGCGACCGCAGCGACTTCCGGCCGGATAGCCCACATTGTTGGCGTCCGCGCGTCCTCGTCGACATTCACAGTTTCGGCGCCGACTTCTCCCGGTCCGTTTTGCAGGCGTGCAAGAAGCGTACCGACCATCACAGCCGCGCGGCAGGACTCGCCCTCCGCGCTACGCGCGATGCGGTCGGTCGGCTCGCTGCCGCCCTCTAGGATCGTGCTGGCGCGCGCCGTAGTTCCGAGAAGGAAAGTCAACTCAATGTCGCGCCAGATGTTTGCCATGAGAGCATAGCAAAGGCGTTCAGGACTGATCCGACCAGCATCGAATGCTTCAAAAGCGTAGTAGCGTAGATCATCCGACATCGGAGTGACCGCGAGAAACAGATCCCGAGCTTCCTTCGGTGAGATGCTATTTCGGTCACGTGCACCGACCTCAAGCCCCCGCACGCGTGCGAACCGTCGCAAAGCGTGCGGAATAGGACGTTCTCCTTTGCCGGGTCTTCCGAACCGGATTTCCATAGTCCCGCCGCTCTGGAAGGCGTCGCACAATATTAGCGCCGCCATCGCTCGGTCTGCCTCTCCCGTGGCAAGGTGAGGCACTTCGCAGGAAGCATAGGCCTCGACGCGCAGGCCATCGAAGACGGCATCGTGGCGCAAGGCTGCAAGGCCGATAATTACATTCTGACAGGCTAGTTGGACCGGTCGCAGTGCACTTGGGCGCGGACGTTCCTGTTTGGCGACATAATTCTTATAGTAATCTCGGGCAACGTGATCGACTGCCTTGCGAGCGGCTTCCCGTGCGCCCAATTCCCTTGAAAATGACTCGAGATAGTCGATCGGGTTAAGGTCTAGAATTTCTCCTTGCCGTTCTGGCTCCACAAGGCCGAGGTGCCACCGAACAACCTCAAAGGCTTCGCCTTGATCTAACGTATCGTCCAAGACGTCTCGGTCGCAGACGATACAGGCGAAGGATCCGTCGCAGACCGGCATTAGCGGCAGCAGGTGTGGCGGTGGCTCGACTATGGCGTCGCGGAGCGCCGATACAGCAAACGCAAGGCCCTGAGGATCTTCCAGATCCCTGCGAGGATCAAAGATGCGGTCCGCGAGCGGACCGTCGGCGTGCTTTCGCATCGCTTCCGCAACCTCTCTCATCGAGACGGTCACGAGGCCTCTCCATCATTGAGCGGATCGTCAGGGATGGACGTCACAAACTCATGGACAGCGATGGGAGCCAATCCTTCCTTACTCGTGTGTCCACGCTCAATCAGCAGGTCGTTCAACTTGTCGACTGCTTCCTTAAAAGGAGCGGAAAACTTTCCATTTGAGACGAAATGAAACTCATTGTACTGGTCGTGCGCTATCTGCTCGGCGACGGCCTTCAGTTGATCTCGCAATGCCGAAATTCCTACGGATCGGACTTCTTTTACGTGCTTGAAATCGATTGCGACCTCTCCCCGCTCTGGGCGGTAGAATTGGGCATCGCCTTCGGTTGACCGTCGTTCGCGATCCGACAACTTACCTGTTTCCAAGTACCGGTGGTTCATGAAGGCCTTTGGTCCAAAGCCGAGCTTGTCCTTGACGGGGTCGATATGGAGTTCTGGGGCGTTGTGCTTTGTGTTCGCCGGCTTCGACACCTTTTGTGTGAGAGCAGAGGTGCCCATGATCTCGTATGCTGCGCCAACAGCATCATTCTTGTTTCTGGAAGCAAGTCTTCGCGCGAACGAGCCCCTCGGCTGACCCCGGGTCACCATGGCCGTCACAAGTCCGCCGGCCTTAGGGCAGACTTCCAAGAGTCTGGCAGTATCCCGAGCAAGCGCGTCTTTGTATTTGTCGGGTATGTTTCCACCGGCTTCAATGACTCGAAAAAGCTCTTGCTTGAACGTTTCGTGGGCCCAATGGCCGGGCTTGGTCAAAACTTCGCGAGCGCGCGCAGCGCTCTTTTCTGACACGTCGTCCTTGAAAGCCTTGACGACGCTCTCGCCTGTGCTCGCCTTCTGGCCGGCTGCCTTTTGAGCCCTACCGAACTCGGCCTCGTTGCGCAGCGCGCCCATGGCTTCACCCTTTATCTGAGCGAGCTGTCTTTCGAGTTTCTCGACCTGTGCTTCCGTAGCCGATGAGATGCGGAGCCGCTCTATTGCCCTCTCAATAGTCGAGACCTGGCGATCCAAATCGTCCGAAAGGTTGCCTTGTGCAACTAGCCGCATGGCATGAGCAATCATGTCACTTGCTTGTGTAAGTGCGAAGTTGGAGTTCGTGGAAGGTGGAGTTGCTCTTCCGGGCTCTGGTGGTTTTGCGCAAGCCATATCTGCTATTCTTTAGTCAGGGACGCTTGTTGCTTAGCCAAATCCGCCCATTGAAACTAATCCGGCGTCCGGAAGTAACAGCGGTTGTTCCGTGTCTAAGCCTATGCGCGGCAAATAGGAGCATGTCACCAACCGCTATGGGAAGAGTGCAGCGCTTGTCCCTTACCCAGAGGGCACCGCCTTGTCCGGGCGGAGGCATCTCTATGGGGATCATGAGTTGCGCATCTCCGCCTGCATCGATGTGGGCGCCAATGTATTCTTTTTCTTCATAAACATTCAGCCAGTGTGCCATACGAGTTGGTTCATGACCCAAAACACTTGCGACATCCAATCCGGTAATAATCTCGGACAAGGCTAATGGCGGATCAATGACGATCTCTTTCCAAGAGTGAGAACTCTCATCGCCATCGACCAAATCCTCACAACGTGCACATTCGACGACTTCGGTCATTCGATTAAGAAAAGCTGGCCGAATCGAATTCAAGAAGACGGTGAATCCCTGTGTTTCGTATTGCTTGTGATGAAAGGCGAGAGCCGCAGACGATATCATCATGCCCTCGCGAGGAAGACTTCGGTTCCAGGTAAGGAAGCCGTCGTGTGGCCAATAGGCGCATCAAGCTGAAAGCCCGCCGTTTCGAGGGCTAGGCGAACGTCGTCATGGCTGGGAAGGGCCAGCACCTCGATCCGCTTACCGATCGTTTCGTCGTTAGTGTACTGCTCGATAACCATGCAGTTGCGATGGTCCTCATACCTCACATCACTATAGCAAGTTGTAGTCGCGCCATCGTATCGGACGGCGTAATTACCGACAATCGACGGCACTCTCTCCAGGGTGAACAACTTGAGAAGAAGCATACCCTTGTGCTTGAGAAGACGATGAAGCGCGCTGGTAAGTCCCAACAAATTCATAGGACCCTCGGGTGCGAGGGGCGGCAGGGAACATATCACAGCGTCGAATTCTTGACGCATTCCCCAGGAGGTGAAGTCACCGCGGACCAATACAACCTTGTCTGCACTATTGCTTTCCAAGAACTTTTCAAGCGCACGCCCGCTTAGGTCGATACCGATGGGGAAGTGAGCTCCAGCCTCAACGAGGATCCGTAGGTGAACGCCCTCACCACATCCGACGTCGCAGACTCGTACAGTCGAAAGATCAAGACGCGACCGAAGCAGATGCACATCCGCTTGAGCAATTGGAGTATATTCCTTATTGGTTCCGCCAAGTGCATGACGCCAATCGTATAGTGATTCGATCCCTTTAGTTGCGACGGTCACAGCTTTTCGCCCTCTGTGTTAGGGCATCTGCAATGGCCATTGTGATATCCCCAGCTCCACATAGTTCGCTCCATTTGAAGGCGCCCATACAATTGAGCTCTAGGAACAACCACTGGCCATTCTCGTCTTCGATCCAATCGATTCCTGCGTAAGATAGTCCAAAACTACCAACTATCTTGCGAGAAGCATTGGCGACATGCTCCGGAACAGGCAGTCCGGCGAAGCGATGCCTCTCAGCCTCATAGTCGAGACGCCTGAGGTCAACATCCTCACAGCCTAAGTCAGAAGTGTCTGCCACCATGCCAAAACAGCGATCTTCGACGACAGTGACCCGGAGCTCGCGCTTCTTTGAGATTCCCTTTTGAAATATCATCGGCGAATAAGCCAAGCCGTTCAGGAGTCCTTCAGGTATGGACGCATAAAATCGCGTATAGAGTTTCAAACGCTCTTCGCCATACACCGAGAAGCCTCTAGATATCGATTTGGCGACTGCGCCATCAAACTGCTCAAAGAAATTGCATACTGCTTTGCGATCATTCGAGACGAGGGTGGGCGGCAATGGAATGCCAAGTTCATAAGCGCGGGAAAGCTGACTCAGCTTGCGCGACGAGAGAATGAGCGCGTCGGGCGGGTTCAGCCAAGACATTGGTGCAGCCAAGGCAGCACCTTCCCAGAAGGCTTCGCATTCACGAAGTGCAAGCTCTCGCCCATGGCCTTCAAGGCTCTGCGCGATAGAAAAGTTGCCGGGATCGTGAAACCATCCCACCCGGGCTGCAAGAGCCACGGCTCCATCGTCTGAGGCAGGCGACCACGAAAAGACAGAACGCTCAGGATACTGACAGAGGTTGATCCGTTCGATCGACAGCCGCCTGGAACGAAGGATATCGATTATCCCATCGACCTCAGTTGCGCGTTGATTGGTTACGAGTACAACATCCGGAACTCGCATTGAGAACCCAGGATGCTTACATAGCTTCGTTGTGCTTCTTGGCAGCGGCCAAAGCGTACTCGCGGTTGCTCCATGTCGCGTGCTTGTCGTCATACTGACCGGCACACTTTTCTTCCTTCACGGCTTCGGCAAGGAGCAAAACAGCGGGGTGCTTCTGCTTTACTTTGGTCATGCGGCGTCTCCTCTTGTTGGTGCACGTTCCATGGACGAGCGTATGGGAGCCCAAGGCACCGATCAACGACTGATAGCAGTTTTTTTGCCGGCGAAGTCATCGAGGAGCCCGAAATTTGTGACAGAGGTACTGTCCCGCATGCATGAGCCGTCCATCCGTTGGCGATAATCAGGGAGCACGCGGAAGTGGCGCGAACCGACGTCGCGCCCGTGCGGAACCGTGGGGCCAGTACATCGCTGTCGAGGATCGGCCGTCCTCACTGGGCCAGCGGACGAAGCCACTCCGACTCGCAAAGCTGCTGTTTCGTGGTTCGGTTGGCGGCTGAGGCCGAAGATCGCTGCGACGGAAGGAACCATGACGTCAGTCGCCCATGTACTGTTTGGCCCCGTGGCCTCAAAAAAAAAAGACCAGTTGCGTCTTTACCTTAGACGCCTGACACTGATTCTGTCGCCTCCAGCAGTCGTCTGTCAAACCTGTGTTTGTAGGGCGATCTCGGATTTCTTCTGGAGGATCGGCTCGACTCTGTCGCAACTTCAAGCGGGTAGGGGGTGCCTATGTGCGATCCGTGTGCAATGCGATCCGCCAAGAGATTTACGATTTCTCAGATACTTAGCCCTGATCGGAATCCAGTGGCTTCGGTGGGTTTGGCTTCTTGCGGTTAGCCCTCGATCCCGCTTTGCGCGCTGCAGCGAACCCGCGGTCCGTGGCCATGAAGCGGTCGAGCATGGGGGCGACGAGGCGGGCGGGCTCAAGATCCTGGCCGGTCTGTTGGCCCAAGACAGCCGCGTAGTCGCAAAGGTCACGGTGCACATCAGCGGGAAGCTCGACGGTCAGCTTGACCGGCTTGTCGTCATGGATCGGGCCAAGCTTAAGTTTCGTCATCGGACTTCTCCCAAGGGCTCGAGGATCAGGTCGCGGGTGACCATGACGCGGACGGGGAAGCCCGGGCGTATGGTCAGTGTCGGCGGGACGGCGAGCTGCTGGCGGACGATCTCGTCCCCGGTCCGTCCGATCGTGTCCTGCGCGGCCTCGCGGATGGCGCGGGCGACCTCGTCTTCGGTTTCTGCGCCACTTTCCAGGCCGAGGTTCAGGATCGTGGCGAGGCCAGCAGCAAGGAAGACGCGACCCCAATGATAGTTGACCCGGTCCTGCAGGCCGGACGCGCCTGTTCCGTCAGTGCCGGGCGCGCGCTCCAGCACAATGGAGCGACCATCCGGAAGGATGAGGCGGGTCCAGACCAGAAGCAGACGGCTTTGCCCGGATGCGATGCGGCTGTCGTATTCTCCCAGAAGCCGAGCGCCTTGCGGGATCAGCAAGTACCGCCCTGAGGGGCTATCAAAGACATTCGAAGTCACCTGTGCCGAGATCTGGCCGGGAAGGTCGGAGCGCAGGCCGGTGATCAGGGCGGCCGGGATCACCGTGCCGGCCTGCAGGATGTAGGGGCTGGGCGGCGGCACTATGCGTTGCGCACTGACGGTGTCCGTGTCTCCGGGACGGGTGAGGAACGCCTCCCGGCCGGAAATCGGATCGCTTGCCGTAGGGCTGCGCAATGTGGAGGGGAAGAGCGCGCCTGTCGCGGGGGGCGTCGGTGTGGCCTGTGCTCCGCCGCGCGGCACGGTTTGCGCCTCGGCAAAAAGGGCGCTCAGCCAGGCGGCGTCGAGTTCCTGAAGGCGGCGTTGTTCCTCCGGATCGACTGTGGGGGCCAATGGACCGGAAAGGGGCGGTGCCGGGACAGGCTGGCCGCGATCTTGCGCCCCAAGGATGGCGCGGCCCAACTCACCGGGCAAGGGTGGGCCGAGACGCGGGACATCGGCGTAATCCCGAGGCAGCGTGGACAGCCCTTCAGCCGCCTGAATGCGTTCGGTGGAAAAGAGCTCGGTCTGGTTGCCCTCCTGCCGGTTGCTCTGCAGCGCCACGATTAGGATCGCGCCAAGGCCAAGTCCACCGATGGCGGTGGCAAGGGCAATGGCCCGGCGGGACAGGCGCATGACACGGGGCGGATCGGGCCTGAGGCGAAGCTCTTGGGCGATGTCTGCCTCGGTCCGTGGCGGCGGTTGCATGTCAGGGTTTTGTGTCATCGCTCCACCTCTGGCTGGGGCGCGCGCGGCGGGCGTTGATCGCCATCTGTCCGCACGATCCGCACGACCTGCTGTCGTCTTTCGCCGAGACGCAGTTCTGCGGCCCCGAACAGGCGGTCCACGATCAGCACATTGCCGAGAACGCGGGTGTTGACGATCTGGCCGCGTCCATCCGCGCCGATCACGAAGAGCGGGGGCATTTCGCCTTGGGCGATGCCGGGCGGGAAGACGACATAGACACGGCGCCCGTCGTCGAAGACCGAGACCGGACGCCAGGGCGGGGCGTCGCCCTGCAGGCCGTAACGATAGTGCCGGTCGGCCTCGGGCGGGATCGCCGGGCGGCGAATTGTCGGGGCGCGGGGCGTGGTTCGCGCCTCTGGATAAGCCCATGCGACGCTGGGCATCCAAGCCTCCTCGTTCGCATGCAACTCGATGTGGTAGTTGCGCCTGTCGGTGTTGACGACGAGATTGGTGGAGATGTCGGGGCGCGTTGGCTTGACTAGGATGTGGACACGCTCGCTGCGGCCCGACCCGCTTGTGGTGTCGCCGATGATCCAGCGCGCGGTGTCGCCCGCTGCGATCGGGCCGGGACCGGTCAGGCGTTCACCGGGTTCGAGCGCGATATTGGTGATCTGCCCGGGGGCGGCATAGATCTGGTAGAGCGCGCCTTCGCTCCACGGAAAAACCTGCATGGCGTTGTAGTAGCCCTGCTGGCGGGGTTCGACCCGGGCGGCGGCATTGGCAGCGATAATGCGCGCCTCCGGCGTATCCGCTTCGGGATCGCCGCCGCGGGAGGGCGTCCAGGCTGGCGGCGTGTGAACCGGGCGGGGCGGCCCCTCGGCCGGGGGTGGTGCCGGCGGCCGAGGGGCCGGGACCTGGTCGTCATAGGCGATTTCGGGCGGGCGCTGTCCCGTGCAGGCGGTCAGCGCCGTGGCCGCGAGGAGAAGAACGGGGATGGGGCGAAGTCGTCTCATTGGGCATTCTCCCTCGACCAGTTGATGGCATGGACATAGACGCCGAGCGGGTTGGCTCGCAGACGCTCGGCATCACGGGGCGGCTGGACCACGACGCTGAGGATGGCGGTCCAGCGTTCGGTGGCAGCGAGTTGGCCGTTTTCATAGCGCCGCTCGATCCAGGCGACGCGGAAGCTCGTCTCCGAAGCGCGGATGACGCTTGAGACCTCGACGGAAACCTGCGTGTCGCCGACGAGGGCGAAGGGATCGTTCACGCGTGCGTAGTCGTTCAACGCAATCGCCCCGCGATCCGTGGCGAAGTCATAGGCGCGCAGCCAGCTCTGGCGGAGCACGATAGGGTCTGCCGGGACCTGCCGGACATTCTCGACGAAGCGGGCGAGATGCCAGGCGATCTGTGGATCGGTCGGGCGAAACTCGGCCAGCGCGGGGGCGACGGCTTGGGCCGCACCGAGGTTGTCGACCTCGACCACGTAAGGGACGACGGCGCTGCGCGTCGATTGCCAGGTCAGCACCGCGCTGAGCCCGGCGGACAGGGCGAGGCAGCCGAGCGCCATGAGGCGCCAGTTGCGGGCCTGGACACGAGCCGAGCCGATGCGCTCGTCCCAGACCTGGGCGGCCTTCTGGTAGGGGGTGACGGGCTCGGGCGTGGCGCCGTAGCGGACACTGGGGCGTCGGAACATCAGGAGGACCTTTCGGAGAGGCTGACGACCGTGCCGCCACCGCCATGATCGCCGGAGCGGATGACATGGGCGGCGGTGGAAAGGCCGTGTTGAAGGGATTGCTGGCGCTTCATCCGCAGCGCCCAGTCGGGTGGGCCGTCATTGGCCGGGGCGGGCAGGGTGCTCCCCGCAAATCGACCGCCTGTGGCTGCATAGGCGGTGCGGGCGCCGGACCCAGCGCCGTCCGAGATTGCGCGTCGGAGCGGGCTGAACGCGGCAACGGCACCGGTCTTGCCGATAGCGGCCACGCCACCGACGGACTTGCCCAGCGCTGTGCTGCGGGACGCGGCACCAAGCTGGTAGGCAGTGGCGGTTCCGCTGCCGACAGCACTGGCACCACGCAAGGCCGCGCCACCGGTGCCAAGGGCCATCCGGGTCCCGGCGACACCGGCGATCGCGGCCCCGCCCACGGCGATACCGGTGCCGACCGCGGCGCCTGCGCCAAGCTGCGGTCCGCCCGAGACAATGCCATTGGCGATGCCGGGGCCGAAGATGCCGAGGGCGAGGAGCGCCAGCGCGCCAAGGACGACCGACATGGCGTCGTTGATCGTGGGTTCACCCGCAAACCCGGCGGTGAACTCGCTGAAGATGGTGGAGCCGATACCGACGATGACGGCCAGCACCAATACCTTGACGCCTGAAGAAATGACGAGGCCCAGCACGCGTTCGGCCATGAAGGCGGTCTTGTTGAACAGGCCGAAGGGCACGAGGATGAAGCCTGCCAGCGTGGCCAGCTTGAATTCGATCAGGGTGACAAAGAGCTGGATTGCGAGGATGAAGAACGAGAGCAGGACCACCAGCCAGGCGAAGAACAGGATCCCGATCTGGATGAAGTTCTCGAAGACGGCGACAAAACCGGAGAGGTCGGCGATGGAGGCGAGGATCGGCTGCCCGGCCTCGAGCCCGACCTGCGCGATGCGCCCGGGCTGCAGCAGCTCGCTGGCGGAGATCGTGCCGCCGGTGGCGACCAGGCCAAGGCCCGCGAAACTGTCGAAGACGATCCGGGCCAGCGTGTTCCAGTTGCCGATGATATAGGCGAAGACCCCGACGAAGAGGGTCTTCTTCACCAGCCGGGCGATGATGTCGTCATCCGTACCCCAGGCCCAGAACAGCGCGGCCAGCGTGATGTCGATGACGATCAGCGTGGTTGCGAGAAAGGCGACGTCGCCGCCGAGAAGTCCGAAGCCGGAATCGATGTAGGAGGCGAAGACTTCGAGAAACCGGTCGATGACACTCACGCCGCCCATTGCTTTACTCCGTCCCGGCCGACTCTGGCGTCAGATCGAAGAAGCGCTGCCGGGCCGCCTTCCAGGCGGCGCGGCATTCGGTGTCGGTGGCGTAGTTTTCGGGCGTCAGGTCACGGCAACCCGCGAGGGTGCCGCGCAAGGCGTTATCCCTGACCACATGCCCGGTGTCGGTGGGCAGGACCGTGCGTGTCAGTTCGACCACGGCGGCGAGGGCGGCGAGACCGCCCACACCGAAGGCGACAAGGCGCAGAATTCGCGGGGTGTCGAGGGCCATACGCTTACTCCCCGAAGAAGCGCACGGTGCCGGGGGAATAGCCGCCGCCGTAATCGAGGAATCGGGCGAGGTTCTCGCGGCCCTGTGCCTCCGCGGAGGCGATCCGGGCGGCTTCGAGCGCTTCGGCACGGTTCTGCGCGGCGATGGCAGCCGTCAGATCGGCGATCTGTGTCGATTGCAATGCGAGCAATTGGTTGCCAGCCTGCGCGACCTGCAGGGCCCCAACGGCTCCTTGGCTTTCGCGGATGAGCGCGTCCATCTGAGTTCGCGCGCCGTCGATATTGCCCACGACCCCGGCCTGCACGCGCAACGCGTCTTCGAAGCCCGCAACGGAGGTCTCCCACCGCTGGCGCGCGCCTGCGATCATCGCGCCGAAATCACCCTGGGCTGCTGCAGCGCCGTAATCCTGCGCAAAGGCCTGTTCGATGGTGGCGACGTCGAAGGCGAGGCTCTGGGCATCGGCCAAGAGGCGCTGGGTTTCGCCGATGGCGTCCTGCAGCTGCGCCAGCGAGGAATGCGGCAGGTTTGCAAGGTTCAGCGCGTCGTTCATCAGCATCTGCGCCTGGTTCTGGATCTGGGCGATCTGATTGTTGATCTGCTCCAGTGCACGGGCGGCCGAGAGGATGTTTTCGGCATGGTTGCGCGGGTCGTAAACGATCCGCCCACCGCCCCCGAAGAAGAAGGCCTGGGCGGGTGTCGTTAGGACCGATGTGAGGACGAGGGCGCTGGCCATCAATGCGGCGGCGAGTTTGCGGGGCCGGGCAGGGCGCTCAGGATTGCGGGTCATGTTCTGTCTCCTTCTGGTCAGGGTGAGGGGGTGTCGGATCGGCTGGTGCGATGTCGGGCCCGAGCAGGTCGATGGCCCAATCAAGACCGCGATGACGCAGCCAGGCGGCGGCAAAGCCATCCCGGCCATGGGTGGCGATAAGATTGCTGATTGCGGCCTGATCGGCCTTGGAGGCGGCGGCGGTGAAGGCCAGAGCCACCTCGCCGAGGCCCAGCGAGAAGAGCCGGTTGCCCCGCCGCGACTGGCAGTAGTAGTCGCGCTTCGGCGTCGCGCGGGCGAGGATGTCGATCTGGCGGTCGTTCAGCCCGAAGTTCTGGTAGATCCGGGCGATCTGCGGCTCAAAGGCCCGTTCGTTGGGAAGGAAGATCCGCGTGGGGCAGCTCTCGACAATCGCGGGCGCGATGAGGGACCCGTCGATATCGGCCAGCGATTGGGTGGCGAAAACAACGCAGGCGTTCTTCTTCCGCAGCGTCTTCAGCCATTCGCGCAGCTGCCCGCCGAAATTGGCGTCATCCAGCGCAAGCCAGCCCTCGTCGATCAGGATCATGGTAGGACGTCCGTCGAGCCGTGCTTCGATCTGGTGGAAGAGATAGGACAGCACGGCGGGAGCCACGGTCGAACCGATCAGCCCTTCGGTCTCGAAGGCCAGCACATCGGACGACCCCAGTTCCTCCGTCTCGGCATCCAGAAGCCGGCCGAAGGGGCCGCCGAGACAGAAGGGCTTCAGCGCGCGTTTCAAGTCGGTCGATTGCAGCAGGACCGAGAGGCCCGTGAGTGTGCGCTCCTCGCGCGGGGCCGAGGCGAGCGAGGTCAGCGCCGACCAGAGATGGTCCCGCGCCGCCGGGTCGACTATCGCGCCTTCGCGGCCGAGGATGCCCGCGAGCCAGTCCTGCGCCCAGGCGCGTTCCGCCGCTTCGTCGATCCGCGCCAGTGGCTGCAACTGAACCGCCGGTTCCTCGTCAGCCAGCGCTTCGCCGAGGTTCTCCCAATCACCACCCATGGCGAGCGTGGCGCAGCGGATCGAGCCGCCGAAGTCGAAGGCGAAGACCTGCGCGCCCGGGTATCGGCGGAACTGCAGCGCCATGAGGGCCAGGAGAACCGATTTGCCTGCACCGGTCGGCCCGACGATCAAGGTATGGCCGACATCGCCCACATGGGTGGAGAAGCGAAACGGGGTCGTGCCGTCGGTTTCGGCGTGGAACAGCGGCGGGCCGTCAAGGTGGTCGTTCCGATCTGGTCCCGCCCAGACCGCCGAGATCGGGATCATATGGGCGAGGTTCAACGTCGAGATGGGTGGCTGACGGACATTGGCATAGAGATGCCCGGGCAGGGAGCCGAGCCAGGCTTCGAGGGCGTTCAGGGTTTCCGGGATGCAAGTAAAGTCGCGCCCCTGTACAATCTTCTCTGCCGCCTTGAGCTTTGCCTCGGCGGCTGCCGCGTCCTCGTCCCAAACGGTGATCGTGGCGGTGACATAGGCCGCACCCGCCACATCGGCACCAAGCTCCTGCAGCGCCTCGTCCGCATCTGCCGCCTTGTTGGCCGCATCGCTGTCGAGCAGGGTCGAGGCTTCATTGGTCATCACCTCCTTGAGGATCGCGGCGACCGACTTGCGCTTGGCGAACCATTGCCGGCGAATGCGAGTGAACACCCGGGCGGCATCCGTCTTGTCGAGGCAGATTGCGCGGGTGCACCAGCGATACTCGAAACCCTGCGCGTTAAGCTCGTCGAGCAGTCCGGGCCAGGTGGCGCTTGGCAGCCCGATGATGGTCAGGGTCTTGAGATGTGCGGCCCCAAGCCGGGGTGTCAGCCCACCCACCAACGGGTCATCGGCCAGAACCGCGTCGAGATGCATCGGCACCTCCGGCACGCGGACGCGCTGGCGTCGCGTTGAAACGGTCGAGTGCAGGAAGGTCAGGGTCTCGGCGTCCGAGAGCCAGGCGATTTCCGGCATGAACCCGTCGAGCAGATCGATCAGCCGGTCGGCGCGGCTGACAAAGCCGGAGACAAGATCCTGAGGTTTGGTGCGGCGATCGGGGGCATTTTCCAGCAGCCAGCCTTCGGCGCGGCTCGCGTCGTCGCCGGGCGGCAGCCAGACCAGCGTCAGGAAATATGCGCTCTCGAAATGTGCGCCCGCTTCTTCGAATTGCGCGCGCCGTTCGGCATCGACAAGGGCGGAGACGGGATCGGGAAACTCGGAGGCAGGATAGTCCTGCGCGGGGTTCCGTTGCGCTTCCACGAAGACGGCCCAGCCGGAACCCAGCCGCCGCAGCGCGCTGTTGAGCCGGGCCGAAGTGGCGACCAGTTCGGCGGGCGTGGCTGAATCCAGATCCGGCCCCCGAAACCGCGCGGTGCGTTGCAGGCTGCCGTCCTTGTTCAGGATGACACCGGGCGCGATCAGTGCCGCCCATGGCAGGAAATCGGTCAGACGTGCCGGTTTGGACCGGTATTCGGCGAGGCTCATCATCGGCTCAGACCCCGAACCAGGACGGGTAGCGGAGATGCCGCCGCGCCACCTCGGCGATCTGTGCATCTCGCTTGGCAGCCCAGACCGCGAGGAGATGACCAACCAGCCAGAACGCGAGGCCCACGAGCCAAAGACGCAGGCCGAGCCCGATGGCGGCGGCGAGAGTGCCATTGGCGATGGCGATGGTGCGGGGAGCACCGGCCAGCAGGATCGGATCGATCAAGGCCCGGTGGACCGGGGCATAATAGCCGGGGATGTCGGTGGGGCTCTCCATCAGATCAGCGCTCCGCCGCCGAAAGAGAAGAAGGAGAGGAAAAAGCTCGAGGCCGCGAAGGCGATGGAAAGCCCGAAGACGATCTGGACCAGACGCCGGAACCCGCCTGAACTGTCGCCAAAGGCCAGCGTCAGGCCCGTGACAATGATGATGATCACAGCGACGATCTTGGCGACCGGGCCTTCGATCGACTCGAGGACGGATTGCAGGGGGGCCTCCCACGGCATGCCGGACCCGGCGGCGAGCGCCGGCTCGGGCAGGGCAAAGACAACGAGGCCGAGCGCGGTTGCGCCAAGGGCTGTGCTTGATGATGGCAGAAGGGTCATGGATGGCTTCCTTTTGTCGGTGGGAAAAGGGGGGTGAGGGCGTAATCGCCCGGGGCGGTCAGGCCGGTGACCCGAGCAAGTTCGGAGAGGCGACGCTCGGCGCCCCGTCCGGACAGAACGGCGATCAGGTCGATGGTCTCCGCGATCAGCGCGCGCGGAACTGTCACCACCGCTTCTTGGATCAGCTGTTCGAGCCGCCGCAGCGCGCCGATGGCGGACCCGGCGTGGATCGTGCCGATCCCACCCGGATGGCCGGTGCCCCAGGCCTTGAGCAGGTCGAGGGCTTCCGGCCCGCGCACTTCGCCGATGGGGATGCGATCAGGTCGCAGCCGCAACGACGCGCGCACGAGATCGGACAGGGTCGCGACCCCGTCCTTGGTGCGGAGTGCCACGAGGTTGGGGGTCAGGCATTGCAGCTCGCGTGTGTCCTCGATCAGGACAACGCGGTCTGAGGTCTTGGCGACCTCCGCCAACAGCGCATTGGTGAGGGTCGTCTTGCCGGTGGAGGTCCCGCCTGCGACAAGAACATTTGCCCGGCTGGTGACTCCCCCGCGCAGGTGACGAGCGGCATCGGCCGTGAGAATCCCGCCGGAAACATAATCGTCGAGGGTGAACACCGCGACGGCGGGCTTGCGAATGGCAAATGTGGGCGCGGAAACCACTGGGGGCAGCAAACCCTCGAAGCGCTCGCCGGTGTCTGGCAATTCAGCCGAAACACGCGGGGCCGCGGGATGGACCTCCGCCCCGACGTGATGCGCGACAAGACGAATGATGCGCTCGCCATCGGCGGGAGACAGCACCGCGCCTGTGTCGCTCAGCCCATCGGCCAGCCGGTCAACCCAGAGCCGCCCGTCCGGGTTCAGCATCACCTCAACGACGCCCGCATCCTCGAGCCAGGCGGCGATGCCCGGCCCAAGGGCGGTGCGCAACATGCGTGCTCCGCGGGACGACGTCTCGGTTATGAAAGGGGTAACGGTCATGATTGGCCTCGCGATGGATCACGAGACCGATCAAGAAGACCGTTATTTGGTTACTGGCAACAGATGTGAAGGCGTAGTAGAGTTATAGCGTGCAAAGGCAGGGTAAGTGCACTTTGCACCCATAAGTCAATACTGGCTGAGACGACCCGGAGTTTGGTCTCATGCTGGCTTTAGTTCGGCGAGCAAAATCTTGCTCCGTCTCATGTAAAGAAGGCCTAGCCAAAGTCTATTGTGCAATCATCGAAAATTGTGATTGGAGGTCTACATAATTCATAAGCTGGTGACTCTGGGTTGAAACGTGATAACATCGCTTCGATGACTGGTGTCGACAACAAAGTCATGAGTGTTACATCACCCGCATTAGATGAGCCAAATCCAGCATCCGATTGAATTCCCCCACAGTCACACAATACGCACCTGACGTGAAAATTCGGTCCACCTTGACGGCGTTCCCACTCGAAAATTTTGATCGTAAAGCTTTCGGGAATACGATTTTCAAAGAGTGCTAGAATGTTCTGAGAGAACGCTTGTCTGTCAGGTTCTCCACCATTACGGCAATGAATATGTACTACTTTTTCCCGCGCGCCGGCTGAGTGCATTTTCTGCAATGTGAGAATTAACGGGGTCGCATAGCGTGTTGTTGTTACTTGGAAATACGGGTCAACAATTGCAATATTCTTCGCTTGAGACATCGTGGGCCAGATTGAGTTCGATATCCCCTCATCATTCAATGGAACATTAATTGAGGTCGAAACAGTGAAAAGCGGATGACCATCATCCAGTTCACTGGCGACTATGACATTATTGAAATTATTTGGATTCTCAGATGCTAAGATCGCGTGGAACTCTGAGCCGACTGGTTGTTGAGCTGCGTTCAAGAGCCAAGATATTTCTGGCTGATACAATCTGCCCGATCTGACGACGGCGACGTGTTTGGCCATTCGTAGTTTTTCCACAGCTTTCTTCTTCTCGCCATCGCTCATGTCAGATTTTTTGACCAGCTCGTAGACGGAAGCCTCCCACTTTTTCGGAAATCGAGAAATTAGACGCCCTTTGTCGAAGCCAAATTTTTCAATCAAATACCGGAATCGTTCCCAGTTTGCAGTCAGCGCTTCTGGTTCGACTGCATATTCAAGATGCATCAGAACAGTTCCTCCGCCCGTTCTTCGAAGAACCCATCTGGCCACCGGTCAGAGAAATCACCGTCTCTATCAACGCGAAGGCGGCGAAAATGCACTTCATTTTCGGTATTTTCGACGTATATGACGGAGAGATCATCGGGCTTTAGTGCATTTTTTCTTGGCGGGAGTTCTCCTTCGGTGGTCTCCCGCACCCTGCGTAGGAGCCGCAGCATGATGTGTTCGCTATGGGTTTCGACAAGGAGGGTTTTGCCTGAACCGAACGATTGCTCGCCGGGCACTACAGCATGAATGAAAAGGTCACCGACCCCGACCTGAATTGCCGGATGAATGTGAAGTTCGGGCTGCTCAATTGCCAGAATGCCATCCTTGTCGCGAAGGCAAGCGACGATGACAGGGATCATCTGAGAGATGCCAACGCCGACATCGCTCGGGGCAACATCAATGCCTTTCACCACGTCACGCAAAACAACCTCGGTACGCGATCCAAGCTTCTGGAACTCTTCCTGCAGTTCTCCGATGTCGTCTCCGCTGATGCCGCGTTTGAACAACTGATCGATCCGGCTTGAGACCGGTATTTCCAGATACTCCGACTTCGCGATCTCGTAACTCGTTCCCAGACCGTCCTTACCACTCAGCCAGGCATTCACTTCGCTGAGTAGTTTGCCCTTGGTGTCCGAATAGAGAAGGTCCCATGCTGCCAAACCCTGTGCCCAGCGTCCCTCATCGGGTGAAACCTGGGGCCGGAAACCCCTGGGTGGGATGTCCCTTAACGGACCGATATAGGTCATCTGCGAAAGGTAGTCGCGCGTAATGCGCAATGGCCCAAGCAGTAACTCGTCGAGCAATGCAGACAGTCCGCGAACGCGAGGCGTGTTGCCCTCCAATTCCAGCTTCTTCGGTTCCGGATCGCGCAGTTCCAGCGTCCACGGCTTGTTGATATCCGGCAGAGCGCCAATCACGGATGCGGCTGCGACGCGAAACTCGCTGGCACCTTTCAAGTCTGCGGATCTGGCCATGTCACGGGAAAGCTCCCAAATCTCGATACCCAGTTTGGTGCCAAGTGGGTCGCTCTCTTCCGTGTCCTGAGAAGGCTCTTCATCGGCGTCCATATACTCCTGCAACAGTGGATGTTGGAAGTTGAACTCGGTGAGCTGAGCCTGGCCGGGTTGCGGTGGGGATTTGATCGTGGCGATGTTTTCGCCATCCATATCGACAATCAGAGCCGACACATAAGGTGCATTGATCAGGTCGCTCCATTGAATCTGCAGGGAGACACCGATCTCCTGGACGACGGCATATTCCTTCAGATCGGTGTTCTCACCGACGATGTACCGGATGCGCAAGTTTTCAAATTCAGGGTCGTCGAGCGAGTTCCCATTGTTGATTGGAAGCCGTTCATTGCCCTGATCGTCCGACAAATCGATGACCAATTTGACCGTCATCGACTTCGAGAGATCATGGTTATGGATCAGCTTCTTGAAACCGCCGAGATCGATCAGGCCGCCCGCAATCGTTTGATCCGGATCGGGGTTCTTCCTCTCTAGGATTTCACGAACATAGTGCAATGCCTGAAGGATGGTGCTTTTGCCTGCGCTATTCGGGCCGAACAACAGCGTGATCGGCCGTAGCTCAATGGCCTGCTTGGCACCAACACCTTTGAAGTTTTCGATTTCGATCCGGCTCAGTCGCATGACAATCTCATTTCTTACTTCAGGCCCTTGGCCTTCGCAGCCGCGGCGAGAATTTTGGGCATCTTGGAAAAACAAAAGGTTTGGAAAACCCGTTCCATGGCGTCCCATTCACCAGTGTAGAACTCTCCTGACTGTGAGGTAAATTCCTTGGCGAAGCGCGCTTTCAATTCTGTCTCATGACTATGAGTCGTTGCCCCATCGTCAAACGGTTGGCGGTACTTTAGTTCCCATCGGCAAACAGCGCTTTTGGGAAACCCGCCATTGACCTCTTTCAACCGACGGATTGGATCATTTGATCTGCCGATTTTCACCAATGCCTTGCCGAGGTGAGGGCCGGTTCTGCCGAGCAGTGCTTCCGCATTGGCTGTCAATTTCATCAGGTATAGGTGGTTCTCACCGTCTTCGTGCTTGGAAGTTCGGTCCCCGAAACTTGGAGGAATACCTTTGGACGGCTTGAGCACGTCATTCATATAGCCGCGGACGAGTTCATCCGCTGCGATGGGCGGTTCACCGAAGACGTTCACCTGCCGGACATGGTGGCTGAGCGCCCTGCGCTTTTCATCTGGCTCAAGCAGGACAGCCTTGGTCGTTCTCTCAAACCGCTTCTTGCTGTCATAGGCTATCGGCGCAATCGTTTTGATGTGAACCCGGTTGGTGACGCGCCATGCACGGACAACCTTCAGTCCGTAGGTCCACCTGTCCTGAAAACCATGATCTAGCTTCCATTTCCTCGACTCCTCAGTCTGCCGGTCCAGATCATGGCATCGCTCCAATTTGACTTCCATGAAGCCAAGGGCCTGCCTCTGCAGATCGGCGTCAGTGAGAGAGTCCACGGCACCGTAGATGAGGACAAGATCCCCGTCCTTCATCTTGGTCAGCATGTCTTCACGCTGAGCTTCGTGCGTGAAGCCAATATATCCGGCGTCTTCCGGGTTGAAGCCGTAGAATGCGCGCACCCACACTTGGCGGTCTTCGGGAAGAAGGTCACCCATCGGCGCACCCCTTGGTCAGCTTCGGAAAGTTCGCCGAAAACGCCGCGAGAACTGCCCACCAGTTTTCCGGATCGGATTGCGCTTTGCTGCGCACCACATTGAGAACCGAATAGCCAGCATCGGACAATGCGTCGCGCAGGTCCCGTTCTAGTGCCGCCATCCGGTCGCGAACGGGTTTGTGCAGCTCCATCTGCTCGCCATGATCCTGCTCCGCGGTCTTCCCGATCTCCGGGAAAATCGGCCCATAGGACACCAAATCGAACTGGGTACACTGCTCCGGTTCGATGCCCTGTTCGGTAAGCAAGCGGCGAAGGCTGTTGGAGGCTTTCTGAAATCCCAGATGCTGCCCCATCCGCGTGTAGGGCGCGGTCGCATATGGGCTGCTGTTGTCCCCGGTGCGCCCGACATACAGGCGTTCACCCTTCGGCGTGTCGATCCGCCACACATAGAGCCAGAATCCGCGTTGCAGCATCGGGCCGGGCAGGGTGAGGGTGTGGAGTTCCGCCATCACCCGACCTCACGCATTTTCATAGCTGCGCTCGAACAGCGGCTTGGCCTTCTCGAAGTCCTCCATCGAGCGGATGGTGATTTCCAGATCGCCGGTGCCGAAATGGCCGATGGTGCGCACATCGCGGGTAAAGCCGTCTTCCAGCGTGAGGGTGTCGGGGTCGACCTTGACGTGGACGATCAGCTTGCGCTCCTGGGTCTTGATCTCGACGCAGGCGAAATTCTTGATCCGCTTGAACGCGAAATAGAAGCGCAGCACCTTGAACTGAACATCGTCCCCCAGCCCTTCAAGATGCTCCTTCACCGTATCAAAGAGGGCGCGCAGCTCAGTGTCCGCCTTGTCGAGGTATTGCGAGACGGTGGTGTATTTCTGCTTTTGCCCGCCGTCCGTGCCGCCATCAACTTTATCCGTCGCGATCACACCGTTCAGCGGAGCAGAGGCTGCGTTGACCTGTTCGAGCAGCAGGAGGTCGTCATCGAATTTCATGTAGCGAATGAGTTCGATGTTGCGGTTCATCTGCTTGATAGCGTGCTCATCATAGCGGGAGAAGTCGCCAGCGATGCAGATTAGGCGCGGCGATGACCATTCGACGGATTGGGCGGCCTTTTCGCCGAACTTCTTCAAGACCAGCATCTCGAAATCGCCGCGATGCGTCACCAGCCAGTCGAGATAGAACAGGCCCTGATTGATGACGTTCATGTTGGAGGAACGCTTGTATTCGATGATCACCGGGCAGGAATTCTCATCGATGCCAAGCGTGTCCATCCGCCCGCCGTGGTCGCGGCCGGTGGAGAATTCGGACGCCAGAAAGCGGACACCGAGAAAGGTCTCCAAGTTCTGCTCAATCAGCGTCTGCAGTGATTTTTCCAGCGCCAGCGAAGTGCCATGCACCTCGCAGACATCGGTGCCGCCAATCCGGAAGAGTTTCAGATCGCTCATAGCTCCCCTCGGAAAGCGAGTTGTGAGAGGGAGGCGAAGAGGTCTTCCGATACTTTCAAATTTTCCTGAAGCTTCTTTTTCAATGAAATTCTCTTAGAGTAGTATCTAGTAAACTGGACTTGATCCTCCGGTTTGGCGATTGGGAGGAGGACAGATCTGAGCCTTTCTTTTCCAATGTTTGGCATCGACGCAGCTGATCCACCGGCCACTTTTCTCAAGCGCTCTCTGATTGAGTCTTGGGTCAAGAGCATCCACAGATACGGAAGTTCAATTTTGCGATCCGATCTTGGTACGAGCCTAAATATCAAGTCAGGCAGCGCCAGTTTTCCATGTGCGTTCTCAACAATCGCGGACGCGCCTACTAATTGGTAAGTGTTCTTTCTGGAAAAGAGAAGATCACCTTTATGAACGAGGTTGCGCTCATCAATAGGATATCCTTCGAAAACGGCCTTGTTTTCTTCGGGCCTGAAGTGAGTGGATGAGATCGAGCTCACTTTCAAAATCCCGATTTCGTCCTCTGCGGCTGGCCTAGATTCGCATTTGGGGCTATGACCGCTATCGATCCTTTCCAATAGCTTGCCAAGCTCCTCTTGTGGTAGTTGTTTCGGGTTCGTTTCAGGGTCACCGAACATCTCCAAAAACACCGACTTGAGAAAATCGTCGGCAAGGGCGAGGGCTTGCTGGCGTTTACGGCGGATGGCATCGGCCTTGTCGAGGATCACCGCAATCCGGCGTTGTTCGTCGAGGCGAAGCGCTGGAAAAGGCAAGGTCCTCAGAAGGTCAAGTTTGATGCCTTTGACGGTGGCACCCTGTGCTTGTCCTTCAAGGAATTCACCCTTTGCGAGAAGGAAGTGAAGCAAAAACCGCTTGTCGATTTTTCCCTTTGGTAGCAGCGCCTTCAAATCCTGATTAATGGCCATATCGACCGAATTGATTGCAGCTTTTCCGACTGCCATCCTTGTAGGGATGATAACATTTCCGGAAGGAATGATGTTTGTTGCCGAGCGCTTAAGCCCTTCCAGTGTTATGGATTCTTCTGTGGCGTCGAGTGCAGTCGATTTGAAGTCTTTGACTGTGGCCCATGGAATATTGCCATTCCAGAACTCTGAAACAGTCCGGCTAGGGGTGCCGCCCCCTTTTATCTCGACCAGATCGCCAAGTGGAATGGTTTGGGTCGTCATCCCAACATCCCCTCAAGTTCGGCGAGGTCCTTGGCGATGTCGTCATTCAAGCTCTTCATCCGCTTCAGGATGAGCTTCGGCGGGTCGTATTTTTGTTCCGCGTAGACGCGCTCCTTGTACTTGGAGAGCGAGAGGTCGTAATTCGCCTCGCGGATGTCATCGGCCGGAACGAAGAAGGCCTTCTGCTTGCGGTCCGTGTCCCGCTTCGGATCGCGGTTCCGCCAGGCCGCGATGCAATCCGGCAGGTCATTGGCCTCGATCGGGTCGCGCTTGTCGTCCAGCGAGTAACCGTCCGCCTCCACATCGTAGAAGAAGACATCATCGGTGCGCCCGCCCTTGGTAAAAACAAGGATGCCTGTGGACACACCCGCATAGGGCTTGAACACCCCTGACGGCAGCGAGATCACCGCCTCCAGCTGGTTGTGGTCGATCAGGAGCTTGCGCAGCGCCACATGGGCGGTGGACGAGCCGAAGAGCACGCCATCGGGCACGATGGTGGCCGAGCGCCCGCCGGTTTTCAGCATGCGCAGGATCAGCACCAGGAACAGCAGTTCCGTCTTCTTCGTCTTCACTTGCCGGAGCAGCCCGGCGTGGACATCCTCGAAATCCAGCGAGCCTTTGAAGGGCGGATTGGCGAGGACAATGTCAAAGCCTTCGCTTGCGGATTTGGGGAAGCGCTCAGGGAAGCTGTTGCTCAACGTGTCCTGGTAATGGATGTCGGGATTATCAACGCCGTGCAGCATCATGTTCATGGCCGCGATGCGCAGCATGGTGGCGTCAAAATCGAAGCCGTGGAACATGTCGTTGCGGATATGGGTCCAATGGTCCTCGAGCAGGTCGCCGGTGAAGGTCTTCTCGGTCTTGCCGGTCTCCGGATCCGTTTCCTCCATCACCGCCTCGGGCGAGGTGTGGTTTTCGAGAAGGTAGTTCATCGTCTCGACCAAAAAGCCGCCGGTGCCACAAGACGGGTCGGAAAT
Source organism: Ruegeria sp. L11 (assembly GCF_056531755.1). Classification (NCBI taxonomy): domain Bacteria; kingdom Pseudomonadati; phylum Pseudomonadota; class Alphaproteobacteria; order Rhodobacterales; family Roseobacteraceae; genus Ruegeria; species Ruegeria sp. L11. The sequence continues at coordinate 153,049 of NZ_JBQFMI010000001.1, forward strand.
CACATCGGTGGGCTTGGGCTCCAGCATGTCCACCATCAGGCGGATGATGTGGCGCGGAGTCCGGAACTGACCATTGATGCCTGCCGTGGTCAGCTTGCCGAGCAGGTATTCATACAGGTCGCCCTTGGTGTCGCCGGCGGTGAGCGGCAGGTCGTTGATCATGTTGACCGCCTTCACCAGAAGGCTGGGCTTCTGGATCATCAGCTGCGCATCCTTCATGAATTCCGCGAAGGTGGTGCCGACGGACGCCTTGCGGAAATGCGGGAAGACCCGGTCGCGCACCAGCGGCAGCATCTCATCGGCACCCAGATGGCGGAACTGCGACCAGCGGAGTTCCTGTTCATCGGCATTGAACCGGCGCTTGAACTCGGTACCGCTGCGCTTCAGGCGATTTTCATCGCGGGCCTCGTTCACGTCGAGCAGGCGCACGAAGATCAGGAAGGTGATCTGCTCGATCACCGTCAGCGGATTGGTGATGCCGCCGGTCCAGAACTCGGTCCAGAGGGCATCGATCTTCTTTTTCAATTCGCCGGTTACCATTAGTGCAGCTTTCCTTGGGATGTGTCGGCTCCATCGTCGCCTTTGGGCGCAGGAGCGAAGAGATTTACGATCTTCATCAACTGGTCAATGTCGTCGGGCTTTTCGAAAATGCCCTCGGGGCCATCGGCATCGACAACCGTGAATGGCTGGTCATAGAGGCGGTCGATGGTGATGAAACCGAATTTGATGATGTGGTTTTGCAGCAACGCTAGGAAGCGTGTCTGCTTGGCGGTCAGTTCGGGATGGCCCAGCACGAAAGCCGAGAACTTTTCCTTCACGGCCTGTTCGTCGAGCCCGACCATCTTGCGGATGGTGATGTCGAGCGGCAGCGTCGTGGACGCAAAAAACTCTTCCAGCGCGTTGCGACTGACATCGGGGTTCTGGGTCAAGACCAGCGAGATTATTGCGTTGAGGTCCTCGGGCGTCACCGCCTCGCCTGCGCGGATTTTCTTCAACGTCGCATTGGTCTCGAAGTGTTTTTTCAGTTCAGCTTCCACGAGCTGCTCATAGGCAGCCATGTCCACGGTCTTGAGCGAAGCGCTGCGGCGCGAGGACTGCACGAGACCGGTGTCTTCAGTGATGTCGACGATCTTGGGGCCGTTGCCGACAATCTTCTTTCTGTCGCGGTAGATCATGATGCTGCGCAACGGCTCGCGCACGGCCTCAAGGTCCATCACGGTCACGCCGTTCCAGAAGGCATCGGACTTGGCCTTTTTGATCACCTCGGCCTGTTCCCGAACCGGGTTGAGATGCATCTGGAGCGAGCCCAGCCGGTCGAGGAAATCGATCTTGAGATCGGCGACCTCGGCAGACTGATACAAGACCGCGATCTGGGCCTTGCACACAAGCAGATCAAACGCATGCGCCTCGGCCTTGCCCCTGATATCGCGCCATTGCATCAGCGGGGCGATGGTCTGGCGCAGCACCGATACTGTCCCAGGATCGAACCGTTTCAGGTTCTCAATCGAAGCAGTCGAGCGCTTCTCCCGCCACTTCTCCCGCACCGCGACGGTGTTTTCATCGAGCGCATTGATGTCGGCAGCGATCAACTGGATCACGTGATCGAAGACGGCAATCTCGCTTTTCTGCAGTGCCGTTTCAGCAAGCTGGATGCGCTGCTCGAAAAGCTGTTGGAGCAGTGATTTCGTAACCGTCGGCTCGGCAGGTTTGTAGCCCTCTTCGAAGCGTTTGAAGTTAGCCCAGTGGTCGAAGATCCGGAAGATGGTCTTGTCCTTTCCAGGGCCAAACAAATCGGTGCAAAGCCGTGTGCCGCGTCCAACCATCTGCCAGAACTTGACCGGCGAGCGCACAGGCTTGGCAAAGACGAGGTTCACGATCTCAGGCACATCGATGCCGGTATCGAGCATGTCCACCGAAAGGGCGATGGTGAGCTCGCTGTTGGTGCCCGTGCCCTTGAAATCGTCGATCAGGCTTTCCGCGCGTGGGTCATAGTTGTCGATCACCTGACAGAACTTTCCGCCATATTGCGGATACATCTCGTCGAATAGCCGGCTCATCAGCATGGCGTGTTCATGATTGCGCGCAAAGATGATCGTCTTGCCGATGGTCTGTCCGTTCGCATCTCGGATGCCGTTTTCCATCAGATTGCGAATGATCACACGGTTGGTGTCGCGATTGTAAATCGCCTTGTCGACCTGTTCCGAGGAGTAGTCATAGTCATTCGGGTCTTCGCCTTGGGCTTCCAGTTCCTCGATCTGGGCCTGAGTCAGGCCATCAAGCGTGATGCCTTCACGAAGGAACTGAGATGTATGATCGATCACTTCGAAGGGAACGAGATGTTTCTCACCGACTGCCTCTTCCAGGTCGTAGCTAAAGGTCGGCAGCTTGCCCTCGCAATTGAAAAGGCCAAAGGTCGATCGTGTCACGAAATTGACCGGCGTCGCCGTCAACCCGACCTGGAGGCTGTCGAAATAGTGAAAGAGATCACCATAGATGTTGTAGATGCTGCGGTGCGACTCGTCAGCGATAATCAGATCGAAGAACCCCACATCGAACGACTGGTACACCTTGAGCATCGCCGGGTACGTCGAAATGAATATCCGCTCCGTGGCAGCACCGCTGACACGAGAGTTGACCACCCGGATCGGCTCTGAATCGAGGAAGTCGGTGAAAGCGTTCTTCGCCTGTTTACGGAGCTCCTTACGGTCGCAAAGGAACAGCACCCGCTTGGCCCATCCGGCGCGGATCAACAATTCGGCAAGAGCGATCGCAACACGCGTCTTGCCGGTACCTGTTGCCTGGACGATCAACGCCTTTCGATGCTTGTCGGCAAAGCGCTCGGACACGCGTTTGATCGCTTCGATCTGATACAAGCGATTGACGATCCGCTCTTGTGGTACCAGCGACTTAAGATCCTTGCGGCTCTTCCGCTGGAACTTGACCAGATACTGCAGACTGTCCATGGAGTAGTAGCCGAACACCTTTCGCGGCGGGTACCCGGCTGCATCGTCCCACATCCAGATATCGTATCCGTTGGTGTAGAAAATGACCGGCCGCTGGCCCGACTTCTTCTCTAGTGCATCTGCGTACAGCACCGCTTGCTTTCGGCCGAGTTCCGGATCGACGGAGGTCTTCTTTGCCTCAATAACCGCCAGTGGCGAGCCGTCTGCGTCCAACAGGACATAGTCTACGAAGCCCTTTCCGGACGGCGTAGGTTGGCCATCGACCTCCATCTCTTTCACGACTTCATTCGTCGATGTTTCTCCCGTCGCAACATTCCAACCGGCAGCTGCGATTAGGTTGTCAATGATGCGGGACCGAGTTGTCGCCTCGTTGAACTCAAGGACGTCGGCGGTCCGCTGAGCAGATTTTGCGAGGCCTGCTAGTTCGTCAGCCTTTTTCTCGGCGGCTTCAACTTGCTCGCGGGACTTTTCTACCTCTGCCAAAAGCGCAACGATTTGCTCTTCCTGAGCAGCTAGCTTTTGGAGGGTCTGCTTCTCTTGCTGAGTAAGCGGTTGCTGTTCCTTGCCCACGCTTTCGAGTTTTGGCTGCTCGAATGCCGGCAGCGTTTTGTGGTCTACCTGACAGTAGTTGATGATAGCCCACTTACTGAGATCGTGAGCTTCCTTGAGCAACCACAGGGCGTCATTCCGGGAAACATCATCGCCGTGTGCCGCCTTATTTCCGAATTTCCTTATGGCATGCAGCTTGTTCAGGACGACTTTCGGCACCACGGCTACAAAGGCGCTGTTGGTGAGAAGATCGATTTGAGTCGGTCTAACCGGTTTGGGCAGATGAAGTGCGTGATAGATGTCCTTCACCAGATTCTCTGCCAGAAGCCGGAGATTGAATATAGCACTCCTGGCATCGAGCATCACATAGCTCTCGGCCCTTGCGCCAAGAACAGCAACCTCGGGCCAGTGGTCCTTTAGAAAGTCGAAATTGGAGGCCGTCATTTTGTCGCCTCCTCGACGGCGGCGTCGAAAGCCGATTTGTTCTCAATAATCACCGGGCATTCGCCTGGGTCGTCCATGAGATGCGCAACGTCTAACCGCAAGCGCTTCTCAAAATAGTACAACATGGCCATCCGCGTGGAAACAGTAAGCCTTGCGTCGCGCATGCCGTAGTCGGTTGCCACTACCCTCTTCTGTGAAGCGGACAGTGCGGGGTTGGGCACGAGGCGGATCTCGAAAGACTTGTTCCAATAGATATCGTCATGAACCGATGCGGCAGATGCTCCAGGCTCGCGGGAGCCAAGACACCTAGATATCAGGAAGTCTTTGAATTTTTGATCGATGTGACAGTAGGCCCTCGTGTGCCAACGAAGCCCATCAGTTGCAAAGCTGTGGGGTGTTATACGGCGCCAGATTGCATCGGGTTTGTTCGGGCTCATCGACTGATACAGAATTTCTACCGACTGATTGGTCGCAATGCACTCAGTCAGGGATTGCAGCACAAATGGGTCAATCAGTCGCTTCGGAATCGGGATACCTTCAGTCGGCAGCAGTACAGGATTTTGACAATCATCTGCTTCTCTCAACAGGCCATTGAGGAATACATCTGGCTTCAGCTCTATGAAGTGAGGCGCAAACTCCTTCGTCACAAAGTACCGCTTCTCGCTGTGATCGTATTTTATGTTTTGCGGGTATAGAGCCTGGTAGGCTGCTATATCCTTGGAAGCTTGAGGTACCGAGATGCCAAAATGCGATGTGAGGTCGACACGGTTGAGGCTACCAAGCCAGAAGGCTTGGTACTCGATAAACTGGAACCTTTGTTCCGTCGCCCATTTCAGTTCGGTGGAGGCCATCGCTCGACTCGCGGTTGGGTATAATTATTATTCGTATATAAAGTATTCGAACTAAGGTCAACCGACTTTGTTGAGGCCTGGATCGACGCCTTGAAGAACGTCAAATTGAGCAACGACCTTTGAGTAAGTCCATATTTTCGATAACTCTTTTCTGTTCCTGTTGCTAATCTTGGACTTTGGGGTTTGGCTCTTCCCGAGATAGCTCTCTTGTCAAGGTCGTACCTTTTCCCAGCCGCCGCGCTAGCGTCTCAACGAAGCCTCCATACCGCTCTTTCCCTTTCGCCTTGGCCGCCAAGTATGCGTCATCGGGCAGGGGTGGTGTCGTGGTCAACCAGAAGCGGACGAACAGCGCGAGCGCCTCCGTCGTGATCTCCTGATCGCGCTCTAGACGCTCCAACGACCGCGTCAGGCGGTCCAGCCTGCGGACGATCGCGGCTTCGCTTTGTTCGGCGCTGTCGGGTGAGAGGAAAGACGCCAATGCCGCCTCGATGATCTGGGTTTTGGGGACGCGCCGCCGTGCTGCCAGTTCGTCGATTTCGTCGAAGAAGGCTGCGTCGACATAGGCGGTGATCTTGGCTTTCTTCATGTTGTCACCTCACAGTTCGATCCCGTCGTCCGGATCGAGGGCCGCTTGACGCGCCACAGTACGGAAGCGGGTTTGCATGGCGCGGGCGCGTTGGGCCTCGTCGTCAGGTTCGTCGTCGAGGGCGGCGAATTCCTCGCGCGGGAACGGCAGTTCGGGCACCACATCCTCATGCTCGGGAATGTCAGGCTCTCGTCGGATGCCGCCATCTGCATCGTCAGCGGGCTTGTTCGTATCAGCTTCCTGAGGTTGCATGATCGGCTGAAGACTGCTCCAATCGTGGGTTCCCGCCGTGCTGATTGCTGCAGATGCTTCTACTCTAGGCGGGTTTTGGATTCTCGCCGTCAGTTGCGCATCGCGGAAGTACCGGACTTTTTGGGCCCGGATCGGGGCCGCGCCGGACACGAGGATGATTTCGTCGTCGGATGGCAGCTGCATGATCTCGCCGGGGGTCAGCAAGGCGCGGGCGGTTTCCTGGCGCGAGACCATCAGATGTCCGAGCCAGGGTGACAGGCGGTGGCCTGCATAGTTCTTCATCGCGCGCAGTTCGGTCGTGGTGCCGAGGGCGTCTGAAAGGCGCTTCGCCGTGCGCTCGTCATTGGTCGCGAAAGCGACGCGGACATGGCAGTTGTCCAGGATGGCGTTGTTCTGGCCATAGGCCTTTTCGATCTGGTTCAACGACTGGGCGATCAGGAAGGCCTTGAGACCGTAGCCCGCCATGAAGGCCAGTTGGCTTTCAAAGAAGTCGAGACGGCCGAGGGCGGGGAACTCGTCGAGCATGAACAGAAGGCGGTGTTTACGGTTGGTGTTGTGCAATTCTTCTGTCAGGCGGCGGCCGATCTGGTTCAGGACCAGCCGGACCAGCGGTTTGGTGCGGGAAATGTCCGATGGGGGTACCACGAGGTAGAGGGTGAGCGGCCGATCATCCGAGACGAGATCATCGATCCGCCAGTCGCAGCGTCGGGTCACGGCGGCGATCACGGGGTCGCGGTAGAGACTGAGGAAGGACATGGCGGTCGAGAGGACGCCGGAGCGTTCGTTCTCGGATTTGTTCAGCAGCTCGCGCGCGGCCTGAGCGACAACAGGATGCGGGCGATCACCGAAATGGGGCGTGCGCATCATTGCAGTCAATGTGGCGGCGATGGGACGCCGAGGATCTGACAGGAAGGCGGCGACGCCTGCCAGTGTCTTGTCCTTCTCCGCATAGAGGACATGCAGGATCGCACCGACCAGAAGGGAATGGCTGGTCCTCTCCCAATGGTTTCGTCGCTCGAGCTGGCCTTCGGGATCGACGAGGATATCCGCGATGTTTTGCACGTCCCGCACCTCGCGCTCGCCGCGGCGGACCTCGAGCAGCGGATTGTAGGCGGCGCTGGCCGCGTTGGTCGGATCGAAGAGCAGGACACGCCCGAACCGCGCCCGCCATCCGGACGTCAGCTGCCAGTTCTCGCCCTTGATGTCGTGAACAATCGCGGAGCCGGGCCAGGTCAGCAGGCTTGGGATCACTAGGCCGACACCCTTGCCGGAGCGGGTGGGCGCGAAGCACAGCACATGTTCTGGTCCGTCATGCCGGAGGTAGCGCTTGTCGAGATGGCCCAGCACGACGCCGTCGTCTGCGAACAGCCCAGCGGCGGTGATATCCTTGAGGCCTGCCCATCTGGCGGAGCCATAGGTCGTCACGTCGCTGGCCTCGCGCGCCCGCAGGACCGACAGCAATATCGCGACGGCAATGGCGGCGATCCCGCCAGCGCCGGCGATTACGGCTCCTTCCATGAAGACGCGGGGCGCGTAGGCGTCGTACCAGTACCACCAGGTGAAGACCTGCCACGGGCGATAGATCGGCAGGCCGAACAGGGCGGTGAGCGGCGCGCCAAGCTGGGGTTGGAACCCCAGACGAAACGCGACCCATTGCGTCGCTGCCCAGACGAAGAGCAGCGCCACGATGCTGACGATGAGGATCTGGCCCCAGAGGATCTTGGTGGCCGATGACGTGTCCTGACGGCTCATGGTCATATCCTTTTTGCTCAGAGGTTCAGTCCGCGCTTGCGCCCGAGGCTCCAATCGATCCCGCCGCCGGGCGTCATCGTGCCCGTGACGGTTTGGCCGAGATGGCGTTCGAGTAGCGGGGTCCAAGGGACGAGCGAGAAGCCGAGACCATCATCGATCATGGCGAAGCGGCCCGAGGCGAGATCGAGGCGTTGGCGAAACGTGCCAGCGACGGGCTCGCCCTCGGTCGGCTTGTATCGGGGGAGGCCGGTTTGGGCACTGAGGTCTCTGGCGACGGAGTCCAATTCGCGGTTGCGCAGGGTCGCCAGAAGATCGCGAGTGAAGGTCACGCGCCCACCTTGCCGGCGGGCGAGGCCTTGGGCGACAAGGTGATCTGCGCGCCGCTCTAGCGCCTGGCGGACTTCCGCGCCAAATCCTGCACCGCTCAGCGGTGCGCGATCCCGGGAAAGATGCAGGCGGTCAAGCCAGGTCGCGCCATCGGCCTCGATCTGGTCGCCAAGCGACAGATCGGAACGACCGACAAGAGACAGTTGTGGTGTCCCGTCCGTCTTCCCTGTCCAGAGCCGGGTTTCGACGATACCACCTTGTGGCGTGTCGCCGGTCGCATCGAGATCCTGGAAGCGAAGGTGATGAACGCGACCGTCAACACCGTCGATGATCGCGTAGCCGGTGCCTGTGTGGTCGTCATGAAAGCCGCGTTCCACGAGCCGCCCGAGGATCGGCGCGGTGGGCGTGCCCTCAATGGCGAAATCACCCGCTGCGCGGTTGCGGTCGGCGCCCATGGCCCGGTGCATCCTCTTGATGATGTCGCCGCGCATCCCAAGTTCGCGCAGAGTGTCCTCGACATTCGGTTTCAACTCCCAGACGGCAGGGGCGATTTGTTCGGCCAGCCCGAGCCTCTCCAGTGTCTGGGCACGCCCGATCATCAAGCGGCGCAGCTCCGGATCGCGGGGCTCCGGCGTGCCGCGGCGCAGGTCGGCGATGCCGGCATGGTCGTCCGCTAGGGATCGCAGGCCGCGGTCGAGATCGGTCCAGCGCTCCGCTGTGACCTGGGTTTCCAGCGCTTGGGAATTCTCGCGCGCGCTGCGGGGGCCTAGTTCCAGTTGCACGAGGTCTTCCGCGCGCGCCCGAAACCCCCGGCTGATGTAGTCGCGCGAGATAACAAGGTCCCGCCCATCGTCGGCCTTTCCGCGCACCAGGATGTGGACATGCGGATTGTCGGTGTTCCAGTGATCGACGGCGACCCAGTCGAGTGTGGTGCCGAGATCCCGTTCGGCTCGGGCCATCAGATCCCGGGTGAAGGCGCGCAGATCTTCGAGGTCGCCCGCGTCTTCCGGCGAGATGATGAACCGGAAATGATGCCGGTCGCCTTCGCAGCGCGCCGAAAATCCGCCCCGGTCAAGATCATCGCGTTGAGCCCCGAATAAATCGGCGTCGCGCCCGTCCTGACCGACGCCATCGCGCTGCAGATAGCCGAGATGCTTGGCCATGGGCGCGGAACGAAAGCGCTTACCCTGGTGGCGCACGACGCGGGCCTTCACGACGACGCGCCGTGAGGTGCGAGTCAGGCCTTTGGCCGTTCGGGCAAACCGTCCGCGCCCGAAAGCGGCGTTGCCGGAACGCGTGCTGCCCCCGCCGATACGATAGCCGGTATGTCCAGATTTCCGCGCAGCGCGCATCACCTCGTTGACGAAGCGTGTCGATTGCTTAGAGGTCCTGCCGCCGTCGCGGATGCGTCCGGGGCGGATCCGCAGGTCATTGTCGCGCCGGGTCATGGCCGCACTCGCTTGAAGGACCAGTTGCCGCTTGAAAAACGCCCATAAATCAGCTCTCTAGGTGAAGTTCTGCGGCATGCAGCTTGGATGTGCCGCGCAAATCCTCGCAGAGAAACAACAGCTTGAGGTCCGCTTGCGGCACCTCTTTTATCTCGCGCTCTTTCTGTTGAGACCCTGAGCGTCGACCCGCCTCGGCACATTCCTGCGACGGGGCTTGCCAGACCTCGCCATGGGGCGAATCCGCAGATCATTGTGTTCGCCCCTGGCTGAGAGGCACGAAAATCCCGTTCTGAGACGCGTCAGTCGCAATCCGTTGGGCGTCATCGCCGGGGGTCTGACCCTCCTCGGCCATTGCCGCGAACAACGGGGCGTCGCGCCAGTCCTGCGTCCTCTGCGGGCGACTGACTGCGCGCGCGACGTTGGTCCCGTCGCCGATGAGTGGCGCGAGGATGGCGAGGTAATTGCGGGTTTCAAGCGGCAGGGCGCGCCCGGTATCAACGTGCTCTTGGTAGCGCGCAGGCCCGGCATTGTAGGCAGCGAGAAAGCCGGGCGACCCGAAGCGGTCGTACATCTGTCGCAGATAGGCTGTACCGGCTAGGATGTTGTCGCGTGGATCGAAGGGATCTTCGCCAAGCCCATAGGCTGCGCGCAACTCGGTCCAAGTGCCGGGCATGATCTGCATAAGCCCCATAGCGCCCGCGTGGCTGACAGCGCGTGGATTGCCCGCACTTTCAACCTCAATGACGGCACGGATCCACGGCTGTGGGATGCCGAACCTGCGCGCGGCGTCAGCGATATGGATGTCGATGGGTTGCTGCTCAGATGCTGGAACACTGCAGTCCTGAGCGATTACGGCGGACGGTGCCGCGGTGATCGGCATGCAGAGGATCAGTACAAGCGCGGTAGTAACGCCCGCGTGCCGACGGCTGTGACCGCGTTCAAGACGACGCATCTTCCGCCCCCCCATATGTCCAAAGAGGGATGGCGCGTCCGAGGATCGTGTCCGCTGAAAAGGGCCCGAAATACCGTCCATCGAGGCTGTCCGCGACACCTGCGACGAGCAAGAAAACCTCGTCTGACCCTAGCGTGATGCATCCTGTCCAACGGGGAAGTGGGCGACCGTGCCGGTCAGCCGATGTTGCCTGGGCAACAACGGTACCGTCGATGGCGATGTCAACGCCGTCGCGACAGACGGTCATGCCTGAGACGGCCGCGACGCGCTTCAACAACAAGGTATCCACAGCGACATAGCCGCGCTCAACCACCCAGGATGACAAGTCTTCCGGCAGGCGCACGGCAACGAGATCGCCCAACGATGGCGGGTTCGACGCTCGAACAACGTAAAGTCCGACCGGCACGCTTGCTGAGGCATTCCAGATCAGACGCGGTGTGCGGTCGATCTGTGCGACTGAGAGCAAACCGAGGGACAAACCGGCCGCAAGGAGGGGAGGGGCCGCCGCGCTCATGTCGTCACCATGCGACGCTTGAGCCAGGCGGCATGCCGGGCAGGGGTGTAGGGCCGGGGCTCCAATGCAGCGGTCACGCGGTTGTGAACGTGCCGCCAATGGTCGGGGCAGATATCTTCGGGCGCGATGCCATAGCTTTCCACGATGTCGATGGACCGAAGCGCAGCCTCGACCTTGGGCCAGCCGGAGAGGCGCAGCAAAATCTCGCCACCGGGCGTTACGCAGGGCACCGTGGAGCAGGGCTCGCCTGCATCGACGGCACGCATAATGTCGATCCGGCTTTCAACGGTGCCGTGGTCGTTCGACGACCAGCGGACGAGCGCGAAGATTGCGCCTGGCGCAAAGGCAAGGCGCTTTTCCGTGCGCGTCAGGATCGTTTCCTCGGCAATCCGACCGAAACGGATCCAGCGCTCGATACGCCCTTCGATCCAAGTGAGATGGGCAAGTGTCTGCATCGGCTCAGCGCCCCCGCCGCAGATAGGCCGGTGAAACGGCTGCATGGCGTTTGGCGGGCAGAACGCGATCTTCGGTCTCGTCCGAAGTCGAGGTCTTCTCGCCTCGTGTGACCCAGGCCTGCAGATCGTCGACCGCGTAGACGACGCGCCCGCCGATTTTTGAATAGCGCGGGCCCGTGCCGTAGGTCCGGTGTTTTTCCAAGGTGCGACCGGACAGGCCGAGAAAACGAGCGGCTTCCGGGGTTCTGAGGTAGCGGGGAGGCAGTCCTTCGTTGGGGTCGGGCATTTGAGTATCTCCGGTGGCTGGGCCTCGTGACGGCGCGTCGCGGGCTGTCGGAGGTCATCAAAACGGAGAAGAGTTCAAAGGAGGGATGACGAAGACCGCGGTGCGAAAACGTCACCCCCAAAGTCCAACAGGATCGGGGCATGATGAGGGTTCGAAATTCGGAGATCGCACGGTGATCACTTGCGCGGCTTGGGGCGCCCCGTTGGTCCGCGGCCGAGAAGGAGAAAGCGGTAGCCTTTGGTGGTCAGATGCGTGCCATGGGCCGACAGTCGAGTGATCTGGGCCTTTAGGGAGCTGGTTTTCCAATGCTCGCGCGACACAGCCTCCGCGCCAAACAAATGCCGCGCGATCGTCTGGTAGCTGGCACGGTCTCGGCGCGCATCGAGCGTGCGCAGTGCAAGCTGGATGCGACGACGCTGCTGTGGCGTTAGGGGCGGAGGGGATCGTTTGCGGTACAACAGTTGCGCGCGGAGCGCCTTGAGTATGTCGACACGTGCTGCCCAATGTTCGTCCAGCGGCACCAGGATGCCGAGGGGCCGGTGCAGGTTCTTTGCATCCAGCACGAGCAATGCGCCTATTGCGAGGCGCACATAGATCAAGCCGTCCTGCGTTCCGATGACGGTCAGATCATCTGCATCGATGTGCGGCGCGGCGGTGTCGCCGCCGGGGACTGGCACAACATACCCGACCGCTGCCGGGGCGATTGATGGCTTCCAGAATACGGGTGCATTGGGTGCGTCGATGTCCGGATCAACCGGGAAATCGCAACCCCCATGCTGCCGGAGATTTCAATCCATCCCGCATTTGCGGGTAATTGGCGCGATAGTCGGAATTGCGGCGCAAGCATTCCCAGGCCAGCCCGGACAGGTCGAGACTGTCGAAATGCTTGTACGCCGTTTCGTCTTGCCAATCCTTGGTCATGGCGAAGCTCCGCGTCAGCTGTTTCGATGAACATGGAGTATAGCTTGGTGGCGCGTCAAAACGACGGCAGGAACGGTTGCTTTGCGCAACCTGCGCGGGTGTTCGCCGATCTCAGACGGATCGGGCGAAGTTCAGCCAGTACGGCCCTCAAGCAGCTTGCGATAGCCTTGCTCCGTCATCCAGCGGGCGCGGGCGAGGTGGCTGTCGTACATCTTTTTGGCACGCTCTGGTTCTTCGGCGGCATCTATACCGAATAGAATTTCACTGACTTCCTGCAGGCTGGCTCCGCTTTCAGCGGCATCAAACAGGCGCAAGTACAGCGTCATATGCGCGTGGTCGTAATCGGTCAGCTCATCGCTTTGTGGTGCGAGATCAGCGATCGGCGTGGTGCCGGTGGCAGACATGATTCCCCCTCGCCGTTGGGCGTCAAGGCTCATAACAGCACATCAGATTGCATGTGCAAGGTCGGATTGCGGTCAGTCAAACTGCAGATGAGCATTATAATACGTCGCACCAAAATACGCGATAGGTTCTTTACTCGCGGATGGACATCCGCGTTGTTTTTGCAAGGAATCTCAAGCACTACCGCCAATTGCGCGGGCTGACACAGGCCGCGTTGGCGGCGGCGATGGATGTCGACCGCGCGCATGTCAGCGCGATGGAGAGGAAAGAGCAGAACGTTACCATAGTGACTCTGCAGAAGGTCGCGGACGCCTTGGGTGTCGAGCCAGCGCAGCTGCTTGCCAAGTCTGAGTGACAGTATGTCTTCGCGGAAAGTCTACATTCGCGGTACCTGTAACTCGCAATCGCTAACTTCAGCGAAATAGATTTTCGCAGTTTGCACACATCTCTTTATGGTCTCTTAAATATGGGCAATGGCAAAGAGCTTGCGCAAGTCTCGATCATGTGATGGCGCGGACGGTGGCCCAGCGCCTCAGGATGCAGCACAGTATAGAGCCTTCTCAAAGGCAGCCTTGTTAGCCACAACAATCGGCGCCTCTTGTGGTCGATCAAGCGCCTCGGCAACATCCAGTCGGAGGCGTTTATTGAAGTAGTAGAGAAGGGCTTTTCGCACACTTAGCCTCAGTTCGTCGTCTTCCATGTGGTAATCCGAAGCAATCACGCGCTGCTGTGCCTTCGAAAGTTTTGGGTTTGGCTTGAGCCGTAGGTCGATGAATTCCTGCCAAAGCTGGTCATCATCCGGCGTCGCTTCGGCTAAGCCTGTGACTTTGCATTCCAGGCAGCGCGACAACAGAAAATCTTTAAACTTCTTGTCGATATGGCAGAAGGCCCGGACGTGCCAGCGAAAGCCGTCGTGACCGAAGGCATGTGGACTGATACCGCGTATCTCTGGGTCGGGACGCTTAGGGTTCATCGACTGGTAGACGATCTCTGTTGCCTTGCCTTCGCGAATGGCGGCGAGGATGGAGCGCAGGACGCTCGGTTCAACGCGGCGGTACGGGATCGGCATGAGATCCGCCTCCGGCATGTTCGAAAGCCATATGCCTTCTAGACGCATGCCATCATCGGCCACCGCCCTGAGCTGTGACAGGTACTGATCGGAGTCCGGGTCGATCAGGCGGGGCTTGAATCCAGCTGAGGTGAAGTACCGCTTCTCGCTCTTGTCGTACTCCATGTTGCCAGGAGCGATTTCTTGATACTGGCTCAGGTCTTTCGAGGCTTGCGGGACTGAAACTCCAAAGAAACTCGTGAGTTCCCCGCGGTTTATTCCCCCTTCCCAGTACAAGCGAAACTCGATGAATTCGAGCCGTCGCTCCACGCCCCACCTTAAGCCCTGTGCCGGTTCGCCCATTCTCTTCCCTCCCTGCAGACATACGTATAGTAACTATATTGACATCAAAACACGATGCGTATATTAACTTTACTCATATGCTGGAATCACGTCAAGCTGAAAGGAGGCGGTCATGGCTGCCAAGCTGAATTTTTATCCCCTCGGCAATGCCGACACACTGCGGATCGACCTCGCCGACGGCCAGAAGGTCCTCGTCGACTACGCCGCGATGCGGAACAGTGAGATCGGGGACAAGCGCTGCGATCTGCCGGAAGAGCTGCGCCGCGATCTGAAACGCGCGGGGCGCGACCACTACGATGTGGTGTGCATCACCCACACCGATACTGACCACTGCAAAGGGTTCGGAGACTTCTTCTGGCTCCGGCATGCAGGGAAGTATCAGGGGGAAGGCCGGATCAAGATCAATGAACTCTGGGTGCCCGCGGCAGCCATCCTTGAAGATGGCCTGACTGACGACGCGCGGATCGTGCGTTCGGAGGCGCGGCACAGGCTCCGTGACGGCAAGGGCATCCGGGTCTTTTCCCGCCCCGAACGCTTGAAAAAATGGATGCAGGACGAAGGCATCGATTTCGAGTCGCGCAAGCACCTGATTGTCGATGCGGGCCGGACCGTTCCCGGCTACGACAAGACCGGACCGGAACAGGTCGAGTTTTTCGTCCACTGCCCGTTCGGTTGGCGGCAGAACGAGAACACGGTCATCGAGCGCAACGAGGACTCGATCGTTCTGCACGCGACATTTGTCGAAGGCGGGCAGGAATCCCGTTTGTTTCTGGCCTCGGATGTCAACTACGAGACCATTTCCGAGATCGTCCAGGTTACCCGCCATCACGGGAACGAGGACCGCCTGCTCTGGGACATCATGAAGCTGCCCCATCACTGCTCGTATCTTGCGCTCGCGCCGGATCGTGGTGCCGAGGAAACTAAGCCCGAACCGGACGTAAAGTGGCTGTTCGAAGATCAGCGCGAAGCGGGGGCCGTCATTGTGTCGCCGTCCAACCCGATCCCTGCCAAGGGCTCGGAAGCGGATCAGGGTGTCCAGCCTCCACATCGCCAGGCCGCGAATTATCACCGCCGCATCACGAATGCGGATGATGGCGAATTCAGGGTGACGATGGAACACCCCAGCCAGACCAATCCCAAGCCCTTCGCCTACAACGTGACGGCGCTCGGCATCGCCCTTGATGTCGCCGCGCCGATGGTCAGCAGCTCTGCCGCGGCTGCGACACCGAAGGCGGGCTGATGGACATCGAGGCGTGGCTTTCTGGGTTCGACGTTATTGCCGCCGGTGATTTGGAATCTCCGGCGGCGAAGGCTCTCGTGACGTTCGCCGAACGCCATGCTTCTGAACTGATGACGGTGATCGAGACACGGCGCAGTGAGTTCGGCGAACTGGTCATAATGGATTTTCGGACGGGTCGTCCGCAGAAACCATTCTATCCGATCAAGCGCACCGAGCGGCTGGCGATACGGTTCGCGGCGCAAGACGGAATGCCGCTGGTTTACGTGCTGCGTGACGATTTCCCCGACACGTTTCATCAACAACTGACGGCCGAGGGCGCGCCTCGCGCGATCTGTATCGATGATCGGATATGGGCGGAAGCACGCCTGACCTGGACGCCTGCCGAACTCGGTCATCGCATCCTGTCGTGGTTCGAGCGGGCGATACGGGGCGAGCTTCACGACGCCCGTCAGCCGCTCGACCCTCTCATGATCGGCAGTCATCTTAGTTTCATCATTTCTCGGAGAATTCTGGGCGGGGCTGGCAATACCGACCTCGTAGCCGTCCGCAAGACCGACCAAATCCTCCGCATCCGCGATCTCAAGGATGTGAGGGAACCCATCGAGTCGCTGGAGCCCATCTGTCTTGCCGCCTACCGCGTCGACGCGGAAGAAATGCAGCGCCTGACATTCGCACCGGAGAATCTCGGCAGTCTGGCTGACATGCTGGCGCGCCGTGGCATCGATCTCCTTGCGGACTTGCGCGAGAAGTTTTCGGGCTGGCTCGGTGAAAACCCGTCGCCCGCATGGCGGATCAATAGCCGCTTTGTCGTCGTCGTCGAGATGCCGATTATTGCGCCCGATGGAGCTGTCGAAAACGGTACGGATTTGCGGGCCTTCATCACGGACAAGCCGGTCGGCGAGATCGCGGTCGCGCTAGGTATCGCCGAGCCCGCGACGCCAGCTGAAGGTAGCCAGGTCGGCTTCGTGAAGCGGTTGGCTTCATCCGCCCCCGATATGGATGCCGTGCGCGCGATCCTCGCCCAGTCAGCCGAGATACACTACGAGTTCGACCGCGAACTCGCCACGGAACTTTCTGGGCGCGAGACGCCCGATACACGTAAGGTGGTTTTGGTCGGAGGGGGCACTATTGGCTCGCACCTGGCTGAGTGCCTTTCCCGCGAAGGCCGGTTTGAGTGGACGGTTATTGATGATGATCGCCTGCTACCGCACAACCTGGCGCGGCATATTGGCCGCGGCGGAAATGTCACCGACGAAAAGGCCGCACTCGTCGCTGCTGCCGTTTCTGTGACACTGGACAGCGCCAAACCGGTCGGAAGCCCCATCAGCGCCAATGTGCTAGTCGATAACGGACACCGCGAGGAGATCGACCGCGCCCTCAATGAAGCAGACCTGATCATAGATGCGACAGCGTCCGTCCTGGCCGGTCGCTTTCTATCCGACCACCCGTCCGCGGCCCGGCGCGTCAGCGTCTTTTTCAATCCGGTCGGCAGCGCAGGCATCCTCTTGACCGAACCGGCGGATCGTTCACTTACGCTCCGCGATCTCGAAGCGCAGTTTTTCGGGCTGGTCGGAAGAGAGGCGGCCCTTGCAAATCTTCTCGCCGATGCCGGAGGAAACTACGCCTACACAGGCGCTTGCCGTGCCATCACGAACCGCATGCCCGAGTCGAATGTCATGGCGCTCAGCGGGCTGATCGCGGGGGCTCTGGGCCGCGCCGTCGATCAGGAAGACGCGGTCATGAAAGTCTGGTCATTGACGGATGAGGGCGACGTAGACTCGCATGGCTATCCCGCCGTTCCCGTCGTCAGCTTTACCGCCGACGACTGGTCGGTGGTCGTGGACACGGGGCTTGTCGAGCGGGTTCGCGCCATGCGAAATGCCCGTCTTCCGAACGAAACCGGAGGGGTATTGACCGGCGTCGTAGATATCCCTGCGCAGACAATACACATCGTTGATACCGCGCCCGCGCCGCCCGATAGCGTGGAGAGCCCCGGTGGATTTACCCGCGGCTCCGAGGGCGTCCACGAGCACCTTGATGGTGTATTCGAACGGACTCGCGGCCAGGTTCGTTACATTGGCGAATGGCACTCTCATCCGCCGCGGGCGGCAGCGCGCCCGAGCGCGACTGACCTGGTTCAGATCGACTGGCTTTCCACGGTCTTCGACATTGATACCTTGCCCGCCCTCATGCTGATCGCGGGCGACGGAGAAATCGGTATCATACTGGCTAATCGCTACGCGGAATCGGTCGAAGGCGGTGAAGAGCCGTATGCATCGCGGGAGGCGACGGGCTGATGGCGGAAGAGAAAATCGGCCTTGCCCTATCCGGCGGCGGTTCCCGCGCTATCGCCTTTCATCTCGGGTGTCTCAGAGCCCTTGATGAACTCGGCATACTTGAACGCGTGAAAGTCATCTCCACGGTCTCTGGCGGCAGCGTGATCGGCGCACTATTCGCCGCCAACACCGATCCGTTTCCGGCTTTTGAAGAGCGCGTCCGCAATCATCTCACCTCGGGCTTCGTGCGGCCCGCAATCGGCAAGGTCTTTACCACGACCGAGGGCCTGCGCGCCTTTTTCTGTGCTGCGGTCCTTATACCGACAAACATCATCATCAGCCTGATAGCGTTCGTCGCGCAGTGGCTACTGCTCCTGATCCCGCCCGACCAGCGCGCGAAATGGCGCGTCGAAAAACTCCATTCTCCCATCCGTCGTTTTGCCAGCCGTACCACGATCCTGGAGCGTGTATTTGACGACGAACTTTTCGGTGGCGCGCTGTTGCGCGACCTGCCTGCAGACGGTCCTTTGCTGATCGTCAACGCCTCTGACTTAAGGACAGGCTCCGCGTTCTACTTCACGCAGAAACAATCGGGTTCTTGGCGCTACGGCGAATTGGCGGACCGTAAAATTACCCTGGCCCATGCTGTCACTGCTTCGGCCGCATATCCCGCGCTACTTCCTGCGCTGGACGAGGTCCTGCCGTTCAACAAGAAGGACGGAACCCGGCGCGAGGAGCGGGTTAGTCTGACCGATGGCGGCGTCTACGACAATCTGGGTCTGGCACCACTGTGGCCGGATCGTGATCCCAAGGTCAGCCTGAATGTAACCGACATCGATACGATTATTTGCTGCAAGGCCGGATATGGGCTCCGGTTCGACCAGCCCACCCAGTTCCTTCCGGCGCGCATGCAGAGCGTTTTCTATTGCTTACATGATAGAGCGCAGAATGTGGCCACTCAGCG
The DNA here is from genome assembly GCF_056531755.1 of Ruegeria sp. L11. Taxonomy (NCBI): domain Bacteria; kingdom Pseudomonadati; phylum Pseudomonadota; class Alphaproteobacteria; order Rhodobacterales; family Roseobacteraceae; genus Ruegeria; species Ruegeria sp. L11. Next base: position 171,642 of record NZ_JBQFMI010000001.1, read on the forward strand.
CCTGTTTGACCTTTTGAAACTCGGGGTATTGAAGGGCGTACTGATGCCCTATCTTGGACAGGCCGATAGCCGTCTCAAATACCCCCCGGATGGCCTCGTGACCCGTGAAGAGGCCTACAACTATCCGACCGACTTTTCGGGAATGTCCGAAGAGTGGATCGATCGGCTAAGCCGCCGAGGCGAGCAAGTCACCAAAGCACTGGTCGCGGAACACTGGCCTCATCTCTTGATAGGCAAGCCGTGACGATTGGTGGATCGTCCGTCTGGTGAGGCTGCGTTGCAGAATTGAAAACTGGGATGAGCGTTCGCTCTGGGGCGATTTTCGGCGTTGTACGTTTTCCGAAAGCCGTCGACCACCTATCGTCAGTTCCAGAAAAAAACCCCGCCCGGGAGCCCGGCCGGGGTCGTCCGCTGTCAGTCGCCGTTGCGGCGGGTGTTGGGGCGCGACCAGATGAGGCTGAAGGTCTCTTCGCCGCCTTCGATCACCGTGTCGTCGAAGAGGTTGGCGTAGATCGGCTGGGTGAAGCTCGGGTCGTCGAGCTTGAGGCTAAGGTAGTCGCGGCCCTCGGTCGAGCGCTTGGACCAGGCGGCGCCGATCTCGGCACGGCCGACGAAGACGCGGTGGGAGGGGGCGTTGTCGTTGGGGGTGCTGTCCTCGGGGACAATGCGGACGGCTTTCGCCTGAACGCTGAGGGTGACGATTTCTCCGACGTATTCGCTGCCGGTTTTCTTGAAGGTTCCGATGGTGGCCATGTCATATCTCCTTTTGGCTTGTCCGAGCCCGCGCCCTTCGCGGCCTCGATGGCGATCGTCAGGACCGGGGCGATCCGTCGACGCAGCCCCTGTGGCCCGAAGCGCCAGCGGAGGACGGCAAGGCCGGTCTTTCTTGTTCCGCGAGGAATGGCGGACCCGAGACTTTTCGGGGACGCCAGGGGAAGAAAGTCCGGACCTGCCGTTGCGGCCAAGGCGGTCGAGGCGTCAGCCGATCCCGGTCAGATCAGCCGCTGAGAGGCCCGCAAGGGACGCGTGGCTTCATGCCATGGAAGAGGGGATGACAGGCTACCTTTGGACCGCGCAAGATCCCGGCAGCATGCGTCGTACAAAGACAGGTTGCGGAGTACAGGCGGAAACGGTGCATGTCCCGGACGTGCCTCGCTCCTCTGGGATTGCCCCCTCTCGCCGTGTCTGTGCTTGTCTGCCGTGATGGTCGGTATGCCGGTTTTCCAAGTGCATGCTCGACCGGGGCCATGCGCCACAATGTAGGTCTCGGTGATCTGGCTTTGCTCAGCCGGTCCTGCCGAGCCGCAACGCTGCGGTGACGGCGAGGATCGAGAGCTGTTGCCTCAATCGGTCGCTGGGGTATGCTGACGACGTCACTGACGGCATGCTGCTGCGTTGGCTTCACGGAGCGTTCAGTGTTCGTTGAAAGACCTGTGCGGAGCCGTGTCCTACATGGCGTTGACCTCGGACCAGCCGGTGACCCGCGCCCAAGCCGTGCCTCCGATGACCAACGCGCCCAGCCACGACAGGATGGCGATAGCCGCAGCGCTCGCGCTGCCGAACTCGGCAAGGCCTTTTGCGGCATGAAACCCGGCGATCCCGGCGGGGATAGCGTAGATCAGGCCGATTGCGAGTTTGATGGGGATGGAGCGGATGCGGTCGAAGGCGAATTCGCCGAGAGCGGCGATAAAACTGCCTATGAACAGGCCCGCAATGATCGACAGGAAGACGCCTTGGCCGGTTTCATACAGATACATGCCGGATGTCAGCCCGATGGCGAAGGGCAGGGCGTAGACAGCCAGATTGAACAGGATCCAGCAGAGGGCACCAAGGCCGAACAGCGTGAAGAGGGTGGAGAAAAACATGAGGCACTCCTTTCTGAGTACAAGGATCGCGCCGCCACCTCCTCCATTGGCACGGGCAGATCATAGCAGAAAACGGCCCACCCCGGGAGGGTCCGGGGCGGGCGTCGGCGAAAATCCGGTCATGCCGGTGGGGCGGCTTTCGGCCGGAAGTCGAAGAGGGGAATGCCCATCGCGCGGGCCTTGTCAGCGAGATTTTCGGTGATGCCCGAGCCCGGAAAGACGATGAGGCCGATGGGCAGGGTGTCGAGTAAATGGTCGTTGCGCTTGAAGGGGGCCGATTTGCCGTGCCGCGTCCAGTCGGGCTTGAAGACGATCTGTATCACGCTGCGGTTGTCGGCCCAGGCTGCAGCGATGCGTTCGGCCCCGCGTGGCGCGCCGCCGTGCAACAGGACCATGTCGGCGTGTTTCGCATGGACGCGGTCGAGGGCAGCCCAGATGGCCGTGTGATCATTGCAGTCCAGTCCGCCGCTAAACGCGATCTTAACGCCTTGGGGCAGGAGTGGTTCCAGATCGACCCTACGTTTTGCGGCCAAGTGATCGCGGCTGTCGATCAAAGAGGCGGTCAGGGTGCGGCGGCTCACATGGCTGCCCGTGTGCGGATGCCAGGTCTGGCCGAGATGGATCTCGAACAACTCGGCCGCGAGATCGCGCATGGCCTCAAAGGCATTGCGCCGCTCGATCAGCGTGAGGCCTTCGGCGATCAGGGTCTCAAGTTCGACCGACCGGACCTCGGACCCGTCCTGTTCGCGCTGTGCGCGTTTTTGGGCCTGTTCGTTGCTGTCGAGATCCCGGCCTGTCCGCGTCGCCATGCGGTGAAACATGTTCGTAGTGGACCAGAGCAGGTCTTCGAGGTCGGGTTCCAGCCGCGTGTTGGACAGCGTAGAGACGAGTGCGTCGAAAATGTCGGCGACGGCGGTGCGAATGGCGTCGGGCTCCGGCAAGGGGCGGGGATCGGGCTCGTCGGTGAAGGGGCGCCAGCCGTAGAGCTGCAGTTCCTCGAGCACAACGGCGGTGGAGGATCGGGTTTGAAGATGTGTGTCGGTCATGATGTCGTCTCCGGTTATCGAAGCCCGCGCCTCTTGCGGCCTTCCCGGGCAACGGAAAAGCGGGGGCCGGACGGGTCTGCATTCTCAGGGGTCCCCGTCGCGCCCGCGCGATGGGGTGGAACCGAAGCGCAGCGGAGGACGGCCATGGCCGTTGCGGGCCCGTCCGGGCTCTGCTCCGTTTTGCCCGCTCTCGGAAGGCCGGAAGGCGTGGCTCTGATCGCGGAGGCGCTGGCCGGCTGCGCCGACTCCGATCAATCGATGGTGTCGTCGAGGAAGGTCGCGGCATCCTCGGGCGCCAGTTGCGGACGCAGATGCGCGCGGAACGCGTCGCGGCCAATTGCCCGCAGATCGTCATTGAAATCGCCGAGACAGGGGGAGAGATGGACGGCGTCGATTCCGGCCCCAATGGCCCGATGCGCCAGTTGGTCCGCGGCGGACAGGCCTGCCGGGTCGGCATCGACGGCGATGTAGAGGCGGCGAAGATCGGCGGGCAGCTGCAGGGCTGCGAGATGATTGGCGGACAGAGCCGCTACCGCAGGCAACTTCGGCAGCGCAAGATGCAGGGAGAGCATGGTCTCCAGCCCTTCGCCTGCGGCCAGCATGCCGTTCGGTTCGCCTATGCGGACACCATGGCCGAGGAGATTGCCCATGGCCTTGCGCGGTGGACTGACTGGGGCCTTGTCTGCCGAGACAGGATCGAGCCACGTGCGATGCAGGCCCGTGAGCTGTCCGTCGAGATCCGTCACCTTGGCGAGCAGGGCGGGCCAGGTCTCGGGCGGGTCTGTCAGCGCGTGATCCTCGCGCCAGTAGAAGCAGTTCGGGTGAAACCGGAGACAGTCGAGATGGCCCAACCCCGTGAGGCCGCGTCCTGCGAGATAGCGTTCCGCAAAGTTGCCCGAAATGGGCTGGCCCATCGCCCAGAGCCGCCGTGCGGCCTCGGGTGAGCCGCGAGAGGCTGGCGGATTGGTGGCGCGGTGCCTGTCCGTCTGCGGCAGGCTGAGAAACCTGCGCGCTTCGTCCAGCGTGTCCCTCAGCGTGGTGATCCCCATGTTCAGGGCGATCAGGTCCAGAAGGTCGCCATGCTGCCCGGTTGCGGAATCGGTCCATTTTCCGGCGGCGCCGGGACCAGAGATCGGACCGGTCAGTCTGACATAGAGGCTGCGGCCTGGTTTGTTCTGCACATCGCCAACGATCCAGTATCGGCCCTGTTTGCGTCCGTTCGTAAGGTAGTGGCGGCAGACGGCCTCGGCATCTTCGGCAAGGCGGCGGGCGATGTCGGCGGCGGGGCTGTGCATGCTCTGTGCCTCCTGTCGTGGATTGAAAAAGGGGCCCGCCATTTCTGGCGGACCCCGGCTGCCGGAACTCGGGGGGAAGGAGCTCCGACTTGCTCGAAGGTCACTCGGCGGCTGTCCGGGCGAAGGCGTCAACGGCGATGGGATCATCTTCTCCCGAGGGTTCGTAATCTCCGATAGCCGGTTCGCCGCCGTCTTCCGCCGTTTGCGCTTCGCCGCTGTCGGGATCGTCGTCCGAAGGTCCTCCATCGGCGGTATGCGCCTCGTCGACCAGCTCGATCTCCGGAGCGTCCTCTTCCGGCAGCGGCGGCGTGCGCAGCGGGTCCGGCAGCCAGCCGGTGCCGACAAGCAGGTCCTCGGCGGCCGTCACCATTTCCGTCTTCTTCAGCCCGGCGATCCGGTCAGCGGCCTTCTCACCCTTCGCCTCGCGCACGGCTTCGAGGATGCGCGCCTTGGTCACGCGGCCGAGGTAGCCGTCAGCCGTGGCCGTCCAGCCCGCTTTGGCCATGTCGAGCCCGACGGTCGCGGCCAGTACGTCCGCATGCGCGATGGCGCGCGGGCGACGCTGGTAAAGGTCGTGGACGGCATTCACGCTCATCGCCACGCAATGGGCGAAGAGCGCCTCGCGGCTGCAGCTGTCGAACTCGGTCAGCGCTTCCCAGAGGTCCTCGGATGCCTTCGGCAGGTTGCGCGCCCAGGTCTCGTGGCGTTGGTCGATGTCTTGCGCGTAGGCCGTGTCGCTGAGGCCCGGCACCTGCGATCCGAAGGCGGCGTTGCGCGGTTCGATCTCGACACAGCTGTCGACGGCGTAGCGGTAGAAGAGCCGCAGGACCATCGCATGCAGGGCCGCGAGGAAGGCGACCTGCGGGTCCTGGGCCAGCGCATTGCGCAGCGCCAGGGTGCGATGGGCAGTCAGTTCCATGACGAGGCGGTCGGAAAGCGGTTTCAGGCCGTCATCCTCTTCCTCCTCGTCCGTAGTGGACGCGACGGTGTCAGCAGCGTCCTCGACCGGCGCCGTTTCTGGTGCGACCTCGCCGGTGTCCTCCACCTCCTCGACCGGCTCATCCTCGGGCTGCACGTAGCCCCGTTCGACCCGCAGTCGCCCGGAGCTGTCTATGCTGACGAAGGCCCCGGCCAGCGCGAGATCTTCTGCCTCGTACCGGATCGGACGCGCCTCGAATGCCTCCATAGCTTCCTCGATCTCGCCCAGCCGGGCATCGACCTCGTCGGGCAACTCGTCGACCTCTGCATGCTCGGCCTCGAGCGCGTCGTATTCGGCCTTCAGTGCCTGATAGCGGGCAGCCTCCTCGTCACTCATCGGCACCGCCTCGCCATGAATCCGGCGCATTCCGAAAGTGTGGCCGTAGGGGAATTCGGTGTCGACCTCGACCCATTTCCAGCCCTCGGCGCGCACCCCCTCGGCCTCCTCGGCCAGTTTCTCGCGCAGCATGACGTCGAGCAGGGCGGCATCCTGCAGCCAGCCGCCGTCGTCCTGCTGGAACAGGTCGCGCAGGATCTCGCCCCCGGCCTCGACGTAATCGTCGAGCCCGACGAACTGCGCCCGCTTGTCCGAGGCCCGCACCGCGCCTTCGGTCAGCATGCGGCGAATCTCATAGGGCTGCCGCGAGTAGTGCCGCTGCAACGCCTCCCAGACCTGCTCCTGCCGCGCGTGATCGGGGTTGACCGTGAAGGCCATGAGCTGGTCGAGCGTCATTTCCTCCTCGGCATAGGCATCATGCAGCGACGGCGCCACGGCGGCGAGCTTCAGCCGCTGCTTGACCACGCCGGCCGAGACGAAGAACGCCGCGGCGATCTCCTCCTCTGTGCGACCCTTCTCGCGCATCGCCTGGAAAGCGCGGAACTGGTCGAGCGGATGCAGGGGTGCGCGCTGGACGTTCTCGGCCAGGCTGTCCTCCTCGGCGAGCCCATCGGTGCGGACGATGCAGGGCACGAGCGCGGTCTTGTTCATGCGCCTCGAGTTGACGAGCAGTTCGAGCGCCCGGAACCGCCGCCCGCCGGCGGGGATCGTGTACATGCCGGTCTCGGCGCTATTGTCGTCCAGCACGGGCCGCACGGTGATGGAGCTGAGCAGCGTCCGCCGCGCGATGTCTTCGGCCAGCTCCTCGATCGACACGCCCGCCTTGACGTGGCGTACGTTCGACTGGCTGAGCATCAGCTTGTTGAAGGGAATGTCGCGCGAGGCGCTGAGGGTGATCTTCTGTTGCTTGGGTCTCATGGGATATCTCCACGACAGGCCAGCCGGGAGCCTCTCTCCCGACCTCCAAACCCGTCACGGAAAACCCGGCACCCCTCTAACTCTGGGAGGCATGATCGAGGGGTCGCCATGTGTTTTCAACTGGACGTTGCCGTTGGCACAGAAGTAATATCCACACTTACACGGGAGTTTAAATTCATGGTTCAAAGAAAAGACTATTTCTCATCAGACGATAGATTTGATCGCGTCGAACGACTCGAGCGAATAGTTGCCCTCTTGTCATCCGCGCTATTAGGTGAATGGCGCGATCAGTATTCATTCTACGACGATGAATTTCGACCACGTGCTAGAGGGGACAGGTCTTTCAGATTTGATTACGAAAGACTGACCTACGGCCCCTTAAACAGCTTTCTGGACAGACTTCTTTACGATCTCGCTGAAGGAGGTCGGCGCGGGCCGTTGGAAGAAATACCAGACCTAATGAGATTGACCAAAGAGGTCCAGTATACACAGTCAGCTCAGAACCGATCTGCTAATTCAGCTGACAAGCTCTCAAAAGAATTACACAATTTCGTATATCTTATGCATGCAGGAATCGACCCGACGTCGATTCGTAACGAAAAGTTTCTACCCGTAAGGATTTATACCTCAGAGGACGGCTACAAGGTTGTTGGCCCTATTGAACGGGCTTTGCGAAGTCTTCTTAAGCACCATGGAATTGAGATCGATGACGAGTACCCGCCAATTCAGGGTTCTTGGTTCAAAAAGATGATTGGTCGCACAAAGGACGCCGCAACTTCTGATGAGGTTAGGGAGGCGCTCAAGAAACTAAAGCACGGGGTCGAAATTGAGACACTTCAAAAGGGTCAAGCTGAGGTAAATAAGACCAATGCTGAGGCCGTGCGAGAATTGATGAGCGCAATGGCTGGAACAGAGAACGCAGCCTGCAGTATTGGTTCAATTTTGATTGTTAAAGTCACAAAAGATGGCAAGTCGAGTGTATTCACGAAGACGCTAACCCAGAATGAAATGATAGCAATCGAGGACAATCAAGCAATCCTCATGGATCCAGCAACTGTTCTGGAAAAGCTAGCAAACCTTTGTGAAACTGATCGCTCGCGTTCGTTGCCCTATCCACTGGAAGGTGACGTGATAGCATAGAAAGAGCGTGGCCCGAATTTTATCCAGATCGGGCCGCAAACGACGCCACGTTACCGTACCTTCTCCAACAACGCCTTCGCCTTCAGCTCCATGACCAACCGAGCATCCTGCTGTGGCTTCGACCGAGCGACCGCGGCGATCCCTTGGACGAAGTCGAAGACGCTTTCCGGCGGGCGGCCTTCCTCGGCCAGGACCGTCTCGACGATCCGCCCCGTCTCCGCCTTCGAAAATCCGCGCTTTCGCAGGAAATCCTGGCGGTCCTCGTCCGACCGAGCGACGATCTTCTCCCGCGCCGCGCGGATGCCGTCGATGAAGGGCGCGGGCGAGGATTCGGCGAAGCGGCTCAGCGCAGGCGCGGCCTCGTGAGCGAAGCGCGAGGCGGCGTATTTCGAATGCCGGATCGTGATCTCCTGGAAGTCCTCGACGCCCCACAGGTTCCGGTTCTGGCAGACCGCGCGCAGGTAGAAGCTGGCGATACCGAGCGTCTTGGCGCCGACCTCCGAGTTCCAGCAATAGAACCCCCGGAAATAAAGGTCGGGCGAGCCGTCGGGCAGCAGCCCCGCCTCGATGGGGTTCAGGTCATCGACGAGGAACAGGAACACGTCGCGGTCGGAGGCGTAGAGCGTCGTCGTCTCCTTCGTGACGTCCACGCGCGGGTTGTAGATGCCTGTCGACCAGTCGAGCACGCCCGGCACCTTCCAGCGCGTGTCGCCAGTGCCGTTCCCTGCGATGCGCTGGACGGCGGAGACCAGTTCATGGTCGTAGATCCGGCCATAATCGGGGCCAGTCACCGCGCGCAGTTCTGTGCGGCCGTTCGCGACTTCCATGGTCTTGATCTGCTCGGCCCGGTGGTTGGTCAGCCCGTATTGCAGGTTGATCCCCGCCAGCGGCGCGGGCAGTTGCCGCAGATAGGCCGCGGGCGCACCCACGAGGCTCGAGAGTTGGCCAAAGCTCCAATGCGTCGGCGCGATGGGCTCATCCTTGCCCGGCAGGACAAGGCTCAGTTTCTCCGGGTCGTCGCGATGCGCCTCGACCCGGATCGCTGCGCTCTCCACAGTTCGCGTCCGGCTCCTCTCCGCCCGGCCCTTGACCGAGGCGAAAAGGTCGTCGAGCGACAGATACCGCTCGTCATCCGGCCGCGAGAACCACTCGGACGACACGCGGTCCACGTTCGTGCCGCGCGACACATCCACCTTGTAGCCGCCGCTCATGTCACGCCCGGCATTGATAATCTCGGTATTCATGGGTTTTCTCCCGCGACGGGCGGCCGAAAGCCTCTCTCTCGACCTCCAAACCCGTCACGGGCCGGGACGGCACCCCTCTACCTCTCCGATCACTCGGCTGCGCGGGTCTCGAGCGGGGAAGGGGCTCGCGACGCGGCGAGCCGGTGCAGCGTTTCCGGCCGGATATGCGTGTACCGGCGCAGCATTTTCCAATCCTTGTGGCCGGTGACCAGCGAGACTTGTTCGATGGCGAAGCCGGCCTCGAACAGGCGGCTTGTTCCCTCATGGCGCAAATCGTGGAAATGCAGGTCCTTCACGCTGACCTCGACACAGGCGCGCCGGAAGGCCGTTCCGACCGATCTCGAGTTGTAGGGAAATATCCGGCCTCTTGCGTGCCCGAGCTCCTTGGCCTGTTCGGTGACCAATGCCCAGGCATCGAACCCCGTGGCGGCAAAGAGTGGGATCCGCTGGTCGTTCCCGGTCTTGTTGCGCGGGTCCTTCCTGTCGCGGATCATGAGCATCCGGCGGTCGACGTCGAGATCGGTCCATGCGACGCGGCAGATTTCATCGAGCCGCATCGCTGTGGCCACCGCGAACTTTACGATCCGTGTCATCGGCAGGGTCAGGCGTTCGTTGTCATCGAAGCAACGGAAGAGGCGGTTCAGCTCGTCCGTGGTGGGGCGGCGGTCCCGCTCGGTGCCTTTGCCGATGAGGCCGAGCCGCTTGAGCGCGACACGGGCCAGATCAACGGGTTCGGGAGAAATGTCGAGCCCGTGTACGGCTGCCGCATGGGTGATGATCATCTTGATCACGCCGATATCGATGCTGAGGGTCACCGGACCGGCGCCTTGATCAGCGCGCATCTTGCCGTAGTCGATCAGCTTTTGCCGGTCGAGGTGCCCGATCTTCTCCTTGCCCAGATCGCGCTTGAGCGTCTTGAGCGTGGCGGCCTTGCTGCGACGCGGCGGTTTCCCTACCTCGCACATATCGGTTATATGAAGATCGATGAGGTCGCCAAAGGTTTGGAGGCGGGAAACGGACGACTTGTTCGGCGCCAGCCCCTGATCGACCCGGGTCTCCGCCTGGCGGGCCCAACGATGGGCGTCGTCGCGGCGGAGGAACGTCTCGCTCGCGTAGCGGCCCTTTCGTCTGATCTGGACCCGGTAGGCACCGGAGGGGAGCTTGGTGATGGAGGCCATTTTCGTGTGCGCTGTGTGTGCAATGAGTCGTCGTAGAGGGGCAAATTCGGGGATATTGGGGCGTATTCCAGCGTAGCAGCATCCGCCACCAACAGTTTGAAGATACACAAAAAATGCAGATAAATCAACACGCTAGACTTTCTATTGCGCCTATGATGGATTGGACCGACCGCCACTGTCGGTATTTTCATCGGCTGCTTAGCTCGGAAACCCTGCTGTATACCGAGATGGTAACCGCACCGGCGCTTGTTCGGGGTGGGGCGCTGCATCTGTTGGATCATTCACCGCAGGAGCATCCCGTGGCTTTACAGTTGGGTGGGTCCGATCCGGAGGAGTTGGCGCAAGCGGCGCGTTTGGGTGCTGATGCAGGATATGATGAGATCAATCTGAACTGTGGGTGCCCGTCGGACAGGGTGCAGTCTGGTACTTTCGGGGCGGTTCTGATGAAAGATCCGGCGCGGGTTGCAGAATGCGTCGCAGCAATGCGCGACGCGGTTAATGTGGATGTCACGGTCAAATGCCGCATCGGTGTGGATAATCAAGAGCCCGAAGAAGCTCTGCCTGCGTTTCTTGAGCAGATCAGTGCGGCAGGTTGTCAAAGAGTAACGATCCATGCGCGCAAGGCGTGGTTGCAGGGGTTGAGCCCCAAGGAAAACCGCGATGTTCCACCGCTCGACTATGACCTTGTGCATCGGATGAAAGTCGCGTTTGCGGATCTGCATATATCGATCAATGGTGGTATCGCCAGTTTGAACGAAGCAGCAGCACATCTGGACGCAGGTCTTGACGGCGTCATGATCGGTCGGGCGGCCTATCATCAGCCCGGTGATATCCTGGCAGATGCCGACCGGCGCATCTTTGGCGTTGGAACCGTTCCCGATCCGATGACGGTTGTTCAAGAAATGGTGCCCTATATTGAGATGCACCTTGCCAATGGCGGGCGTTTGCACCAGATCACACGGCATATGCTGGGTCTCTTTGCGGGGCGTCCCGGTGCGCGGGCATGGCGGCGCGCATTGTCCGAAGGGGCCGTGCATGAAGGGGCCGGGCCAGAAGTCATGCTACAGGCCCTGAACCACATAGCGCCGATGGCCGAGGTTTAGACGGCAAAAGGGGGGACGATGCCCGAGACAATGTTGCTGGCCCAGATGATGGGCCTTTTGCTTGTGATCGGCGCGCTGGCCGGTGTGCTTGCCGGGCTGTTGGGAGTGGGCGGCGGTATCGTGCTGGTCCCCGCGTTCTTCTATGCGTTTCAAACGCTTGGCTATGGCGGTCCGCAATTGATGCAGCTCTGTCTGGCGACGTCGCTGGCCACGATCATTGTAACGTCTTTGCGGTCGGTTCTTGCCCACAACAAGAAGGGTGCGGTGGATTGGGATATCCTGCGCGGCTGGGGTCCGGGTATTGTCGTCGGCGCAATTGTCGGAGTGCTGGTCGCATCGGCGCTGCGGACCGAGGCTTTGCAGGCACTTTTCGGAATTCTGGGCATGGTGATCGGTGCCTATCTTGGGTTGGGTCGCGCAGAATGGCGGGTGGGCGACTCAATGCCCGGCGGTATCAAACGGGCCGTCCTGTCCCCGCTGGTCGGGTTTCTTTCCGTTCTGATGGGCATCGGCGGCGGCAGTTTCGGTGTGCCGCTGATGAGCCTCTATAACACCCCTATCCACCGCGCGGTCGCGACCGCGGCCGGGTTTGGGGTGATCATCGCCGTACCGTCGGTCATTGGGTTCTTGTTTGTGGATATCGCGCCCGAGCATCGCCCCCCGTTGACCATTGGCGCGGTTAATCTTGTGGCCTTCGGGATCGTTGTCGCAATGACAATGATCACCGCGCCATGGGGGGTAAAGCTGGCCCATGCAATGGACCCAAAACCGTTGAAACGTGTCTTCGCCGTGTTCCTGACGCTGGTCGCGCTGAACATGCTGCGCAAGGCTGTAGGCTTATGAGCGATTTTTCGGCCCGGGGCTGGGTGAAATTCCCGTATGATCCGGTGCTGGCCGAATGGGTGAACCACGCTTTGTCTGCCGCACGGGCGTCTACAAAGGATCCGGCCCATGCGGAATGGTTGGATTGTGAAGGGACGTGGTTCATCGGTGTCGACGCACTGCCCAATGACACGAAGGGCAGGGTCGGGCAGTCCGGGCCGTTGAACGGCAAGGCCATGGCATTCATCGACGAACACTTTGGAGATTTACCGCTGCACAAGGGGCAGGTTTCTGTTGTTTATCCGGGTTATCCGCGCCCGCGCCGGGGTGAGAATGAAGCGGCCACCCGCTACCGTCGAAACAGGGATGCGGCCCATGTGGACGGTTTGCGCCCAACAGGGCCGGATCGCCGCCGCCGGGTTGATGAACCTCATGCCTGGATTCTGGGCATTCCACTGACCGAGGCCAGCGTAGACGCGTCTCCGATGGTGGTGTGGGACGGCAGTCATGACATTCTACGGACCGCGTTCAGGCGGGCGCTTGAAGGGATACCGCCTGAGGTCCTGCACGAAGTTGACATAACCGACATCTACCAATCCGCCCGTCGCGAGGTGTTTGCGACCTGCCGAAGGATCGAGGTGCCTGCAAAGCCGGGAGAGGCCTATCTGCTGCACCGCCATTGCCTGCACGGGGTTGCTCCCTGGGCCGCAGGGGCGACGGCGGGGCAGGATGGTCGAATGATCGCCTATTTCCGCCCCGAATGCTCCGGTGGAGTAGCCGAATGGATCGAATCCGCCTAACGTCCTGTCATTATTTGGCTTTGGAGGTTTTGACCGATGATGACGGTTCATACGAATTCTGACGGTGCACTCATAGAAGTCGAGTTGTCGGGGCAAGTGACCAGCGCCGACTACGCCAATACTCTGGTTCCCGCGATCGAGGCTGCGCTGACCGAACATGACACGGTTCGGCTGCTGGCAATAATCCAACCTGAATTCCAGGGGTACGATCTGGGCGCGGCCTGGTCCGACACCAAGCTGGGGTTAAGCCATTGGCGAGGTTTCGACCGGATCGCAGTTGTTGCTGACCAGGGCTGGGTGCAGACAAGCGTTCGTCTGGCTGCCCCCATCCTGCCCTGTCCGGTTCAGGTGTTCGATCTGGTCGAGCTTGAGGCGGCCCGACGCTGGATGCGTGAGTCCCTGGGATCGATCCACGTGACTGACCTGAGCGGCCCATGTGTTCAGATCAGCCTATTGGGCAAGCTGGACCCTGAATGGTACAAACAGGCAGAACGTGATCTGGATGCATTGTTACAGGACCGGCCAGGGTTTCGCCTGCTGATAGACCTCAGGGAGTTTGACGGCTGGCAAGGGCTGTCAGCGCTTGCGGCGCATTTTCGGTTGGCCAGCCGACATATCGGACAACTGGACCGAGCTGCCATCGTTGGGGACAAAAGCTGGCAGCGCATGGCGCAGAAGGTCGCCAGCCATGTGTTAGGGACCCGGACACAGTTTTTCCCGTCCGAAGAGTACGAGAACGCCAGGGCTTGGCTTGCCGCCGGATAAAACCTTCGACTGTGGAACGCCTGAGCAGGCAACACCCAATCGGTCAAGGTTCGTGATGCAGCCTCAAATCCGGTTGTGCGATGTCAGGCATGATTCGACTGCTGACGGCGGATTTTCACAGCTTCAGCCCCAACTTTCCCAGTCTTGGCAAAGTCGAATCGAAAAGTGACGTAAGGAAATTATGGGCTTTTGTGAGTTTTTCTTGATTGAGGCGTCAAAAACGATCAAAGGCCGCGTGTTTTCCCCCTACTTGTGACGGGAAATACCTTAAGCCACACCCTGTCGCTGCGGGTTACCACTCACGTTGAACCTCAATGTTCAAGAGCTAGACCCCCTCGGAGCTCGAACTCGACCCGCAGTGGCACGGTTACTGGAAACGGGACGTCCGCAATGCCACTTAAGACTTTGATCGGAAGACTCACTAATACCAGAAAGACCAAACGTGCGGCTGACGTGCTGCAATCGGAATGCGCGCGCAATGATGATCGGCGGCCCAAAACCAGCCAATCCGAGATTGCGCTTCTGTTTCAGAAAGAACTGCGTGGCACCGCGCCGAACGCGCCTATCCCGAAAAGCGCTGCACAGCCGGCAGAAATGTCATCAAAACGTCTACGCTGATCGGTCAGGAGCCATTCATACGAGCGGCACGCCCGCCGCGCCGCTTGCTGAGCCGCGGTTTACGAGACGGCAGGTCGTTCATGATTTCAGCGCGTTCGCTACTGTCCATCCTGGACCAGCGAGAGATCTCGTCGATCGTGCGGTAACATCCGGTGCAGATACGCTCGGCCGGATGGACAACACAAATCTGGACACAAGGGCTTTCGACCTCATTGCGCTTCCAAACCATGTTCGTCATCAATCGGTCTCCGACCTGTTACAAAAAGCGCAGCCTGTCCAGCGCTCCCTGCAAGATATAACCTGCTGCAACGTGATCAATAACCTGTCCGCGACGTTTTCGTGACGTATCCGCCTCAAGCAGTGCTTTTTCTGCCGCAACCGTACTCAGCCGTTCATCCCAGAATCCGATAGGTAATTCCGTCAGACGGGACAGGTTTCGCGCAAATGCCCGCGTAGATTGGCAGCGCGGCCCCTCTGTGCCGTCCATGTTTTTGGGAAGACCCAACAGAATGCCGCCAATCTCGCGATCCGTAGCAATTTCAATCAACCGGGCGGAATCGAGTGTGAATTTCTTGCGCCTTACAGTCTCCAACGGGCTGGCCACGCCCCGCATCCGGTCGGAGACTGCGACACCGATGGTCTTTTCGCCCAGATCCAGCCCTATCAGCGCTTGCATCGGGGGCAGCGCCTTGGCGAAGTCTTCGAACACGTCGTAGATCATTTCGCAATCCCGGCTTGCAGGGCTGCGGCATCAATGATCTGCAACGCCTCGGTGTTTCCGGCAAACACCTCCAGCGCCTCATTGTGGATATCCATGGCCCGTTGGCCCTGACCCAGAACACCCAGAGCGGCGATCAAACGAGCCCATTCCTCGGGTGCGCCGCCTTCTGTCGCCAGGCGGTCGGACAACTGATCCACCATTCCCTGAATCATCTGCTGCCGTTCCTCGGGGCTCATTTCCGCTGCTGCGGCCATGTCTTCGCGACTTGGGCCGGACGGTGCGCTCATGTCCGGTGCATTGAAAACCCCTGCCCGAAAGGCCAACTCATCTATCTGATCCCGGATCGCGCCTGCCCATGGTGCGCCTGTTGGGGCTTCCCTCAGCGTTTCAACCCAAATGCGGTAGGCAAGGTCTGGTCGTCCGGTCTGAACCAGCATTTGCCCCCAATAATACCGGGCCGGACCGTGATGAGGATCGCGTTTCAAAGCTTCGGCAAGGGCCTGTTCAGCTTCGGGCGACACATATCCACCCGCAGCCAGGATCATCATCTCGGCAAAATCCGCGTAATGCTCGGCTGTGGCTGCGTCGCCCGACAGTTCGATCACCCTTTGTTGCGCGGTATATCCGTCCTTGAAGTTCCCTGAATTGGTCTCATGCTGCGCCAAAAGCATCTGCCCCTGCAAATCATCCGGGCGGGCCGCAACGGTCTCTCGCAACTGCTTGAGAAGGGACGCGTAATTTTCGTCAAGCTGCGCCGCCTGAGGTGGGGTTGCCAGTTCTTCTGCGGCGCTCTGGGACGGACGATTGGCGCGCACCTCCTCGGCCAGTTCCAGCCGCGCGGTCAGGGGCATATCGGGCAACCCGACGGCACCAATACGATGATACATCGCCATCGCGCCCCCGATGATGATCAGCATGACAACCGGGATTGTCACAATCGAGACGGTCCGTGATGGCCCGGCACCCGAGCCACCCTTTTTCATCTGTTCGTCAGCGGCAAGAATTCGTCGGGAGATTTCGGTGCGGACCCGTTCCGCATCTGCCTCACCAATCACCCCGCGCGCCAGATCCCGGTCCACACCGGTCAGCTGTTCGCGATACACCCGCAGATCGTACGCCGCCGCAGGTTCATCCCCGCGGCGTTTGCGCAGCAATGTGAAGCTCAGAAATGCCGCAATCAGAAGCGCGACAAGAAAAATCAGAACCCAGAACGTCATGGCCCCTCCGAAGATACTGCCCTGACTTAGACCTGTGGGGCGTCCGACAAAAGGGACAAATGGCCGCGAATGAACGACATGTCGCAATAGTGCGATATTGCGGCGTTGCGCGGCGCGGTTAAACTGTCGCCGCGCGGCATATCTGCGCGCAATCACCGAACCGGATGGATTCGCTTATGAAACACTACTCAGCCTTTGCTGTCGCGCGGGAGGCCCTGCGCTATCACACCGGATGGGAACGCGCCTGGCGTTCACCCGAGCCCAAGAAACGTTATGACGTCATCATCATCGGTGCTGGCGGGCATGGTCTTGCGACCGCGTATTACCTTGGCAAGAACTACGGCATTCAGAATGTCGCGGTGATCGAAAAAGGCTGGCTGGGTGGTGGTAACACGGGTCGAAACACAACGATCATCCGTTCGAACTACCTGCAGGATCCTTCAGCGGCGATCTACGAGAAAGCACGTGGCCTTTATGAGGATCTGAGCCAGGATCTGAACTACAACATCATGTTCAGCCCGCGTGGCGTGATCATGCTGGCGCAGACCCAGCATGAGATTCGCGGCTATCAGCGCACGGCCCACGCAAACGCCCTTCAAGGTGTGAAGACCGAATGGATCGGACCCGAACGCGTCAAGCAACTTGTGCCTATCATCAATCTGGACGGTCCCCGCTATCCGGTTCTGGGCGGGCTCTGGCAGGAACGCGGGGGCACTGCGCGTCACGATGCCGTGGCGTGGGGCTATGCGCGCGCCTGTTCGGCGATGGGTATGGATATCATCCAACAATGCGAGGTCACCGGCGTACGCTCGGAAAACGGTCGTGTCGTCGGCGTGGACACCACCAAGGGTGCCATCGATTGTGACAAGCTGGGTATCGTCGTTGCGGGCCACTCCGGTCAACTGGCCGAGATGGCGGGCTTCCGTCTCCCGCTGGAAGCCGTCGCATTGCAGGCACTGGTATCCGAACCTATCAAACCCTGCATGGACGTGGTCGTGATGGCCAACACCGTTCACGGCTACATGTCGCAGTCTGACAAGGGCGAGATGGTGATCGGTGGTGGTACCGACGGGTTCAACAACTACACCCAACGTGGCAGCTTTCATCATATCGAGGAAACCGTCCGCGCCTTGGTCGAAACCTTCCCGATGATCTCGCGCCTGAAGATGCTGCGCCAGTGGGGTGGGATTGTGGACATGACCGGTGACCGCTCGCCTATCCTGTCGAAAACTCCGCTGCAGGGCTGCTTTATCAATGGGGGCTGGGGCACCGGCGGCTTTAAGGCAATCCCGGGCTCGGGCTGGGGTATGGCGCAGCTGATGGCCACAGGTCATTCACCTTTGACCGAGGCCTTCTCGCTGGACCGCTTCAAGGAAGGCCGCTTCATCGACGAAAGCGTGGCCGCCGGGGTTGCCCACTGAAGGTGGGTCCGAGGTTGCCAAGAAACAGAATTCTGGTTGGCCGCTGCGCCAACCAACCGCCAAAAGGATGACAACATGCTGATCCTGAATTGCCCTTACTGCGGCGTTGACGCCGAAGAAACAGAACTGGCCGCCGGTGGCGAGGCGCATCTGAAGCGTTTTGGTCCCGGCTCGTCGGATGACGAGTTCCACGACTACCTGTTCATGCGCGAAAACCCCAAAGGCGTGCACTTTGAACGTTGGCGCCACGCCAATGGCTGTGGCAAGTGGTTTCACGCGGCGCGCTGCACAAGCACGCTAGAAGTGTTTGGCACTTACACGGCTCAGACCTCCGAGCCACCGCAGGACATCAAAGAGGCCATCGCCGCAAAGCGTCCCGGATGGACCTGGAGAGAGTTCTCCTGATGCTTCATCTTTTCAAAAATACTCCCGCCGGAGGCTCCGACGCCTCCACCCGCGAAAGGTCCGCACAATGAGCACCCGTCTCGCAAAACAAGGCCGGCTGATTGACCGGTCGAAAAAGGTCACGTTTACCTTCAACGGCACGTCGATGCAGGGCTATGAGGGCGACACGCTTGCCTCGGCGCTGCTGGCCAACGATCAGATGATGATGGGCCGGTCGTTCAAATACCACCGCCCCCGCGGCGTTGTCGCCAGCGGTGCGGAAGAACCAAACGCTCTGGTCGGGCTGGGGCAGGGCAACCGGTTTGAACCGAACCAGCGCGCCACCACGACCGAGTTGTTCAACGGCCTGACTGCGATTTCGCAAAACCATTGGCCAAGCCTTGAACACGACATCGGCGCGGTGAATACGGCATTCGCCCGGTTCCTGCCGGCTGGCTTCTACTACAAGACGTTCATCCACCCCAAACCGTTCTGGAAGCACGTCTATGAGCCGTTCATCCGTCAGTCTGCCGGTCTGGGCAAAGCGCCCGACAAGGACAGCCGCGATGCCGATACCTATGAGCACTTCTATGCCTTCACCGATGTTCTGGTCATCGGTGGCGGTGTGGCTGGCCTACAGGCGGCAAAGGCGGCAGCTGCTTCGGGCGCCAAGGTTCTGCTGATTGAGCAGAGCGCACATTGGGGCGGTCGCGCTCCGGTTGACGGTGGCACAGTCAATGATGAGCCTGTGGATAAGTTCGTGGAGCAATTGGTTTCCGAACTCGAAACAATGGACAACGTCACCATGCGCTCTCGCTGCATGGGCGCGGGTGTTTATGACCACGGTTACGTGCTGGGTTATGAACGTCTGACAGACCACACGCCGGGCGTGCAAGGCCCGCGCCACCGTCTCTGGCGTATCCGCGCCAAGCAAATTGTAACCGCAACCGGCGCAATTGAACGCCCGTTGTCCTTTGCTGGTAACGATGTTCCGGGTGTGATGCTGGCTTCTGCCATGCGCGATTATGCCGTGAACTGGGGTGTCACCCCAGGCGAGCGTGTCATCGTCGCCACCAACAATGACGACGCCTATCGCACCGCGATTACGCTGAAGCAAGCGGGTGTGGATGTTTTGCGTATTGTTGACGCACGGGCAACGGCTGGACCTTTGGCAGAGGAAGCCCGCCAGTTGGGTATCCGCGTTGATCCGGGCAAGGCCATTGCCAAGGTCAAGGGCGGCAAGCGCGTCAAAAAAGTCGCCATCTGCAACCAGGAAGGTGTTGGAGGCGCTCGTGAAGAGGTTGAAGCAGATGCAGTGGCCATGTCGGGCGGCTGGTCGCCGGTCGTTCATATGTGGTCTCATTGCGGTGGCAAGCTGACCTGGGATGACGCAAATGCCTTTTTCCGCCCCGATCCCTCGCGCCCGCCGCTGGGCGCAAATGGTGAGGGCTTTGTTCTGGCCGCCGGGGCATCGAATGGTGCGTTGGCGCTGGGCGATGTTCTGACCGACGCCCACACGGCGGGAAAAGCCGCAGCCAAGGCCGCAGGGTTCAAGCCGAAAAACATCAAGGCTCCGGTTGGTGAAACCACTCCAGAAGCACCGATGGAGGCTGTCTGGCTGATGCCAGCAAACGCAGAAATCCAGCTGCGCATGAAATCCTGGCTCGACTTCCAGAACGACGTCAAAGTCTCGGACGTGCAGCTGGCCGCGCGCGAGGGCTATGAGAGTGTTGAGCACACCAAGCGTTACACCACACTTGGTATGGCGACGGATCAGGGTAAGTTGAGCAACATCAACGGCTTGGCGATCCTCGCTGATGCGCTGGAGTCCGAAATCCCGAAGGTCGGCACCACGACCTTCCGCCCGCCTTATACACCCATTTCGATGGGCGCGATCGGCGGCGAAGCGCGGGGTGAAGTGTTCCAGCCGATCCGTCAGACCCCAATGCACAATTGGCACGACAAGAACGGCGCCGATTGGGAGCCGGTCGGCCACTGGCGCCGGACCTACGCCTATGTCCGCGCCGGTGAATCCGTGCATGATGCGGTGAACCGTGAGGTGAAGAACACCCGCGAAAACCTTGGCCTGCTGGACGCCTCGACGTTGGGCAAGCTGATCGTCAAAGGCCCTGACGCAGGCAAGTTTCTGGACATGATGTACACCAACATGATGTCCACGCTGAAAGTCGGCAAATGCCGCTATGGCCTGATGTGTTCGGAAAACGGCTTTCTGATCGACGACGGCGTGGTCGCCCGCATCGATGAGGACACATGGCTGTGCCACACCACCACCGGCGGGGCCGAGCGTATCCATGGTCACATGGAAGAATGGCTACAAACCGAATGGTGGGACTGGAAAGTCTATGTCGCCAACGTGACCGAGCAATATGCTCAGGTCGCTGTGGTCGGCCCGAACGCCCGCAAGGTTCTTGAAAAGCTGGGCGGTATGGATGTCAGCCGCGAGGCGCTGCCCTTCATGGAATGGCGCGATGGCAAGATCGGCGCGTTCGACTGCCGCGCCTATCGCATCTCGTTCTCGGGCGAGTTGTCCTACGAAATCGCCGTTCCCGCCTCGCAGGGTCAGGCGTTCTGGGACGCCCTGGTGGAGGCAGGCAAGGAATTCGGCGTGATGCCGTACGGCACCGAATGTCTGCACATTCTTCGGGCCGAGAAGGGCTTTATCATGATCGGCGACGAAACCGACGGCACCGTGATCCCGCAGGATCTTGGGCTGCACTGGGCGCTGTCGAAAAAGAAAGAGGACTACCTCGGTAAACGCGCCCATTCACGGACCCACATGGCCGATCCAGAACGCTGGAAATTGGTCGGTTTGGAGACTGTGGATGGATCAGTTTTGCCGGACGGTGCCTATGCGGTCGGTGAGGGTGTGAATGCCAATGGTCAGCGCAACATGATCGGGCGGGTTACCTCGACCTATTACTCGGCCAACCTCGGTAAAGGGATCGCTATGGGCCTGATCAAGCACGGCCCGGACCGGATGGGTGAAATCGTCGAGTTCCCGGGCACGGACGGCAAAACCTACAAAGCCAAGATCGTGGACCCGATCTTCTTCGACAAGGACGGGGAGAAGCAGAATGTCTGAACCCATCAGCGCATTGAACCACGCCAGCTATGATGGCATCGCCAATGTCAGGGAATGTGGCCTGCAAGGTATGATCACCCTGCGCGGCGACTTGTCCGACAAAAGCCTCGCCAAGGCCGTAAAGGATGCGACTGGACAGAACGTACCCGGTCAGCGCGAGGCGTTGGTCAGCGGCGATACCGGCGTATGCTGGATGTCACCGGACGAGCTGCTGGTGCTGGTCCCTTATGCCGAGGTCGAGGCCAAACTGGCCGCAATGGTCAAAACTTTGGGAAAAACTCACGCACTGGCCGTGAACGTCTCGGATGCCCGCGCGGTATTCACGATATCAGGCGCCAGCGCACGAGAAGTGTTGGGCAAAGTCGCCCCGGTTGATCTGTCGGCCGAGGCCTTCCAACCCGGCCAAATCCGCCGCTCGCGCCTGGCGCAAGTGGCAGGTGCGTTCTGGATGGACGATGCCGAAACCTTCCGCGTGGTCTGCTTCCGTTCCGCTGCGGATTACGTTTTCAAACTGCTCAAGGTTGCGGCACAGCCCGGCAGTGAGGTTGGCGTTTACTGACCTGTCTACACATCTGACGTTTTATTCGATGGCCGCCTCGTCCTGGACAGGCGGCCATCGAATTTTGTGCTTCTGCAAAGCGATTTGAGTGTGGGACACACAACAGGGTCTGTCGAGAATTTCGTTGCGCGATTTCTCCTGTTGCGGGAGCGGTGTGATTGGGCTAACGATCACCAAAAGGCTGAAAAATAAGAATTTTATTATGAATTTCTTTAGACTAATCGCAAGCGGCTTAATTGCTATTTCAACTATACCTAATGTGGCCATAGCCGAGACTTATTCAGAGACATTTGAGTGTGTTTTTGCCAAAGGCCTGGCAAATCGGCCAACTCCGACCCGCGTTGTTTTTTCAGTTGACGTGTACGGGCGCCAGGCGTTGCTCCACGAAGTTGAAATGCGGGGTATAGACACGCCGAAAAGATCGGCTTCTATCAACAGAAACAGCTTTCGGGTACTTTCGATCAGTTGGCCGGGCGACGCCTATACGTTTTCACGAACTGGCAGACGAACCAGAAGCGGTGACCCTCGCAGGATGGTTCTTGATTTAGGGCGCCAAGAGTTTTCGATTTTCCTGAATCGCGAAACAATGAAGGCAATAGCCAGCTCGAATTCGGATGTACAATCTTCACATGACGGAAACGCAAACGGGATCTGCGTTGAGATACCATTCCAAAGGTAAGGAAAGAGCGGAGTAATACTTTGAAAAAGATAGCATTTGCATTGACGCTTGGACTGTTGTCCACACCTGTTGTTTCAGCTTCTCAAACCTTTACAGAGACGTATGAGTGCAAGTTTGGCCATGGCCTTGTCAACAAACCGACTCCCGAATTCCTTGTGTTTTCG
Organism: Ruegeria sp. L11; assembly: GCF_056531755.1. Taxonomy (NCBI): domain Bacteria; kingdom Pseudomonadati; phylum Pseudomonadota; class Alphaproteobacteria; order Rhodobacterales; family Roseobacteraceae; genus Ruegeria; species Ruegeria sp. L11. The sequence goes on from NZ_JBQFMI010000001.1 coordinate 193,999, forward strand.
GTCGATGAATATGGTCGTTCCGCCTATATCCATGAGATCGAGATGCCAGATATCGATACACAGCCAGGACCAGCCAGGGTCAAGCGCGACAGTATTCGAAACTTGTCGGTTGCCTGGGTCGGTCGAGACTATGTCTATTCTGCGACTGGCAGAAGCTACGCGTCGAACGAGTCGCGTATTGACGCGATCGATCTACTCAATCACGAGTTCACAGTGTTTCTGGACCGCCGAACTTTGAAGGCGACCACACGATCAACCTCACACAGTGCGTACCTGCCGCGAGATGGTTTTGCCCGAGGAAAATGCAAACAGATACCCACACCATCCAGTTGACAAAAAGGTGCTGAAAATGAAAAGAAAATTTCTTGCTATTGGTTTTTCTGTATTGGCCGCTGCCGCGCAAGCCGAAGTTGCGAACTATATGTGTGAGCTTCATAGTATGGAAGCTCGGGGGTGGATCCCGCCCGAGGTTTGGCTGAGTGTTGATGCTGAAAACAAGCGTGCTCGGGCTTATGATTGGGTGATCGGCGAAGACAACAGATCGGCGGGTAGGAACGAACAGCAACCCAAGGACACCAAGTTCAAGGTCAACCGACGCGGTGAATACCAGATGAATTGGCGGGTCAGCCTCATGGCGAACTCGGGCGGTCAAGTGCGTGTGTCCTACACCGCAATGATGAACCCGCAAACGAATGAGTTCGAGATGATTGCGCGTTTTCCGCAGGCGAATGTAACTAACCGGCCAAGCGGTGTCGGACGCTGCAAAGCGGTCAATACCCACACGCTATACTGATATTCGGATCGCGGAAGGGGGGAGCGTTTCGCGCGTTCTTCCCAATCCGCAGACAGCTGTTTCTGATCGTACTAGGACGTGAAAAGATAGGTCTGGAAGCGGGTCAAGGCACCCTCATCCGTCATCGAGTGATCTGACGCAGCACCTTCCCGCTGGCATGTATCGTAAAACGACAATAGGTCGGCCAGATGCTTCATTCTGTCGGCTCGGTCTTCCTCATTCAGTAGTGGCGCATGTGTTGACAGCAGCAATGGGGGACGATGCTGTTTGAGCCAGGGTATTAGCGTGGGAAGTACAAAAAACTCCGCCCCTTCAATGTCCATTTTGACCAGTGAAACCTTCGACAGATCACAGGTCGACTGGAACTGCTCCCATGTAATCGTCAGCGCGTCATTCCCATGGGCTTCATTGTGCAGCAGGGATGTGGTCGAATCCCCGGGCTCACCCCAGACCGACGCCATGCGGGCCACGCCGAACTTGTCAGACAAAGCGACCCCGAAGGCTGAGACATTCCTGATCTGGTTCAGGTCCAGATTCCACGCCAGAAATCGATAGGCCGAAGGATCTGGCTCAAAACACCAGACATGGCGAGCCTTGCGCGCGCCGTATAAAACGGTCGGTCCGATCCATGCGCCGATATCCAGGTAATCGCTTTCAGGCGAAAGATACCGGTCGAGAACAGCAAAGGTTTCAGGCTCCCACTGGCCTGTGGAGGCTTTGCGCCAGAACTTTGAATGATAAGGGTCCAGACGAAACGGCTCGCCGTTCAGGTTGCCCGCATAGTAACCGCGGGCGCGGTAGAACATCTTGCGCGCCTGTGTCAGCATCGCCTGCCTCCGGGTTTTCTTGTCTCGGCCCTTGACCTGCGGCGGCTGCCAAAGCATTTAACCTTGGGAACCGCAACTCAAATTTATACAGGGGGCCGACATGGCTTTTGAACTTCCTGATCTTCCTTATGCACATGACGCGCTGGCAGCCAAGGGTATGTCCGCGGAAACACTGGAATATCACCACGATCTGCACCACAAAGCCTATGTCGACAATGGCAATAAACTGATCGCCGGCACCGAATGGGACGGCAAGTCGCTGGAAGAGATCATCGTTGGCACCTACGACGCAAATGCCGTCGCGCAGAACGGTATCTTCAACAACATCAGCCAGCTGTGGAACCACAACCAGTTCTGGGAAATGATGGGCCCCGGCGACAACGCCATGCCCGGTGAGCTTGAGAAAGCTCTGACCGAAAGCTTTGGTTCGGTTGACGAATTCAAATTGCAGTTCAGCGCCGCTGGTGCCGGTCAGTTCGGCTCGGGCTGGGCGTGGCTGGTCAAGAATGCTAACGGCTCGCTGGCCGTGACCAAGACTGAAAACGGCGTGAACCCGCTTTGCTTTGGTCAGACTGCGCTGCTGGGTTGTGACGTTTGGGAACACTCATACTACATCGACTTCCGCAACAAACGTCCGGCTTATCTGTCGAACTTCCTCGACAATCTGGTGAACTGGGAAAACGTCGCGTCGCGGATGTAAGTCATTGAACCGACGCCGGTTTATCAAGGGCCTGCTGGCGGTGACGCTGGCAGGCCTAATCACATCAGTCTACGGGTTTTTCATCGAACCCGGCCTGCGGCTACGCGTGCGAAAATGGCGCGTCCGGCGAGAGGATTGGACTGCGCCGCCGCTCAGGATTGCCGTACTGGCAGATTTGCATCTGGGCGAACCTTTGGTCGGGCTGGACCGAATAAAACAGGTGGTACGGCGTACGAATGCGCTTGCGCCGGATATGATCCTGCTTCTGGGTGATTTCTTCGCAAGCCACAAAGGCGTTTTGCGTCCTGTCGAAATGAAAGATCTGGCACCGGTTCTTGCCAACCTTGAGGCCAAGAACGGCGTCTTTGCTGTACTTGGCAATCACGACTGGTGGGATGACCGGCAAGCGCAGCGCCGTGGTGCTGGCCCCAACCAATATGCCGATGCGCTGGAGCAGAGCGGAATTACGGTTTTGTCGAATACCGCCATCAAGCTAGAAGCTCTTGGTTTCTGGTTGGCGGGTCTTGAAGACCAGCTTGCGATCTGGCGCAACGGTAAACCGCAGGGGCTGGATGATCTGTCGGGGACACTGGCGCAAATCACCGATGATGCCCCGGTTGTGATGATGGCGCATGAGCCCGACATCTTCCCTCAAGTGCCCGACAGGGTGGCTTTGACGCTATCCGGTCATACGCATGGCGGTCAGATTCGTCTGTTTGGCTGGTCGCCGATCGTGCCCTCCAAATACGGCAACAGATATGCCTATGGGCATGTGCGCGAAGGCGGGCGTGATCTGGTTGTGTCCGGCGGCATTGGATGTTCCATCCTTCCGGTTCGATTTGGTTTAACCCCCGAGATCACGGTTATCGAACTGTCTGCCTAAAGACCTGAGGCTTCACCAAATCGACCAGCCCAATGTCTTGCCCGCATATGTGCGGCAACGATGCACAGCTGCGTTCGGTCAGACACTTTCGCGACCTGCCGGGTTTACCGCAGCTTATCGCGCAGGGCCGTCATTGCTGTTTCTGCATCTTCAGCCCAAATGACAAAGTCACCCAGTGATCGATCTGCAAAGCCTTGCCCGATCACCTGATGCAACAGGGTTTTCAACGCATCCCAATAGCCGTTCACATTGACGATGACGATGGGTTTGTCGTGCAGGCCCAGCTGCCGCCAGGTCAGCGCTTCAAAAAGCTCGTCCAGTGATCCCGGCCCGCCGGGCAGAACAACGACGGCGTCAGCATTCATGATCATGACCTTTTTCCGCTCGTGCATGGTTTCGGTGATCACGAAATGGGTCAGGTCGGTCTTGCCGACCTCTCGTTTGACCAGATGCACCGGAATGACACCAAAGGTCTCGCCACCGGCTTGTTGCGCGGCCCGGGCGACTTCGCCCATCAGCCCGACATCTCCGGCACCGTAAACCAGCCGCCAGCCTTCCTGCGCAAGCAGGCTGCCAAACTGTCGTGCGGTTTCAGAATAAGCTTTCTCGGCCCCATTGCGTGACCCGCAATACACACAGACGGATTTCTGAGACATGAAAGAGACGCTCCGGGGTTGTGTCAGAGGTTTTGACCCCTGATAGCGGGATTGATAGATTGGCTCAACTGTCCGCTGGAAGGCTTTTGAAGACAAAGCTTTTGTACGGCGGGGTGAAAGGAAAACAATGGACGCCAAATCGGGAAACGGAAGCTCGGGCAATTTTGTCTGGGGTGTGATTGCGGGTCTGGTTGCCGTGCTGGGTGTTGGGGGTTTGTATCTGTCCGGCGCTTTCACCAAAGCGCCAGAGCCTGAGGCGGGTGCACCGCAGGAACCCGTGTCTGTTGCAGCTACGCAACCGCAGGAACAAGCGGCCGAAGCGCCTGCGGAAACTACCACAACAGAACCAGCTGAGCAGGCCGCCGTGACACCGGATGAGGTACCAACCGCTGATCCCGCCGAAGACACGGCTGCGGCAACAGATGTTGTTCCAGACACTGAACCTGCGGCGGCCCAATCGGAAGAGAATGTACAGGCACCCACGGCCCCCCCGGTTTTAGATCAGATTTTTGTTGAAGCAGATGGAACGGCGCTTTTGTCAGGTGACGCCGAGCCGGGCAGCCAGATTGAAGTTCTCCTGAACGGTGAAACCATACACACATTCACGGTGGATAGTAGTGGGCAGTTCGCCGAGTTCGTCTCGATCCCCTTCAGCGATGCCGCGCAGGGGCTAATCCTGCGCAGCAAAAGCGGCGGGCAAACAACCCGGTCTGACGACTATCTGATCGCCGCTCTGCCGAAGCCGGTCGAGGAAGAGCCGGTTGCGCAGCAAACTGACGCTGTTGATCAAGGCGAAACAACCGAAGCTGAAGAACAGATAGCCTCGGCGGTTGTCGATCCAGAGACCGAAACCCCAGCTGAGACCGAAACATCAGACCCTGTGGCGACCGCGCCAGAAGCCAGCGAAGCGCAGGTTGCCGACCAGTCGGCAGAGACATCTGAAACGGGTCAGCAGATCGCGGTACTGCGGTCGGGCGAAGAAGGCGTTGAACTCGTGCAACCGCCCGTGGTTCGGGATACCCCGCCGGAACAGGTCGCGCTGGATACAATCGGGTATTCCGAAACCGGTGACGTCCAGTTGACCGGGCGAGTACAGGACGGGGCGGCCATCAGGGTGTATCTGGACAATCGTCTGGTTGCCGACCTTGCTCCGGAACAGGATGGATCCTGGCGGAGTGATCTGGACGGTATCGACCCCGGTGTTTACACGTTGCGTGTTGACGCGGTGAACACGGACGGGAAGGTCCTCAGCCGGGTCGAAACCCCGTTCAAACGCGAACCTGTGGAAGTTTTGGAAGCAGCATCAGGTGGCGGTGACGGAACAGCCGCGCAGGACAATGCCCCGGCAATTCGGTCGGTCACTGTGCAGCGGGGCGACACGCTGTGGGCGATCTCGCGTGACCGCTTTGGCGATGGCATCCTGTATGTGCGCCTGTTCGAAGCCAACCGCGACTTGATCCGCGACCCGGATCTGATCTATCCGGGGCAAATCTTTACGATACCGGAATAATCAACGCGCTGGCCCTTTGCGGGCCAGAGCCTTTCTCTGACCGCAGACAAGGTACGTGATGAGACGAACATCTCCGATGGCCTCGAGTGACGGGGTGCAGAGCGGCGAGCGCAGTTCAGGCTGGCGGACAATCCGCAAGGTTGCGCCCTACCTCTGGCCGCAGGACGAGGTTTGGGTAAAGCGCCGCGTGGTTATCGCAATGGCGATGCTGGTTCTGGCCAAACTGATCGCGGTCTATACCCCGATCCTATACAAAGGCGCCGTTGACTCATTGGCAGGTGAAGGCGTGCCGCCGCTAGCGCTGGGCGCAGTGGGTGTGACGGTTGCCTACGGCGTGGCGCGCATGATGACGGTTGGGTTCCAGCAATTGCGGGACGCCGCCTTTGCCCCTGTTGGACAGCGGGCCTTGCGGGCGCTGGCGCTGGAGACGTTCAGACATATCCATAACCTTTCCATGCGCTATCACGTCTCGCGCCGCACCGGCGGGCTGAGCCGTATCATCGAGAGGGGCGTCAAAGGCGTTGAATTCCTGCTGCGTTTCCTGCTGTTCTCAATCGGGCCGCTGATCCTTGAGCTGTTGCTGGTAGCGATCATCCTGATGTGGTTGTTCGACGTCTGGTATCTGGTCGTCGTCGCCGTCACCATCGGCCTTTACATTTGGTTCACCTTTGCCGTGACCGAATGGCGGGTAAAGCTGCGGCGTGAGATGAACGACCAGGACACCGAAGCCAATCAGCGCGCCATTGACAGTTTGCTGAACTTCGAAACCGTCAAGTATTTCAACGCGGAAGCGCGCGAAGCTGCACGTTACGACGTGTCGATGAAAGCCTATGCCGGGGCGGCGCTGAAAACCGCCTATTCGCTGGCGTTTTTGAACTTCGGCCAATCCTTCCTGATTACCTGCGGTCTGATCGGAGTTATGGTTCTGGCAGCAATTGGCGTTCAGAATGGAAACCTGACCGTGGGCGACTTTGTCATGGTCAACGCGTATATGATCCAGATCACCGTTCCGCTGAACTTTCTGGGGACGGTCTATCGTGAGATCCGGCAATCGCTGGTTGATATGGGGCAGATGTTTGATCTGCTCGAACAACCTGCCGAAGTCACCGATCAGCCTGATGCACCCGAGCTTGTTGTCAAAGGTGGTGAGGTCACACTTGAGAATGTGCATTTTGGGTATGACCCCGAAAGGGAAATCCTCAAGGGTGTTTCCTTGATGGTTCCGGCCGGACAGACGGTCGCAATCGTCGGGGCGACTGGGTCTGGCAAGTCGACCATCGGGCGGCTGTTGTTCCGGTTTTACGACGTGACCAAAGGCGCGCTGAAGATCGACGGGCAGGACGTTCGGGACGTGACCCAGACCAGCCTGCATGCAGCGATCGGCGTTGTGCCACAGGATACAGTGCTGTTTAACGACACCATTCGCTACAACATTGCGTATGGGCGCGACGATGCCACCCCTGAGGATGTCGAGGCCGCAGCCCGCGCCGCCCAGATTCATGACTTTATCACTTCGCTGCCCGACGGGTACGACACCATGGTGGGTGAGCGCGGTCTGAAACTGTCCGGCGGCGAAAAACAACGGGTTGGCATAGCGCGGACATTGCTGAAGAACCCTCCGATCCTGTTGCTGGACGAGGCGACCTCGGCCCTGGATACCGACACGGAACAGGACATCAAGGATGCGCTGGCGCACGCAGGGGAAGGGCGGACGGTGATCACGATTGCCCATCGCCTCAGCACCATTGCCGAGGCGGATCGGATTGTTGTTCTTGAGGCCGGTGAGATCATCGAACAGGGCACACATGACGAGCTGTTGGCGCTGTCCGGGCGATATGCTCAACTGTGGAACCGCCAGCAGTCGGACAGTGAGGCCGCCTGAGGGGCTCATCTTGCCCCGCGGGATGTGCTAGGATGCGCCGTGAATGAAGGTGGACGCCATGATCAATGGTTTAGCAAGACGATTGGTACCTATAGCGGTCGTGGTTCTTCTTCCGGCTATGGTAGCAGCTGACCCGATCGAGGGCGTTTGGAAGACCGAGCCTGATCGCAAGAACCTGATCTCGCACATCAAGATATCCGCCTGCGCGGACAAGTTCTGCGGCACGATACTTTCGGCTTTTGATTCATCGGGCAAAGAAGTTCAAACGCCGAATATCGGGAAAAAGCTGTTCTGGGATGTGTCCAGCGAAGGCGGTGGAAAATACGGCGGGGGTGAGTTCTGGGTTCCCCTGATCGACGTTGATGCTGTTCCACAGATGACGTTGCAAGGTGACAAGCTCATGGTCAAAGGCTGTGAACATGCGATTTGCGCGCACCAGACCTGGTCCCGACTGTGACGGCAGAAAACGAAAAGGACCGGGAATCCCGGTCCTTTCATCCTTATTCTGCAGCTTTTAGCGGCGATCCCGGAACCTGATCTATAGGCTCGTCTCGCGGCCGGGTCTCGGATTGTGACGGCTCATCCCACACAATCTCGGTCGCCTGTAGTTTGCGAGCCGAGCGACCAATAGCCATATCCTGCGCGATCTGACTGGACCGCCCCGCAGTCACACGGGCAAGCCCGCGACTGAGCCAGACTGCGTAAGTTGTCACCCAGACACGCAGTGCCAGAAGCGACGGCGTCACGATCAGCGTGAGAACAGTGGCGATGCCAAGACCAAAGACAACCGCTGTGGCCAGCTGTTTCCACCACAGGGCGGTGGGACTGTCGATGGAATAGCCGCCATTGATGAAGTCCAGCGAAAGCCCAAACATCATCGGGGTCAGACCTGCCATAGTCGTCAACGTGGTCAGCAAAACCGGGCGGATACGCGATTCCGCAGTGCGGACGATTGCATCGATCCTCGGCATATAGGCACTGTATTCCTGATAGGTATCGATCAGAACAATGTTGTTGTTCACCACAATTCCTGCCAGCGCAACGATGCCGGTGCCGGTCATGATGATCGAAAAGGGTTGCTCCATCACGATCATGCCGATCAGCACCCCGGTGGTCGAAAGAACAACCGCCAACAGCACCAGCACCGAATTGTAGAACGAGTTGAACTGGGCCAGCAGGATCACGAACATCAGCCCCAATGCGCCCATGAAGGCATTCACCAGAAATGCGCCGGATTCAGCCTGCTCTTCCTGATCCCCGGTCCATTCCCAACTGATTGAGGTGGGGAACGGGTCCGTGTTCAGCCACTGCGTTAGCTTCTCGATCCGCTCGTTCGCGTTCATCGGGACGAGTTGCACTGTGGCCTTCTCGGCATCTATCTGGCTTTGAACAGTTGAGATATCAATCGATTGGGTGACTTCTGGAACATTGTACCGAAGTACCTGTGGACTCCAAAAAAGCGAGAACGGGAAAGATCTGGGTTGTATCATGGTGACGTTGTACGCTTCACCATTTCCAGCTCCTTCATCAGTGACCTCGTAACCGAAACCAACGTCGAGCGCTCCGTTCTCTACTGGTTCGCCATCTTCATCAAGTGGGATCATCTGAAGGATCTGAATTCCGTCAATTACATCGGCCTTCACATCGTAATAACGTTGCTGGTCGACACGGTTGATCTGGGCCAGTTTGGCCACGGGTTCCCGGGTCACGAAGTTCGACAGCGGAACCAACCCGTCCGGCGTGCGGACCTTGAGCGTGTCCAATGTCGACAGCACGCGATCCTCTTCCGGCAATCGGACACGGATCTCGATCTCTTCATCTGTGCTGTCGGGGCGCATCTCACCCAGCAGGATGCCGCGTGTCACCAGCTGCACCATGGCACCGACGGTGGCCACATCAGCCCCAAACCGGCCGGCCTTCGCCACATCGACGTCGATCTGCCAATCGATGCCCGGCAAGGGCAGGGTGTCTTCGGTTTTGATCAGCCCCGGCGTTTCGTCAAAGATCTGGCGCGCGGTGACAGTGGCCGATGTCAGCTCGTCCCAACCGTCCCCCTTGATGCGCAGGTGAACGGGCTTGGCCGAGGCCGGGCCCTGTTCCAATGCCAGGATTTCAACAACGATTCCGGGTATTGTCGCCAGTTTGGCGTTGAGATCGTCGATTACGTAATCGCCATCAAATTCTGGAGCCACAAAGTGGCGCTCAAACAATCCCCACAAAGCGGATTCCGAAACGTTCGGGCGATCTTCCCATGGTATAATTTCGAACTGGACGCGCCCCACCGTGTCCGCTGGTGCCTGCGCACCGCCGGTGTTCTGGTTCAGACCACCTTCGCCTGCAAAGGAAAAGACGTTGATTACTGCCGGATGAGATCCAATGATCTGTTCGGCCTGCAGCACCATCTCGTCTTTTTCAGCCAGTGACAGGTTGCCACGGGCACGGACGTAAGCAGTTGCCTGTTCCGGTTCGCTTTCAACGAAGAATTCGACACCTCGGGATTCCTGCGGGAACCAGACGAAGGTCACGAAATACACGGCAGAGAAAACTGCCGCCAGCGACACAATCGGCATGATCGGGTTGCCGACAAGGAACCCGATCACATGTCCGAAAGGTGTGTGTTCGTCAGCGGTGTGGACGTGGTCTTCTTCCGCTCGTTCGAACTTGGCCGCGCTCAGCGTTACAGACCCGGCAAAGGCCCCGAACAGGAACAGCAGGGCACCGGCGACCACTCCTCCGGGCAGCAGATAGTCAGGGTTCAGAACCTGCATTGCGCCAAGGAAAATCATGTAGAGCGACGGGGGCACCATCACCGCCCGAACCCACCACCGGGTACGCGCCCGGAGCCAATTCGAAGACCGGTCAAAAACGCGGCTCAGACGCCCCGAAACGCCTCCCATGACCGGCAGGTAGATCAGCGCCACAATCAGCGAAGCCGACAGAACAAAGATCAGCGTGACCGGCAGCATCCCCATGAATTCACCCGGAATACCGGGCCAGAACAGCATGGGCAGAAAGGCACATAGCGTCGTCGCGGTCGAGGATACGATGGGCCAGAACATACGTTGGGCCGCCTCGACATAGGCATGCATCGGGCCGACACCTTCCTTGATGCGTTTGTCTGCGTATTCCACCACCACGATGGCACCGTCGACCAGCATCCCCACGGCCAGGATGAGGCCGAACATAACGATGTTCGAGATACTGATGCCCATGACCGCAAGAAACGCGAAACACAGAAGGAACGAGGTCGGGATCGCAAAACCGACCAAAAGCGCGGCCCTCGTACCCAAAGATGCCAGAACCACGATCATCACCAGGGCGATTGCAGTCAGAACCGAGCCTTCAAGCTGGCTGACCATTGAACCGACAATGCGGCTCTGGTCGTTTGACGTCCCAAGCTCGACCGCCGCCTGAAGCTCGGGCGGCCATTTTGTCTTGGCCTCAGCAATGGTTTCCTTCACCTGCGTTACGGTGTCGATCAGGTTATATCCCTTGCGTTTGACAACCTGCAGCGCGACGGTCGCTTCGCCGTTGAAACGGGCGGTACCTTCGCGATCTTCAAAAGTGTAGTTGATCTGTGCAAGCTCACCCAGCGTTACAACCCGGTCGCCATTGACCTTGACCGGCAAGGCATAGACATCCTGCGCCGTTTTGAATGACGATGGGATCTTGACCGAGAATGTACCCTGTGCGGTTTCGACTTCGCCCGCTGCGATCAACTGGTTGTTGTTTCGCACGACATTGATCAACTCGGCCGCGGTCACGTTGTACGCCTCAAGCCGCAGGGGGTCGATGATGACCTCAAGCAACTCGTCACGATTGCCCGCGATACCCGCTTCGAGAACGGAATCCAGCGCCTCAAGCTCGTCCTGCAAATCCTTGGCGACACGGGCCATTGTGCGTTCCGGAACAGCTCCGGTCAGGTTGACGATGACGATCGGGAATTCGGAAAAGTTGATTTCCGTCAGCGAGTATTGTTCCGCACCTTCAGGGAAATCAGCCTGGGCCGTGTTCATGGCATCGCGCACGTCCGCCATGATCGAGGTCTTGTCCCAGCCGAATTCAAACTCCAGCGCGACCCCGGCATAGCCTTCGGCCGCAGTCGACGTCATTTCCTTGAGCCCGTCGAGATCCGCCAGCTCGGTCTCCATCGGCTTGACCAAAAGGTTTTCCGAGTCTTCTGCTGAAATTCCGGGAAACTGCACCGAAACGAAAAGGGCAGGGATTTCGATATCCGGTTCACCCTCTTTCGGAAGCGAGACATAGGCTAAGCCGCCTACGACCAGTGAAATGGCGATGAACGCCATAACCATTCGGGCCCTGCCTGCGGCCCATGCGACGATACCCGTCATTGCGAGGCTTCCCGATAAGTTGGTGCAACGGTAACACCGCGGATCACGAATTCCTGCCCGACCACGATGATATCAACCGTTTCCGGAAGACCGTCGATCCAGACACCTTCGGCGGTGTCGCGCAGGATGCGGACTGGCATGAAGTCAACAACGTTGCCTGCGCCAACTGTGCGCACACCCAATTGCCCTTCGTTGCTAAGAGTCAGCGCCGATTGCGGCAGCAGGTGGGCTTTCGCGCCCTCGGCGGCGATGCTGATTGTCGCCGTCTGACCGTCGCGAATGGTCAAGTCGGGGTTCGGAACGGTGATTTCCACCTCGAATGTACGTGTTGTCTCGTCCGCGGACCGGCTCAGGAACGTGACCCGACCGCCCAGTTGCCGACCGGTCACAAGTGTTGCCGATGCTTCGGACCCAACAAGCACCCGATTGACTTCGGTCTCGGGTACGAAGCCGACCAGCTTGATCGGGTCCAGTTGAATGACAGTCGCGCAAAGTGATCCAGGCTGCATCAGGCTTCCCAGTTCTGCAGTGTCGCTTTCCAGCAAGCCCTTGAAGGGGGCTTTGATGGTCAGGCGGCCAACCTCTCGCTGTGCGGCCTCGACTGCTGCCGCGGCTGCTTCGATGCCTGCACGCGTGGCTTCCAGTCCGGCTTCGGCTGTTTTCACACCGGCTTCCGCTGAGCTCATCACCGCTTCGCTGGAGATGCGACGGGTTTCCGACGCATAGCCGGTTTCAGCCAGTTTGCGCGAGGCTGTCAGATTGATCTCGGCCTCGGCAACAAGCGCATGTGCCTCTGTCAGGCGTGCTTCGGCTTCGGGTATGCGGCTCTGGGCTTCCAGTTTGCCCGCCATGGCTTCGGCCAGTTGTGCCGGGCGCGTGCCGGGATCAAGCTCGCATAATATATCGCCCGCCTCAACAAACGCACCTTTACGTTTAGGTTCAGAGATAACGGTGGACGTGGTTTCCGAAAGTACTTCGACCTGCCGGTTTGCCTTGGTCTGACCGCGCAGCAGCACGGCGCTGTCAATTTCACGCGCTTGCGAGCGCAGGGCGACAACACCCACTGCAGAGATATCGGAGTTATCGGTTTCCGCTGCTTCGTCTTGTGTTGCTTCCACGGCATCACCGCGTCCGGCAAAGGCGAACAAGGTGTCACGTTCAAACACCAGAAAATACAGTGCAACAATCACGAGAAGGGCGTTGATGAATGAAATCAAACGCATACAGTGTTTCTCCTAAGAATCTGCGCCATTAATACTTGGGCTGTCACGCCATGAAATGGGGTCTGTTCGGCATCTTTTCCATACTGAACTGAATAGTTCGGTTTGCATTTTTTCGCAAGAGGGAAGCAAAGCGGTCAAAATGTGCAAAATCGGACCCTTGGCTTGGCGTTGGTGCCGGGGTATGACATGGCGCACTTATACAAGATAGACAGCCCGGGGGCTTGGATGAGCGATATTGACAGTTTCATTGATGAGGTCACCGAAGAGGTGCGCCGCGACCGGATCTATCTGTTGCTGCGCCGCTGGGGCTGGGTGGGTGTCGTCGCCGTCGTGTTGATCGTAGGCGGTGCCGCTTTCAATGAATACCGCAAGGCGCGGGACACGGCGCAAGCTCAGCAATTGGGTGACACCATTCTTGCTGCGTTGTCCGAAAATGACCCGGCTGCAAGGGCTGCAGGTCTTGCGCAGGCAGAGGCGATGTCACCGGGCGGGAAAGCCGTGCTGGATATGTTGCTGTCCGCGTCACAGGTCGAATCCGGATCCCGAGAGGACGCGGTCAACAGCCTGAACGCGGTGGCCGTACAGGGCGACCTGCCCGAGATTTACCGCGCGATTGCAAGCTTCAAATCGCTGCTTTTGCAGGGTGACACCTTGCCTGCCGCCGATCGACGGCAACAGTTCGAGGCGTTGGCATCCCCCGGAGCTCCTCTGCGGCTGCTGGCGGAAGAACAGTTGGCCCTGATTGACGTGGCCGACGGCAATGTCGATGCTGCGCTGGACCGGTTGCAGGCGCTGCGGCAGGATGCCGAGGTGGGTATCGACCTGCAACAGCGCGCCGCGCAAATGATCATTGCTTTGGGTGGGGAACCTGAACCATTGGTGGCGCAGCAAGGCTGACCAGGCGGGACAAGAGACTTAACGACAGGCGAGTTCGGAGTATCATGGTAAAAAGATTTTTTTCCCGCACGGGAATGCCTTTTGCGGCGCTGGCCCTGATCGCATTGGCGGCCTGTGAACCGCCCGAAGCCATTCTGCCCGGTGAACGCGAGGATATTCGCCCTGTTTCAGATCTTGAAACGGTCGAAAAGCGCGGCTCGCAACCGATCAGCCTGCCGGGGCAACAGGTCAACGCCAGCTGGTCCCAAAGTCCGGGAACGCCCGCGTACCGGACCACGCATGCCGCCTTGCGCGCGACGCCACAGCGGATCTGGTCTGTTTCGATCGGGCAGGGTGACTCGCGCAAGCAACGCATAACTGCCGAGCCGGTGGTTGCGGGCGGATTGATCTTTACACTGGATTCAGGGGCGACGGTTTCAGCGGTCACCCAGCAGGGGCAGTTGGCATGGGAAACCGATCTGATCCCGCCAAGTGATGGCGACTCGGATGCAACAGGGGGTGGTTTGGCTTATGCCGACGACGTCCTTTATGTGTCGTCAGGGTTCGGTCGGCTGACCGCGCTGGACGCCAAATCGGGTGCCGTGCGCTGGCAAAAACGCCTGGAAGCGACCGGCAGCGGCGCCCCGCTGGTGAATGATGGCCTGTTATACGTGGTGGCCGGAGACGAAACCGGCTGGGCTGTAAACACCAAGGACGGACGCATAGCCTGGCAATTCGAAGGCACACCCAGCGTCGGGAACGTTCTGGGTGCGCCTGCGCCTGCAATCGCATCTGATCTGGCGGTATTTGCCTTTGGCTCGGGTGACGTGGCGGCCACTTTCCGCCGCGGTGGTATCCGCCGCTGGAACGCGTCTGTTGCAGGGGGGCGTCGCGGGCGCGCCGCGGCGCAAATCGTCGATGTGACTGGCGGTCCGATGGTTGTCGGCAACAGTATCTACATCGGCAATCACTCGGGCCGGACCGTCGCATTTGATGCCGCTTCCGGTGAGCGCCAGTGGACAGCAGACGAAGGTGCGGTCGATACGGTCTGGCCTGCGGGCAACAGCATCTTCCTGATCAGTGATCGCAGCCAGCTGGTGCGTCTGAACGCGGCGGACGGGTCTGTCATCTGGGCGCAGGATCTGCCGGGCTTCGTCAAGGACAAGCGTGGCCGCCGGGGACCGATCTTTGCGCATTACGGCCCAATTCTGGCCGGGGGTCGTATTGTGGTTGCGTCCAACGACGGGTTTCTGCGGTTCTTCAATCCAGTTGACGGAACACTGGTTCATCAGGCTGAAGTTCCCGGAGGCGCAACAGCATCCCCTGTTGTGGCCGGGCAGACGCTGTATGTTGTTTCGACCAAAGGTGATCTACACGCTTTCCGTTGACGGCAAGATGCGTTAAAGGGCGCAACTTGAGTCTTGAAAGTAGAGTATCATGTCGCTGACCCTCGCTATCGTGGGGCGCCCGAACGTGGGCAAATCCACATTGTTCAACCGCCTCGTAGGCAAACGTCTGGCGCTGGTCGACGACCAGCCCGGTGTGACGCGTGACTTGCGCGAGGGCGAAGGGCGTCTGGGCGATCTGCGCTTTACTGTGATCGATACGGCCGGACTTGAAGACGCGACAGATGACAGTTTGCAGGGCCGGATGCGCCGCCTGACCGAGCGCGCCGTGGACATGGCCGATGTCTGCCTGTTCATGATCGACGCGCGGGTCGGGCTGACGCCCACGGATGAGATGTTTGCAGAAATCCTGCGCAAGCGGTCCAAGCACGTGATCCTTGCGGCCAACAAGGCTGAAGGCAGCGCAGCGGATGCCGGGGTGCTCGAGGCATACAATCTGGGTCTGGGTGAACCGGTGCGCATGTCGGGTGAACATGGCGAGGGGATGACCGACCTTTATGCTCAGCTGATGCCATTGGCGGATGCAGCCGAGGAAAAGCAGGTCGAAGAAGCCCCGGAAACAGATATTGAGCTGGATGAAGACGGTGAGGGCGAAATGCCCCTGATCACCGCTGCCAAGCCTTTGCAAGTGGCCGTGGTTGGCCGTCCGAATGCGGGCAAATCCACGCTGATCAACAAGATCATCGGCGAAGACCGCCTGTTGACGGGGCCCGAGGCCGGGATCACCCGTGACGCTATCAGCCTGCGGATCGATTGGGCCGACCCGGATGGAGAAAGCACTCCGATGCGGATCTTTGATACAGCAGGAATGCGCAAGAAAGCGAAGGTACAGGAAAAGCTTGAAAAGCTTTCGGTGTCAGACGGTCTGCGCGCGGTGAAGTTCGCCGAGGTTGTCGTCGTACTGCTGGACGCAGCCATTCCATTTGAACAACAGGACCTGAGAATTGCCGATTTGGCCGAACGCGAAGGCCGGGCTGTTGTCGTTGCTGTAAACAAGTGGGACGTCGAGGAAAACAAGCAGGAAAAGCTGCGGGAACTGAAAGAAGCCTTCGACCGCTTGCTGCCGCAGCTGCGCGGTGCCCCTCTGGTCACCGTCTCGGCAAAAACGGGTCGCGGGCTGGAGAGATTGCGCGCCGCCATCCTGCGCGCCCATGATGTCTGGAACCGCCGAGTGCCAACCGCGGCGTTGAACCGGTGGCTGACTGCCATGCTGGAACAGCACCCGCCGCCGGCCCCGCAGGGCCGCCGCATCAAGCTGCGCTATATGACCCAGGCGAAAACGCGGCCGCCGGGTTTTGTTGTGATGTGTTCTCATCCCGATAAGATGCCCGAAAGCTATACCCGCTATCTGGTCAACGGGTTGCGTCAGGACTTTGACATGCCTGGCACCCCAATCCGTCTGACGCTGCGCGGGCAGGGCGACAAGAACCCGTATAAGGGGCGGCGCAAGAAAAATGCGGGCGCATTGGCCAAGCATCTCAAGGGCCGCGCGTAACTGCGCCAATTTTCAGCATCTTACCTCACGGGGGCGTGACAGTTTCTGTTCTCCGCGCTAGCATTCATGCGTGTGCATTTGTTTGGGCAAGCACTGCTTGCACGCGGACTAGCCGCACCTAGATTTGAACAGAAAACTGAACGGCCATCGTAAGGAGACGGCTGGATGGATTTGAGGGAATATACAAGACATTACGCGGTGCAGGACAACAGATTGGCGGCGGCAAGTTATTTTGGCACATTTGCGGTGTATTTCGCGTCGCTGACCGTTGCGATCACATTTGTTGATCGATGGTACATCATGATACCCGCCGGGATCGTGTTCGCCTTTGCCGCAGTACGGCTTTATGTGCTGCAACATGATTGCGGGCACCACTCTCTGTTCGAGACACGTATGCAAAACGAATGGGCAGGGCATGGCCTGTCTCCCTTCACTTTCGCCCCGTTCGAGGTGATGAAACAGAACCACAATTTGCACCATGCGGGCATCGGAAATCTTGAGCACCGCGAGACAGGTGAAATTCACACGATGACCCTGCGAGAGTGGAATGCAGCTGATTGGAAAACACGTTTGTTTTACCGGCTGTATCGCAATCCGTTCATCCTGGTTCCGGCCGGCGCGTTGTTCACCTATTTCATCCGATACCGCTGGCCCAAGAATACGGCGCGTTTTGGCGCCAAAGGTGTGGTGTTGCACAACCTGTCGATCGTTGTTTTTCTTGGATTGTTGTATCTGATCGCGGGTATGACGGGCATTTGGGTCTGGCTGGTGTTTTCCTTTTTGGGTGGAATGCTGGGCGTCTTCCTCGTTTATCTTCAGCACAATTTCGAAGACACCTATTGGGATCGCCGCCCCGATTTGAACCCTCAGACAGCAGCGCTTGAGGGGTCATCCGCGCTGGATTTCGGATGGTGGTTCGATATGGCTGTGGCTTGCATCACGTTGCATGATATCCACCATTTCAACGCGCGTATCCCATCATATCGCCTGCGTGCCTGCCACTATAACCTGCCGCCGGAATATACCCCCCGCCGGATCAAGTTTCCCGAGGCCGTGGCGGCATTGAACCTGAAGCTATGGGACGAAGATGCCAAGCGCCTTGTACCCTTTCCGAGAAACAACCGAGCCGCTGGTCTTGCCCATAACTAAGCTGGCAGAACAGGGACGACCACCACACAGCTTGCGGGCCCGTGTATCTTTTGTATATACGAGCCAGTAATCAGACAGAGAAAGGACCCAGAATGACCGCTGTGACCGACATAAAAGGTGTAGGAGAGGCACTTGGCCAGGCCCTTGTTGCCAATGGCTTCAAGACGGCCGAGGCGATAGCCAAGGCCACTCCTGCTGATTTGGTCAAGGTCCCTCGGATCGGTGAGGCGCGCGCGTTGGTTTTGATTGCATCTGCCAAAGATGCCGTTGCTGCAAAACCGCCTGCTGCGAAACCGGCAACACGCCGAACTGCGGCCCGGACGCCCGCGACGCGCAGACCGACCGCACGCAAAGCCGCGCCACGCAAAACAATCGCCGCAGCCGCAGCCGAGAAACGGGTCGAGGAAGCCGCACGCAAGGCAGCAGAAGAAAAAGCAGCCGCCGAAAAAGCCGAGACTGCTGAAAAGAAAAAGGCCAAAGCCAAGGCTAAGGCCGAAAAAGCCGCGAAGAAGCGCAAAGAGATGGAAGCCGCCTTTTCCAAGGCCAAAGACAAGGTGAAAGCCAAGTCCAAAAAGGACAAAAAGTCAAAAAAGGACGGAAAAAAGAAAGACGGCAAGAAAGGCGGAAAGAAGAAGGACAAGAAAAAAGCGAAGAAGTAAAACCTCTTCGCCTTCAGTTGATGTCCTAACCGGTGCCTGACGGTGCCGGTTTTGTGTGTCAGGCCAAAGTACCGTCAAGTTGCAGGGTCAGCTTGCCGCCCAGATAGGGGCCAAGTACCTCGGGCAGCGAAACAGTGCCATCTTCATTCTGCCCATTCTCCAGAACTGCGATCAGGCAACGTCCGACAGCCAGGCCGGAACCGTTCAGAGTATGAACAAATTCGGGTTTGCCACCACTTTCAGGCCGGAAACGGGCATTCATCCGACGCGCCTGAAACGCACCTGTGGTCGAGACCGAGCTGATCTCGCGATAGGTGTCCTGTCCGGGCAGCCACGCTTCGATGTCATAGGTGCGGCGCGCGCCAAAGCCCATATCACCGGTGCACAAAACAACAGTGCGATAGGGAATACCCAGCTGTTCCAGCAGATCCTCGGCGCAGCGCAACATGCGCTTTTGCTCATCGTCTGACGCGTCGGGATGGGTGATCGAGACCATCTCGACCTTTTCGAACTGGTGCTGGCGCAGCATCCCTGCGGTGTCCTTGCCCGCACTTCCGGCCTCGGATCTGAAACAGACAGTATGGGCGGTCATACGGATGGGCAGCGCAGCCTCTTCAAGAATGTCACCAGCCACTGAATAAGTCAGCGTGACCTCGGAGGTTGGGATCAACCACCAGCCATTGGTCGTCTGATAGCTGTCGTCACCGAATTTAGGCAGTTTATCAGTGCCATACATCGCCTCATCCCGAACCAGAACCGGTGTCTGCATTTCTGTCAGCCCGTTCTTGTCGATATGTGTGTCCAACATGAACTGGGCCAGCGCACGGTGGAGCCGGGCAACCCCCTTGGACAGGTTCACAAACCGGCTGCCGCTGGTTTTAGCGGCGGTTTCGAAATCCATTGCGGCTGCGACGGCGGGAATGTCGTAGTGCTCTTTCGGTGCAAAGCTGAAATCGCGCGGGGTGCCCCAGCGGTTGGCTTCGACATTGTCGTTTTCGTCCGCGCCTTGCGGTACGTCATCGGCGGGCAGGTTGGCGATGCGGGCCAGTTGATCGGTTAGCAAGGCATCCAGATCCTTGGCCTCGGTCTGCATCCGGGCGACTTCGGCCTTTTTCTCGGCGACCAGCGCGCGCAGGCGTTCGAATTCAGCCTCGTCGCCGCGCCCTTTGGCTGCACCGACTTCCTTGCTGGCCTTGTTTTGTTCGGCCTGTGCGGTTTCGGCAGCCAGAATCTTGGCACGCCGGCTTTCGTCCAGCCTCAGCAGATCTGACGACACCGGCGCGTCCCCACGGCGCGCTAAGGCGGCGTCGAAAGCGGCAGGGTTTTCGCGAATGGCGCGGATGTCGTGCATGTCTCAGATCCTTGAATGCGTGAATCACTGAACCCGCTTATGCACCATCTGCGGGGCAGGGTGTAGCACCGGTTACGTCTTATCAGCGTCTTCGTGGGTTTCATGCGCCAGATGGCCCTCCCATGCCCCGGCCGGTATTTTAGGCTCAGGCGGGTCAGCCACATAAGAAGGCGTCATGATCTGCACATTGTTTTCGTTAAATACCGCAACAATGTTTCGATGCAGGTCCGAACGGATTTTGGGAATGATGCTGCCGCGGGTGGTATAGCCGTTGATCTGATAGTTGATCGCGTAATCGGCCAACGCCGTCCACAGCACAAAAGGTTCAGGATTGGCCTTGATACCTTTGGTGCGGTTGGCGGCCTCAATCAGCATCGCCTCAACCTTTTCAGGGGGTTCTTCGTAGCCGATGCCAACGGTCGTGTGCAGCAACAGCCCGTTACCATCAGTTTTCTTCGAAAAGTTCACGACATCTGAATTCATCAACTGTGCATTGGGGATTGAAATCAGTTCGTTCTTGATCGACTTAAGATGGGTCTCCATCAGTTTGATCTGAACGACATCGCCGATATGGTCTCCGATTTGGATACGGTCGCCGATTGAGGTAGACCTGCGGTAAATCACAAACAGCCCGGCCAGCATGTTGGACACGACTGAATTCGCGCCCAAAGACAGCATGGCGCCGACCAGAAGGGTTAACCCCTGGAACGCGGCCGAGTCTGAGCCCGGAATATAGGGAACCGCAAAAACCAGCGCGATCAGAATAACGACGACACGGGCAATGTTGAACGTCGGGTTGACCCAGTGTTTTTCGAAATCACCCATTTCGAACGAACCGGCTTCGACCGCATCAAAGAACACGCGCAGACCTTTGATGATATACAGCGTGACCCATGTGATCAGGCCCAGCATAATCAGATTGGGGATATAGCTGAGGATGCCCCGGAAGATAAGCAGCACCGGCTCGGTCAGATAGGTTAGCAGAAGCTGTGCGAAATATCTGGTTTCCGCAAAAGCCAAAAGAACAAAGGACAGGTAATAGTAGAAACCGAGAAAGAAGATGATCAGCAGCACGAAGTTCAGACCATAGCGGATAAGGGCCGCGATTGCTTCGGCCTGAACGCTTTTGGCTGTCGCCGTTTCGACATCCTTTAAGTAGCGTTTTACCAGCTTCAATGTGCGACGCCTGATCCGACGGTGCAGCCACAGGATTGTGACAACAAACAGGGCAAATCCCAACGTCCAGGCAGCCGCTTCGATAGCACCGGAAACGCGCGCCTGATCGGTTCGGTTGGCTCGATACGCCTCAATGGATTGTTTGATCGCATTGCCATGCAAAACGCTCAGAACACTTAGTTCCATCTGATCCAGTTCAGAGTCAGCTTTAGTAACGATCGAGATTCTTTGGCCATCGGCCAGAATCCAGATGCCAAATTCGGTCTCTTCATATGTGATCTCGACCAAAGGTGCTTCCGACGCTTCCGCAACCGCAATGATCTTGTTCTGTACGTCCTCGGCGCGCTCCGGAGCAGGCAGAGCGCTTGATCCTCGCACCTGAAACAGAACGTCCCCGTCCACGATGACCGGGGCCATGAACGTGTCCGATTCCGAAGTCTCGGACAGGGGCGATTCAGCGGGTGCTTCCTGCGACAAGGCCGCACCAGACAGCCACACGCTCACCGACAGGGCAGTCAGTAAATAAAGCAACGAAAGGAAAGGCTTGAGTGGCCGTGTCATGTGTCCCCCTTCAGATAAACTATACCCGGTTTCGGTTATGTTCCTAGGACATATCTGCAACGCTTTGCCCGTAGTTGCCGGGACATGCCTGTATTCAAGTGGGTTACATGACCGCCTTTGCTTGCAAACCGACATTTCAAAGCATAGGTTCCGCCCAAATTTGCGGAACTGTGCCGCAAGACTAGAACAAAGGAATGTCCCATGGATGGTGGCGCAATCGCCCAGTTTCTCCCGCTGATCCTGATCTTCGCGATCATGTATTTCCTGCTGATCCGTCCGCAGCAAAAGAAGATGAAGGAACATCAGGCCATGGTTGATGCCGTGCGTCGGGGTGATCAGGTGATCACGCAAGGCGGCGTGATCGGCAAGGTATCGAAGGTCAAGGAAGGCGATAACGAGATCGAGGTCGAAATCGCCGAGGGCGTCAAGATTCGCGTGGTCAAATCGACCATCGCCCAGGTTCTTAACAAGACCGAGCCGGCGAAGTAACTTCGCGCGACAATTCCTTGAAAAGGCAGGGTAATGCTGCAATTTGATACCTGGAAGCGGGTTCTGATCTGGCTGGTCTGCGTGACCGGTCTGCTCATGGCCCTGCCAAACGCGTTTTACACGCGGGTCGAGCAATCCAACGACGCCAAGGCTGCGATCGAGCTGGGCAATGACACGCCGCAGATACAGGCTGAAGCCGCGCAATGGCCGAACTGGCTGCCGTCATCCCTGGTCAATCTTGGCCTCGACCTGCGCGGCGGTGCGCATCTGCTGGCTGAAGTTCAGGTGCAGGACGTCTACGAATCCCGGATGGAGGCGATGTGGCCGGAAATCCGCGACGCGCTGCGCGATGAACGTGCCACGGTGGGAACCATCCGCCGTCAGGACTCGGCCGCGGATGAGATTCGCGTGCGCATCAGCCAGCCCGAAGGAATGCCACAGGCGTTGGAGGTTGTTCGCGGTCTGGCCCGGCAGGTGCAGACACTGACAGGTGTAGGTGCCACAGATATCGAAGCCCGTGCGGATGGCGACACGATTGTTGTTCAACTGTCCGAGGCAGAAAAACTGGCCTCGGATGATCGCACGGTGCGTCAGGCGCTGGAAATCATCCGCCGCCGGATCGACGAAGTCGGTACGCGAGAGCCCACAATCCAGCGCCAGGGGACGGATCGAATCCTGATTCAGGTGCCGGGTATCGGCAGTGCGGGCGAACTTAAGGAAATCATCGGAACAACGGCACAGTTGACGTTTAATCCGGTTGTCGGGCGCGGAACCGATCCGGATGCCGTCGCAGGCGTCGGTGAAAAAATCGTGCCGTCGATTGACGAAAACGAAGTTTATTACAACATCGAATCCGCTCCGGTCGTGACAGGAGAGGAACTGGTCGACGCCCAGCCGTCCTTCGATCAGAACGGCCGCCCTGCGGTCAACTTCCGGTTCAACACATCCGGTGCGCGCAAGTTCGGGGATTATACCCGTGACAACATCGGCGCACCCTTTGCCATCGTGCTGGATGACGAAGTGATCTCGGCCCCCGTGATCCAAAGCCATATCCCGGGCGGGTCGGGCATCATCACCGGTAACTTCACCGTTGAGGAAAGCACCAATCTGGCCGTCCTGCTGCGTGCCGGTGCTTTGCCTGCAGGGCTAGAATTCCTGGAAGAACGCACCATCGGCCCCGAACTGGGGCAGGACAGTATCGACGCAGGTAAAGTTGCCACAATCGTGGCCTTTGTCGCGGTGCTGGTATTCATGGCGCTCAGCTATGGCCTGTTCGGTGTCTTCGCCAATATCGCGCTGATCATCAACGTGGGCCTGTTGTTCGGCTTGCTGTCCCTGATCGGCGCAACACTGACACTGCCGGGGATTGCGGGGATCGTTCTGACGGTCGGTATGGCAGTGGATGCCAACGTGCTGATCTTTGAGCGCATCCGCGAAGAACTGAAATCCGCCAGAGGTCCGGCCCGCGCCATCGATCTGGGCTATGAAAAGGCGTTGTCGGCCATTCTGGACGCCAACATAACCACTTTCATCACCGCCGTTATCCTGTTTGCCATGGGCAGCGGCCCTGTGCGCGGGTTCGCGATCACTCTGGGCCTGGGTATCCTGACATCCGTCTTCACCGCGATCTTCGTGACGCGCCTGATGGTTGTCATGTGGTTCGAACGCCGCCGACCGAAAACGATCGAGGTTTGACATGAGACTGAAACTCGTACCGCAGAACACCTCGTTCGACTTCTTCAATCGTTGGAAAATCTGGCTTGGAATCTCCGGCCTGATGATGGTGATTGCGTTCACCTCATTTCTGCTGCAGGGGCTGAACTTCGGCATCGATTTCCGCGGTGGAACCACGATCCGGACCCAAAGCAATCATGCAATCGACGTGGGTGTATACCGCGATGCTTTGTCTCCGCTGCAACTGGGTGACGTCACTATCACCGAGATTTTTGATCCAAGCTTCGGTCCCGATGAAAATGTCGCGATGATCCGTATTCAGGCTCAGGAAGACGCCGAAGCGGTCACCGCAGATGTGATCACCCAGGTCGGCGAAGCGCTGGCTGCCGCAGACCCCGGACTAAAACTGCCCTTTGAAAGCGTCGAATCCGTTGGCCCAAAAGTGTCGGGCGAGCTGATCCAGACTGCTGTTATCGCGGTTGTCTTGGCCATCGGCGCCGTTCTTGTCTACATTTGGCTGCGCTTTGAATGGCAGTTTGCACTGGGGGCAGTTGCCGCATTGGTGCACGATGTGATCCTGACCATCGGCATCTTCTCGGAACTGCAAATCCGCTTCGATCTGGCGATCATCGCGGCGCTGCTGACCATCGTCGGCTATTCGCTGAACGACACGGTTGTCGTCTTCGACCGGGTGCGCGAGAATCTGCGGAAATACAAAAAGAAGGACCTGAAAGAGGTTCTGAACGTATCGATCAACGAAACCCTGAGCCGAACGGTGATGACCTCGGTCACAACTTTACTGGCGCTGATCTCGCTTTATCTGCTGGGTGGGGACGTCATCCGCGGATTTGTCTTCGCGATGATCTGGGGTGTCGTTGTCGGGACCTATTCGTCGGTCTTCGTGGCCTCAACCATCCTGCTGTGGCTGGGGGTCAAGCGCGACTGGTCCAAACCGTCGAATACGGCGGGCAACCAGTTTGCCAATATTGATGCCTGAGGCTCTACAACAGGCCTTGGCCCTGCCGGGCCTCACTTGGCTGATCCTTACCATCGGAGCCGCGGGACTTGTCCGCGGCTTCACAGGTTTTGGCACCGCGATGATCTTTGTGCCGGTGGCGACCCAGTTCCTGCCTATTGCAGAAGTGGTCTTTCTGATGGCCGCCACCGGTATTGCATCAACCTTTGCCTTGGCTCCGCAGGCGTGGCGGGATTGTGACAAGGTCGAAATCAGCACTCTGGGCTTTGCCGCAACGATAACCGTGCCGCTGGGGCTGTGGATCATGGTGCAGGTGGACTCGGTTGCGCTGCGCTGGGTTGTTTGCGGCATTACCGGTCTGACCCTGCTGGCCGTGGTTACTGGCTGGCGGTGGGAGGGTAAACTGGGACTGCCCGGACGTCTCGCCATCGGCGGTAGCGCAGGCGTTGTCGGCGGCATGACCGGGCTGACCGGCCCGGTTGTCATCGTGTTCTATCTGGCCAGTTCCACAGATGTGCGCAAGATTCGTGCCAACACCATCATTTTTCTGGCATTGCTCGACGTTGTCATCGTTTTCAACATCCTCATCAGCGGTGCCGCAGATTTGTCGATCCTATGGATTGTCCTGCTGCTGTGTGTGCCTTATCTGATCACTACGCTTATCGGCAAAGCATTGTTCGACCCGAAACTGGAACGGATCTACCGCCTCGCGGCCTATTCGGTCATCCTGATTGCGGTCATTTCCGGACTGCCGCTTCTGGATTGAAGAAGGGACATCATGCGTCTGAATCAGATTACTTTTACAGATGCCAAACCCATAGACGGTTATGGCCCCGGTTTTTTTCGAATTGGCGGCGATGTCTTCCACGGCGCTGTCCTGACAGGCCCGGCAGGCCCGGCAGAGTGGGGCGGCTATGACGACCGACACCCCCTTCTGGACCTGGCGGGCAGGATCGACGTCCTGCTTATCGGCACGGGCGCAGACATGGCCCACATCCCCCAATCGCTACGGGTTGAGTTGGAAAATGTCGGACTTGGTGTTGAAATCATGAACTCCCCCGCCGCCTGCCGCACCTACAATGTGCTGCTCGCCGAAGGTCGCCGCATCGCACTTGCCCTGATCCCTGTCTGACGGGATTCTCTTCATCTGGCCAAAAATATCCCGGGGAGTGTGAGGGGCTGGCCCCTCACTCCGACATGTGCCAGCTGTGGTGCGCTGGCATCCTGCGGCAAATCTCGCCTTTTGCCCCTGCGGACAATCCGCTAAGCGGGTCTCATGACTTTGACTGTAACAGATCTGTCGATCACACGTGGCGGTGTTCCCGTCCTTGAGGGCCTCAGCTTTCAGCTGTCGCCGGGCAAGGCTCTGATCCTGCGGGGCCCAAACGGGATCGGCAAAACGACGCTTCTGCGCACGTTGGCTGGCTTGCAGCCTCCGCTGGAAGGCAAGATCGAAGGGGCCGAGGACCGGATCGCCTACGCGTCCCATTCGGACGGGCTCAAACCGACATTGTCGGTGACTGAAAACCTGACATTCTGGGCAGCGGTCTTTGGTACATATGACATCCAGCCGGCGCTGGACGCTTTTGAGTTGAACGAACTCGCCGACCGTCACGCCGGCAATCTGTCGGCGGGCCAGAAACGGCGGTTGGGGCTGGCGCGGATGCTGGTCACAGGGCGGCCAATCTGGATGCTGGACGAACCGACCGTCTCGCTGGACAGGAACGCGGTGCAAATGTTTGCCGATGCGGTGGGGGCACATCTGGAGCAGGGCGGGTCAGCCCTGATCGCGACCCATATCGACCTTGGCCTTGATGGCGAGGTTCTGGACGTCGGTCCTAACAAGGCCAAACCCAAACCCATCGACGATTTCGACGGAGGTTTCCTGTGATCGCCCTGTTGCTGCGCGACCTGAAACTGGCTTTCCGCGCAGGCGGCGGGTTTGGGCTGGGTCTGGCCTTTTTCCTGATCGTGACTGTGATGGTGCCATTTGCCGTGGGGCCGCAATCCTCGCTGCTGTCCACGATTGCGCCCGGTGTGCTCTGGCTGGGGGCCTTGCTGGCCTGCCTTCTGTCGCTTGACCGCCTGCTGGCACTGGACTGGGAAGACGGCTCGCTTGACCTGCTGGCCACGGCACCGCTGCCGCTTGAATCGGTTGTCACAGTCAAGGCGCTGGCCCACTGGCTGACCACTGGTCTGCCGCTGGTTCTGGCCGCGCCGTTTCTGGGTGTTCTTTTGAACCTGCCGATGCCGGGGTTTTTCTGGCTGGTGATCTCGCTCCTGATCGGTACCCCGGCCATGAGCGTCATCGGGACATTTGGTGCTGCGCTCACCGTTGGTCTGAAACGTGGCGGGCTATTGCTGTCGCTTCTGGTGTTGCCGCTTTACGTCCCCACCCTGATTTTCGGGGCCGAAGTTGCCCGGCGTGGAGCAACAGGGATGGAAGTGCAGACGCCACTGCTGATGCTGGCCGGGATCACGGCGGCAACCATCGCATTGTTGCCCTTTGCCAGCGCTGCCGTGCTACGTATCAATCTGCGGTGAACCGCGACAAGTTTGATGGATGTCAATTGAGAACCACCCCAACTCGGACTAGATAGGGCCCATGTCAATCGCAGCCAAAGCCAACGCCCTCTGGGAATATGCCAACCCGCGCAAGTTTCTTGAAACCAGCGAACGGGTCCTGCCGTTTTTCTGGATCGTCTCGATCCTCTGCATCGTTGTCGGTCTGACTTGGGGCTTTTTCTTTACACCGGACGACTACAAGCAGGGGTCGACGGTCAAGATCATCTATTTGCATGTTCCGGCGGCCCTGATGGCGATCAATTGCTGGCTGATGATGCTGGCCACCTCATTGGTCTGGCTGGTGCGTCGCCACCATGTCAGCGCGCTTGCGGCACGGGCTGCTGCGCCGATCGGGATTGTAATGACCCTGATTGCGCTGCTGACGGGGGCCATCTGGGGACAGCCCATGTGGGGCACATGGTGGGCCTGGGATCCGCGCCTGACATCGTTTCTGATCCTGTTTCTGTTCTACCTTGGCTATGTCGCCTTGTGGGAAGCTATTGAGGACCCTGATACCGCAGCCGATCTGACCTCGGTTTTGTGCTTGGTGGGGTCGGTCTTTGCGATCCTCAGCCGGTATGCGGTGAATTTCTGGAATCAGGGCCTGCATCAGGGCGCATCGGTCATGCGGGCCGGGGCCGTTACCGGGGCGGATACGGAAGAGAAAGTCAGCAATGTCTTTTTCTACCCTCTGCTGGCCTGCATCATCGGATTTGTTCTGCTGTTCATCGCCTTGGTGTTGTACCGCACCGGAACGGAAATTCGCGCCCGTCGTATTAAGGCGTTACAGGCACGGGAAAGGGTGGGCGGATGATCCCCGATCTTGGAAAATATGCAGACGCTGTTTTGTCGTCTTATGCTGTTTCCATTGCCCTTATCGTGGCGCTGGTTGCGTTCAGCGTGATGCGCGGGCGCAAGGTGCGTGCGGAAATGGAAAAGGTCGAACAGAGGATGTCGCGCAATGGCTAAAATCTCGCCCCTGATGATTGCGCCACCTCTGATATTTGGCGCATTCGCGGTTCTCGCAGGCATCGGCATGTTTCGCGAAGATCCCAACGCTTTGCCCTCGGCCCGCGAAGGCCAACCGGCGCCGCCCGTGGTTCTCACCGAGTTTCCGGGAAAGACGCCGTTCGACGATGAAACGCTGCGGGACGGAGAGGTCAAGCTGGTCAACTATTGGGCCAGCTGGTGCGCCCCATGCCGCGTCGAGCACCCCAATCTCGAAGCGCTGGCAGCGGAAGGCATCCCTGTTTATGGCATCAACTACAAAGACAAGCTGAGCAGTGCCGAGGCTTTTCTGGCTGATCTTGGCGATCCTTACGTCGCCATGGGCCGCGACGAACAGGGCCGCATGGCGATTGATTGGGGCTTGTACGGTGTTCCCGAGACCTACGTGATCGACGGTGATGGAACGATCATTCTGCGCTTTGCAGGCCCGATCACGCAACGTGTCATTGAAAACACCATCCGGCCTGCGCTTGAGAAAGCGGCTGAGTAGGGCCTTTCAACCTCTGGTTCAGGCGAGCTGGTAGGTTTGGAAATCCTGCTCGACCTCAAGAAACTCGTTGATTCGCAGAAAATCGCCTTTGTCGGCACGCCAGTTCAGGTAGGCTTCAAGCGCGTCGGGGTTTTCCCAGATGTGAACAACGACTTGTTCGTTGTTTGCGGGCGAGAGCAGAAGATAAGCGGCACGACATCCGGGGAATTTTCGGGTTTCGGCAACCAGATCCCCGATCAGTTTGGCAAGCGCCGCGAATTTCCCCGGCAGGGGAGTGGATTTGACAATGACGACTTCCTGCATACGCGTCTCCGGTTTTTGTAGCAGGGTCAAGGAATCCATTTAAAAATGCGTGAACGGGATACTGAAATACAGAAAAGGAAAGGGCGCCCCGCAGGCGCCCTTGTCATTTGTCCAGACTGGTCAGGCTTAGTTGGCCTTCGCCAGATTCCTCAGCACGTATTGAAGCACGCCACCGTTTTCGATGTATTCGATCTCAGGCGCGGTATCGATCCGGCATTTCAACTGGATGGTCGTCTCAGCCCCATCTGCGTAGGTGATGGTGCAGGGCACGATCTGCAACGGCTCGACCGTATCCAGACCGTGGATCGAGACGGTTTCGTTCCCCTTCAGACCCAGGGTTATGCGGGTATCTCCACCGGTGAATTCGAACGGGATAACGCCCATGCCAACCAGATTAGACCGGTGGATTCGCTCAAAGCTTTCTGCAATCACGGCTTTGACGCCCAGCAGTGCGGTGCCCTTGGCCGCCCAGTCGCGGCTTGAGCCTGCGCCGTATTGTTCGCCACCAAACACGACTAGCGGAGTGCCATTGGCCTGATAGGCCATCGAGGCATCGTAGATCGAAGTCTGTTCACCATCCGGACCTTTGGTATATCCGCCTTCAACTCCGTCCAACATCTCGTTCTTGATGCGGATATTGGCAAAGGTACCGCGCATCATGACTTCGTGATTGCCCCGTCGCGAGCCGTATGAGTTGAATTCACGTGGCTGAACCTGACGGTCGGTCAGATATTTGCCAGCCGGCGTCGTGGTTGCGAATGATCCCGCAGGTGAGATGTGGTCGGTGGTCACCATGTCGCCCAGAATGGCCAGAACCTTGGCGCCTTCGATGTTCGAGATCGTGCCCGGTTCCGCCCCCATACCCTGGAAATAGGGCGGGTTCTGGATGTAGGTCGACGTTGGCGGCCAGTCATAGGTTTCCTGTTGCGGAACCTCGACGCTTTGCCATTTCTCATCCCCCTTGAAGACATCCGCATATTTCGACTGGAACGCTTCGCGGGTTACGGTTGCTTCGACCAGTTCCGCGATTTCGCTTTGGGTTGGCCAGATGTCCTTCATGAAGACGTCGTTGCCATCCTTGTCCTGACCGATGGGCTCGGACGTCAGATCGATGTCGAGCGTACCTGCCAGCGCATAGACAACAACCAACGGCGGCGAAGCCAAGTAGTTTGCGCGGACATCCGGTGAGATACGGCCTTCGAAGTTCCGGTTGCCGGACAGAACCGACGTGGCGACCAGATCGCCCTCGGCAATGGCTTCCGAGATTTCTTTCTGGATCGGGCCCGAGTTGCCGATGCAGGTGGTGCAGCCGTACCCAACAAGGTTGAAACCGACCTTGTCCAGATCTTCTTGCAGTCCAGCGGCCTCAAGATAAGCAGATACAACCTGCGAACCGGGTGCCAGCGAGGTTTTAACCCAAGGTTTGCGGTTCAGACCCAGAGCTGCGGCTTTGCGAGCCACAAGGCCTGCACCGATCATCACGTAAGGGTTCGACGTGTTGGTACAGGAGGTGATCGAAGCAATTACAACCTTGCCCGACTCCATGGTGTAGTCTTCGCCCTTGACGGCGACTTCCTTGCCCATGGGGCGCTTGAAGGTCTCTTCCATTTCCTTGGTGAAAGCGGCCTTGGCGCCGGTCAGCGCGACGTAGTCCTGCGGGCGTTTCGGGCCTGAAATTGCAGGAACGATTGTGCCCATGTCCAGTGACAGAGTGTCAGTGTAGATCGGCGCATAGTCCGGGCCTCTCCAAAACCCGTTTTCCTTGGCATAGGCTTCGACCAGCGCGATGCGGTCTTCGTCGCGGCCGGTGTTGCGCATGTAGCGCAGGGTTTCTCCGTCGATCGGGAAGAAGCCGCATGTCGCTCCGTATTCCGGCGCCATATTGGCGATGGTTGCACGGTCAGCCAGCGGCAGGCGGTCCAGCCCTTCGCCATAGAATTCGACGAATTTGCCCACCACGCCCTTGGCACGCAGCATTTCGACAACTTTCAGAACAAGGTCTGTACCGGTGGTGCCTTCGACCATCGAGCCGGTTAACTCAAAACCGATCACCTCAGGGATCAGCATCGAGATCGGCTGACCCAGCATTGCGGCTTCGGCCTCAATCCCGCCAACGCCCCACCCCAGAACGGCCATGCCGTTGACCATGGTGGTGTGGCTGTCAGTGCCAACCAGTGTGTCAGGATAGGCAACTTCTTCGCCGTTCTGATCGGTGTCAGTCCAGACAGTCTGTGCCAGATATTCCAGGTTCACCTGATGACAGATACCGGTGCCGGGAGGCACAACGCGGAAATTGTTGAACGCGTTCTGACCCCATTTCAGGAACTGATAACGTTCCATGTTGCGCTCGTATTCGCGGTCGACGTTCATCTGGAACGCACGCGGGTTCCCGAACTCGTCGATCATGACCGAGTGGTCGATAACCAGATCGACCGGGTTCAACGGGTTGATCTTCTGTGCGTCGCCGCCCAGGCCCTTGATCCCGTCGCGCATGGCGGCCAGATCGACCACCGCTGGAACACCGGTGAAGTCCTGCATCAGCACGCGGGCAGGGCGGTATGCAATCTCGCGCGGGTTCTTGCCGCCATTGGCACCCCATTCGGCAAATGCTTTGATGTCATCGACCGAGACCGAAAAGCCGCTGTCTTCAAATCGGAGCATGTTTTCCAGCACGACTTTCAACGCGGCAGGAAGGTTGGAAAAATCACCCAAACCGGCCTGCTGCGCGGCGGGGATCGAATAGTAGGAAATGGATTTGCCATTCACGTTCAGGCTGCGGCGTGTCTTGGCGGTATCCTGTCCGACTTTAATGGGCATCTGGTGGCCTCCCTTCTCAAATGACTTGGATTTCGGGCATCGCTGAGTGTTATCTGCATCACCCAAGCCGTTGGTTCAAGGTTCAATGACACTGGATTTGTAATTTTGTATACCATTGCACACATTTAGGCGGAGAATTGCAGATACCGCCCTCAAGAAACGTTGATTGGCGGTTGAAGGGCAAAACGGCTATCCCAGAGAACACCCGCTTTATCCGAGAGTTTTGATGTTCAGACCCGCTGCTTTGACCGCCCTGATATCCTGCCTGCTCGCCACCCAGCCCATGGCCGGTGGGGATCCTGTGGTGGTTGAGCTGTTCACCTCACAGGGGTGTTCGTCTTGCCCGCCGGCAGATCGGATCATGCATGAGCTGGCGAAACGCGACGATGTCATCGGGCTGGCGTTGCATGTCGACTATTGGGATTACATCGGCTGGAAGGACGAATATGCCGATCCTGATCACACGCTCCGGCAACGGGCCTATGCCCGCGAAAACGGAAAATCCATGATCTATACGCCCCAGATGATCATAAATGGTCAGCACGATATTGTCGGCGCTCAGGCTCAGGAGCTCGACCGTCTGATTGATGCGCATCTAAAGGCCGCCCCCGAGGCAGCGGTGACAGCAACCCGAGACGCTGACGAAGTGACCGTGAGTGTGACGCCTGTGGAATTGCCCGCAGGTGAGATCTATGACGTGCGTATCGTTCAGTATTCGCCTCTGCGCCATGCCTCGATCCGCCGTGGTGAACTAGCCGGGCGGGAATTGGATTATGCCAATGTTGTTGAGACATGGCAGATTGCAGGCCGGTGGGACGGGAAAGCGCCGCAGACTTACTCGGCGCAGCTGGAACCAGACTTGCCAGCCGTTGTGCTTGTGCAAAGGGCCGGTCACGGGCCAATTGTTGCCGCGACTTGGGCCAAATGATCAGGGCATGTCGTCCGGTTGAACGCCAAGGCCGTTCCAGCTTTTCCAACGCCGGTGGATCCAGAACCACTGTCCCATATGCTGCCGCACGATCTGTTCCAGATCGTCATTGGTGAACTGGGTCATCGTCTTTGGGTCCGTGTGCGGAACGGGATCATGCAGGATGATTTCAAAGTCGATGCCGTTTGGCTGGCGCACGGCATAGCACGGTATCAGTACGGCCTTGTATTTGATGGCCAGCTCTGCGTTCAGCACGGATGTCACGGCAGGCTTGCCAAAGAATGTCAGCTCTTCGCCCCCCAGTGCATGCAGGTCGGACACGATGGCAATGATTCCACCGTTCTTGAGTGACCGGACCATTTCGACCATACCGCGCCGCCCCTGTTCAAACATCGGTGCGCCGGTTTTGTAAAAAGCCTCGACATAAGCGTCGTTGAAATAGGGATTGGCCATCCGCCGGTAGAGGCATCCAATCGGCTTGCCGCTGTGTTTCTGCAGGGCAACACGCGCGGCCAGATAGTGACCGAAATGCGCAGTGATCATCATCACCGGGCGCCCTTCGGCAATCGCGGCGTCAAACGCATCAATACCGGGCCCGGATATCTTGGCGTTCACCTGACGTTCGATGAAACCTTCGGGTGAAAAATGCTCCATAATTGCCCGACCAGCATTATCCGACACGTCACGATAGATCTTTGTGATCTCGGCATCAGACAATTCAGGGCAGGTGAGCTTTAGATTCCGGCGGACACGGGTGCGAAATCCAACGACGGGTGCAAGGGTTTTCATAATTGCACCCATGGTTGCTATGCGCCTTTCATAAGGAAGCAGGCGCATAGCGCCGATGATTCCCTGCAGGAGCAGATTGGCGACATAGTATTTTCCAAGCTCAAACCGGCTGAGCTCCGACTTTTCGACGGGCATGGAGGTGTCTCACCGCGTGTTGCGAAATGTTGCCTCAGACATACAACCCGGTACCCGTAACCTCAAGCACTCTGGCGAAATGGCTGCCCTAACGATCTGGCGGGTGCGCCTGTTCCTGCCTCAACCCGTGTTTTCGTCGTCTTCCTTTTCAATCAGCGTAATTGTTCCGGCGTCAGACAAGGTACGAACCGCCCCAACGATCTGGGTCATGGCATCTTCGGCCTCAGATTGCTTGACCCGCCCGCGTTCCGCGATTTCCTCGCGCAGGTTTTCTGCCATGCGGGAGGAGATATTCGACAGCAGAAACTCGACAGATGCCTTGTCATCATCCGCGGCGGCACCAGCAAGGGCCGCGACCAGAACAGGCTGATCGACTTCCCTCAATATGGCTGGAACATCACGTGGGGAAATCCGGCTGGAGATATGGGCGAAGGTAAAGATCGAGCGGCGCACCAGATCGGCAAAATCGGCGTCGTCCTCATCCAGCGCGTTCAGCAGGTCGTCGCGCGTGGCGGACGCAGACTGGTTCAGAATTGCACCCACCCGCGCGCCCGGACCGTCATTGAAGGCCTGAACAGGCCGCTGATCCAGCTGAGCAGCCAGTGACCAGCCGATCCGCTCAACCGCTTCGGGTGTGACATTTGCTGTTTTCGAAATTGCGTAGGTGATCCGCCGCGCCACCGGACCCGGCATGTGGCCCAGCATCTGTGCCGCCTGTGCTGTATCCATTTTTGAAAGCATCACAGCTGCAACTTCAGTGCTTTCCGCCTGTGCCATGGCCGCAAGGTCCTGGGCCGGAATGTCGCGCAACCTTTGCCAGGGATCACCGATCTGGCGAACTCCGGCAACTTTGCGCAAACGCGCCGCTGTCGCGGGCGTGATCTTTCCGCTGACGGCATCCAAGGCTCCGGCAAGCCCATGTGGAAAGGCCAGACCGACATTGTCCAGGGCTTCGCTGAATTCCTGTGCCACAGCACCCAGAGTCACCCGGTCCACAAGGCCCATTTCCCCCAATTGGTGTGTCAGTTTTTCTTGCAGGTCATCGGGAAGTTCCTCCAACGGAAGATCGGCGCCTTCGTTCAACAACAGGCGCACGACGACAGCTGCCTTCTGACGGCTGGTCAAAGATCGGGGAACAAGGCGCGGGTTGTCGCCACCCTCTGCGGAAAACGGGGCCGAAGCCCCTTGAACCGTTTGAATTAATGCGTTGGTGTTCTGCATCTGCCTGTGGAGCCAAAGTTTTCGAACCACAGGCAGATTAGAGAGAGTCGGGTTAAATAACCCTGAACCTCAATAGCTGTATGTCAGGCCCGTTCGGATCGCTTCGCGCAGCGACGCCTCGGCCCATGTGCCTTCGCCGCCGCGGGCCTTTATTTCACGCCATTGCTCGATCGCCAGATCGGTTCGGCCTTCGGACACAAACCCCTGCGCCATGTAGCTGCGCGCCAATAGATTGTCTGGATTGGCATTGATCGCGTTTTGATAAAAGACATTTGCCAGTTCCAGCTCGCCCATTTTGCGATAGGTGAAACCCCAATAGGCCAGGACACGATCGTCCTCCTGATCCATGATGCGCAGAATGTCCTGAGCGTGCCCGTATTGCCCGTCATACGCCAGTTCGCGGACCGCATTATACAGCTGATCATCGGTCAGGTTAGACTTGTCGGGTTTGACGCATTTTCCACGGGTTTCATCATATACACGGCCGAACAGGCATTTCTTGGTCGTATTCGTGGGTTTCGGCGGGCTGCTGCTGTCACCGCCTGCGGCATGGACAGCTGGCGCGAAGGCAAAGGCTTGCAAGGCAAGGGCAGAAGCTAACAAAAGGCGCATTTCTTTACTCCGTTCTCGGGGCTCTTATTGAAATCATAGTGTGATCTACAAAAAAGCTAACAGTGGAACGGTCGCTTTTATTCACGAACTGGACAAAAATTGTCAGCTGTTGACAGATTTCGCGCAGCTTTTTGTTTCAGTATCCCAGGCCGTACCGGGTGCGCAGGATTGGGTCTGTTTGGAATGCTCTTCGCAGGCAAGCCCGACCGAGGCCACAAGAACCAGTGCCAATGCGCTTAGGAGTGTTCGGATCATGATGTTTCCCTCGTATGGAAAAAGCACATGCAGGATACCGCATTTCTGTTGATCTGGCAAAAAGCAAGGGGGTGCCCTGCATGTGGCAGAACACCCCCGGCTAACAGACTGAAAAAATACCCGTTATTCGCCAAACACGCGCGCAAAGATCGTATCGACATGCTTGGTGTGATACCCGAGGTCGAATTTCTCTTCGATCTCCGCAGGGCTGAGTGCGGCAGTTACATCAGCATCCGCCAACAGTTCCGCCTTGAAGTCGGTGCGGTGTTCCCAAACCTTCAACGCG
Organism: Ruegeria sp. L11; assembly: GCF_056531755.1. Lineage (NCBI taxonomy): Bacteria > Pseudomonadati > Pseudomonadota > Alphaproteobacteria > Rhodobacterales > Roseobacteraceae > Ruegeria > Ruegeria sp. L11. The sequence goes on from NZ_JBQFMI010000001.1 coordinate 230,046, forward strand.
TTGCGCTGTACCATGGCATAGGCGTCCTCACGGCTGACACCTGCCTGGGTCAGGGCCAGCAGAACGCGCTGGCTCATGACCAGCCCGGGGAACTTGTTCATGTTTTCCAGCATGTTTTCCGGGAAGATCAGCATTTTGTCGACCACACCTGTCAGGCGGGCCAAGGCAAAATCCAGCGTGATTGTGGCATCCGGACCGATCATGCGCTCGACAGATGAATGCGAGATGTCGCGTTCGTGCCAGAGCGCGACATTCTCCATTGCCGGTATTACGGCTGCGCGGACCATGCGCGCCAGACCGGTCAGGTTCTCAGTCAGCACCGGGTTTTTCTTGTGCGGCATCGCCGAGGAGCCTTTCTGGCCCATCGAGAAGAACTCAGCCCCCTCCAGTACCTCGGTCCGCTGCATGTGGCGGATTTCGATGGCAATGTTTTCGATGCTGCTTGCGATGACGCCCAGCGTTGCAAAAAAGGCCGCGTGGCGGTCACGCGGAATGACCTGCGTGCTGATCGGCTCAGGCACCAGACCCAGCTTGTCACAGACATGTTCCTCGACTTGCGGGTCGATGTTGGCAAAGGTACCAACCGCGCCGCTGATCGCTCCGGTGGCGATTTCCGCACGTGCATCGCGCATCCGGGACAGGTTGCGGTCCATCTCGGCGTAGAAGCGGGCAAAGGTCAGACCCATGGTTGTCGGTTCGGCGTGGATGCCGTGGCTGCGTCCAATACGAACCGTGTTCTTATGTTCCATCGCGCGGCGCTTGAGCGCAGCCAGAAGCCCTTCAAGGTCGGCAATCAGGATGTCGGCGGCGCGGGTCAGCTGTACGTTGAAACAAGTGTCCAGCACGTCCGAGCTGGTCATGCCCTGATGCACAAAACGCGCCTCTTCACTGCCGACATGCTCTGCAAGATGGGTCAGGAAGGCGATGACGTCATGCTTGGTGACGGCTTCGATCTCGTCGATGCGGGCGACATCGAATTCCACATCCTTGGCTTTCCAGACAGCTTCGGCATTTTCACGCGGGATCACGCCCAGATCCGCCATGGCATCGCACGCGTGCGCCTCGATCTCGTACCAGATGCGGAACTTGGTCTCGGGCGACCAGATGGCAACCATGTCGGGGCGGGAATAACGGGGAATCATAGGCGACGGCACCTTTTTTGCAGATTGGATGAGGCGTTGGCGCGGGGTTTAACCGCGTGCGGGGTAGGGAACAAGATGCGAGAGCGTATATGAGACGGTTTGCCCTGATTCTTGCCGTTTGTTCGGGCTTTTCAGCAGCAGACGGGTTCGGAAAACTGTCCTGCAAAGGATTTGGTACGGTATTGACGGGCAGGGTTCCGCAACAAGGCAGGTTTTGCGCCTGCAACTAGGTCTCACCGGATCATGCCGCCAGTTGGGGTGGATGCCTGTCCTGCCCTTGCTGCCAAGCGATGCTGGACAAACAGCGCTGCAACAGTTCAATCTGATCGGAAGGAAATAACCAGGTTATTGAGATATGCGTTTTTTATCATGTTCTGTACTTGCCCTCTGTGGTGTGTTTTGGGTCGGCGCAGCTGCACCAGCACTGGCTGACACACCCGTGACATACACCGATGAAGGCCAAGCGCTCTTTCGGTTTGACGTTCCAGACTTCTGGGTCCTTCGTACCGGCGGCCCGCGCGAGATTGAGGATACCGAACTGGGCGACGCCCGTGCGGTCGCGCGGGTCATGGGGTTCCGGCCGGTGACAGACGACGCGGTGTGGATGGGTTTCGTATCACCTGCGGGTGTTGGAACAATTCAGGGCGGCGTCCGGTACTTGCAGGATATCGACAAGTTTCTGGTCAAAGACCCTACGACGACCAGCATCAGCGACACCCGTATCGGCGGATTGCCAGCCCGCGTGTTTCGGGGCACCGGGCACCGGGACGGCAAGGGAGTAAGCTTTACCGCCACCGTCATTGACCTTCCGCAAGGCCGGGTTGCCATCGCAGTTGCTATTCTGCGGGACGGGGCGGACCCGAGTTATGCAGATGATCTGAACGCCGTATTCGCGTCGTTCCGGGCGCTTCAGTGAGGGAGGGAGGGAGCGATGAGCGTTAGACTGATCAAACGGATGTCTCTTGCGCTGGGGTTGGGGATCGCGACTTTGACGCTGTCAGCCTGTGACGGTGTTACGGTTGGGGTCGGGTACGGGTATGACCCGTTTTACGACTCGATGCTGTGGAACGACTACTACCATGACGTTAATGTGGATATTGACGTTGATCGTCCCAACCGACCTGATCGACCAGTGCGCCCCGAGCGTCCGAAACCGCCTGTGGCCAAACCTCCCGCGCGCCCGCGCCCACCTGTCGCGCGTCCGCCGGTTGCCCGCCCGCCCATTCATCGACCGGGCCCGCGACGCTAAGGAACAAAAGGCCGCCTGTCAGGCGGCCTTTCTTATGAAAGAAGCTCGGTCGTTATGTGGGCCGAGCCTTCGAGCGTCCGGTGAACCGGGCACTTGTCCGCAATCTCAAGCAAACGTTGCCTTTGCTCCTGATCCAGCGGGCCGCTCAGGCGGATTTTCCGGCGAAACTGGTCCACCTTGCCGTCATTCACTAATCCGGCATCCTGCGCATGAACTTTGTCATGACATACATCGACGCTGACATTTGTCAGGGGCCAGCCTTTGCGCCTGGCGTACATGCGTATTGTCATCGATGTGCAGGCCCCCAAACCGGCCGAGACAAAGCCATAAGGCGACATGCCCTTGTCCGTACCGCCATAGGATGCGGGCTCATCCGCGACCAGATGGTGGTTTGGACCGGCCTGAATATCCTGCATGAACCCGCCCGGATCTGCTTCTGTTATGCGCACAACGCCCTCTGGCGCACCCGGTGGCGGAGCGGGCGGGCACAGTTTCACATAACGCGAAACCCAAGCGGCGATGACATCTGCTGCATATTCGGCGTCAGAGGCGCGCGTGATCAGATGATCGGCATCGTCGAGAGTTACAAAGCTTTTGGGGTGTTTCGCGGCCATAAAGATCGCGCTCGCATTGTCGATGCTGACCGTTTCGTCGCGTGGAGCATGAAGGATCAGCAGGGCGGCTTTGAGGTCGGCGATTGCAGATGACAAGGCCGATTTGGCAATGTCGTCCACAAAAGCTTTACCAATTCGGAAGGGGCGACCACCCAGAGAGACCTCGGCACTGCCATCCTCTTCGATCTGAGGCAACGCGGCCTCAAAGTGATGCGACACATGGGCGGGGTCCGCCGGTGCACCCAATGTCACGACGGCTTTTACAGTGGGAATACCTGCCCGCGCCCGCAACACCGCCGCGCCCCCAAGCGAGTGGCCGATCAGCAGGGCAGGTGCCATGTTTCGACCGGCCAGATATTGCGCGGCTGAAATCAGATCCTCGACATTCGAAGTGAAGGTCGTATTGGCAAACTCGCCTTCGGAATGGCCCAGTCCGGTGAAATCGAACCGCAGCACCGCAATGCCCATGGCAGCCAGTCGGGCAGAAATGCGCCGGGCGGCCGGGATATCCTTGGAGCAAGTAAAGCAGTGGGCGAACAGGGCCGTTGCCAGCACCGGTCCGTCCGGCAAATCCAGTCGCGCCGCCAATTGGCTGCCGTCATGTCCGGCAAAAGTGATGCGTTCCGTGGGCATGTCGGCTCCTTGAATGGTACGGGGGAACACGCCTAATACTGTGTATTTGCCCTTTGGGTCACAACCCTTAAGTCACACGCGTAACGGGAAGGTGAGAACGAATGGGTGTTTCACGGACTGCGCAAGATCCCTGCCGCCTTCGGGCCGCATGGCGGCAGAGCTCTTACCTTCTTTTATTATCAAGAATTTTGATGGTTACCCAAACAAACATTCGTTTCACTTATGTCTCTCAACATCCCATTTGTGGTTCCTGAAAGCTGAAACAGGAGACACAGATGTCACATGCAGATATTGCACCCCGGATACCAGACCTGCGTTCACGTATGATCCTGGCTATAGTTTTGGCCGGCGTTGCCGGGTTCGCGATTGGCCAATCCTGGCCCGCGCCCCAAGGTGGTTCACAGGTTCAGATCAGCCCTGCCACGGAAGATTGGCATGGAAATGTCCGCCGGTCCCATTGGTCGAATTGAAGGCCCGGCCTTATTCGATCCCCATCAACTGGGGGTCAAAGGGATATCTGGACAGGTTCTCATACCCGGTTTCGGTAATGAGAACCTGATCCTCAAGCTTGATGCTGAAATCGCCACCGACTTCGCCGACGCAGGCTTCGACGCACAGCACCATGCCGGGCTCAAGCGGATAGTCATATGCGCCTTCGACGGCTTTGTCCGGATACGCAACCAGCGGCCATTCATCACACAATCCCACTCCGTGCATCAGGCAGCCGTATTTCTGCGCCTGAAACTTGTCATCAAGCCTGTGCGACATGGCGGTAAGTTCCGGGATCATTACGCCGGGCTTCAGCATCTGCATGTTGGTCATGATATGTTCATGCGCGTGCTGCATGGCATAGATCATGTCAGGGCGGGGTTTTTGGTCGCCAATCCACCAAGTGCGCGAGATATCGATGCATATCCCGTATGACCCGATCAGGTCGGTGTCGAAGGCGATGATTTCGTTTTGCTGCGTGATGCGGGGCCCGCATTCCTGGAACCAGGGATTCGTGCGTTGGCCTGATGCCAGCAGGCGGGTTTCAATCCATTCGCCACCGCGCCGGATGTTTTCCGCGTGCAGAACAGCCCAGATATCATCCTCGGTTGTCTTGCCATTGCCGACATTCGCGCGTGCAAAGCTCTCCATCTCCGCCACAGCGGTTTCGCAGGCGTGATTGGCACAGCGCATGGCCAGAATCTCATCCGGTCCCTTCACGGCACGGGTCTTTTCGGTCAGCTCTTCACCTTCCATGACCTCAAAGCCCTGCGCCTCAAGCGCGCGCAGACCATGCAGCATGATCTTGTCGACAGCCAAACGTTTGTTGCCGCCGCCATGCGCATCGATCAGTACGCGCACCTCGTTCGAGAAAACATCTGCCGCAATATCCACCTTGTCGCCACGGTCGAAGTAAAACAGGTCCGCGCCTGACCGCTGCTCGCGCACCAGCGGATTGAACGTGCTGAGGAAAGGTGAGTTCTTGTAGTCCCAGATCACCATATAGCCATCGGCACATAACAGCACCGCGCGAAACGGGTTATGCGTATTCCACAACTGCATGTTCGTGCTGTCGGTTGCGTAGCGGATGTTCAGCGGGTCAAAAACCAGCAAGCCACCATATCCGCGATCAACGATGGCCTGCGTCAGTCGTTTCCAGCGGTGTTCCCGCATCCGGGCAAGATTGGGCAGTTCCAGCCCCGCAGCAGCCCATTCGTCAAAAGCCAGCTGTGTCGGTCCGATCTCGATCCGGTCATTTTCGTTTGGCGTGCCATCACCCAGCGTAGCGCCTCGGCTGGGGTCAATCTTGCGCGTGTCTCGGTAATGCTTGTTCATGACGGACCTCGTTGCTTGTTCAGTCAAACCTAAGGTGCCCATATCGATCGTCTTGGAAAAATGCGACGGCGATCCTGTCGTTTTCGACCGACAAATATTTCGACCCATGCTAAGCCACTGGTATGAATAAAATTCTGCAAGATAAAATACCGTATGATGTCGGCGACCTACGTGCTTTACCGGGTATCCAGCCTGCAACGATGGAAAACTGGTTGCATCGGGACGAAGCTTTTGCAGGTCAGATGCAACGCCGGCAGAAGCTGCTGACGGAACGCCGCGAAGACGTTCTGGCGCTTGATCCGCAGGCTGAACCGGCCGCTCGGGAACTGCTCGACCTTGTGCTGTCGCAGGTCTATCCCAATGCGGATGAAGAAGTCGTGAGACCCGACGGAGTAAGTGTCGCAGTCGACCGGGCGCAGCCGCTTGATACATTGTGCAGGCTGGTTCAGGAGGATTTTTGCATCCTGCAAAAGCGCGGAACTGTACATGTATTGACCGGCGCAATCCTGTGTTTCCCGGCCAGCTGGCTTTTGTCGGAAAAATTCATGCGACCACTGATCGACATCCATGTGCCTGTCGCAAGTTACGACGAAAATATAGCCAAGCGGGTGCAGCGCCTGTTCGACGGGATACAGCCCGGTCGTCCACTCTGGCGCTTTAACGCGCTTTGGTATGAAGACCCCGAACTGTTTCAACCCCGAAGCGCAAATGACAGGCGAGGCGACACAGATCGACGTAAAACGTCCTACTTGCGAAGTGAGCGGCAAACCCTGCTGCGCTTGCCGAAAACGGATGCGGTCGTCTTTTCAATCCACACTTATATTCTGGCCGCGAACGCGGTTCCCAAAATGGAAAACCCCGCCTGAAGGCGGGGCATCCAAGGAGGGTCTTCTGTAATTCTCTTACTGGCCCAAAGCGGCCGCAACATCGGCAAACGCATTCGTTGCGTTCAGGGCAACTATCGCGAAGGTAAAGACAAGCACCTGTGTGTTGAGGCGAAAATCTTCACCCCGGATCAGATTGACGGCAGCCATTGACAGGGCAATCGGGGTCGAAACGCCAGCCAGTACACCCGTCATGCACCAACTGCTGAGACGCAGAACGTCACTTGGCTTCGCGACACCATCTTCGTCATCGAACGTTTCCTGACCTGGCCTGTTTGTATCTTCACTGCGAAACGCGATGCTGAGCAATTGTTCATCTGTCAGCTGGATCGGGCGGGACGTCGAAGCATGAAGAACACTTATGGTGTCATCGTTCTCGGGCACATTCACCCCCGAGAATTGCCCGGTCAGCGACTGAAAAATTTGTTTTCTGTCGCGTGTTCGGCTGGGGGCCAGAGTGTCAAAGGCGCTCATGAACTGCTCGACCGTCAGAACCGTGTGTGGCGACAGCCATTCAACGCGCCGGGTCGAACAAATATCGACCATGCGATACAGAATGACGACCATCATCAGTTCCGAAATCTCGGAGTCATCCAGCAGGGGGGAAACCGGCGTGATCGAAAGAACCAACCTGTTTTGCGGATTTGCGGCGCGGGGTTTTGTTATCGTTTTTAGCCCCGCGGCGCGATCCATACGCTCGTACCGGTCTTCCTGCTCGGGGGTGCCTGTATCCAAGGTCAGTCGCACAAGGTACTGACTTGAAACAATGCTTGCTTCGGAATTGCTCAGCAACGCCTTGCGTTCGACCAGATGGCCGTAATCTTCCAGCGTCGTGGCAACGATTGTGCCAAAACGCTCGATCGCGCCATTTGCGTCGCCATTGAATTGCAGGCCGCCATGGTAGCTGTGCTTCCGAGCCACTGCACTGTCCTTTTTTGCGTACTGTTCAGCAAACACTGTAACAACCATTCGTGAGGAGAATTTGGCGGAAAATGCAAAAAAGGTGATTTTACCCCGGCATTGGTTACGCATTGGAAACCAAGAAACTAAAGGCTTTTGTTTGTCACTGTGGCGGAAATGTGGCGAAAGCGGGTGCGGAGTGTGTTTTTGGTGCGACCGGGCTATTGGTCGATTCGGGCGGCCATGATTGCTATGGATTGCTGATAAACAGAGGCCGCGTTCCACTGTTTCAGCACTTGAAAATTCCGCTCCCCTGGCTGATAGCCACGCCCTGGCTTCCACCCTTTCTTGCGAAGAAAATTGGCGGTCGAGGCAAGCGCGTCGGTCATGTCATAGAAGTCCACCCGACGGTCGCCAGTGGCATCGACGCCATAGGTCAGGGCGTTGCCCGGCAGGAACTGAGTGTGACCCAACTCGCCATGTTTTGCCCCTTTTGTCGCCACGGTAATGCTTCCTGCATCGACCAGTTTCAGTGCCCCGATTGCGTGCGGAACAAAGAACTCGGACCGGCGACAATCATAGGCCAGTGTCGTGATTGCGGAAACAATCTGACTGTCTCCCATAAAATTGCCAAAGCCGGTTTCCATGCCGTGAATGGCGATCAGAACGCCCGCCGGAACACCGTATTGCCGTTCAAGAGCAGCATAGAAATCGGGATTTGCCGCCTTGCGTTTGCGCCCCTGCGTGACGATTGCATCAGCGCCTCTGACACGCATGAATTTGTCCAGCGTGTATTTGAAGCTTTTCTGATTGCGATCCGCCGCAATTGTGCCCGTGGCGTATTGCGCCTGAGCAAGCGCCTGAAGGCCCATCTTTTTCACACCAGCCTTGCGGGCCTGCTGGGCGAAATCGGCCTTCCAGGCCTCGAACCCCGCGCTGGTATTCCCACAAGGCGCGGCCAGAAGGGGCGAAGACACAAGCAGGGCGATTAATACGTAAAGACGAAACATGAGGATAATCCGATGGTGTTGAAATCTGTGGCCAGCCTACCTTGAGCTTTGAATTGGGCAAAGCAGTTCGTTGGAGTGGCTCCAACCGCTCCTGCTAACGCCTCTTGATTGGTCTGCGGAGTGCCTTTGAAGGATTTCAGATCCTCAGCATCGGGCACATAGCAAGGGCGAAGGTAAAAAGTGTGTATTCTGCGCCGTGGCACCCGAAAAGGCTGAACAGCGGCAGACCGGCGCAAATGAAACAGGGGCGCCCGTTTGAGCGCCCCTGCAAATCCATGCCGTGGTTGCTTAGCAGCTGTAATACATGCCGTATTCAACCGGGTGTGGTGTGTGCTCGTAGGTTTCGACCTCTTCCATCTTCAGGGCGATGTAGCCGTCGATCTGGTCCTTGGTGAACACGTCGCCTTGCAGCAGGAAGTCGTGATCAGAAGCCAGCGCTTCCAGAGCTTCACGCAAGCTGCCGCAGACAGTCGGGATACCGGCCAGTTCCTCGGCAGGCAGATCGTACAGGTTCTTGTCCATGGCTTCGCCTGGGTCGATCTTGTTCTTGATGCCGTCCAGGCCAGCCATCAACAGAGCGGCGAACGCAAGGTAGGGGTTCGCAGCCGGGTCGGGGAAACGAGCCTCAACGCGCTTGGCTTTGGGGCTTTCGGTCCACGGAATACGAACACAACCCGAACGGTTGCGGGCCGAGTAGGCGCGCAGAACTGGTGCTTCGAAACCGGGGATCAGACGCTTGTAGCTGTTGGTTGCCGGGTTGGTGAAGGCGTTCAGTGTCTTGGCGTGCTTCAGGATGCCGCCGATGAAGTACAGCGCTTCGTCCGAAAGATCTGCGTATTTGTCGCCTGCGAACAGCGGCTTGCCGTCCTTCCAGATCGACATGTTCACGTGCATGCCGGTGCCGTTGTCACCTGCGATAGGCTTCGGCATGAAGGTCGCCGACTTGCCGTAGGCATGAGCCACGTTGTGGATGACATATTTGTACTTTTGCAGCTCGTCCGCCTGCTTGGTCAGGCTGTCGAAGATCAGGCCCAGCTCGTGCTGGCAAGACGCTACTTCGTGGTGGTGTTTGTCGACCTTCATGCCCAGACGCTTCATGGTCGATAGCATTTCAGACCGCAGATCCTGCGCTTCGTCGATCGGGTTCACAGGGAAGTAACCGCCCTTGACGCCCGGACGGTGGCCCGTATTTCCCATTTCGTATTCGGTGTCGGTGTTCCATGATGCGTCAGTTGCATCAACTTCGTAGGATACCTTGTTGATTGTGTTCGAATAACGGACATCGTCAAACAGGAAAAACTCGGCTTCGGGACCCATATATGCGACGTCACCGATTCCTGATGCCTTCAGGTATGCTTCGGCTTTCTGCGCTGTGCCGCGCGGGTCACGCTCATAGGCTTCGCCTGTATCGGGTTCGACAACCGAGCAGTGCACGCAAATGGTTTTCTCTGCGTAGAACGGATCAACATATGCACTTTCGGTATCGATCATCAGCTTCATGTCCGAAGCTTCGATCGACTTCCATCCTGCGATGGACGAACCATCAAACATGAAGCCTTCGTCCAGGAAGTCTTCATCGACCTGATCGGCCATCAGGGTCACGTGCTGCAGCTTGCCGCGGGGGTCGGTGAAACGGACGTCGACATATTCGGCGCCCTCTTCCTTGATCAGCTGAAGAACTGCGTCCTTGCTCATTCTCTTGATTCCTCTGACTTGAAGATTGGTATGTTAGAGCGCGTCCGAGCCGGTCTCGCCGGTACGGATGCGAATGGCTTGTTCAACCGGAGAGACAAAGATCTTTCCGTCGCCGATCTTGTCGGTCTTGGCAGCCGACACGATGGCTTCGATGGCGGCATCAACCTGGTCATCGTCCAATACGACCTCGACTTTTACCTTAGGCAAAAAGTCGACAACATATTCCGCGCCACGATACAGCTCGGTATGGCCTTTCTGACGGCCGAAACCTTTGACTTCGACGACGCTGAGACCCTGAACACCTACGTCCTGCAACGCCTCTTTCACTTCGTCCAGTTTGAACGGCTTGATGATCGCTTCGATCTTTTTCATTCCGGCTCACCTTGAATGGTTGTCTCAGGCGCAGTGATCACGTCTAAGATCGGGCGGCAACGTGATTGCGGTATCGGTTGGGTCGGTATCCGTTGAAATCAGGCTCTTTGCTAAATTTTAGGCGGTTTGCACAAAAAGTAATCGAAATTGAATCGTGCGAAGGTGTGATATGACGGAATTGCTGACAGCAGCGCAGATGAGAGCCATCGAGCACGCGGCCATCAGGTCCGGTGAGGTTACGGGTTTGGAGCTGATGGAGCGGGCAGGGCAATGTGTTGTCGAGGCGATCTTTGAGGAATGGCCGGATCTGGACAGGCGAGGGGCCAGCCCCTCGCGCTCCCCGGAGTATTTGGAAAAAGATGAAGAGGATCCGCTGCGTGCAGTCGTATTGTGCGGGCCCGGAAACAACGGCGGTGACGGGTTTGTCGTGGCGCGGCTTTTGCGGGAACTGGGCTGGAGGGTTGAGGTATTCCTGTATGGCGATCCCAAAAAGTTGCCGCCGGATGCCCGGGTGAGTTATGAGCGATGGGGTGGTTCGACAAAGGATGTATCTGAGATCGCACGGGGCAGAATCTTGTATCCGGATATTCTCATCGACGCATTGTTTGGGACCGGTCTAACACGATCGATTGAAGATGTGAGGCTATGGGAAGTTCTTTGGGCATATGATGACGCAGAGACGGCATGGGAGTTGCGGCGTCAGGATGGAGGTACGCACATAGTTCCTCCACGCACGGTCGCGATAGACGTTCCTTCAGGTCTTTGCGCAGACTCAGGCAAAGTCGTGGGAGAACTTTTCCCTCAGCATGGACGTCGCTGTGCACGATCAGCACTTACGGTTTCGTTTCATTCGAGAAAGCTTGGCCACGTGCTGAGTGAGGGACCATATTTTTGCGGACATGTTGTCACGAAAGATATCGGGTTGAGGCAGGATGCGGGGGGCGACGAGATTTCGAAGGCTGTGGATAATCTGCCTGGGGTTTGCCTTGGTAAGAGTATGAATGAGCACAAATACACCCATGGGCATGCCCTGATCCTTTCGGGTGGGCCCGGCAAGACAGGTGCGGCGCGACTGGCCGCGCGGGGGGCGTTGCGGATTGGGGCAGGGTTGGTGACGCTGGGGGTGCCATCCTTGGCTTTAGCAGAGGTTGCGAGCCAGATCACCGCCCTCATGCTACAGTGCGTTGATGGTTCTCAAATGCTGTCAGACGTACTGCAGGACGTGCGAATGAACGCCCTTTGTCTGGGCCCCGGTTTGGGGTTGGAGCGAGCGCGGGACCTGGTGCCGGTCGCCCTGATTGCGAAACGTGCGACGGTTCTGGATGCTGATGCGCTGACGGCATTTGCGGGCGATCCCGGAAACTTGTTTGAAATGTTGCATGACCGCTGCGTTCTGACCCCGCATGGCGGTGAGTTTGCGCGGCTGTTCCCCGATCTGTCGGAGAAGCTGAGCGAAGCGCCGGTCAGAGGCCCCGCCTATTCCAAGGTGGACGCAACACGAGAGGCAGCGGCACGTGCGGGATGTGTCGTGTTGTTCAAAGGGCCGGATACTGTCATTGCGGCGCCGGACGGGCGATGTTCGATCAATGCCGCATGCTATGATCGCGCAGCCCCTTGGCTTGCAACCGCCGGGTCAGGCGATGTGTTGGCCGGTTACATCGCCGGGCTATTGGCGCGGGGATTCGATCCGATGACGGCGGCTGAGACAGCAGCATGGCTGCACGTGGAATGCGCACGTCTTTTCGGGCCAGGATTGATCGCCGAGGATCTGCCTGAGCATTTGCCCTGTGTTTTCAAACAGCTGAATATCTAGTTGTTTTGGGCAGAAAGCAGCTCAGGCTCTGTCCGAATGGCATGTTTTCGCCGTCAAGCCGCGCGCGGATGCATACCGCATATTTGTCAGGTGCATAGGTAAGCATCAGTATTCATTTGCCAGCTGCCAGTGGGAGCTGGAGCCGTATCTTGTAAGTTAATGAAAAATAATATAAAATATCAGAATTATCAGTGTGTCCTGTTGCTAAAATACAATTCTTGCGTAAGACAAGACGCAGACCACTGGAACGCTCGGATTCAGTAAACAAATGGGCAGTATCTGAACCCCGAACCAATTATGGTGAGTGAAATGACCCCAAATATCAAAAAGATATCGGTTGCTGCCTTTCTGTCTGCCACGGTCGCTGTTCCGGCGGCCGCAGAGCTGAAATACGAAAATAACAGCGGCGGCTATGTGCTGCTTTACGGGCAGTTTAACCCGGCCTTGATTTCTGTTGATGACGGACAAGATACCGAGACCCGGGTCCTCGACAACGATCTGTCGAACAGCCGGGTTGGCCTGCGTCTGATGCAGCCGTTTGGCCAGAACGAGTTTACGTTCCGCTTTGAATCGGCATTGGGCTTGCCGAACTCGAGTGAATGGAACCAGAACGGTACAAACTTTAGCGGCTGGACTCGCGACGATATCCGGTTTGTGGATTTTGCCTTGAAGGGCAGCTACGGCAAATTCTCGGCTGGTCAGGGCAGCATGGCGGCAGATGGTGCTGCCGAAGTGGACCTGTCCTATGTCGGCACCGCGCTGTATTCGTTTACAAACGATGAGAACTCGGGCTTTTTCTATCGCGGCACGAATGGTGTGCTGAGCGGTATTACGGTTGGTGACAGTTCCAGCAACTTTGACGGCTCACGTCGCGGGCGTGTGCGGTATGACACGCCAACGGTTAACGGGTTCTCGGCCGCTTTTGCATATGGTCAGAACATCCTGTCCAGCAGTGACGATGATGACTACTATGATGTCGGTGTGTTCTATGAAAACACCTTTGCAGGCGGTGTAGAGTTTGCGGCAGCTGTCGCGTATTCGGTGCGGGACCGGGATGACAATTCAGGGGATCGCAAGGATACAATCGGTTCGGCCTCGGTACTGTTGCCCAGCGGTCTGGGTTTCACGATTGCCGGCGGCACGCGTGACGATGACCGAGCCGGCCAGACGGATCCGAACTACTGGTACGGCAAGGTCTCGTACGAGGGGAACTGGGTATCCTGGGGCAAGACAGGTGTCGGTATCGATTATTATGATGGCGCGGATTTCGAGACCAACGGGTCCGACACCAAGGCATGGGGTATCGCTGTCGTGCAGAAGGTCGAAGCGATCAATACCGATGTTTACTTGAAGTATCGCAACCACGATTTCGATGACGGAACGTCGTTTGAAAACAACGAGGCCTGGGTTCTGGGCGCGCGCTGGAAGTTTTAATTGTCTTCCAGCGATCCAATACGAACGCCCCGGATTTCGGGGCGTTCTTTTTTCCCAAAACCAGGTTGATTCAGCCTTTGCCCCTTGCACGTTGGCGGCAGGGCAAATAGAAGGCGTCAAATTTGCCCGGCGCGCCCGTTTTGCGCGCCCCGAATCCTATGGGGACTACCAAAATGCAGGTTACCGAGACGCTGAACGAAGGTCTGAAACGCGGCTACAACATCGTTGTGACCGCAGCCGAACTGGACGACAAGGTCAATGAAAAGCTGACCGAAGCACAGCCGGAAATCGAAATGAAAGGCTTCCGCAAAGGCAAGGTGCCGATGGCGCTGCTGAAAAAGCAGTTTGGCCAACGCCTGCTGGGTGAGGCGATGCAGGAATCCATCGACGGTGCAATGAACAAGCATTTCGAGGACAGCGGCGACCGCCCGGCGCTGCAGCCCGAAGTCAAGATGACCAACGAGGACTGGAAAGAAGGCGACGATATCGAGGTCGCGATGTCCTACGAAGCGCTGCCCGCGATCCCTGAGGTCGATCTGAAATCGGTTGCGCTGGACAAGCTGATCGTCAAGGCGGATGACGCCGCCGTCGAGGAAGCGCTGAACAACCTCGCTGAAACCGCTCAGGACTTCAAAGCCCGCCGCAAGGGGTCGAAAGCCAAGGATGGCGACCAGATCGTGTTCGATTTTGTTGGCAAGGTTGATGGCGAAGAATTCGAAGGCGGATCAGCCGAAGATTATCCGTTGGTTCTGGGTTCAAACAGCTTCATCCCCGGTTTTGAAGAGCAACTGGTCGGTGTGAAGGCCGAGGAAGAAAAAGACGTCAACGTGACCTTCCCGGAAGAATATGGTGCCGAACACCTGGCCGGAAAAGACGCGGTCTTCACCTGCACGATCAAGGAAGTGAAAGAGCCGGTTGCAGCCGAGATCAACGATGAGCTGGCGATGAAGTTCGGCGCCGAGGATCTGGCCGCTCTGAAAACTCAGATTTCGGAACGTCTGGAAGCAGAATATGCGGGCGCGTCGCGTGCTGTCATGAAGCGGGCCCTGCTGGACGTGCTGGACGAAAAAGTGTCGTTCGACCTGCCGCCGTCGCTGGTTGAAGCCGAAGCCAAGCAGATTGCACATCAGCTGTGGCACGAGGAAAACCCCGAGGTAACCGGCCATGACCACGGTGAGATCGAACCCACCGATGAGCACAACAAGCTGGCCGAACGCCGCGTGCGTCTGGGTCTGTTGCTGGCTGAACTGGGCCAAAAGGCAGAGGTGGAAGTCACCGACGCCGAGATGACCCAGGCGATCATGAATCAGGCCCGTCAGTACCCGGGCCAGGAACGCCAGTTCTTCGAGTTCGTGCAGCAGAACGCTCAGATGCAGCAGCAACTGCGCGCGCCGATCTTCGAAGACAAGGTTGTCGACTATGTGTTTGAGCTGGCCCAGGTCAGCGACAAGGAAGTCAGCAAGGATGACCTGCAAAAAGCCATTGAGGCACTGGAAGAGGAATAATCCTCTTCCTTCCCTCTTTGCTAAGAGAGGGGTAAAAAAAACGGAGCCGCCTGAGATCAGACGGCTCCGCATGGGTGGCTTTTGTGTCTATGAGGTGAGGGGGTCAGGCCTCATGAGCAAAAGCACGGGGGGTATCTAGCAGAGCGATCTTCTGCTCTGGTGTGAACGTATCCGAGAGCGCTTCGATCAGCTTCAGAACGTCTTGGCGTTCAGCTTCGTTTCTTGCGGCGCTCATCTGTTCCACAAAATACTTCTCAAGATCAGTCAGTGGCTTGTGATCCTGATTGGCCGGGCTCTGGGTTGCTGCCTTCTTGGCTGCAAACAGTGCCAGTGCCTCTTCGTCATCCATAAAGACGTTCTCATGGATGCCTGCAAACTCACGCAGGCCCGAGATGCGTTCATCAGTACAATCCAACAGCGCGGCCAGTGCCGAAACTTTCCCCATGGGAACCGTTTCGCCGACATAGTCATATGGCGCGCAGTTCGACCGTTTCAGGACCCGGTCCATAACCGGATCGATTACGGTGATGATATCCTGAATGCCTGCGTTCTTGGCATATTCCAGAGAGCCGATCATCAGCTCGCAGGTGGCATAAGAGACAGAATTCTTTTCCTTGCCGCGTGTAAGACGCTGCGTGTCCACGCAGAAGCGTGTCGATTCCCACATGGTTGCGCTGCGAAGTGGTGCTTCCCCGCAAAGGATTGCCGAAAACACATCCGACAACATATGAGGTCCTGTGGTCTGAAGGGCACGCACGGCTGCGACGACATTCCCCCCGTCGTCGAGTCCGATTACATATGCCGGGTCCAGATGATCGAATTCATCAATTTCCTTACCGTCTTCGATCTTTACGTCCCATCCAAGACGTCCGCCAAAAACACGTGCTCTCAACTCGAACATTTCGTCAAGAACTTCGCTGAACATATGTCTGTTCAGGCCATCTACCACGATGATCATTTCTTCCCCCTTCGAGTGGTTGTTCGGTAATACTGACGTTACCGCTCTCGAAGGATTTTTCTATTGGGGGATTCCCGTATTTTGGCGGAATTTGGGGATTTTTTTGTTTATCCCGGGGTAATAAGCCCGATCGCTATCGCCCGCCCTACGGCCTGAGGGGTGGTCAGCGCACTAAGCTTTTCCCGGCTCGAACGCAAGTGTACTTCTACGGTTCGGTGCGAAATCGACAAAATATCGCCGATATCCTGCTGCGACTTACCTGCAGCGACCCATTGCAGGATTTCCGCTTCGCGAGAGGACAATGTCGGATGATATAGTGCGCCGGTCAGCTGATCCGAGGACACGACGTTGTCGTGGATGTGCACGGCCATGGCCTGCAAATCGCCGATAAAGTTCGTGTAAAGCTTACGCCACTCTTCCTTGCTGCAATTTCGGGTAGCGCTCAGCAGGCCAATATCACCGTAAGGGCCGCGTACCGGGATCGTAACACCCTGACTAGGCAAGCCAAAATCATGAGCATCCCGGAACACGCGTTGAAAGTCCGGACTTCTTTCCAGACGGCTCCAGTCCACCGGCGCAATACTGCGGCGAGCCATGTGGATGGTCGGATCAATCATGATCAGACCCTGTTTCTGGTAGTGCTCAGTCCAGGCGTCGTCATAGGTGACAAAGCCAGCCACAGTTCCTGCCGCCGGATTCATACCAGCATAGGCAGCATGATCCATGTCATGCTTCTCACAGATTTGCCTTAGAAATTCGGTATATCGAACTTCTGAATCCGGCAGGGTGCTCAGATCGACAATTTCCATGTGGCGCCTACCAGCTGTGGCCCATCTTGCTGCCCGATGGTGTCGTCGAGCATGCGTATTACACAGAGTGGAACCCGTTTACCTCACCAAGTCAGAACATCATACTTTTCTAAACATGACAAGGAGAGGTCTAAATTGTCTGTGCAATATCGCATATTGCGACACCCAATAGAACATTTTTGTCACTATTCAGTTTCAAGTGCTGATTCCGATCGAATTCTGACGCGAATGACCGTCAGGGTGTTGGCCTAAGCCCGGTTTCGACCAGCATTCCTCGGGCTTTAGCTTCGGGATAAAAACCTTTGGCGTACAGAAAAATTGCCCTGCGTTGGTCCCCATCTGAAAGCATCCACGCCCCGCGCAAGTACTTCCCGGCAAACTCAAGGTTGGTGTCGGCGTCCAGCAAACCTTCGGCTTTGCCGGTGTATCCCATCGAGCGCGCCGTGGCTGGCAGGATCTGTAGAAGGCCGTAATAGGGCCGGTTGACGGCCCATGGTCGGTGTGTGCTTTCGCGAATGGCCAGCTTGTGAACCAGTTCCCGCGGAATCTCGTAATGGTCCGCCCATCTGTTGATCGAAGCTCTCAGCTCGGGCGTTTCATTCGGGTGGAGCGGCGGGTCAAAATGTGGCGTACCCGCCTTGGAGACCTGGTCTGCCCCGCAGGCAACCAACGACACAAATAGAAACAGTGCCAGGAAACTTTGGCGCAGATAAACAAGCATTTTTCGGTCCTCTGGATTTCGGCGGCAATGATACGGAACGACAATGAGCCTTCAAGCGTACACGGGAAAATGGGCT
Organism: Ruegeria sp. L11; assembly: GCF_056531755.1. Classification (NCBI taxonomy): domain Bacteria; kingdom Pseudomonadati; phylum Pseudomonadota; class Alphaproteobacteria; order Rhodobacterales; family Roseobacteraceae; genus Ruegeria; species Ruegeria sp. L11. The sequence continues at coordinate 247,685 of NZ_JBQFMI010000001.1, forward strand.
GAAACTTGCCGGTACGACTTGTGAATACAAAGGGAAAAAAGAAAAGGCCGCGCTTTGGCGCGGCCTTTAGGATGCTCACAAGCAGCCGGATCAGGCTTTGGCTTCGTCTTCCGCAACCGGTGCCGCGTCGGCAACCATGTCATCATCATCCGAAGCGGCCGAGCCGATGTCGTCGAACAGTTCGGCGATTTCGAATTCAGCAGCGGCTTCTTCTTCAGCAGCCAGTTCCTGAATCGATTTGCCCGAAGCCTGCAGTTCGGCTTCTTCTGCCGAACGGGCCACGTTCATTTTGATTTCGACTTCAACCTCGGGGTGCAGTTTCACTGCGACAGTGTGCAGACCCAGTTCTTTGATCGGGGCGATCAGGACAATCTGTTTCTTGTCGACGGTAAAACCTGCTTCGGTTGCGGCGTCAGCGGCGTCACGCGGGGTGACCGAACCGTACAGAGCGCCGGCATCCGATGCCGAGCGAATCACGATGAACTGCTGACCGTCCAGCTTTTCAGCCAGTGCTTCAGCTTCTTTCTTGGTTTCCAGGTTGCGGGCCTCAAGCTGCGCTTTCTGGGCTTCGAACGACGCGATGTTGGCGTCGGACGCGCTCAGGGCTTTGCCTTGGGGCAGCAGGAAGTTGCGGGCGTAGCCGGGCTTGACGTCAACGACGTCGCCCATCTGACCCAGTTTCGCAACGCGTTCCAGCAGGATAACTTGCATGTCAGTCTCTCCTTACTTCACAGCGTAGGGCAGCAGGGCGAGGAAGCGGGCGCGCTTGATAGCACGGGCCAGTTCACGCTGCTTTTTCGCCGAAACGGCGGTGATGCGCGAAGGCACGATCTTGCCACGCTCAGAGATGTAGCGCTGCAGCAGACGGGTGTCTTTGTAGTCGATTTTCGGCGCATTCTCACCCGAGAACGGGCAGACCTTGCGGCGGCGGAAAAATGGTTTTGCGGCCATGGTTTAGTGTCCTTTTCTCAGGCGTTGATCAACGGCGCTCGCGGCGTTCGCCACGTTCGTCACGCTTCTGCATCTGAACCGACGGACCATCTTCGTGGCCGTCGACCTTGATGGTCAGAACGCGCATGACGTCTTCATGCAGGCGCATCAGGCGCTCCATTTCCTGCACCGCGCCCGAGGGGGCATCGGTTTTCAGAAAGGCATAATGGCCCTTGCGGTTTTTGTTGATCTTGTAGGCCATCGTCTTGACGCCCCAGTACTCGCTATCAACCAGCTTGCCGCCGTTGTCAGCCAGAACGGTGCCGAAATGTTCGACGAGGCTTTCCGCCTGCGCGTTGGACAGATCCTGACGCGCGATCATTACATGCTCATACAGTGGCATGTGCACTCCTGTTTATATCAAGGCGCATTTCATAGGCGGGGCCAAACGTTCCTTCGCGACCCTGCCACGAGAGGCTGCGCGATTCATACGACTGCGAAGGATGGCCCCATATACACGTCTGAGCCACAAGGGCAAGCCCTGCCACATATGCCTCTGAGACGCCGCCCAAATTCCTTTAGGCCGCCCAATTGCTGACGCTTTTCGGCTCAAAGTTGTTTTGCATACCGGACATCAACCGGATCAACAGAATTTCGAAAGTAACCTTAAAAGGGTGACGTGTTATGACCGCTACTAACACAAACGCATATCAGGAAAACGTTGCCGGCTCGCGATTTGAGAATTCAGTGCCGGTAATGATCACGTTTGCACCTAACTGGAAGGCCCGCCTGATCCTGGCGCGGATGGTCGGGGCGTTTTTGATCGTTTCTGCGTTCTCAATGTGGTTGATGCCCGGATCGGTGGTCGGCGCAGATGTTTGGCCGATCAAGATGGCGGCATCCATGCTGTTTCTGGTCGTTGGTGTCGCCTTGCTGACGATCGAGGTTCTTGACCCGCGCCCTGACGCCTATTTCGACCCGATCCGCCGAGAAGTCCGGGTGTTGCAAAAGAACGAAAACGGACGCCCTCAGACTGTCCTGCGCCGCAGCTATGACTCGCTGGGTGGGGCGCGTTTTGAAGAGAATGAGGTTCACCTGTTTGACGTGGACGGAAGTCTTTTGATGAAGCTGCCGCTTGAATCGGCGGATGTCAGCCGGGCGCTGAAAGGGCAGCTCAGCAAAAGCGTAACAATTTTCGGTTGATTTTTATTCTGTTCAAAAAAGAACAGAAGTTGTGAATCAAAAAAGGTTGTGTGCCGCCCTTGGGCGGCACATTTTGTATTCAAGCAGTCCTGACGGACTGCATTCACAAAACCGCGGAGATTGATATGAAATCCACCCTTCTTGCTGCTGCATTGGCCGTATCAGCGACAACGGCATTCGCCAGCGCCGAGAAATACGTGTTGGATCCCAGCCACAGCCAAGTCATTTTCAGCTATGACCACCTTGGGTTTTCAACCACGACTGGCATGTTTTCCGGCTTTGAAGGCGAGATCATGTTCGACCAGGAAAACCCCGCCGCTTCGAGCGTGAGTGTGTCGATGCCCGTTTTGGAGATGTTTACCGGCTGGAAACCCCGTGAAGATCACTTCATGACCGAGGATTTCTTTGGCGCGGCCGAAGGAGATTTGATCACCTTTACTTCGACAGGAATCGAGGTGACTGGTGAAAACACCGCGAACATCACCGGCGATCTGACGATGAACGGTGTGACCAAATCGGTTGTTCTGGACGCAAAGCTCAACAAGGCTGACACCCACCCGATGGCAAACAAGCCCTGGGCTGGTTTCAACGCGACAACAACGCTTGTCCGTAGCGAATTCGACCTGGGTCAGTTTGCACCGTTTGTCAGCGACGAAGTGCAAATCCAGATTTCGGTCGAGGCACAAAAAGCCGAGTAATCACAGAATCACGAACAGAAAAACGCCGGTGATCAAATCACCGGCGTTTTTTTTGCCTTACTGACCGCGTGCCGCTGTGAGTTCTACGGATACTGCGACGGTAAAGCCCAGCGAGTCTTCGGTAGGCTGCGATGTGCCTACATCAAACTCCAGCCGGTTAAGCTCGATTGTGCCCGCCATGGTGGCTGTGTCGCCCTGAAGATCCAGCGAGAAGGGCAAAACGACATCGATCGACTTGTCGCGAATTGTAAGCGGACCGCGCGCCTCGTAACCATTTTCGGTTTTATAAAGGTCGGCTTTGAACTGAGCAGTCGGGAACCGGGCGTTGTCGAAGAAATCCGGTCCCATGGCCTGATCGGTTACGGTTCCAAGACTAAGCGAGCTGATGGCTATCGTGACATCGACAGACCCTGCCGGGCCCGGCTCTGTGGGTTCGTCAAAAGTAATTGCGGCCGTCCAGTCCGAAAACGAACCTGTGACGGGGCTATTCAGTTGCGAAATCGTAATCGACAGCGTGCCGTTCTGAACCTGCCATTCGGATTGAACCTCGGTCAGTTGGACATCCGGTGCTTCACCTACGTTAGGGGTAAGCTTACCCGTTGCCCAGCCTCCGGTGACGACGACACCCCAGACCACCAATGCGGCGACGGCTGGAATCAGTGAATGGGTTTGATGTGGTGGTTCCGGCACATCAGACAGGCCCGGTAACATCCGGCGCAATGTGCCGTCCTTGTCGATGACGTGATGTTTCAGCGCACCTGCAACGTGTAGGACAAGGGAAACAACCAGAACCCACATGAAAAGCCAATGCAGAACTCCTGTAACCTCGGCCACGGCGGTGGATTTCGGTACAAAAGGCAGATTTTGGCCGAAGGGCCAAAGGATTGGGGCAAAGCCTTCGGTCGCGGCGTGGTGAATCCAGCCGGTCAGCGGCACAAGGACCAGCGAACCGTAAAGCAGCCAGTGGACGGTTTCAGCGGCAAAGGCTTCGGGCTTGTTGTCAGCATTCAGAAGGCCGGGCTTGGTTTGCGTGAACGCCCAAAGAATGCGGGCCAATGCCACGAAGAACACGGTAACCCCCACGGTTTTATGCAATGAGAACACGCGCGCCGCACGGGCAATTTCCAACTCGGTAGGGGCCGTTGCCGAGTGCAGTACCGCATGCGCCAGATTATCTGCGACCCAGCCGAGGGGCAAAGCCGTGAAGATCAGCAACGCGGTCAGCCAATGAAACGTCTTTGCGATGCTGCCGTAGCTTGAAAAGGAATTGGTCGATTGCATTTGTCGCGCGCTCCGGGATTCTTGGGTGTGCCCAAGGTAAAGCCGGATGAAACAGACACAAGTGAGCGCGGGTGCACACAAAAGGTGCCAGAATGCAGAAAGCAGGCAATGCTTGTGCCAGACGGTCAGTCAGTTTACACCCCGCCGCAACCTGACACCATCCATGAGGTTGCAATGACACTCGCGTTCGTTTTCCCGGGGCAAGGCGCCCAGACCGTAGGTATGGGCAAAGCTCTGGCTGAGGCTTACCCGGCGGCTCAGGCCATCTTCGATGAGGTGGACGACGCGTTGGGCGAGAAGTTGAGCAGCCTGATCTGGGATGGCGATATTGCTGACCTGACACTGACCCAGAATGCCCAACCCGCGTTGATGGCAACATCGATGGCAGCCATGCGCGCTTTGGAAGCCGAAGGCGTATCAGTCAGCAAGGCGGCATTTGTGGCGGGGCATTCGCTGGGTGAATACTCGGCTCTGGCCGCGGCGGGCGCCTTGTCTGTTGCAGATACTGCGCGTCTGTTGCGCACCCGTGGTCAGGCCATGCAAAGCGCCGTACCCGTGGGCAAGGGGGCCATGGCCGCCATTCTGGGGCTGGATCTGGAGGCCGTGCGCGCCGTGGCGGAAGAAGCCGCACAGGGCGAGGTCTGTCAGGCCGCAAATGACAACGATCCCACGCAGGTCGTCGTGTCGGGTTCAAAAGCGGCTGTCGAGCGCGCTGCCGAGATCGCCAAGGAAAAAGGTGCAAAACGTGCCGTTATGTTGCCGGTAAGTGCTCCATTTCACTGTGCGCTGATGAAACCTGCTGCAGATGTAATGGCAGAAGCGCTTGCTGCCGTCGAAATTAAGGCCCCTGTCATACCTTTGGTGGCCAATGTGCGCGCTGAGGCTGTCAGCGACCCGGATCTGATCCGTCAATTGCTGGTCGAGCAGGTGACGGGTTCGGTTCGCTGGCGGGAAAGCGTGCAATATATGGCGGCACAAGGCGTGACCGAAACATGGGAAATCGGCGCTGGCAAAGCGCTGTCCGGTATGATCCGCAAGATCGATCGCGAAATCGCGGGTAAGGCTGTGGGCACACCGGAAGATGTTCAAAAGGCCATTCAGGCCGAATCGTAAGCAGAATTTGCGTTGTAGCCGACGCAGCAAGAGGGAAACCGAATGTTTGATTTAACAGGTAAGAATGCGCTGATCACCGGTGCTTCGGGCGGTATCGGAGGCGACATTGCACGTGCGTTGCATGGCGCCGGTGCAACGGTTGGATTGTCCGGTACACGCGTTGAGCCGCTGCAGGCTCTGGCCGACGAACTGGGCGAACGCGCACATGTTCTGCCTTGCAACTTAAGTGATCCGGAAGCCGTTGAAGCGTTGCCAAAGCAAGCGGCCGAGGCGATGGGATCGGTGGACATTCTTGTAAACAACGCCGGAATCACGCGCGACAATCTGTTCATGCGCATGTCTGATGAAGAATGGCAAAGCGTCATTGACGTGAACATGACCTCGACCATGAAACTGTGCAAAGGGGTGATCCGGGGCATGATGAAGGCGCGCTGGGGCCGGATCGTCAATGTCTCGTCCGTGGTGGCCGCAATCGGTAATCCGGGGCAGGCGAACTATGCCGCGTCGAAGGCCGGTATGATCGGGTTTTCCAAAGCTTTGGCTCACGAAGTTGCGACGCGCGGAATTACTGTGAATGCCGTGGCACCTGGATTTATCACGACGGCAATGACCGAGAAACTGACCGAGGAACAGAAAAAGGGTCTGTTGCTCAAGGTTCCGGCCGGGCGCATGGGCGATCCGGAGGAAATTGCAGCTGCGGTTCTGTATCTTTCCAGCCCCGAAGCGGGCTATGTTACCGGAAGCACCTTGCATGTGAATGGCGGTATGGCCATGTTGTGAGCGCGACAGGGGCGAGTGCGAAAGCGTTTGCCTCTTGCGTCGACTATGCTATAGGCGGCGCATCTATGCGGGGCCGGTCGTTCAGGTCGGCCTTCTATTTCCCGGTTCGCCGGGACCGAAACCGCCCAAAACGGGCAAACCAAAGCCAACCCGTGCGGGCAAGGGCAGAATCGGGCGGACCGCCCTGTAAAGGAATGAGGAATAGACATGAGCGACGTCGCAGATCGCGTTAAGAAGATCGTTGTTGAGCACCTGGGTGTTGAAGAAGATAAAGTCGTGGAAAACGCGTCCTTCATCGACGATCTGGGCGCAGACAGCCTGGACACTGTTGAGCTGGTCATGGCCTTCGAAGAAGAGTTCGGCATCGAGATCCCCGATGACGCAGCCGAGACCATCCAGACCTTTGGCGACGCCGTCAAGTTCATCAGCGAAGCGTCCTAAGCGTTTCTTTCTGATTAAAATCGGCGCTTCCGGGCAACGGGGGCGCCGTTTTTTTATGCCCGGCCGAATTTCGGGCTTGCGTGGCTATTGTGGCCTGCGCACTGTTTCCACTGAGGCAAAACTCAAAGTGGACAGGGCATGATAAGATCCACTCCGATGATAAATACCGCGCGTTTGACGCTGTGCGCTATGCGCCCAGAGGACTTTGACCGGTTCGCGGAAATCTGGCGTAACCCTTGCGTCGTGCGGCATATCGGCGGTTCTCCCCGATCGCGTGGCGAAGCGTGGGATTCTTTCCTGCGTAATGCGGGGCATTGGCAGATGGCCGGTTTTGGTCAGTGGGGCGTAATGCAGCAATCGAATCGCAAGCTGATCGGGCAAGCCGGATTCTTCTATAGCAACCGATGCATGGGCGACGATTTCGACGGCTTCCCCGAGGCAGGGTGGGTTCTGGTCCCCGAAGCACAGGGGCAGGGATTGGGATACGAGGCCGCCAAGGCTGCGCATGACTGGTTTGACCGGGTGATTCCCGGACCGTTGGTCGCGATGATAAACGCGTCCAACACGTCTTCGCAGAAACTCGCCAAGAAGCTTGGCTATGTTTTGATGCGGGAAGGGGTGTATAATGAAACCCCGGTGCATTTGTTACGACGCAACGGACCGCCAGCCCGCGCATAGATTCGCCACTTAATCAGTATGCCGCAAAATGGCCAAACTGTGCCGATCCCGGAGATTTCGGGCGGGCTTTCTGGATGTATGCTGCCGGGGATTTTCAGAGCGATTGAGCGGAGGACCAAGCTCATGAGGATTTACCCCACGATGGAACTGCAGAACGGCCGGTGTGTCTCGCTGGACAAGGGTCGTCTGGAAGAATCGATGATCTGGCACGTGAATCCGGTAGAAACCGCACGGAGCTGGGCAGAGGCGGGTGCCGAATGGATGCACCTGACGGATTTCGACGCGATCGAGGGCAAGGATACCAACGCGCAGCTGGTCGAAGATATCATTCGCAAGGCCGAGATTCCGGTGCAGTTGGCGGGTGGCATGCGCTCGCGCGAGCAGATTGAGCGCTGGATCGACAAGGGCGCGGGTCGCATCGTGGTTGGTACGCTTGCTGCGCGTGAACCGAACCTGGTCAAGGATCTGGCCAAGCTGCACCCGGATCAGATCGTGCTGTCGGTTGATGTCTGGCAAGGCTTTGTCATGACTGACGGTTGGCGCAGCCAAAGTGCGTTCACGCCCGAAGCCTTTATTGACGCGTTCGGTGATGCGCCTTTTGCCGCCATCGTGGTGACGGATATCGACAGTGACATGGAAGATGTCGAGGCACAGCTTGGTCTGATCTCGCGACTGGCAAACCATTCGCGTACCCCGGTGATTGCCAGCGGCGTCGTGCGCACAGCAGACGATATCTCGCGGCTTGCATACATCCCCAATATCTCGGGCGCGATTGTCGGGCGTGCGCTGTTTCGCAAGACACTGGACCTGACCGAAGCACTTGATACTGCCAAATCGGCGCACGAGCCGGTCGCGCAGTTTCAGTAAGCAACTCCGCCCTTTCGGCTGAACGCGCGAAAGGGCGGTTTTGACAAGCGCCGAATTTCCGGTTTCCTTGGGCATTCGGCGGCAGAACGCCGGGGCGGAAAGAACCGTTGCTCTTGCCCCCGCACCCCGGGCCGGGGTATGAGCGGTTCTCATAACAGGAAGCAGGCAAGAGGCACTTCATGCGCAGAGTCGTTGTAACCGGTCTTGGATTGGTCACTCCTTTGGCCAGCGGGGTCGAGGAAACCTGGTCGCGGCTGCTGGACGGAGAGTCCGGCGCAGGCCCAATCACGCATTTCGATGCAGAGGCAAGCGGGGTCACAACGACCTACGCCTGCGAGGTGCCGCGCGGCGACGGAACCAACGGGACCTTCAATCCCGATGACTGGATGCCGCTGAAAGAGCAGCGCAAGATCGAAGACTTTATTCTGTATTCCATCGCAGCCGCCGAAATGGCCTGTAATGATGCAGGCTGGTTGCCGGAAGACGAAGAATCGCGCCTGCGTACTGGTGTTCTGATCGGCTCGGGCATTGGTGGTCTGGGATCGATTGCCAATACCGCGAACCTGATCCGCGACAAGGGTCCGCGTCGGGTATCTCCGTTCTTCATTCCGGGCGCACTGATCAACCTGGCCTCGGGTCAGGTATCAATCCGCCACGGGTTCAAAGGGCCGAACCACTCGGTCGTGACGGCATGTTCAACCGGGGCGCACGCAATCGGCGACGCCAGCCGCATCATCCGGGCGGGTGACGCGGATGTCATGGTGGCAGGTGGCGGCGAGGGCTGCATCTGCGAGATCGGTATCGCCGGGTTCAACGCATGCAAGGCGCTGTCGACCAAATACGCAGATAATCCCAAGGCTGCCAGCCGACCCTATGACGTGGACCGTGACGGTTTTGTTATGGGCGAGGGCGCTGGCATCGTGGTTCTGGAAGATTACGAGCACGCCAAGGCGCGCGGTGCCAAGATATACGCCGAAGTTCTGGGCTATGGTATGTCGGGCGACGCCTATCACATCACCGCCCCGTCCGAGGATGGCGACGGGGCCGAACGTTCCATGAGGGCGGCGTTGCGCAGCGCCGGGCTGGAGCCAAAAGACCTGGATTACATCAACGCGCATGGCACCTCGACCATGGCGGACACGATCGAACTGGGCGCGGTTGAGCGCCTGTTGGGCGAGCATGCCGGGAATGCGACGATGAGCTCGACCAAGTCGGCAACCGGTCACTTGCTGGGTGCTGCGGGTGCGATTGAGGCGATATTCTCAATCCTGGCGATCCGCGATCAGGTTGCACCGCCAACAATCAACCTGGACAACCCGGCAGTTGAAACCCCGATTGATCTTGCCCCCAACGCCAAACGCGAGCGTGAGATTAACGTGGCGCTGTCGAATTCGTTCGGGTTCGGTGGAACCAATGCCAGCGTGATTTTCGGAAAGGTCAGTTAAATGTGGCGGGCCATCGCTTCGAATGCGCTGACCATCCTGGTGGTCGGCCTGTTTCTGGTGGGCGGTCTGATCCTGTGGGGACAGTCGCAGTACAAGGCCGAAGGCCCGCTTGAAACTGCGATTTGCCTTCAGGTCAAAAGCGGTTCGAACATGACACGTGTCAGTCGCGATCTGGAAGATCAGGGTGCCATTCGCAGTTCAATTCTGTTTCGGATGGCCGCTGACTATACCGATCAGGCGCAGCGGTTGAAAGCGGGCAGCTTTTTGGTGCGCGAAGGTGCGTCTATGGCGCAGATCATCGAAGAGATCACCAGCAGCGGCGCCAGTACTTGTGGGTCGGAAATCGAATACCGTATCGGTGTGACACGCACCCAAACCCGCGTGCGTGAATTGAACCCGGCAACATTGGATTTTGTCGAGATTGCTTCATTTGATGCGGCAGAGGAAGAAACGCCTGATGCCTATACCGAGAAGCGCAACGAAGCTGACACGCGCTATCGCGTGTCGCTGGCCGAAGGTGTGACCTCGTGGCAGGTGGTTGAAGCTCTGAAATCATTCGAAGCGCTGTCAGGTGAAGTGACCGAGATCCCGGCTGAGGGCATGTTGGCCCCGGACAGTTACGATGTTGTGGCCGGACAGGATCGCAATGCGATTTTGCAGGCCATGCAGGACAAGCAACAACTGCGGATCAACGCGGTTTGGGAAAGCCGCCAAGGCGGGTTGCCACTGGACACTCCGGAAGAGATGCTGATCCTTGCGTCTATCATCGAAAAGGAAACCGGTGTTCCGGAGGAACGTGGCCAGGTCGCCAGTGTGTTCGTGAACCGCCTCAAACAGGGGATGCGGCTGCAAACCGATCCGACCGTCATCTATGGCGTGACAAAGGGGCAGGGCACATTAGGTCGCGGGTTGCGGCGCAGCGAACTGAACCGTCCGACACCGTGGAACACCTATCAGATTGATGGGCTGCCCCCCACGCCGATTGCAAATCCGGGTCTGGCGAGCCTTGAAGCTGCGGTTGCGCCGGATGACACCAACTATGTATTCTTCGTCGCCGACGGCTCGGGCGGTCATGCGTTTGCAGAAACCCTGCAGGAGCATAATCGCAACGTTGCCAAATGGCGCGAAATTGAGGAACAGCAAAGCTCGGGGAATTAAGCCCGGCGGAATGCTGGTTTTGCTAACAAAAAACGCCGACGCCGGTATGAAAACTGGCGTCGGCGTTTTCTTTGGCAGCCTGTTCAGTCCTTAGGCGGCTGAACGTCTTTTGTTGGGACGGCGCCGTCTGCTGCTGGAAGGTTTCCCATCACCGTTGGCCGGTTTGGGTTTAAACCCGCGACGGCGGTTGTTTTGACGACGTGCAGGTTGCTGAACCTCGACCCCTTCCGGCATGGTGCCGCTTGTGACAGGGATTTCAATTTTCATCAGCTTCTGGATCTGACGCAGCAGGTCGACTTCTTCCGGTGCACAGAACGCGATCGCTTCCCCTTCGCGCCCGGCACGGGCGGTGCGCCCGATACGGTGGACGTAATTGTCGGGTACGTCGGGCAGGTCGAAGTTGATGACATAGGCGACACCGGGGATGTCGATGCCACGCGCGGCAACGTCGGTGGCCACCAGTATGTTCACCTCTCCAGCGCGGAAGGCATTGATGGCCCGGTCACGCTGGCCCTGGCTTTTGTTCCCGTGAATGGATGCTGCGTTGAAGCCATCGGCGACCAGCCCTTTCATCAGCCGCTCGGCACCGTGTTTTGTGCGGGTGAAGACCAGCGTCAGTGCATCCGCGTCCTGAGACAGGATATGGCGAAGTTTAGAGGGTTTTTCGGCTTTTGGAACAAAATGAAGGGACTGAGTGATCTTGTCCGCCGCCTTGCCCGGGGGTGAAACCTGCACCCGCTGTGGATTGTTCAGATAGGCACGGCTGAGCTCCTCCATCTGTTTCGGCATTGTGGCCGAGAACAGCATGGTCTGGCGGGGTGTTCCCAGTGCAGGCGCAATGCGACGCAGAGCGTGAATGAAGCCCAGGTCAAGCATCTGATCTGCTTCGTCCAATACCAGATGGCGCACCGAGCCAAGATCAACAGCGCCGCGTTCCATCAAGTCAATCAGGCGGCCCGGTGTGGCGACCAGAATATCGGTGCCGCGGGCAAGGAACATCACTTGTTTGTTGATCGACTGGCCACCAACAACTGTTGCGACCCGCAGCTTTGTTCCTTTGGTGAGGGTGCGCAAACTGTCGGCGATCTGGTTCACCAACTCGCGTGTAGGGGCGAGGATCAGCGATTTGGCCGTTTTGGGATCGGGCTTGCCGGGCTGCGCCAGCAGGTGGTCGATCAGGGGCAGGCCAAAGGCCAGTGTCTTGCCGGTGCCGGTTTGGGCCAGCCCGAGGATGTCATGCCCGTTCAGGGCCAGCGGAATGGCCTGGTTCTGAATCGGGGTGGGTTGTGTGAAATTGGCGCGTTTCAACGCGTCGTTCAGTGTCGGCGCGAGGCCGAGCATATCGAAGTCGAACAAAAAATTATCCTTTACGGCCCGCAGGTTAAACCCCACGAGCAGGTGGTGACTGGCCACGTTCATGTGACCGGCAGGGTTGAGCGAGACCTCGGGATGCGCGAGCGAATCCAGCGCCATCCGGCCATCGCGTAAAGAACCCTGCGTGAAGGGGAACTGGGAGTTATGTGTTGGCGCTGTGGGGCCTGAAGCCCGACGATGCTCACGCGGTGGCGCCGTGATGAGGGGCACATGAGGGTTTCGGGAGGGAATGTCAAGGACTGGTTTTGCCGCGGGCAGGTTGCGCGCAGGACCCTGCGGCGCCGAAATCGGGTGATGCGGGCGATTTTGAGCGCGATTTCGGAAAATGTCAGTTTTGTACACGCGTCCGCGCGGGGGTTGTGCAATTTGTACACGCTGAAAGCGGCACGGGGGTAACCCTGTATTAATCCCTCTGGTCGGTGAGGCCGTCAGGAGTTGGATTGCCGAAGGGCCGGGCGGCGTTTAGGCCGAGGGTTACCACAGCCGGAAATTCACTTTCCGTTAACCCGCACCGTACGATCCCTGTTGCGCACCTGTTGCGTAAACCCTTGACTTTGCGCGCTTTATCCCGTATAGGTTGCGTCATGCTAGAAGAAGTGGGCGAACGGCCTCGGGGTGACCCGGTGGCCGTTTTTTCGTTTCTCTCGTGCGGAGAACACTCACGCATGAGGTCACAGGCAAACATGACTTTGATTACCCCGGAAGAGCGGATTTCCCAGACGGCTGAACTGTTGCAGTCCCTGGAAAGGTCCATTCGCGATCTGCGGCAAGCGGCAGAAGACCTGCGCAAACAGATCGGTGCCGGGGAGGATGCAGATCTTGCTGGTTCAGCCAAGCAACTCGGTCAGCTGGAGGGGCTGATCCGAAGTTGCCAGAAAGTGGAGACAAGCTTTGTCGAACAACATTTCAGACAAGCCGGAATTGCCCAAGGAGGGTACGCGCTCGACCTTGAGCGGGCCCGATTTGAGATCGGGTGCAGGCTGGCTCGCCTCCGCCAATGCTGCGGTGCGGGAGAGATTTCTGAGTGAGATCGGGGAGGGGGGGCTGTGTGCCCTCCCTTTCCTGTTTGAATTCTGGGCGCTGCCGCATCAATTGCCGCCCGAGGGCGACTGGCGGTCCTGGGTGATCATGGGCGGGCGCGGTGCGGGCAAGACGCGCGCCGGGGCCGAGTGGGTAAGGTCGATGGTCGAGGGGCCGAAACCGCTGGACAAGGGCGAGGCGTGCCGCGTGGCGCTGGTGGGTGAAACATTCGATCAGGTGCGCGACGTGATGATCTTTGGCGACAGCGGGATATTGCAATGCTCGCCCCCGGATCGTCGGCCCACGTGGAAGGCATCCGAACGCAAGCTGATCTGGCCCAACGGGGCCGAGGCGCAGGCGTTTTCAGCGCATGATCCCGAAGGGCTACGCGGGCCGCAGTTTGATGCGGCCTGGGTGGATGAGCTGGCCAAGTGGAAGAAAGCGGGCGAGACCTGGGACATGCTGCAATTTGCGCTGCGTTTGGGCGAGAGGCCCCGGGTCTGCGTGACCACGACACCGCGCAATGTGAAGGTTTTGAAGGATTTGCTGGCGTCGCCCTCCACCGTGCAGACCCATGCGCCAACCGAGGCGAACCGGGCCAATCTGGCGGCGTCGTTTCTGGAAGAAGTGCGCGCGCGCTATGCGGGTACACGGCTGGGGCGGCAGGAGCTGGACGGAGTGCTGCTGTCGGATGCGGAAGGCGCGCTGTGGACGGGTTCGATGCTTGAGGCGGCGCGGTGCGCAAAGGTGCCCGAATTGGATCGCATCGTGGTGGCGCTGGACCCGGCGGTGACATCCGGGTCAGGCGCGGATGCCTGCGGGATCGTGGTGGTTGGCGCGCAAGTGCAAGGCCCGCCCGAGGCGTGGCGCGCCTATGTGCTGGCTGACCGGACGGTGCAGGGCGTTGGCCCGGCAGGCTGGGCGCAGGCGGCGATTGACGCGATGGATGAGTTCGGGGCCGAACGGCTGGTGGCCGAGGTCAATCAGGGCGGGCAACTGGTGGAAGAGGTCGTGCGACAAGTGGATCCTCTGGTCCCTTATCGTGCGGTGCGGGCCTCCCGCGGCAAGGTGGCGCGAGCCGAGCCGGTCGCGGCTTTGTACGAGCAGGGGCGGGTGGCCCATGTGGCCGGGCTGGACGCGCTGGAGGAGCAGATGTGCCAGATGACCGCGCGCGGGTTTGAAGGGCAGGGCTCGCCCGACCGGGTCGACGCGCTGGTCTGGGCGCTGCATGAGTTAGTTGTGGGGCCTGCGGGGGTGTTTAGAAGGCCGAGGGTGCGGGCGTTGTGAATTGAATAGCAAATACCGCTAGAAGTCTGAGTAAGGAATTCCAGAATGGATATTTGAGACAGGCAGATGCATCTTGAATTCAAAGGGTATTTGTCATTTGTTTCCAATAAATTCGCCCACACTCTTTAGCTTGACCTTGGTCGCAGTCGCAATGTGTGCTGCTATGGCAGTTCGATTTAGGTCATTTTGGCGACTGCTCTTCACTGCGTTGCTCGCCGCGCTGCCATTGCTGTTTATCAGACAAATGCCTTCAGGCACGCAGTATGATGGGCTTGGCTATGTAATCGTTGTCGTAGCGTCGTTGCTTGCTGCCGGGGCTGGTGCCGGTTGGGGTGCAATTTTGCGTTTGCTCGGAGTGCCAGCAGTGGTTTCAGCAATTGTTGTTTGTGGATTAGCAGCACTGGTCGCAGGAAGTATGTTGTGGGGGCAGTACGTGCCAAACTCCTGCGACGGTAAACCTCTGCTGGTAAACGTTGCAGGTCAAAAACTAAGTATACCCTCGGAAATGCGCCCACTCGTATGGCCCGAAGAGAAGCAAAAATACTGGGCCAACCCAGAGAGAAAAAGAGAGCACTCCTACCTGTGTGGGATCAGCGAGAATGCTTCTCGAGTAATTTCTGTGAATGAGATCAAGATCAACCCTGTAGCCGTACACAAATCCTTGTCTGCTGTTTGTATGGCGTCTGATCCGCCGTCTTGGTGCAGCAATTACTCTAACCACTTCATGCCGTTGTTGGTGGAGTTCAGTGTTTCTTCCCCGGCAGACCCTGGGAAACCTGCATACTACTGGAATTGGGACTCACCTGATGTTTTTAGGCAAGGTGACGTGCGGGAGGGTTTTAGTTGTCTTTGGGATGCTGAAACAAAATTAGTGAGGGAATGTTCGATTTGGCAACCTTTCGGAACAGGTTTTCGATTGACGGTCGAAACTACAAATCGTCCTGGTGATTTCGAAAGTCTGTCCATTGACGAAGTGCGTGAAGGTATGATTGCAGCACGTAGTTCACTTCTTTCCTCAATTCAGAACTGACCCGTTGCCCCCCCCCCGTACGCCCCATTCCCAAGGCTTAAACGTCTTTCCGTCATAACTCCTTTCAACAAGCCGGGCAGAGCGGCGGCAGAAAGGAGCACAGATGGTATTCGATTTCTTGCGTCGTGGATCGGCTGGGAGCGCGCCCGAGGCGAAGGCGAGCGCGACCGGGCCTGTGGTGGCGTGGCAGACCGGCGGGCGCGTGGCGTGGAGCCCGCGGGACACGGTGTCTCTGACGCGGACGGGATTTTCGGGCAATCCGGTGGGGTTTCGGTCGGTCAAACTGATTGCTGAATCGGCGGCGGCTCTGCCCTTGATATTGCAGGGTCAGGGGCAGCGTTTCGATGCGCACCCGATTCTGGCCCTGTTGCGACGCCCGAATGCGGCGCAGGGGCGGGCAGAGATGCTGGAGGCCCTGTTCGGGCAGCTGCTGCTGTCGGGCAATGCTTATGTCGAGGCGGTGCAGGCCGAGGACGGGCTGCCGGTTGAACTGCATGTTCTGCGCTCGGACCGGATGAGCGTGGTGCCGGGGGCGGATGGGTGGCCCAAGGCCTATGATTACAGTGTCGGTGGCAAGACGCACCGGTTCGCGGCCGAGGCCATCTGTCATATCAAGACGTTCCACCCGCAGGATGATCATTATGGGTTCTCGCCGATGCAGGCGGCGGCGACGGCGATTGATGTGCATAACAGCGCCTCGCGGTGGTCGAAATCGCTGCTGGACAATGCCGCGCGGCCCTCGGGGGCGCTGGTGTGGAAGGGCGGTGATGGGCACGGAATGATGGCCGAGGAGCAGTTCCGCCGCTTGTCCGACGAGATCGAGCAGAACTATCGCGGGGCGCGCAATGCGGGTCGGCCGATGGTTCTGGAGGGGGGGCTGGATTGGAAGCCGATGGGCTTTTCCCCCTCGGACATGGAGTTTCAGAAGACCAAGGAAGCCGCCGCCCGCGAGATCGCGCTGGCCTTTGGGGTCCCGCCGATGCTGCTGGGCATACAGGGCGACGCGACCTATTCAAACTATCAGGAGGCCAACCGGGCGTTTTACCGCCTTACCGTGCTGCCCCTGGTGACGCGGGTGGCGGCGGCGGTGTCGGAGTGGCTGACGGGCTTTACCGGCGAGGACCTGATCCTGAAGCCCGATCTGGATCAGGTAACGGCCCTGTCTGCCGAGAGGGATGCGCAATGGGCGCGGGTCAACCGGGCGGAATTCCTGAGCGATGTGGAAAAACGCAGGTTGCTGGGTCTGCCGGAGCGTGCCGATGGCTGAGGGGTATCCGCCGTTCGACTGCGCGCCGGGGCTACGTCTGGCCGCGCATGAGCGGGTGGCCGAGATCCAGCACGCGCATCTGTGCAGGCGGCTGGATCAGATCGAAGAGATGATGGAGCGGCTGGAGAAACGGCTGTGGCTGACAGTCTATGGTGTGGCCGCAGTGATACTGGCGCAGGCGTTTCAGTCATTCCTGGTGGTAACGCCATAAGTTCAGTGGGTTACATGGAGAAGTTCATGGATTTGGAGCATAAGTTCGCAGGGTTTGGTGACATCCTGTCAGTGACCGAGGATGCGGTGATCGAAGGCTATGCCAGCCTGTTCGGGCAAGTCGATCAGGGCAGTGACATGGTGCAGCGCGGGGCCTATCGCGCCTCGCTTGAGGGGCTCGCCAAGGCGGGTCAGCGGGTCAAGATGCTGTGGCAGCACGACCCGGCGCAACCCATAGGTGTCTGGGACGAGGTGCGCGAGGACGACAAGGGCTTGTGGGTCAAGGGTCGCCTGCTGGAAAGCACCCAGAAAGGCCGGGAAGCGGCCGAGCTGATCCGGGCGGGTGCGATGGATGGCCTGTCGATCGGCTATCGCACCAAACGGGCCGTGAAGAATGACAAGGGCCACCGGGTCCTGACCGAACTGGAGCTGTGGGAGGTGTCGCTTGTGACCTTCCCGATGCTGCCCAGTGCGCGGGTGGCGGCAAAGGGGAGCGACCCCGATGCCGAGAACACCTGGCGCAGTATTGCCGAGGTGTTCAACGACGCCCGGCAGGAGCTGGCGCGGACCTAGCGCGCCTCAAACCCACCCAAAAACAGGACATGCTGATGAGCAAGACCGAGATCCCGGCCTTGACCGGAGAGGGTGCGCCCCTGGTTCAGGAGGTGAAGCAGGCGATGGCTGGCTTCGTGAATGAATTCAAGGGCCTGAAGGCTGAAGTTAAAACCAAATTGCAACAGACAGAAGAGCGACTGACCATGCTGGATCGTAAATCAACCATCGCGGCGCGCCCGCATCTTGCGGCCTCGACCCTGGACGGTGCCCCGCACCAGAAGGCGTTCGACGCCTATGTACGCTCGGGCGAGGATGATGGGCTGCGCGGGCTGGAAATGGAGAGCAAATCGCTGTCCACCGCCGTCAACAGCGATGGTGGGTATCTGGTCGACCCGCAGACCGCCGAGACAATCAAGTCGGTTCTGAACGCAACCGCGTCAATCCGTTCGATTGCGTCGGTGGTGAATGTCGAGGCGAATTCGTTCGATGTGCTGATCGACCATACCGATGTCGGTGCAGGCTGGGCAGATGAGAATTCGTCCACTTCCGAAACCGGAACCCCGTCGATTGACCGCATCTCGATCCCGCTGCACGAGTTGAGCGCGCTGCCCAAAGCCTCGCAGCGCTTGCTGGATGACAGCGCGTTCGATGTCGAGGGCTGGTTGGCCGGTCGGATCGCCGACAAGTTTGCCCGTGCCGAGGCGGCGGCCTTTATCACGGGTGACGGTGTGGACAAACCCAAGGGTCTGATGATCCACCGGGCGGTATCCGATGACACCTGGTCCTGGGGCAGCCTGGGGTACGTTGCCACCGGCATCGATGGCGGTGTCGATGCGGATGCGATTGTCGATGTGGTTTATGCGCTGGGCGCGCAATACCGGGTCAATGGCACATTCGTCATGAACTCGAAAACGGCGGGTGTGATCCGCAAGCTGAAGGACAGTGATGGCCGTTTCCTGTGGTCGGACGGTCTGGCCGCTGGTGAGCCCGCGCGCCTGATGGGCTATCCGGTACTGATTGCCGAGGACATGCCGGATGCGGCCTCGGACAGCTTCTCGATCGCGTTTGGCGACTTCAAATCCGGTTACACCATCGCCGAGCGCCCCGATCTGCGCGTGCTGCGTGATCCGTTCAGCGCCAAGCCGCATGTCCTGTTCTATGCGACCAAGCGTGTGGGCGGCGATGTGAGCGACTTTGCAGCCATCAAGCTGGTGAAATTCGGCATCGCCTAAGCGGTGACGAATCCGGGGGGCCATCGGCCCCTCGGGCGGCGGGCGCGGGCCGGGGTGAGATCCCCCGCGTTGTCTAGCTGCTCCCCTCCGTCCGAGCAACGTGGGGCGGCGCGTGCCCGTCATTTTCCTGACTGAGGCCCCCGGTGGGGTCCGAGATTGCGGAGTGAATGGATGATGTTGATCGAAGAAACCGCCATCGCGGATGCGGCGCTGCCGGTGGATCAGTTCAAGGCGCATCTGCGGCTGGGCAGGGGCTTTGCCGAGGATGACGTTCAGAACGAGGTGCTGAAGGGGTTCCTGCGGGCGGCCATGGCCGCGATCGAGGCGCGCACTGGCAAGGTTCTGATCGAGCGCGACTTTTCATGGAGCCTGAGCGGTTGGCGCGATCCGTCGGGCGAGGTTTTGCCGGTTGCTCCGGTGACATCGGTGCTGGCCGTGACGCTGACCGATGCGGCAGGTTCTGAAACCGTTGCGGATGCGGCGGTGTATCGGCTGGAACGCGATGGCCAGCGCCCGCGGTTGCGTCCGGTCGGGTCGGCCCTGCCTGCGATTGCCACGGGGGGCGCGGTGAAGATCGCCTTCACGGCCGGGATGGCCACGGACTGGGCCGGTTTGCCTGCCGATCTGGGCCAGGCGGTTCTGCTGCTGGCGGCGCATTATTACGAATACCGGGACGAGACCGCGCTGGGTGCGGGGTGTATGCCGTTTGGCGTCACCAGCCTGATCCAGCGCTATCGGATGGTGCGCTTTGGTGCGGGGGTGGTGCAATGAACACCCCGCGTCTGAACCGCAAGCTGGTGCTTGAGGCCCCGATGCGCAGCGCTGACGGGTCCGGGGGATATACCGAGGCTTGGGCCGCGCTGGGAACGCTGTGGGCCGAGGTCACGGCGCGCAGTGGTGCGGAACGGCAGATCGCTGGCGTTTCCGTCTCGCGCGTGGGGTATCGCATCGTGGTGCGGGGCGCCCCCGAAGGGTCGACCATGCGCCCGGCGCCGGATCAGCGGTTTCGCGAAGGCAATCGCCGTTTCGTCATCCGCGCCGTGGCTGAGCGCGACGCGCGCGGTCAGTACCTGACCTGTTTCGCGGATGAAGAGGTGGCGGCATGAGCTATGGCGTATCAGCCGCCCTGCAGGCGGCGGTGTTTCAGCACCTGACCGCGGATGCGGATGTCAGCGGCCAGTCCGGCGGCGCGATCTATGACGCGGTGCCCACGGGAACGGTTCCGCAGACCTATGTGACATTGGGCCCGGAAGAGGTCCGCGACGCCTCGGACCGGTCGGGCGCGGGTGCGATCCATCGCTTTACGGTTTCGGTGGTGTCCGAAGCCGCCGGGTTTGGCGCGGCAAAGGCGTTGGCCGGGGCGGTGTGTGACGCGCTGGACAATGCGCCGCTGGTTCTGAGCCGCGGGCATCTGGTCGGGCTGTGGTTCGAGCGCGCCTCGGCCCGGCGAACCGGGACAGGCGGCAGCATCCGCCAGATCGACCTGAGATTCCGCGCCCGCGTGGAAGACGACTAAGCAATCAACGGAGAGAGCACATGGCTGCCCAGAACGGAAAAGACCTTTTGGTCAAAGTGGATATGAACGGCACGGGCCTGTTCCAGACCATTGCGGGCCTGCGGGCCACGCGGATCAGTTTCAACGCCGAAAGCGTGGATGTCACCAGCCTGGAAAGCCAGGGGGGCTGGCGCGAGCTGTTGTCGGGGGCGGGGGTTAAATCGGCCTCGATCTCGGGCTCGGGCGTGTTCAAGGATGCTGGTACGGACGAACGCGCGCGGCAGCTGTTCTTTGACGGCGAGACCCCGGCGTTTCAGGTGATCATCCCCGATTTCGGCATTGTCGAGGGGGCGTTTCAGGTGACGGGCCTCGAATATGCAGGCTCGCACAACGGTGAGGCGACCTATGAGATGAGCATGGCAAGCGCCGGTGCGCTGAGCTTTACGGCGCTGTAATCGCATGGCCAATCCGTGGACGGGCGAGGTGGCACTGACCATCGATGGAGAGCGGCGGGTGCTCAAGCTGACGCTGGGCGCTTTGGCGGAACTGGAGCAGGAGCTGAACACCGGATCCCTGGTCGAGCTGGTGCAGCGGTTCGAGGGTGGCGCGTATTCCAGCAGTGACGTGCTGGCGCTGATCGTTGCCGGGTTGCGGGGCGGGGGCCGGGATACCAGCCGCGCCGACCTGCTTCATGCCGAAATCGAGGGCGGCCCGATGGCTGCGGCCAAAGCGGCGGCCGAACTGCTGGCCCGCGCCTTCATGGTGCCGGAAACGACATGAGCGGGTTTGACTGGCCCGCCCTGATGCGGGCCGGGTTTCTGGGGCTGCGGCTGACACCGGATCAGTTCTGGCGTCTGACCCCGGCAGAACTGCGGCTGATGCTGGGGCAGGGCGCCGGGATGTCCGCGATGAACCGGGCAGGGCTTGACGCGCTGCTGGCCGCCTTCCCGGACAAGCAACAAGGAGAGCGTGATGACGGATCGTGACGGGTTTGACGACTTGCAGGAGCGGGGGGCAGCGCTGGGCGATGCCCTGGGTGATGCTGCGACGATGGCCGCGGCGTTTGACAGCCAGATGAAGCGGATCAGCGCCGCATTCGAGGAAACCGGCAAGGATGTCGCCACGTTGGAGCGGGGCATGTCCAGCGGTTTGCGCAAGGCGTTCGATGGCGTGGTTCTGGACGGGATGAGCCTGTCGGGCGCGCTGGATGTGCTGAAGAACTCTTTGATCCAAACGGCTTATGCAGCCGCGATCAAGCCGGTGACGGATCATTTTGGCGGATTGCTGGCAAACTCGGTCGGCGGGTTGGTGCAGGGTCTTCTGCCCTTTGCCGATGGCGGCAGTTTCAGCCAGGGCCGGGTGATGCCGTTTGCCAATGGCGGCGTGGTCAGCAGCCCGACGATGTTTCCAATGCGCGGCGGCACCGGGCTGATGGGCGAGGCCGGCCCTGAGGCGATCATGCCGCTGGCGCGCGGCGCGGACGGCAAGCTGGGCGTGCGCACGCAGGGCGGCGGGCGTTCGGTGAATGTGGTGATGAACATCACGACCCCGGATGTGCAGGGGTTCCGCCGCTCGCAGGGGCAGATTGCAGCACAGATGAGCCGTGCGTTGGGGCGCGGCAATCGCAACAGGTAAATCAGGGAGCAGGTGATGACTTTCCACGAGGTGAGATTTCCCGCCAGCCTGAGCTTTGGCTCGGTCGGGGGGCCCGAGCGGCGCACGGATATTGTGACGCTGGCCAACGGGTTCGAAGAGCGCAACACGCCCTGGGCCCATTCCCGGCGCAGGTATGACGCGGGGCTGGGGATGCGCTCGCTGGACGATATCGAGACGCTGATCTCGTTCTTCGAGGCGCGGCAGGGCCAGATGTACGGGTTTCGCTGGAAGGACTGGTCGGATTTCAAATCCGGCAAGGCCACGTTGGATGTCGATGTCGGAGATCAGGTTATCGCTCGCGGCGACGGTGTGCGGACCGAGTTTCAGCTGATCAAGACCTATAGCTCGGGCGGGGTCAGCTATGCCCGCCCTATCGTCAAGCCGGTGCTTGGGACGGTGCGTCTGGGGCTGGATCAGGATGAGATCCGGGAGGGCGTGGAATTCGAGGTTGATCTGGCAACAGGCCGGATCACCTTTGCCGACCCGCCACCGGAAGAGGTGGATATCACCGCCGGGTTCGAATTCGATGTGCCGGTGCGGTTTGACACCGACAAGATCCACACCAGCGTCGCCAGTTTTCAGGCCGGAGAGGCGCCGAACGTTCCCGTGGTCGAGGTGCGTGTCTGATGGCTGTGGATGAACAGGGCCTGCACGCGCATCTGCAAAGCGGAATGACCACCGTGTGCCGGTGTTGGGCGATCAGACGCCGGGATGGTCAGGAATACGGGTTCACCGATCACGATCTGGAGCTTGGCTTTGACGGATTGACATTCAGGGCCAGCACCGGATTGACGGCGGCGGCCATCGAGCAGGCCACCGGCCTGTCCATTGACAACACCGAAGCCATGGGCGCGCTGTCGGATGCGGCCATTCGCGAAGAGGATATAGAGGCGGGGCGGTTCGACGGGGCCGAAGTGCGCGCGTGGCTGGTCAACTGGGCCGACCCGGATCAGCGTATCCTTCAGTTCCGGGGCTCGATCGGGGAATTGCGGTGCGCAGGCGGCGCATTCCACGCGGAGCTGCGTGGCCTGACCGATTTGCTGAACCGCCCATTGGGGCGCGTGTATCAGAAGCCTTGTACTGCCGTATTGGGGGACCGGACCTGTCGGTTCGGCATGGATACGCCCGGCTATTGGATTGAGGGCGCCGTCACCGGTTTCGATGGCGGAACCGTTCTGCTTGTGGCAGGCGGGGGAACCATCGATGACGGGTGGTTCGAGCGCGGCAGGGTCGACGTAGTGTCGGGAGCGGCGAAGGGGCTTTGGTCATCAATCAAGCATGACCGGCAGGTGGCGGACGGGCGGCAGATCACGCTCTGGTCCGGTTTCGGGGAAAGCCTGGTGCCGCGTGACATGGTCAGGCTGCGGGCGGGGTGCGACAAACGCATGGAGACCTGCCGCCTGAAGTTCAACAACCTGCTGAACTTTCAGGGCTTTCCAGATCTTCCGGGCGAAGATTGGGTGATGGCCGTTCCCAAACAGAGCAAAGCCAACAGCGGAGGGAGCCTGAGGTGACGATACACAGGCAGGATATTGTCGCGGAAGCGCGCAGCTGGTTGGGGACGCCTTATGTGCATCAGGCCTCGACCAAGGGGGCGGGCACGGATTGTCTGGGCCTGCTGCGCGGCGTCTGGCGCGCCGTGATCGGGCAGGAGCCCGAGGCGGTTCCGGTCTACAGTCTGGACTGGTCCGAGCCGCAGGGCGAGGAACGCATGTGGGCGGCGGCGCGGCGGCATCTGGTCGAAAAGCCGCCCACCGATTTTGCGGTCGCAGATGTTCTGCTGTTCCGGATGCGCGATGGCAGCGTGGCCAAACATCTTGGCATCGTCAGCGTCGCAGGCCCGGAACCAAGGTTCATTCACGCCTATTCCGGCCATGGCGTCGTCGAGAACGCGCTGAGCGGCCCTTGGCGCCGCAGGGTCGTTTCCTGTTTCGAATTCCCGTTGGAGGTGCTCTGATGGCTACTATTCTTCTTTCCGCAGCCGGGGCGGCGCTGGGCGGGTCAATCGGCGGAACAGTCGCGGGCCTGTCCACCGCGATCATCGGCCGGGCCATTGGCGCAACGGTCGGGCGGGTCATCGACCAGAGGTTCTTCAGCCAGTCGGTCATGGGCAGTGGCAGCGAAGTTGTCGAAACAGGCCGCATGGACCGGTTCAGGCTGACGGAAACCGGCGAGGGCGCGCCGGTGACAACGGTCTTTGGGCGTATGCGCGTGGGCGGTCAGGTCATCTGGGCCTCGGACTTTCTGGAGACCGAGACCCGGGAAACGCAGGGCGGCGGAGGCGGGGGCAAAGGCAAACCCAAGGCCCCCGAAGTGACCACCGTCAGCTACAGCTATTCGATTTCGCTGGCCATTGCCGTTGGCGCGGGTGAAATCGCCGATGTCGGGCGCATCTGGGCAGACGGGGAAGAACAGGACCGATCCGGGCTGAACATGCGCATCTATCACGGCACGCAGGATCAGTTGCCCGATCCCCTGATCGAAGCAATCGAAGGGACGGGTACGGTGCCGGCCTATCGCGGTACAGCCTATGTCGTGATCGAGGATTTCCAGCTTGCGAGTTTTGGCAACCGGGTGCCGCAGTTCTCGTTCGAGGTGGTGCGCCCCGCGCAGCGCGACATGCCGGATTACCCAAGCGCCCTGCCGCAGATCGTGCGGGGCGTGGCGATGATTCCGGGTACGGGCGAGTATGCGCTGGCCCGTTCGCAGGTGAATTATACCCAATCCGGGACAAGCTGGGCGGCCAATGTGCATTCCGCGTCGGGTGTATCGGATCTTGTGACCTCGACCCGTGCGCTGGAGACCGAGCTGCCAAATTGCGATGCGGCCTCGTTGGTGGTTTCGTGGTTCGGTGACGATCTGAGATGCGGCGCATGCAGGATCCGGCCCAAGGTCGAACAGAGCGACACGGACAGCCGCAACATGCCGTGGATCGTGTCGGATCAGGTCCGCAGCACGGCGGGCCAGGTCGCGCGGCAGGACGGTCGCCCGGTCTATGGCGGGACACCCGCAGACCCGGCGGTGGTCGAGGCGATCCGACACCTCAACCAGTCGGGAAAGCGGGTCATGTTCTATCCGTTCATCCTGATGGAGCAATTGCAGGGAAACGGGCTGCCTGATCCCTGGTCGGAGGCCACAAGTCAGCCCCACCTGCCTTGGCGGGGACGGATCACGCTGGATGTGGCGCCGGGGCGCGCAGGGTCTGCTGATCAGACCGCGGCGGCGGACGCGCAGGTGGCTGCGTTCTTTGGAACCGCGAGTGCTGCGGATTTTACGATCAACGAAGGCTTTGACGCCCCGGTGGAAACGGGCGGTGGCAACGGCGGCGTCAGAGGCTCGGGCCCGGTGCTTGGCGGGCGGCCGGATGACCGCGGGCCTGGCGATCTGCAATGGGTAAACGGTGGTGGCACGTTTGGCGGCTTGCTTGGCAATGGTCCCGTTCCGGCCACGAATATCGTCAAATACTCTGGCCCGCAGGAATGGGGCCTGCGCCGGTTCATTCTGCACTATGCCATGTTGTGCAAGGCGGCTGGTGGGGTGTCGTCCTTCTGTATCTCGTCCGAGATGCGTGGCCTGACCCAGATCCGCGGAGCCTCGGGCTTTCCCGCCGTTGCGCAACTGCGTGCGCTGGCGGCAGAGGTGCGCCAGATTCTGGGGCCAGAGACCAAGATCGGCTATGCGGCGGATTGGAGCGAGTATTTCGGATACCAGCCGGATGGAAGCGGAGACAGGTATTTTCACCTCGACCCGTTATGGGCGGATGACAATATCGATTTCATTGGCATCGACAATTACATGCCGTTGTCTGACTGGCGTGATGGCGAAAATCACGTGGACGCCGAGGCGGGTGCGCCGTCAGTCTATGACCTTGGGTATCTGCGCGGCAATATCGAAGGGGGCGAGGGGTATGACTGGTATTATGCCGCGCCGGAAGAGGCCGAGGCACAGATCAGAACGCCCATCGAAGATCAGGAGCATGATGAGCCATGGGTCTGGCGCTACAAGGACCTGCGCGGCTGGTGGTCAAATCTGCATCACGAGCGGATCGGCGGTGTTCGTCAGCCCAATCCGACCGACTGGGTGCCCGGATCAAAGCCGATCTGGTTTACCGAGTTGGGATGTGCGGCAATCGACAAGGGCACGAACCAGCCGAACAAGTTTCTGGACCCGAAATCGTCTGAATCGCTGCTGCCCGCATATTCAAACGGGCTGCGCGACGATTTCATTCAGGTCCAGTACCTTGCGGCGACCCTTGGGTATTGGAGCGATCCGAACATCAACCCGGTGTCGCAAGTCTATGGCGGGCCAATGCTGGATCTGGCGAATACCTATGTCTGGGCGTGGGATACCCGCCCGTTTCCGACCTTTCCCAATCTGCGAAGCCAGTGGGATGATGGGGCGAACTATGACCGGGGGCATTGGCTGAACGGCCGGTCCGGCTCGCGGACGCTGGCCTCGGTCGTGACTGAGATATGCTACGCGGCAGGGGTGACGGATATCGATGTTTCCGGGCTTTACGGTGTGGTTCGGGGATATGTCATCGAAGATGTGACAAATGCGCGGTCGGCTTTGCAACCGCTGATGCTGCGCTATGGGTTCGACGCGATCGAACGGAACGGCATCTTGCGCTTTCAGATGCGCGATGGCTATGGCGCGATTGCCCTGAATCCTGATCATCTGGCGATCAGCGGTGATCTGGATGGCACGGTTGAACACCGGCGTGAAGCCGAGGCCGAGATGACGGGCCGCGTGCGCCTGCGTTTTGTCCAGTCGGATGCGGATCACGATCTGGTTGCGGAAGAGGCGGTTCTGCCCGAGGACAGCACGCATTCGGTCTCGGTCAACGAGATGCCGTTGTCCATGACACGCACCGAAGGCCGGCAAACGGCCGAGCGCTGGTTGAGCGAGGCCCGTGTTTCCCGCGATACGGTGCGGTTTGCCTTGCCGCCATCGCTGCTGCATCTGGGCGCAGGTGATCTGGTGCGGTTGTCAGAAACCGAAAACAGCCCGCTTTACCGGATTGACCGACTGGAATCGGCCGATCTGCAACTGGTCGAGGCGGTTCGGGTTGAACAGGGCGTGTATAAGGCATCGCAATTGCGCGACGACCCGGCGGTTGTCAGACCCTATGCCGCGCCCGTTCCCGTGTTGCCGGTGTTTCTGGACCTGCCGCTGATCACCGGGGCAGAGGTCCCGCATGCACCTTATCTTGCGGTGACCGCTGATCCATGGCCGGGGGCCGCGACGGTTTATTCCTCCTCAACCGATGAGGGGTACAGCCTGAGTGATGTGATCCCCGGTCAGGCCATTGTGGGCGTGACCGAAACACCGCTGAGGCGCGCCAGTATCGGCGTCTGGGACGAAGGCGCGGCCGTGAAGGTGCGGCTGTTGGCCGGTCAGTTGGAATCGCGTCCGCGTGGCGCGGTTCTGAACGGTGTCAATCTGGCGGCCATCGGCGACGGAACACCCGGCAACTGGGAGGTGTTCCAGTTCTCGGATGCCACGCTTGAGTCCCCCGGCGTTTACGCGTTGTGCGGGCGGTTGAGAGGCCAGTTGGGGTCGGATGCCCTGATACCGGATGTCTGGCCAGACGGGTCCATATTCGTGTTGCTGAACGATCAGGTGCAGCAGATCAACCTGTTGCGCAACGAGCGGGGTTTGGCCAAACACTATCGCATCGGCCCGGCGACCCGTGGTTACGATGATCCGGCTTACCAGCATCTGATCGCCTCATTCGACTGCAATGGTTTGCGCCCGTTTTCCCCGGTTCACCTCCGGGTGCGATCCGACGCAACCGGCGATCACCTGACCTGGGTGCGGCGCACCCGGTTGGATGGGGATGACTGGTCAGGGCTGGAGGTTCCACTGGGCGAGGAAAGCGAATCCTATCTTGTGCGTGTCTTTGCTGGGGGAACCCTTGTCCGTGAAGAGATGACATCCCTGCCAGGGTGGTCCTATTCGGCGGCATTGAAGGCGGCAGATGGTCTGACCGGGTCATATGAGGTCGGGATTGCGCAGGTGTCGGCCATTTACGGCCCCGGTGCGATGGCGCGTCTGGTTGTCGGGTAAGCGGCACGATGCGACCGCTATTGCACGGTGATCTAAGTGCCGCGGCGCGCGCCTTGTTGGCGGCGCCGCCGCCAGAGCGGACCCGCTTATGCGTCCGGATGATCCATGAAGCGGAACTGGCCGACATACACCGGGCGCGCACGGGTCAGCTGCATCCGGTTTACGGCAACGGATCGCTGATGGCGGTTGCGCGCAACAGGGTGCTGGCCGATGAGCCGGGGTTTGACGATTTGCAATATTGTCAGTGTTTTTCGATGGTTTTGCACCATCTTGCCGAGTTTCTGATCACCCGGTCGCGCAGCTGACGCATTTGCTGGCGGCCAGATTCAGAGACAATCGCCCATCGGGAATACGGTCGCCGCAATCTTCGCAATATCCGTATTCCCCCTCGTCCAGCCGCTTTAACGCGGCTTGAAGGCGGCGGGTTTCGACATTGCGATTCACCTGTTGCGCCTTTGCCATCGCCTGGTTTTGCAACGCATCCATGCGGCTGAGCCGACCAACCGCCTGCTGATCCAGCTCAACAACGGCCTGAGCCTGCTGGCCTGATGCGGACAATTGATCCAGTTCGGCCAGACGCTCGTGAATTCGTGTTTCAAAATATGTGCGCTCGGACTCATTCATTTTCGTTGTATCGCGGATCACGGGTTTGCGTTTGGCCTTTTTGCCACTAAATGGCATTCTAGGCGCAGCAAAGGATCAAAAGCTATGTTTGAAAAACGCAGCCCCGTGACACCGGTCGATCCGGTCTGGAACCGTATCACATCCGAGGCCCAAGCAGCCGTCGAGACAGAACCGCTTATGGGCGGGCTTGTGCACGCCTGTATCCTGCATCACCGCAGCCTTGAGCGAGCGCTGTCCTATCGGATCGCGGCCAAGCTGTGTTCGAACGAAATGTCGATGATGGTTCTGCGCGAGATCGTGGATGAGGCCTATGCAAACGATCCCGGTTTGCTGGAAGCCGCCCGCGCCGACCTGATGGCGGTTTACGAGCGTGATCCGGCCTGCCATCGGTTGCTGCAGCCAATCCTGTATTTCAAGGGCTATCAGGCCATGCAGGCCTATCGCGTCGCGCATTGGCTGTGGCGCAAGGGGCGCTTTGATCTGGCCTATTTCTTCCAGATGCGATCGTCGGAGATTTTCGGCATCGACATTCACCCGGCCGCAAGGATCGGCAAGGGGATCATGATCGACCACGCCCATTCCATCGTCATCGGTGAGACCGCCGTGGTCGGAGACAACGTGTCGATGTTGCATTCGGTGACGCTGGGCGGAACCGGCAAGGAAGAGGAAGACCGCCATCCCAAAATCGGAGACGGTGTTCTGATCGGGGCCGGGGCCAAGGTTCTGGGTAACATCAAAGTCGGCCATTGCAGCCGTATCGCTGCCGGTTCGGTGGTGTTGCAGGACGTTCCGCCGTGCAAGACCGTTGCCGGTATCCCGGCCAAGATCGTGGGCGAGGCCGGATGCGATCAGCCGTCAATCTCGATGGACCACATGCTGGGCAAAGATCAGTAGGTCGATTTAAACTAACAAAAAAGGCCGCCTCGATATTCGAGGCGGCCTTTTTTTTAGGTCGGTATGGCTTACGCCAGCATGACCATCGGGTTTTCCAGATTGTCGACAATGGCCTTGAGCAGTTCGGCCCCCAGCGCGCCGTCGATGACGCGGTGATCAACGGACATGGTGACAGACATCACGGTTGCCACGGTCAGCTCGCCATCATCCCCGACAACCGGTTTCTTGACGCCGGTGCCGACGGCCAGAATACCGGCATGGGGCGGGTTCACGATGGCATCGAAATTGTCGATGCCGAACATGCCCAGGTTCGAGATGGCAAAGGTGCCGCCCTGATATTCATGCGGAGCCAGCTTGCGCTCGCGTGCGCGGGCGGCAAGGTCTTTCATCTCGGTCGAAAGGGCTGACAGGGATTTCATGTCAGCGTCTTGCAGGACCGGCGTGAACAACCCGCCTTCGATTGCGACCGCAACAGCCACATCTGACGGTTTCAGTTGCAGCACCCGGTCACCTGCCCAGACGGCATTACAGGCCGGAACCTGTTGCAGCGCATTGGCAACGGCTTTGATGATGAAGTCATTGACGCTGAGCTTGACGCCACGGCCTTCGAGTTGCTTGTTCAGCTGACCACGGAATTTCAACAGCGCATCCAGCTTGATATCGCGGCGCAGGTAGAAATGCGGAATGGTCTGTTTGGCCTCGCCCAGACGTGCGGCGATGGTTTTGCGCATACCGTCGAGCTTGATTTCCTCGTGCGGGCGGCCTTCGTACATCCGCGCGACCATATCCGCCGATGGACCAGACGGAGCTGCTGGGGCAGCTGCGGGCGCGGCGGCGGCGGGAGCAGTGGCAGGAGCTGCTGCCGGAGCGGTGGCAGTTGCGCCTTCAACATCAACCTTGACGATGCGACCATGCGGGCCGGAACCGGCAATCTGCGTCAGGTCGAGACCTTTTTGCGCAGCAATCCGGCGGGCCAGAGGCGAGGCAAAAATCCGACCACCATCAGCCTTGGCCGGAGCGGCCGGGGCAGGGGCGGGCGCCTCGGGTGCCGCTGGCGCGGCAGCCTCGTTGCCCGCGACGGCTGCGGGGGCAGCCGCCGTGGCTGCAGCCGGGGCCGTGCCAATGTCATCGGCGCTTTCGCCATCTTCCAGCAGAACCGCGATGGCGGTGTTGACCTTGACCCCTTCGGTCCCCTCGGGGATCAGGATCTTGCCGATGGTGCCTTCGTCAACGGCCTCGAACTCCATCGTGGCCTTGTCGGTTTCGATCTCGGCCAGCAGGTCACCGGAGGAGACGGTGTCGCCTTCCTTGACCAGCCATTTGGCGAGCGTGCCTTCCTCCATCGTCGGGGACAGGGCGGGCATCAGAATTTCTGTAGGCATCTGTCTGTCGCTCCTTACCGGTAGGTCACTTGTTTGACGGCGGCGATCACCTCATCGGTGGTGGTCAGGGCCAGCTTTTCGAGATTGGCGGCATAGGGCATCGGAACGTCCTTGCCGGTGCAGTTGATGACCGGTGCGTCGAGGTAATCAAACGCCTCCTGCATCACGACCGAACTGATGTAGCTGCCGACGGACCCCTGCGGCCAGCCTTCTTCCACTGTCACCAGACGGTTGGTCTTCATCACCGAGTTGATGATGGCGCCAGTGTCCATCGGGCGGATGGTGCGCAGGTCGATCACTTCGGCGCTGATGCCGTCTTCGGCCAGCTTGTCGGCAGCTTCCAGCGCGTATTGCATGCCGATGCCAAAGCTGACGATGGTCACGTCCGAGCCCTCGCGCCAGATGCGGGCCTTGCCCAGCGGAATGGTCAGGTCATCCACCTGCGGCACTTCGAAAGAGCGGCCGTAGAGGATTTCGTTTTCCAGGAACACAACCGGGTTGGGATCGCGGATGGCCGATTTCAGCAGACCTTTGGCATCAGCGGCTGAATAGGGCATGACGACCTTCAGACCGGGGATCTGCATGTACCACGCGGCATAGTCCTGGCTGTGCTGTGCGGCCACGCGGGCCGCGGCCCCGTTGGGCCCCCGGAACACGATGGGGCAACCCATCTGACCACCGGACATATAGAGCGTTTTGGCCGCAGAGTTGATGATCTGGTCAATCGCCTGCATGGCGAAGTTGAAGGTCATGAATTCGACAATCGGTTTCAGACCGCCAAAGGCCGAACCCACCGCGATACCGGCAAACCCGTGTTCGGTGATCGGGGTGTCGATCACGCGTTTGGAGCCAAATTCATCCAGCAAACCTTGCGAGATTTTGTAGGCCCCCTGATATTCAGCGACTTCCTCGCCCATCAGGTAGACGTTTTCATCGCCGCGCATTTCCTCGGCCATTGCATCGCGCAAGGCCTCACGCACGGTTTCGGATTTCATTTCAGCATCCGCGGGCCAGTCGGGTGACAGGTCCACCGCTGGAGCAGCGGGGGCCGCTGCGGCAGGAGCCGGGGCCGGGGCTGCTGTGGGGGCGGCCTCGGGCGTTGCTGCGGCTGCGGGGGTTGCCGCGGGCAGGGCAGAGGCGTCTTCGCCTTCTTCGACCAGCACTGCGATAGGGGTGTTCACCTTGACCCCTTCGGTGCCTTCCGCGATCAGGATCTTGCCAACGATGCCTTCATCGACGGCTTCGAACTCCATCGTTGCCTTGTCGGTCTCGATCT
The DNA here is from genome assembly GCF_056531755.1 of Ruegeria sp. L11. Lineage (NCBI taxonomy): Bacteria > Pseudomonadati > Pseudomonadota > Alphaproteobacteria > Rhodobacterales > Roseobacteraceae > Ruegeria > Ruegeria sp. L11. Next base: position 279,650 of record NZ_JBQFMI010000001.1, read on the forward strand.
CGGCCATGATGTCGCCCGAAGATACGGTGTCGCCTTCCTTGACCAGCCATTTGGCCAGCGTGCCCTCTTCCATCGTGGGGGAAAGGGCGGGCATGAGAATTTCGGTTGCCATGTCTTATTCGTCCTCTCAGGCGTAAATGTCAGTCCAGAGCTCTTCGACCAAAGGCTCGGGGCTTTCTTTCGAGAATTCGGCGGCCTGATTGACGATCTCCTTGATTTCCTTGTCGATCGCTTTCAGGTCATCCTCGGTCGCGTGCTTGCCGGTCAGCAGCAACTCGCGCACATGTTCGATCGGGTCGCTTTGTTCGCGGACCTTCTGAACCTCTTCGCGGGTCCGGTACTTGGCCGGGTCGGACATCGAGTGGCCGCGATAGCGGTAGGTCTTGATTTCCAGGATATAGGGGCCTTTGCCCGCGCGGCAGTGCGCGACAGCCTTTTCGCCTGCTTCCTTGACCGCCAGCACATCCATGCCATTGACGATCTCGCCCGGAATGCCGAATGCCTCGCCGCGATGGAAGATGTCCTTGGTCGAGGTCGAGCGGGACTGAGCGGTGCCCATGGCGTACTGGTTGTTCTCGATCACGAAAATCACCGGCAAGCCCCAGATGGCCGCCATGTTGAAGGTCTCATACACCTGACCCTGGTTCGCGGCACCGTCCCCGAAATAGGTGAATGTGACGCGGCCGTTTTCCTTGTACTTGTCGGCAAATGCCAGCCCCGCGCCCAGCGGAACCTGCGCGCCGACGATACCATGCCCGCCGTAGAAGTGCTTTTCTTTCGAGAACATGTGCATCGAGCCGCCCTTGCCTTTGGACAGGCCACCGATGCGCCCGGTCAGTTCGGCCATCACGCCGCCCGGATCCATGCCGCAGGCCAGCATGTGACCGTGGTCGCGATACGAGGTGATGCGCTTGTCGCCTTCCTCTGCAGCGGCCTCGAGCCCGACAACAACGGCCTCTTGTCCGATATAAAGGTGGCAGAACCCGCCGATCAGGCCCATACCATAAAGCTGACCGGCCTTTTCTTCGAATCGGCGGATCAGCAGCATCTCGCGGTAGTATGTCTGGAGTTCTTCCGCAGAAACATTTGGTTTCTTTGTGGTTTTTCGCGCAGCCATCGTGGCGATCTCCCCCTTTCGGACAGATAGTTTAGCGTTAAACTATCTCATAAAGCATTTGGGGCTTTCTGGCGAGGGGAAATGTGACGCAGCGTTCGGCGCGGCGCATCCCGGCCGAAACGCCGGGCCTGAGTTGCTTTTTCTGAAAAGGGTCCTTGATCAGCGGATCACAATTTCGTCCGACCGGATCATGCCCAGAACCGAGCGCGCCTGCTGGTCCAGCAGGTCCAGATCCAGATAGGTGTCGGACAAACGCCGTGTCAGGTTTTCCATCTCGGCGATTTCGACATTCAGTTTTTCCAGACTGCGTGACAGAGCGTCCCGTTCCGCCGCAATTTCGACCCGCCGAAACAGGCCGTAATCCCCCTGAACGGCGGCAAAGGTGAAATACACACCCAGCATGAAAGCCACCGAGAAGAAGAGAACTGCACCCAAACCGGGTCGATGGGAACGGGACACTCTGTTTACCGCCGTATGAAAACTTGCCTCAATAACGGGCTCTTTCCGAGCCTCTGATCGCACTATGTCACAGGCGATTCGGGTTGTGAATCCCCTGATTCGGTTTTTTCATCAGTATTTCGTGTGCGTTCCGGTCAAAGCTCAGCGCCAGGACTGAAGCTGCTGATTTCTTGCGAGTGTCTGATCTTTCATACAGGTCCAGTAGAACATCGGCGCAGCGCTGCCGCCGCCGGACAGTTCCTTGTCGCAGGTGGCGTCCCGCGCCTTTAGCCACGCACGTTGTTCCGCCAGAAGGGCATCGCCGTTGCCACGTGCATCAGCGACAGGCTTGATCTGTTTCCATAACCGGTTGAGGTTGCGGTCAACGGCTTCCCATTGTTCCTTGGCACAGAAATTTGCGTCAAGCTGTGTCTGGCCACCGCAGCTGGATTGTGCTGTTGCAGGCCACGGCATCGCGAGAAGGACGAGCAGGTATAATGACCTCATGGTATAATCCCCCATTCAAATAGGGGATAATACCATGAACCCTGACAAGCGGCCAAATGCGGTCAGTGCCGATTATTGTTCCAGCGCAGCGACACCGGGCAGGGTTTTGCCTTCCATCCATTCAAGGAACGCACCGCCTGCGGTCGAGATATAGGTGAAATCCTTGGCCGCCCCCGACGCGTTCAGCGCCGCAACCGTGTCACCGCCACCCGCGACCGAAATCAGCTGACCCGACCGGCTGAGGGCTGCGGCTTTCAGGGCCGCGGCATTGGTGGCCGCGTCGAACGGCTCCAGCTCGAACGCGCCCAGCGGGCCGTTCCAGATCAGGGTCTGGCTTTTGTCGAAAATCGCGGTAATCGCGGCGACGCTTTCAGGGCCCGCGTCCAGGATCATGCCATCCTCGGGGCACTGGTCGGCTGGCAGAACCTTGTGGGGTGCGTTGGCTTCGAATTTCTCGGCCACCACAATGTCACGCGGCAGGACGATCTGGCAGCCCGAGCTTTCGGCTTTGGCCAGAATTTCGGCTGCGGTATCCTTCATTGCGGTTTCAGCCAGTGATTTGCCAACGCTGATGCCTTGGGCGACAAGGAATGTGTTCGCCATGCCACCACCGATCACCAGATAATCGACCTTGTCGATCAGATTGCCCAGCAGTTCCAGCTTGGTCGAGACCTTGGCGCCGCCGACAACCGCCGTTACCGGGCGCTTGGGCGCACCCAGCGCGCTTTCCAGCGCCTGCAACTCGGCCTGCATCAGACGGCCCGCACAGGCGGGCAGCAGACGGGCAATGGCCTCGGTCGAGCTGTGGGCGCGGTGCGCGGCTGAAAACGCATCGTTGCAATAGACATCCCCCAGCTTGGCCATGCCAGCGGCCAGACCGGCGTCGTTCTTGGTTTCGGCCGCGTGAAAGCGCGTGTTTTCCAGCAGCAGGACCTGGCCGGGCTGCAAGGCACCAGCGGCCAGTTCCGCCTCGGCCCCGACGCAATCGGCAGCAAACAGAACCTTGGCGCCAAAAGCGCTTTCCAATGTCGGAACCAGTTGTTTCAGTGACAGGCTTTCACGCCGTTCGCCACCGGGACGGCCAAAATGAGCCAGAAGGATCGGTTTGCCGCCAGCGGCCAGAATATCGCGCACCGAGGGGACGATCCTTTGAATGCGGGTGGCGTCGGTCACAACACCGTCAACCACGGGCACGTTGATGTCCACACGCACCAGCACGCGTTTGCCGTTCAGGTCCATATCGTCCAGTGTTTTCCAGCCCATTGTGCGATCCTTGTCATTGGCAACCGATTTAGGCGGTTCTTTTCCTGCATTTTGCCCTCAGGTCAATGCGTCACTTGGCATTCGCACGCGTGCGTCATAGGTATTTGCGCAAGATAAACGACAGGAGGGCCTCATGGCCGAGATCAAAGACCCCGAAAACACAATCATCATCGAGCTGAAAGGCGGCAACGTCGTCATCGAGCTGCTGCCGGATGTAGCGCCGTTGCACAGTGCGCGGATGAAGGAACTGGCCCGTGGCGGTGAATATGACAACGTGGCGTTTCACCGTGTGATCGACGGTTTCATGGCGCAAACCGGCGACGTGCAGCATGGCGATATGGAAGACGGGTTCAACCTGCGCATGGCGGGCACCGGGGGTTCGTCACTGCCGAATGTTCCGGCAGAATTTTCCAAGCTGCCCCATGATCGCGGCACGCTGGGCGCGGCTCGCTCGCAGAATCCGGATTCGGCCAATTCGCAGTTCTTCATCAACTTCAAGGACAATCACTTCCTGAATGGTCAGTACACGGTCTATGGCCGGGTCATCGAAGGTATGGAGCATGTGGACGCCATCGTACGCGGTGAGCCGCCTGCAAGCCCGGACCGCATGATCAGCGTCAAGGTGGCCGCAGATGCATAAACTGGCTGCGGCTTTTGCCTTGCTGGCAAGCCCGGCGCTGGCCAGCGGTTTGCAGATTGAGGTCGAAGGGGAAGGGGCCAATGGCACAATCTCGATTGACCTGTTCGAAGATGTGGCACCCCAGCATGTGGAACAGATCACCGCGCTGGCTGCTGAGGGTCAGTACGATGGCGTCGTGTTTCACCGCGTGATCGATGGCTTCATGGCGCAAACCGGCGACGTGCAATACGGCAACTCGGGCGCGGACGGCTTCGACATGCGCTATGCCGGGCGCGGCGGGTCTGATCGCGCGGACCTGCCGGCCGAGTTCTCGGACGTGAGTTTTGACAGGGGCGTTGTCGGCATGGCCCGGTCCAGCGATCCGGATTCGGCCAATTCGCAGTTCTTCATCATGTTCGCCCCCGGCCCGTTTCTGGACGGCCAGTATACCGTGGTTGGTCAGGTGACCGACGGTATGGATGTGGTCGACGCGATCAAGCGGGGCGAAGGTCAGAACGGTGCGATCATCGGTGCACCGGATGTGATGAAAAAAGTCACCGTTACCGAATAAGACGATTTAGCCCGGCTCAAGCGCCGGGCTTTTTCTTTGGTCTATTGGTCGATGAAGTCGCGGATGGCACGGGTATAGGCGCCAGAATCCTGAAAAGATGCGAAGTGGCTGACATCTTCCAGAACAAGCAACTTGGCGCCCGGAATAGCGTCAGCAATCGCTTGTGAATGCGCCATCAGAATGGCCTCGTCATGTGCGCTTTGAACCACAAGTGTCGGGACGGTGATCGATGACAGCGCCTCAAGCCCGCCGGGTTTTTCGGTGCCCCACATGGTGGCAACCCCACCAAGGAATGCCTCGAACCCGTCAGGGGTGGGGGACATGGCCGCATAATCTTGGGCCATCATGCCTACATAAGTGCCAAACACCTCGTTGGTTTCCACCGAAGGATCGATCCCGTCCAGCGTGACATTGCCTGCATGGGCAAAGTGACTGACCAGCCGATCCGGGTTGGTGGTCGAGATTGAATACCCGATATTTGCCCCATCGGACCAGCCGACCAGATGCACCTGATCGACCCCCAGATGATCCAGCAGCGCCAGATAATCCTGCGACAACAACGCGTAGGAATAGGGGCTGCCATCGTTGGTGGACCGTCCGTGCCCGCGCGTATCCGCCACGATTACCCTGTGATCCTGGGACAGGTCGGCAACCTGCGCGGCCCAGACATCGCCATGGGCAAGTCCACCGTGGATCATCAGAACCGGGGTGCCGCCCGCATCGCCATACGTGGCGTAATACATGTCTATGCCGTTGATCTCTGCCGTGCCCGCTTTGGTGGCGGCGGGCATCTGGGGGGCTTGCGGGATGCTCAGCCATTTGTCTTCGGCCCAGCCTGCCGTCGCGGCGCAGCTTAGGAAAAATGCTGTGGTTAATGTCTTCATTGTATCCTCCCGTTGAACCAAAGGCCGTAACCAAGCCAGGTTAAGCGGAAGGATACCGTGTTTTTCAGTAAACGGGATAATTACCTTTCCCGCGCGGATCAGTCATCCGAGGACATTGCTTTCCAGATCAAGGCACCGATTGCGCCGCCAATCAGGGGGGCCACCCAGAACAACCAGAGCTGAGCCAAAGCAGGGCCGTCGGCAAACAGGGCAACGCCGGTTGAGCGCGCCGGGTTGACGGAGGTATTCGTCACCGGGATTGAGATCAGGTGGATCAGGGTCAGCGCCAGACCGATGGCAATCGGAGCGAACCCTGCGGGTGCCTTGTCCGACGTCGCGCCCAGAATGATCAGAATGAAGAAAGCGGTCATCACGATTTCGATGATCAAAGCCGACATCAACGAATATCCCTGTGGTGAGGCCTCACCATACCCGTTTGACGCGAACCCACCGACACCAGCGAAATCGGGTGCCCCGCTGACGATCAGGTACAGAACCACTGCGGCGGCAATTGCGCCAATGACCTGTGCAACCCAATAAGGCAGAAGGTCTTTGGCCGGAAACCGTCCTCCAATCATCAGGCCCAAACTGACGGCCGGGTTGAAATGCCCGCCCGAGATTGGGCCGACCGTGTAAGCCATCGTCAAAACGGTAAGGCCAAAGGCAAAGGAAACACCAAGCCAACCGATGCCGACATCAGCCACGCCTGCCGCCAGAACGGCACTGCCGCAGCCCCCCAGAACCAACCAGAACGTGCCGAAGAACTCGGCAAGTAGTTTCGATGACATAGAAAATCCTCCGCCCAATAATGAGGTTAACCGTAATTCAAGAATTAGCTTATGTTAAATTGTTGCGAACGGGGAATTTTTTTCGACGCTACCTCAATCGGGTCAGAACTGACCCCTGTGCCATTGAGCGGGATCAAGATGAAAAAGCTTTGACAGCTGTTCATAGATTGCCGGGTCAGAGGATTTCAGCGCATGTGGTCGTTCAAAGAACACCTCGACCGAAACGGCAAAGAATTCTTCGTGCCCTTCCGCGCCGTAGGGATCAATCACCGTGGGTTTTCCGTTTTCCACGGCGTGAACATGTGTCTTGTAACCGTTCAGAAAGGCGGTTTCCCATTCGCCAAAGCTTTGGCCATTGCTGAGCACGGGAACACCATTGGTTGCGCCCGAAAGGTCATCAAGCTGGTGCGCGAACTCGTGAAAGACGACGTTCCGACCATCGTGATCATTCAGGGCACCGCGCTGGCTGTGGGCCCAGGACAGGATCACGGGGCCGCGGTTCCAGCTTTCCCCGCTGCGGATGATTTCCTGTTCGGTGACGACATAGCCACTGTGGCGGCGCTGTTTTGACTTGAAGGCACCGGGGTAAACCAGAATGGTCGTCAGGTTGTCATACCACTGGTCCGTATTCACCACGAGCAGACAGGCTTGTGCGGCAATCGACACCTGCATGTCTTCGGTGACGTCCAGCCCGTCGCAGCCGACGAAATCGACCTGATCAAGAAACAGGTTGATCTTTCCTTCCAGCGCCCCGCGCAGGTCTTTGGGCAGTTTCCGGATTATCGGCACCTGAGCGTTCACAATATCGCGCTGGTGCCGGGACAGCGACGTGGCCAGCAAGGTCAGGCGGGTTTGTCGTTTCGACCAGAAGTGAAAGGCGGCAGCGCCAGCGATCAGCGCGACAACCGTCAGAAAAAGCAACATGGATCGACTGTAGCGCGATCAGAAAGGGACGAAAACGGGAATCCCGAACCCAAACGGTCACGCAAAAGAAAAGACGCCACGGGTTGCCCCACGGCGTCCTGACAAGAAATGCAGTCTGCTTACTGTTTGACTTCTGCCGCCGGGTTCGATCCGGCTTTGGCACTGCGGCCAGGGTTGAGGGGGTCGTCCTGACGCTGAACCGAGCCTTCGAAATGCGCGCCGCTTTCGATGGCAATGGTCTTGTGGATGATGTCGCCTTCGACCCGGGCCGTCGATGTCAGGCGAACCTTGAGACCACGCACGCGGCCAACGATACGACCGTTGATCACAACGTCATCTGCGGTGACTTCGCCCTTGATCGTTGCCGATTCACCAATGGTCAGCAGATGGGCGCGAATGTCGCCTTCGACGGTGCCTTCCACCTGAATGTCACCGCTGGTCTTGATGTTGCCGGTGATGTGCAGATCCGAGGACAGGACCGAGGCCGGCGGCTTGGGCTTGGGTGCCATTGCAGGTTTCGCGTCAGCCGGAGCAGGGGCCGCTGGGGTCGCCGGAGCGGCAGGTTTGGCCGCCTCAGGTGCTTTGGGTGCGGGCTCGTTGATTTTGCTTTTAGAAAACATTTTTCGCAGCCTTGATGTAAGTCATTGGGTTTACGGGATTTCCGTTCACGCGCACCTCATAGTGCAGATGCGTGCCGGTGGACCGTCCGGTGCTACCCATATCAGCAATATGATCCCCGCGCGAGACCCTTTGGCCGACCTTTACGTTGATCTTGGTGTTATGAGCATAAAGTGTCTCAATTCCGAACGCGTGCTTGATCTTCACAAGGCGTCCGAAGCCTGATTGCCAGCCGGCATGCGTGACCACACCATCAGCGGTCGCGAATATATCGGTGCCTTGCGGTCCCGCAAAATCGACACCGTTATGCTGCCGACGACCACCGGACTTGGGGTCACGCCGGTTGCCGTAGCCACTGGTGAAACGCACGGCAGAATGTACGGGATTGGCGAAGGGGGCCTTTTCCGCAGCAATCCGGTACAGGTTCAGCTGATCCATCTGGCGCAGCAACGTGTTTGCGCGGACTTCTTCGGGCGAAAGCTCGTCTTCTTCGCCGCGTGTGCTAAGGGATAAAGGGGTCAGCGGACCGCCCATACCGCTATATCCGCGCCGGACCTCTTCGATGATGCGATCGGTGGGCATTCCGGCCTGACGGAACATCTTGTCCAGAGGTTCGACCGAGATGACCATCGCCTCTTCTAGCTGGCGGAAGATCTCGTCGCTGCGTTCCTGCATTAGACGGATTTCAAGTTCCAGATCGTCCCGCTGTTCCAGCGCGTCCTGCGCGTTGGAGGCGATCAGATCGCGTTCTTTGGCCGTCCGCGCCAAAGCGTCGGTCATGAAGGCCATCTGTACCGGGGCGCTGGAAACCGCGGCATACATATCAGAGCCGCTGGTGTCCTGTTTCAATTGGGCCAGCTCTGAGCGCGCCTCTTCGCGCTGCTTCATCGTGGCGCGCAATGTCGTCTGGATAACTTCGATACCTGTCTCAAGTTCGCGGCGACGGTTTTCCGAGGCCAGCAGCTCCGACTGCATCGCGGAAATCTGGTCCAGCGCGGCATTGAACCGGTCCTGAGCGGCCAGTGCTTCATGCGCGCGGGAATCGCGTTCTGCCGACAGGGTGTTCAGGCGTTCCTGATAGATGGCCTGATCGCGCTTTGCCTGTTCCCGGAAATTCCCGGCCCCGATGCTGTCCATCAACAGTATGGCTGTCGCAACCGCTGTCCATCCGACCATGACGGCAACTCCGGCCACTGCGACCACCTGAGTTTCCGAACTGAGCCGGATAAACCTTGTGTCCTTGTCGGATTTCAGAAAGACCCGGCGTTCCGGGAAATGCCTCTCAAGCAGTGAGTGCAGTTTTATTGTCAGACGTGTTCGCACGCGCCCTACCTTTCATCCCCAAGATCGGAACCGGTCGTGAGTGCCTGCCGTCCCTTGCGCCGATTGCATAAAGCGGCAGCGGCGTTCGGGCAAGTTTGTTGACCAATCAAGTGCAAACGGCGCTGAAATCCCCCAAAGATCGGCGAGATTTTGCCGAAAATAACGCAGAAGTGTCAGTTCGAGAGGTCTCCGGGCGCGGGCAGGTCTTCGGTCAGGGGCCAGTAGAAATCGGGGGGCAATCCGGCTTCGGCCCGTTTTTCTTCGTTGAAGGGCGGTTTGAGAACACCGTGGAAATACCGTCGGACCAGAGCGTGAAACACATCCTTAGGATCGGCATTTTCGCGGCCGCACAGGAAGTGGAACCATTTTGAGCCGTAAGCGACGTGGCCGACCTCTTCGGCATAGATCACTTCGAGCGCGGCGATGGCCTGCTCGGCCTTGGCCTTGCGGAATATCTCGATCATGCCGGGGGTCACATCCAGCCCACGCGCCTCAAGCACCATGGGCACAACGGCCAGCCGCCCCATCAGATCTTCGGCAGTATCTTCGGCAGCGCGCCACATACCGGCATGAGCGGGTAGGGCACCATAATGGCTGCCCATCTGTTCCAGACAATCGCAGACCATCTCGAAATGGCGCGATTCTTCTTCGGCGCATTTCACCCAGTCATCGTAGAACCCGATGGGCATGGGTACATGGCCAAAGCGCGCGATGATGTCCCAGTGCAGATCGACAGCGTTCAGCTCGATATGGGCAACCGCGTGTAGCAGGGCAATGCGCCCGGCCTCGGTACCTGGTTTCCGTTTGGGTACCTCACGCGGGGACAACAGCGCGGGCTTGTCCGGGCGCGCGGGGGACAGGGGCGGTGATGCGGTGCCGATCTCGATGGGTTCACCCTCGGCCTTGCGGGAGGCAAACCACGCGGCGGCATGGGCTTTGGACAGGGCGGTTTTGGCCCGCCCGTCCGCTGTTGTCAGAACCTCTGTCGCCATCTGTGTCAGTGTTTTGGGCACCGGGTCGCTCCGCCTTTGGCATGTCAGCGCGGGTGATAGACCGGATGGCGCGGCAGGTCGAGGGGGGCTTAGATCGCTTTCACCGCTTCCAGCACCTCATCCACATGGCCGGGCACCTTGACCTTGCGCCAGACCTTGGCAATGCGTCCCTCGCTATCAATGACAAAGGTCGATCGCTCGATCCCCATCGATTTCCGGCCATACATGTTCTTTTCAACCCATACGCCATAGTCCTCGCAGACGGTCGAGCCTTCGTCCGACAACAGCGGAGTGGTCAGCCCGTGTTTGGCGACAAACTTGTCATGCTTGGCGACGCTGTCCCGCGAAATGCCGAAAACGTGAGCCCCTGCATCGGTAAACGCCTGAAGCTGCTCTGAGAAACCGATGGATTCCTTGGTGCAGCCCGGCGTATCATCACGGGGATAGAAGAACAAAACCACGGTGCCACCGCGCAACGCCGAAAGCGTCACCTCGCCACCGCCGTCGCGCGGCAAAGTGAAGTCTGGGGCGATGTCTGAAACGTCGGGCATTGGAAACTCCGCTAAAGGTTTTTAAAGGCTGCCCGTCATCATAGGGCAACGCGTGCGGGTTGGAAGGCGTGGATAGCAAATTGAAGCAGCACGAAGACGACGAAGCAAAGCCGGGCAAGCCTGTGCGCCGTCGGTCGCGCCGCCGCACCGCTGGTCTGTGGGCCATGCGTGGGGCCATCGTGCTGGTGCTTCTGGCGATGTTCACTGGTTTCATGGTCGTGGGGCAGAGGATGCACGCGCCGGTCTGGCTGCGCGACAGGGTCGAAGCCCGGCTGGAACGGGCGCTGGGCGGGCTGCAAATCCGGTTTGGAGACGTCAGTTTCATCATCCACGAAGGCTGGCGCCCCCGTCTGCGGCTGACCGATGTTGCCATCAGTGACGCCGCAGGCCAGCAGATTGCGCAGGTATCCGATATGCGCGCCAGCCTGGCCATGCGTCCCTTGCTGCGCGGTCAGGTCCGGCCCAAGCGCATCATTCTGAGCGGCGCGCAGATCGCCATGACCCGCGATCAGGACGGGGCGCTGACCCTGACCGTGGGATCGGGCAGCGCGCCGGTGCAGGAAGCGCCGGACCTTGCACAGCTGATCGAGGGATCGGACGAGGTGTTTCAGTCTCCGCTCCTGTCGGCGCTGACCTCGGTCGAACTTGATGCGATTACGCTGGATTACCGCGACCTGCGGCAGGGGCGGTCGTGGGTTCTGGACGGTGGGCATATTCAGGCGAACCGCAGTGACAACGAAGTGCGGCTTGCGACCGGGTTTTCGGTTCTGGCCGGGCGTGACTATGTCAGCAGTATCGAGGCCAACTATACCAGCGTGCTGGGCACGCCTGCCGCCAGCTTTGGCATCTCGGTCACCGATCTTCCGGCCGAAGACATAGCAGGCCAAAGCCCGGCCCTTGCCTGGTTGCAGGTTCTACGCGCACCGATTTCAGGGGCTTTGCGGGGCAGTGTCGATGAGAACGGGGCCACAGGAACCGTGTTCGCAACCCTCAATCTGGGGGCCGGGGCGGTGCAGCCCAACCCGGAAACGCGCCCGGTTCCTTTCGAATCTGCTCGCACGTATTTCACCTATGACCCGAAAGCCCAGATGCTGGACTTCAATGAGGTGTCGGTGGTGTCGGCCTGGGGCACAGTTCAGGCCGACGGAAAGGCGTTTCTGCAAGGGGCTGAGGACGGTGTGCTGGACAGTCTGGAGACGCAGTTGCGCTTGTCCGGGATCAATGTGAACCCGGCAAATCTTTTCCCGGAGCCGATTCAGCTGTCGCGTGCCAGCGTGGATTTCAAGATGGCGTTCAACCCGTTCCAGTTGCGCCTTGGCCAGATGACCATCGAGGATCCGGGTCATACCGTGCGCGCCTTCGGGGTTTTGCACGGTCGTCCCGATGGCTGGGCTGTGGCGCTGGATGCCCATCTGGATCAGATGAGCTCGGACAATGTTCTGAGTTACTGGCCCGAGCGTCTGGCGCCGAAGCCACGGGAATGGGTGACGGAAAACCTCTATCAGGGGGTTTTGTCGGACATGGATTTCGCCCTGCGTCTGGAGCCCGGTTCCAAACCGGACCTGTATCTTGATTTCGGGTTCGAGCAAGCCAAGGTTCGCTTTGCAAAGACCCTGCCGCCGATCGAGAATGCACAGGGGCAGGCCAGTCTGATCGACAGCCGGTTTACGGTCACTGCGCAGCACGGGGTGGTGATCGCCGATGACGGGGGGAGTGTGGATGCCGCGGGGACGTCCTTCATCATACCTGACACGGATATCAAGAAATCCGCACCCGGCATCGCGCGTATTCAGGCAAAGGGCAGCGTGACCTCTGCGTTGTCGCTGCTGGACCGACCGCCGCTGGAATTGCTGAGCAAGGCCGGGTTGCCCGTTGACGTTGCCACAGGCACGGTTGCGTTGACCGGAACGCTGTCCCTGCCGTTGATAAAAGAGTTGAAGTTTCAGGATACCGAATTTCACTTCAACGGAACGTTGGCCAATCTGTCCAGTGACCGTCTGGTGCCGGGATTTTCCGTAAGTGCCCCGATTCTGGATATTTCCGGCAATCAGTCGGGTGTTCAGATTCAGGGACTGGGTCAGTTCGGCGATGTACCGCTAGAGGCACTTTGGCAGCAACCCATTGACGGCGAAACTGAACAGCGCAGCACCTTGACCGGCCAGATCGAACTGTCCCCGCGTCTGATGGATGAGATCAGGGCCGGTCTGCCGCCGGGGATGCTGACGGGCAAAGGAACTGCCGATATTACACTGGGCCTGGGCGCTGGGGTACCTCCGAAACTGTCTGTTGTTTCGGACCTTCAGGGCGTGGCACTTGCCATCCCCGAACTTGGCTGGCGCAAGGCAGCGAACACCACGGGATCGCTGACTGCGGACGCGACGTTGGGCGCGCAGCTGAAGGTGGACGACCTGCGGATCGATGCAGCGGGACTGCGCACAACCGCATCCATTTCCTTTCACGAAAACGGTGAATATGACCGCGTCCAGTTCAGCTCGTTCGACCTGGGGGACTGGCTTGCGGTTCCAGCGGAGCTGATCGGGCGGGGGGCTGCTGTCCCGGATATCCGCGTCTTAGGCGGTGTGCTGAACATGGGGCGTGCGAATTTCGGGGAAAGCGGCGGAGGATCGGGTGGCGGCGGGCCCCCCGGGCCGAAGCTGGACGTGGCACTGGACCGTCTTCAGGTCACCGAAACTGTCGCGCTGACAGGTTTCCGGGGGGCGTTCCAGACAACCGGTGGCGTAAATGGCACCTTCACAGCGCGGGTGAACGGCGGTGCGGCTGTTTCCGGTCAAGTCACCCCGCGAGGAAATCGAAGCGCCGTTGACCTGACGTCGAAAGACGCGGGGGCCGTTTTGCGATCAGCCGGGGTTCTGACACAGGCGCGCGGCGGTGATCTGGACCTGAAGCTTGAGCCAGTAGCTGCGCCCGGCAGTTACGACGTGATCCTGAAGATCGTTAATACCCGGATCACCGATGCCCCGGCCATGGCCGCGATCCTGAACGCGATCAGCCTTGTTGGTCTGCTGGACGAGATGGCCGGGCAGGGGATCTTCTTTTCGGCGATTGACAGCCGCATGAGGATATCGCCCACCGACATCAAAGTGCTGAGTGGCAGCGCTGTTGGCCCGTCAATGGGGCTTTCGTTTGATGGCACAATCGACACCGTGAACAGCCTGCTGAACCTGCGGGGGGCGATTTCACCGATTTACCTTCTAAATGCCGTTGGCAGCGTATTTACCCGCAAGGGTGAAGGCGTCTTTGGGTTCAATTACACTCTCACCGGGCCGATATCCTCGCCCAAAGTCGCGGTGAACCCTCTGTCTGGTCTGGCGCCCCTGTTTCTGCGTGATCTCTTGCGTCAGCCTGCGCCAACGGTCTCGGACGGCCCCAATGCTGCGCCGGTGGAACCTGACGAGCCGAAACCGACATTTGGCTCTCCTCCCAGTGACCGCTGACGGGATATGGCCGAATCTTTTGCGGGGTTGTAAGGCGCGGTCATGAAGCTCAGCGATTTTGATTTCGACCTGCCCGACGACCTGATTGCCACGCGGCCTGCCAGCCCGCGATCCTCTGCGCGCCTTCTTGTGGTGCGGGGGGGTGCCACAGTGGACAGCCACGTGTTCGACCTGCCCGATTTCCTGCGGCCAGGCGACCGGCTGGTGCTGAACGACACGCGCGTTATCCCGGCGCGCCTGAACGGGCGGCGCCACAGAAGCAGCGCGCAAGGCCCGGTTTCCGCCGGGGTCGAGGCCACTCTGCTGGACCCGCAGGCCGATGGCACCTGGTCTGCGCTGATCAAGCCATTGAAGAAAGTGAAGTCGGGGGAAGAGATCGTGTTTTCGGCCGATCTGAGCGCGACGCTGGATCGGGTGGAAGACGGGCAGGCCTACTTGCGCTTCAATCTCAGTGGTCAGGATTTCGACAAGGCGCTGGATCAGGCCGGTGCGATGCCGCTGCCGCCCTATATCGCCGCCAAACGTCCGGCGGACGAGCAGGACAAGACGGATTATCAGACCATCTGGGCCCGCAGGTCCGGTGCGGTGGCAGCCCCGACCGCCTCGTTGCATTTTGACGATGCCCTGATGCAGGCTTTGTCGAAACGGGGTGTCGCCGTCACACATGTGACCCTGCATGTTGGCGCCGGAACCTTCCTGCCGGTCAAGGTCGAGGATGTGACAACCCACAAGATGCACGCCGAATGGGGGCAGGTCAGCGCCGAGGCTGTTGCCGAGATACAGGCGACAAAAGCTGCGGGCGGGCGTGTCATCCCGGTGGGCACCACCGCCTTGCGCCTGATCGAAAGTGCTGCGCGTTCTGGCACGATCGAACCGTGGGAAGGTGACACCGATATCTTCATCTATCCCGGTTTCCGGTTTCACGTGACCGATGCGCTGATGACAAATTTTCATCTGCCGAAATCCACGTTGTTGATGCTGGTTTCGGCGTTGATGGGTCAGGACCGGATGCGCGAGGTTTACGCCCATGCCATCGCGCAGAAATACCGGTTCTTTTCTTATGGCGATGCGTCGCTTTTGATCCCCGGATAGGCGCGCATACGGCATCACCGACAGGGAATGTCGTAGACAAGCGCGATGGAAGCGGTCTTTGATCGCAGAACAAAACTCAAACCAGCTTGGCACCTATCGGAGGCCCAAATGATTCAGGTTCTGTCCAGCGCATGGGCATTGTTGCTCGGCATGGGGTTGCTGATGGTCGGAAACGGCCTTCAGGGCACGATCCTGGGTGTTCGCGGACAACTCGAGGGGTTTTCGACCCTTGAGATGTCTTTTGTAATGTCAGCATATTTTGTTGGTTTTCTGGGTGGTTCACGGCTTGCGCCCGAGATGATCCGGCGTGTTGGTCATGTGCGGGTCTTCGCGGCGCTGGCGTCTTTCATTTCTGCCGTGATGATCATGTATCCGATGCTGGCAGACCCGATTGCCTGGGTTCTGGGACGCGTAGTGATCGGGTTCTGTTTTTCGGGCGTTTACGTCACTGCGGAAAGCTGGCTCAACAACGCAGCCAATAATGAAAACCGCGGTCAGGCCCTGTCGCTTTACATGATCGTTCAGATGTTGGGTATCATCGGCGCGCAGGGCCTTTTCCTGTTGGGCGACCCTGCCGGATACGAAACATTCGTGATCGCCTCGATCCTTGTTTCGGTATCTTTCGCACCGATTTTGCTGTCAATTTCGCCAACGCCGGCATTCGATACTACCAAGCCGATGACGTTGCGGGAATTGATGAAAAGCTCTCCGCTGGGGTGTGTCGGCATGTTCCTGCTAGGCGGCGTGTTCTCGGCGCAATTCGGGATGTCTGCGGTTTACGGGGCCCAGGCCGGTCTGTCCTTGGTTGAAATCTCGGCATTTGTGGCGGCGTTCTATGTTGGGGCAATTGTCCTGCAATACCCGCTGGGCTGGTTTTCCGACCGGATGGACAGGCGTTTCCTGATCCTGTTGGTCGCGGCAACCGGTGCAGTTGGCGCCGTCAGTGGTATGCTTTATGGCTTTTCCTTCGAAATCCTTCTGGCGTCTGCTTTTGTGATCGGCGGAATGACCAACCCTTTGTATTCATTGCTGATTGCGCACACCAACGATTTTCTGGAATACGAAGACATGGCCGCGGCATCCGGCGGCCTGATCTTTATCAACGGCCTTGGTGCAATTACCGGACCTGTTATCACAGGTTGGCTGATGGGGGATGCAGTGTTTGGCCCTCCGGGCTTTTTCCTGATCATCGCCGTGTTGCTTGTCGCGTTGGCCGCCTATTCGGTCTACCGGATGACCCAGCGTGCAGCAGTTCCTGTTGATGAAACCAGCACCATGTCGACGCTTTATCCCACCGCGTCGCCCGTTGCATTCGAGGTTGCACAGGAAGTTGCGATAGAGGCGGCAGAAGCCGAGTTCGAAGAGGGCGCGCGCGAAACCGCTTGAGACACGAAATTATGTCGTTTGTGTTGCAATATGTTACTGTAACAGTTCTGTAAAAGGGACTTAAATGACGTTACGTCTGGGGCGCGGGCAATTGACGGAGTTTAAGGCAATGGTAACGCCTGAAGAAGTATTGAGTTTTTGGTTAGATGAAGTTGGCCCTAAGGGTTGGTATCTTGAGGATGAGGCGCTGGATGCAGACATTCGGGCGCGGTTTCAGCCAACTTGGGAAGCGGCGGCAGCGGGCCGGTTTTCGCTCTGGCTGACTTACCCTAGCGGGGCGCTTGCTTATATCATCCTGACAGATCAGTTCCCGCGTAACATGTTCCGGGGGGAGGCGCGTGCCTTCTCGACTGATCGTGCGGCATTGGCGGCAGCAAAATGCGCAGTCGACAAAGGCTGGGACAAGAAGATCGACGAACCGGCCAGACAGTTCTTTTACCTGCCCATGATGCACTCGGAAAACCTGTGCGATCAGGAACGCTGTGTGCGTCTGATCTGCCAAAACATGAGCAGCGACGCAAGCAACCTGCTGCACGCCAGAGCGCATCGCGAGGTGATCCGCAAGTTTGGTCGTTTCCCGTATCGGAACGCAGCGTTGTCCCGCAGCTCGACCCCGCACGAAACTGCTTATGTCGATATGGGCGGGTACGGGACAACCGTGCGCGAACTACAGGCAACGGGCTAAGCGCTAAACCGCAACCGCGCTTTGGCCGCGGCTGCGCTTTATGACTTAGGCGTGCATCCCCTTAATGCCAGAACGCGTTCCGCTGCGATATCGGCACCGGTTTGGATCGCCTGCGCAATCAGCACTTCTGGCGTGTCAGCAAGTTCCGAAATCCGCTCCTGAACCGTTTGCAGCTTCTGTTCTGCTGCATTCAGGCGGCCCAGCGTTGCCTGGAGGTTTTGCGCGGCTTGGCTGTCTGCCAACGTGTCTTGCTGTGAAATCGCCGTCAAATCAGTCCGCAGCGCCGCAAGCTCGTCCCGAATGCCCTTCGCCTCATCCCGGATGGGGGTCACGGCCTGAACCGTTTGCGAGACTTCAGCAGTGATGCTTTCGGCTTTCGACGCCAGTTTCCAGCCCAGAAACAGGCACAGCGCAACAAGTATCAATGTGGCGTTGAGCAGGGC
Source organism: Ruegeria sp. L11 (assembly GCF_056531755.1). NCBI lineage: Bacteria > Pseudomonadati > Pseudomonadota > Alphaproteobacteria > Rhodobacterales > Roseobacteraceae > Ruegeria > Ruegeria sp. L11. The sequence goes on from NZ_JBQFMI010000001.1 coordinate 297,306, forward strand.
AAGCAGCAGATCTTTCAGAGTTTTGGCCATGGTCAGCCCCTTGAATGGGTTGAGAAAAGAGTAGGTCCGACCGGTGTCGGCGTTTCTTTTCTAGCCATTGCATGGCCCGGGGTATAGGCTGAATTCCGCAAGTTTAGGCATCGCTTACCCTGCGTCCTATTTGTCGCGGGATCGGTATATTGATGCGTTCCGAATAATAGTTTAATGGTAAACTAAATTTTCAACTCCTGCGCCGAGAGGAACACATGGCTGCACAATCCTATGATCTGATCGTAATCGGGGCTGGCCCCGGCGGCTATGTCGCTGCAATCCGCGCAGCCCAGCAGGGCTTGAAAACCGCGGTTGTCGAGCGCGAGCATTTGGGGGGGATCTGCTTGAACTGGGGCTGTATTCCCACCAAGGCGCTGTTGCGGTCGTCCGAAGTGTTTCATCTGATGGAGCGCGCCAAGGATTTCGGTCTGAAAGCCGAAAAGATCGGATATGATCTGGACGCGGTGGTCAAACGATCCCGTGGCGTGGCCGCGCAGCTGTCAGGAGGCATTGGCCATCTGCTGAAGAAGAACAAGGTTGCCGTTGTAATGGGGCAGGCCACGATCCCTGCAAAAGGCAAGGTCAGCGTCAAGACCGACAAAGGCACCGAGGAACTGACCGCCAAGAACATCATTCTCGCAACCGGGGCACGGGCGCGGGAACTGCCGGGCCTTGAAGCTGACGGCGATCTGGTCTGGACGTACAAGCACGCGCTGCAACCGCCGCGGATGCCGAAAAAACTGCTCGTCATCGGGTCCGGTGCGATCGGCATCGAGTTTGCCAGCTTCTACAATACGCTGGGCGCAGACACCACAGTTGTCGAGGTGATGGACCGGGTGTTGCCGGTCGAAGACGCCGAAATCAGCGCATTGGCCAAGAAGGCGTTCACCAAACAGGGCATGACCATCATGGAAAAAGCCATGGTCAAGCAGCTGGACCGTGGCAAGGGGAAAGTGACCGCGCATATCGAGGTAAAGGGCAAGGTCGAGAAACAAGAGTTCGACACAGTGATCTCGGCTGTCGGGATCGTTGGCAATATCGAAAACCTTGGTCTGGAACCTCTGGGCGTCAAGATCGACCGGACACATGTGGTTACGGACGAGTATTGCCGCACCGGGGTTGAGGGCCTTTATGCGATCGGTGACATCGCAGGCGCGCCCTGGCTTGCACATAAAGCAAGCCACGAAGGTGTCATGGTCGCGGACCTCATCGCGGGTCAACATGCGCACCCGGTCAAACCCGAAAGCATCGCAGGATGCACCTATTGCCAGCCTCAGGTTGCCTCGGTTGGATATACCGAAGCAAAGGCCAAAGAGCTGGGTTACGACATCAAAGTCGGCCGCTTTCCCTTTATCGGCAATGGCAAGGCCATCGCTTTGGGTGAGCCTGACGGGCTGATCAAAACCGTGTTCGATGCCAAAACAGGCGAGTTGCTGGGCGCCCACATGATCGGTGCCGAAGTTACCGAACTGATTCAGGGTTACGTGGTCGGTCGCCAGCTGGAGACAACGGAAGAAGACCTGATGAACACCGTCTTCCCGCACCCGACACTGTCAGAGATGATGCACGAAAGTGTGCTGGATGCCTATGGTCGCGTGATCCATATGTAAGATCGGCGTAGTTCCCCGTCAGGGTTGGGGGCTCTGCCCCCGCCGCGCGTGCCGCGCGCCTCCCCCGGGATATTTTAGGCCAGATGAAGCAGGGATCCATTATTCATCTGGCTGCAAATATCCCGGAGCGCGAGGCAGAGCCTCGCATAAGACCTATTTGTTCAAAGCATCCAGAATGCGCGCCCATGACCGGATGCCCTTGTGGAAGCTTTTCACGTCATATTTCTCGTTCGGCGAATGGATGGCATCATCTTCGTTTGCATAGCCAACCAGCATCGAGTCGAGCCCCAGAACGGTGTTGAAATAGCCGACAACAGGGATTGATCCCCCCATTCCAGTGAACACCGCCTCGCGGTCCCATTCATCCGACAATGCGCCGCGCGCGGCTTCGAATTCGGGGCGGGTGATATTCATGACCGACGCGGGAGAACCTTCCATGTCGTTGTCCCAGACCACTTTGGCGTCCGGGGACAGCCGATCCTCGACATGTTTGCGGATTTTGGCGCGCAGCGCGTCCGGGTCCATGTCACCAACAAGGCGGCAGGTGATTTTGCAATGGGCCTCGGACGGAATAACTGTTTTGGAGCCCGCACCGTTATAACCGCCCCACAGCCCGTTCACTTCGAGCGTTGGTCGTGCCCATTGTTGCTCCAAGGTGGAGTACCCCTTTTCGCCATGCGGCTGGGTGTAGCCGACCGAATTCAGATAATCCGCTTCGTCGAAGCCGCAATTCTGCCATTGGCGCAACTGGTCTTCGGGTACTTCATGCACACCTTCGTAGAATCCGTCGACCGCGACCCGTCCGGTTTCGTCGTCATAAAAGGAGGTCACGATTTTCGACAGTTCGCGCAGAGGATTCAGGCCCGGGCCGCCATAGTGGCCGGAATGCAGGTCGATGCGCGGCCCCACAATGGTAAACTCGTCCTTCAGCATGCCCCTCAACTGCGCCGCAATTGACGGAACGCCGCGTGACACCATGGATGTATCGCAGACCAGCGCCAGATCCGCTTTGAGTTCGGCGGCATTTTCCTTGAGGAAAGGAACCAGTGAGGGCGAGCCTGATTCTTCTTCGCCCTCGAAAAAGAAAGTGATGCGGCAGGGCAAGGATCCGTGCACGGCCTTCCAGGCGCGGCAGGCTTCGACAAAAGTCATCAGCTGACCCTTGTCGTCTGATGCTCCGCGTCCGCGGATGACTGGACCGGTTTCGGTGTCCTCAATGGCGGGATCGAACGGATCCCGGTTCCACAGGTTCAGCGGATCGACCGGCTGCACATCGTAGTGGCCGTAAAACAGGAAATGCGGAGCAGTCGCGTCCTCACCCACGCGACCGACAACCATTGGGTGGCCCGGTGTTTCCCGTTTCTCAGCCGCAATCCCTATACTGTTCAGATCAGCAACCAGCCAGTCCGCGGCGCGGCTGACCTCGGCCTTGTATGCGGGGTCGGTCGAAATCGACGGGATGCGCAGCAGTTCCATCAGGCGGTCGATCGAGGTTTGCAAATCTTCGTCAATCCGGTTCAGCACGGCGTCTAGCGACATGGGGGGCTCCTGCCTGTTTTTTTGTTCCTGCGAACCCTAGCAGCGTTGTCGGCGCCGTCCAGAGGTGTTGACACGGATTGCGGCCCGGCAGTGTAAGCTTGGGTAGGGCGGCGAGCCCTGCGTCGTTTCCACGCGTCCGATGGCCGTAACTTTACTTGTCGGACGGGGTGCAAACTTATATTTGATGCAAATCAAAGTTGGGTTCACCTTTTCGGCTGTAACCAGCTGAATAAGGGAACACAAAGCCACCGAAACAGGGTAAGCTGTGGGATGTGGCGAAAATATCGCCCAGTGGGAAACCGGATACGGGCGTTCAAGGAGGGTCCTTTGGACTATACTGCTCAGCTCGATTCAGCGATTGCCAGGCTGCATGATGAAGGTCGTTACCGGACCTTTATCGATATCGAACGTCGCAATGGACATTTCCCCCATGCGGTGCGCACGCGTCCGGACGGGTCACAGCAGAATATCACCGTATGGTGCGGCAACGATTATCTGGGCATGGGGCAAAACCCGGTCGTTCTGAATGCAATGCACGAAGCTGTTGATGCAGCCGGTGCAGGTTCGGGCGGTACACGCAATATCTCGGGCACCACAGTTTATCACAAAAGGCTTGAGGCTGAACTGGCCGATCTGCACGGCAAGGAAGCCGCGCTGCTTTTTACCAGCGCCTATATCGCCAATGACGCAACGCTCAGCACGCTGCCCAAACTGTTCCCGGGCCTGATCATCTATTCTGACGCGCTGAACCATGCCTCGATGATCGAAGGCGTACGCCGGAATGGCGGGGCTAAGCGCATCTTCCGGCACAATGACGTGGCGCATCTGCGCGAACTGCTTGAGGCGGATGACCCCGCCGCGCCCAAACTGGTCGTATTCGAGTCGGTTTATTCAATGGATGGCGATTTTGGTCCAATCGAAGAAATCTGTGATCTGGCAGATGAATTCGGCGCGCTGACCTATATCGATGAAGTGCATGCCGTGGGCATGTATGGCCCCCGCGGGGGCGGTGTGACCGAGCGCGATAACCTTGCCCACCGGATCGACATCATCAACGGCACGCTGGCAAAAGCCTATGGCGTGATGGGCGGCTATATCGCGGCCAGCGCCAAGATGTGCGACGCCGTGCGGTCATACGCACCGGGCTTTATCTTTACCACGTCCCTGCCACCTGCGGTTGCGGCCGGGGCTGCCGCATCTGTTGCCTACCTGAAAACTGCACCTGAACTGCGCGAGCAGCATCAGACGCAGGCCAAAATCCTCAAGCTGCGGTTGAAGGGGATGGGACTGCCGCTGATCGACCACGGAAGCCATATCGTGCCCGTGATCGTCGGAAACCCGGTCCATACCAAGAAGCTCAGCGATATGCTGTTGGATGATTACGGCATTTATGTGCAACCGATTAATTTCCCGACCGTTCCGCGCGGAACCGAGCGTCTGCGCTTTACCCCTTCTCCGGTGCATGGACCTGACGAAATGAACCGTCTGGTACAGGCGATGGACGAACTTTGGTCACATTGTGCGCTAAATCGCGCCGAACTTGCCGGTTAACCTCACGCCAAAGTGTGCAACGTATTTGCCGCGTGTTAAGCTTACGCTAACAAAATTGGCAGACGAATCGTTTTGGGGATGATTCGCCGCTAACGCGAAACACGCGACAGGCAGAATGGGGCAGCAGGAATGATTGGGCGCAGATCACAGCGCGAATCTGATGAGGACGTAGATGTCAGACCCAAAGGGTTTGATGACTACGAGGTACGCCTTGGTGACAAGATGCGCGGCGAACGCGCAACCATGGGCAAATCCCTGTTGGATGTTCAGCGCGAGTTGAGGATCAAAGCCAACTACATTGCTGCCATCGAAAACGCGGATCCCGACGCCTTTGACACGCCCGGCTTTATCGCCGGGTATGTGCGTTCTTATGCGCGTTATCTGGGTATGAACCCGGATGAAACATTCTCGACTTTCTGCGCGGAAAGCGGTTTTTCGGTCGCGCATGGCATGTCGGCCGAGGCTTCGGTGGTGCGAAAGCCGACCGGTGCGCTTCCGGCGCGTGGGCCAATGGGGCGCGATCCCTTCATCTCGCCCAATACGCCGTACATTCCGGGCAAGGAATCTCTGGTCAGTCAGATTGAACCGCGCGCCATCGGCTCGTCGCTGGTGCTGTTGGCGGTAATTGGCGGCATCGGCTATGGCGGGTGGGCCGTTCTGAACAAGATCCAGCAGGTGCAGGTCAGCCCGGTTGAACAAGCGCCTGTGGTGCTGTCCGACCTTGATCCGCTGGATGCCGTGCGCGGCGGCGTTGTCGATGATGTAGTTGCTGCGGCGAATACCGAAGCACTGGACCGTCTCTATCGTCCGCAGGCCTTGGATGTTCCGGTTCTGGTTGCCCGCGATGCGCCGATTTCGACCCTTGATCCGCGCGATGTCGGAACCTTCCGCCCGCCAAGCCTGCCGCAGTTCGAAGTTGCCGAAGTGCACACGGTTGAACGACCAGCTTTGCCTCAGGTCGTGGAACAGGTTGATACCACGCTGAAAATCGTTGCTGTCGATCCATCTTGGATGCGGGTAACGGCGGCAGATGGCAGTGTCATTTTCGAAGGGACGCTTGGGACGGTCGAGCAAGGCAGTGTCTTTGAGGTTCCGCTGACAGAAGAACCGCCGCTGTTGCGGGCAGGGGCGTCGGGATCGGTTTATTTCTCGATGAACGGCGAGCACTATGGCCCGGCAGGGGCACCCGGCACGGTTGCCAAAGGGGTGATCCTTTCGAAAGACGCAGTTTCGGAAGTTTATGCCGTTGCTGATCTTGAAGCGGATCAGAACAGCGCGCTCAAGCAGCTGGTGGCTGAACTGCAAACCGCGGCGACAGAAGCGCCCGCCGAGTGATCTTGCCATTGCGGTAACCCCTTTGCCGGACTATCTACTGTCGCAACTCAGGCAGACGCGGATCCGTCCTTATGTCCCTTAATCACGTGCGCCCCTGGCGCGACATTTATCGTCGTAAATCCCGTCAAATCATGGTCGGCAACGTCCCTGTCGGGGGCGATGCCCCGATCGCCGTTCAGACCATGACCAACACCCTGACCACCGATGTGGCGGCAACAGTGGCGCAGGTTCAGGCCGCAGCCGAGGCTGGCGCGGATATCGTGCGCGTTTCAGTCCCCGATGAGGCGTCGGCTAAGGCATTGAAAGAGATCGTGCGCGAAAGCCCGGTGCCCATCGTTGCGGACATCCATTTTCACTATCGCCGTGGTATCGAGGCGGCCGAGGCAGGCGCTGCCTGTCTGCGCATCAATCCCGGCAACATCGGCGATGAACGCCGGGTGAAAGAAGTCATTCAGGCCGCGCGCGACCACAATTGCTCGATCCGGATCGGCGTGAATGCGGGCAGTCTGGAAAAGCACCTGCTTGAGAAATATGGCGAGCCGTGCCCCGAAGCGATGGTCGAAAGCGGGTTGGAACATATCCGCATCCTTCAGGACAATGATTTTCACGAGTTCAAAATCAGTGTGAAGGCCAGCGACGTATTCCTGTCCGCCGCCGCGTATCAGGGCATAGCCGAAGCCACTGATGCGCCCATCCATCTGGGTATCACCGAGGCGGGCGGGCTGGTGTCCGGCACCATCAAATCTGCCATCGGGTTGGGCAACCTGCTGTGGATGGGGATCGGCGACACGATCCGCGTCAGCCTGTCTGCCGATCCGGTGGAAGAGGTGAAGGTTGGCTTTGAAATCCTCAAATCCCTTGGTCTGCGCCACCGGGGCGTCAACATCATCTCATGCCCGTCCTGCGCACGGCAGGGGTTTGACGTCATCAAGACCGTCGAGGCGCTGGAACGCCGTCTGGAACACATCAAGACACCGATGAGCCTGTCGATCATCGGTTGCGTGGTCAACGGACCGGGCGAGGCGCTGATGACCGATGTCGGGTTTACCGGTGGCGGGGCAGGATCCGGGATGGTTTATCTGGCAGGCAAGGCCAGCCACAAGATGTCCAACGATCAGATGATCGACCACATCGTGGAACAGGTCGAAAAGAAAGCGGCGGAACTGGACACGGCTGCGGAAGCCGCTGAGTAGTGTGGGGTTGGCTGTGTCGGTAAGGCAGGATAGCGACCTTACTCATCCCTTGCCCTGATGCCTGAGCTGTTGCAAACTTGTTTCGTGACTGAACGATGCCTGTTTCGCCGCTGGTTCTGTCGGTAAACAGACCCGCGCGGACCCATGCTTTGGGAGGAGTGTGTCATGACATCCAAGACCGCAGGCCCTACGCCACCTGAGAACCTGACGCCAGACCAACAGGCCATGCCCAATGTCATTCGGGTTACTTCGGATGATATAAAGGCGTCGCTGAAAGCTGGGTTTTCCGATTTTCTGGCGCGCCCCTTCATGAGCGGTTTCTTCGGGCTTTTCTATGCGGTTTTTGGAATCCTGATGGTCTGGAGCTTGGTCTGGCTTGGCAAGATCTGGATGATCATTCCAGCGATTGTCGGGTTTCCTCTGGTCGCGCCTTTCGCCGCTGCGGGACTTTATGAGATGTCCCGGCGGTTACAGAAGGGAGAGGAATTTGGCTGGTATGAAATCCTCACTGTCATGGCCGATCAACGCAAGCGCGAAATGGGCTGGATGGCCTTTGTCACACTGTTCATTTTCTGGGTTTGGGTTTACCAGATTCGCCTTTGGCTTGCGATCATCCTGCAGAATTCATCCTTTTCGGATTTCGATGGATTCTTGAACATCATCTTGTTCACTCCGCAGGGGTGGACATTCCTTGCAATCGGCACCTGTGTCGGAGCGTTTCTGTCGGCTGTCCTGTTTTCGGTAACTGTCGTCGCCATGCCCATGCTTCTGGACCGGGAAACAAATTTCGTTTCAGCCATGTTGACGTCTTTACGCGTCGTCTCGGAAAGCCCTGTGGTCATGCTCGGCTGGGCAGGGATCATCTCGGTCACAATGTTATTGTCGATGGTTCCGGCGTTTATGGGCTTGATCTTCACCTTGCCGATCCTTGGCCATACAACGTGGCATCTCTATCAACGGGCCGTGGAACCGGCAGACGGCTGAGGTCAGCGATCAGTTCGTCTTTTTTGTCTGGGGGCAGCTGTGCCGCCCCCAATACCAATCAACCCTGTTCCGCGCGAACGCCATCTGCAATTTGCTGCATCTGATCGGCGGGCAGATAGCCGCGCAGCAACTCGGTTCCCAGCACGAATGAGGGCGTGCCCGAAATCTGCATCCGTTGCGCCAGGGCACGGGTGCGGCTGATCTCATCCGTGACGCTGTCGCTGTCCATCGCGGCGATGATCGCGTCGCTGTCCAGGCCCAGCCCGTCAGAGATGCGGCGCAGGGTAACTTCGGACGGTTCGCCGTTGAAGGCCATCAGGGCATCGTGAACCTGTTTATAGGCGTCACCACCAGCGACGTGTTTGGTGGCCACGGCAAAGCGCGAGGACAAAACAGATGCGTCGCCCAGAATTGGCAGCTCTTTGATCACAAACCGGATATTGCCGTCGCTGGCCAGCAGGTTTGCCACTTCGGGCACCGCACGGCGGCAATAGCCGCAGCGGTAGTCCATGAACTCGACCAGCGTGATATCGCCATCCGGGTTGCCGCCAACCCAGCTATAGCCATCGTCGAACAGTTCGGCCGCATTGGCGGCGACCAGTTCTTTGTCGGCGGCCGCTTCGGCCACTGCGTTTCGCTGTTCGAGTATATTGATTGCCTCGATAATGACTTCGGGGTTTTCCAGCAGGTATTCGCGTACCTGAGCGCCAAACTCTGCCTTTTCGGCATCATTCATCGCGTTCAGGTCCAGCGCCTGTGCCGAGGTCGCCGCCATGGAAAGCCCCAGAAGGGCAGGTGCAGCATGTCTGAGGATCATTTCCGTTTCCTTTTATCTTTCTTGAGTCGTTCTGAGGCAATCAGCACGTCTTGTGCCCTTTGCCAACCCGGAGAGCCTTCGGGCAACTGTCCTACAGCTCGTTTCGCGTGAATTCCGGCATCCTCCATCCGACCCTGCAGCGCATAGCGCTCTGCCGTCACGGTCGAAGCCATGCCGTTATTTCCGACCTGCGCGTAAGCCACACCCAGGTCCTGCATCAGGCGTGCATTACGAAAGTCGCGCGCACGCGCCTGTTCCAGTGCATTCAATGCCTGTTTTGTTTCCCCTTGCGCCAACAGTGCGCGCCCATAGCCCGCAAGGATCAACGCATTGTTAGGTGCCATTTCAACAGCGCTAGCATAAGCTTTAACAGCCTCGCTTACACGTCTGTTTTCCAACAGTATTTGCCCCTTCAGATCGTAATAGAACGGGTCATCAGGACGTTCGGCAAGTGCTGCGTCAATTGCGGCACGGGCGCGGGACAGATCGCGGTTCTGATGATAGGCCGAAGCCTCTCGCATCAGGCGGATGTCTCGGTAGGATTCTTCGCCGGCGCGCCGCAAGGTCCAACTGGGCGACCGCAGAAAGGCCGAAAGCTTGCCTTTGACCCGCGCAAACCAGTAGTCCGCATTGGGGTTTGGAACGGCTCGATCGCCAAACTCATCCAGGAATGCCTCGGCGGCACGCAGGCGGTCACGGCTTGTCGGGTGTGATCGCATATAGGGGTCCTGATTGGCGACACTCAGCAGTTCCTGACCGGCGAACTTCCGGTGCAGTTCCACCATCCCGCTGGGCGAGATTTCGGCCCATCGCAGGTAACTTGCCGCACTGCGGTCGGCGGATGCCTCTTCTGCGCGGGTGTGACCCAGAAAACCGCGAATTGCCGCGCCTTGGGTGCCAGCGGCAATTCCGATGGCGGCCTCGCCCCCACCCGCCGCAGCTGCCAGCAGGGCCAATGCCGTGCCGAGACTGGCGTTGCGCTGCGCGGCTTTCAGGTTCTCAGCCCGCCGCGCCAGATGACCATTCGAGATATGGGCGGCCTCGTGCGCGATGACAGCCTGCAACATCTCGGGGCTTTCGACGGTCAGAATCAGCCCGTAATTCACATAGATCGCGTTGTAGTCGATGACGAATGCGTTGAACGTGTTGTCGTTGACGACCAGAATCTGAACCCGGTTCGTGTTCAGCCCCGCAGCCCGCAACACCGGAAAGGCCAGTTCACGCAGGCCATGTTCGATATCAGGGTCGCGGATCAGGCTTTGCGCGTGCGATTGCATCGCTGCCGCCAGCCAGACGACAACGGCAACCATCAGGGCCGGGATTGACGCCAACCGGGATACGCGCTCAAAAGCCATGACTGCAACATGGGAGATGGGCATGAGAAACTCAACCCGGTCCGGGGTCGATCCCTTCATCGTGATGGATGTGATGGAGGCGGCACGCAAGGCCGAAGAAGCGGGTCGCCACGTGATCCACATGGAAGTCGGCCAGCCCGGAACCGGCGCGCCCAAGGGTGCAACCGAAGCTTTGGCCACGGCGATGGAGCAAGGCCCGCTGGGATATACGGTTGCTCTGGGTCTGCCCGCCCTGAGGCAGCGGATCGCCCGGCTTTATGGCGATTGGTACAATGTCGATCTGAACCCCGAGCGGGTGGTGATCACACCTGGCTCGTCCGGCGGATTCCTGCTGACCTTTACCGCATTGTTCGACAGTGGCGACCGTGTCGGTATCGGCGCGCCCGGCTATCCGTCCTATCGCCAGATCCTGAAGGCACTGGGTCTGGTTCCGGTCGACCTGCCGACCGCGCCGGAAAACAGGTTGCAGCCCGTGGCGGCGGATATTCAGGGGATGGATCTGAAGGGGCTGATGGTGGCCTCACCTGCAAATCCGACCGGTACGATGTTGGACCGGGCCGCCATGGGCGCCCTGATCGAGGCGGCGCACGGGCAGGGCGCGTCGTTCATCAGTGACGAGATTTACCACGGGCTGGAATACGAAGCCAAGGCCGTGACGGCGCTGGAACTGACAGATGAATGCTATGTGATCAACTCATTCTCGAAGTACTTTTCGATGACCGGATGGCGCGTAGGCTGGATGGTGGTGCCCGAGGATCAGGTGCGCGTGGTCGAACGGATCGCTCAGAACATGTTCATCTGCGCCCCCCATGCCAGTCAGGTCGCAGCGCTGGCTGCCATGGATTGCGATGACGAATTGCAAGCCAATCTGGACGTGTACCGCCGCAATCGCGCGCTGATGCTGGACGGGCTGCCCAAAGCCGGGTTTTCGAACATCGCGCCACCCGACGGGGCGTTTTATGTCTATGCCGATGTGTCTGATCTGACCGATGACAGCCGCGCATTTGCGGCCGAGATTCTGGAGCATGCCGGTGTGGCCGTGACACCTGGGCTGGATTTTGACCCACAGCGCGGCCATACCACATTGCGATTTTCCTATGCGCGCGCGACGGATGACATTCAGGAAGGGCTTGAGCGTTTGCGCCTGTTTATGACGCGGCGCGGCGCAGTCAGGGAACCGGCCTGAGCCGTTCACAAACCGCCCCTTGTGGTATAGGGTGCCGGACAAACGATCTCGGGATAACTTGAGGCCATGAGCAGGATCTTCTTTAGCATTGCGCTGTGTTGGGCGTTGGCTGGTGGTGCCATTGCGCAGGATTTCAGCGCGTTGGCGCGTGTCCAGCCTGACCAGAGCCGTATTACGGATGTCGGGCGTACCGGTGTTCGGGTGGACATCGCCCTCAGTCAGGGCGTTCCCTACAGGATTTTCACCTTGCAGGATCCCTACCGTATGGTTCTGGACTTCAACGAAGTGGATTGGGCCGGGCTGACCCGCGAAGATTTCCTGCAATCCAATCGCATCAGCGGCGTGCAGTTCGGCGCATATGTTCCGGGTTGGTCACGTCTGGTGCTGGAACTGGGGGCACCGATGGCAGTGACGAAAGCAGAAATGTCGGTGGCAGAGGATTCGGGGGCTGCATTGTTGTCGCTCGACCTCAAGGGGACGGATTTCGATGCCTTCAACGCCTCGGCAGGTGCGCCGCGAAACCCGGGCTGGGACTTGCCGGAACCGGCGGATGTGCCGCAAGCCGCGGTGCGCAGCGCCGACCGACCCTTGCGTGTCATGCTGGATCCGGGCCACGGAGGCATTGATCCGGGGGCCGAGACAGACGCGATTGATGAAAAAACCCTGATGCTGACTTTCGCACGTGAGCTGCGCGAAATCCTTCTAAGATCAGGCGGGTACGAGGTGGTTCTGACACGGGTCGACGATCAGTTCGTCTCGCTGGAGCGCCGAATTGCGCTGGCGCACCGGGCCGGTGCGGACCTGTTCATTTCGCTGCACGCTGATTCCCTGTCCGAAGGGCGGGCGCATGGTGCGGTGGTTTATACCCTGTCCAACGATGCCTCGGATGTGGCCAGTGCGAAGCTGGCGGAACGGCACGACCGCGGGGATTTGATTTCCGGTGTCGATCTGAACGGGGCAGATGATCAGATCACGGATGTTCTGCTGGACATGGCCCGTCAGGAAACGATGCCACGCACAAGCGCGCTGGCCAAGGCCATTGCAAACGGTCTGGCACAACAAGGGGGGCCGATGAACGGCAAACCCCTGCGTACCGCGTCTTTTTCAGTACTCAAGGCGGCGGACATCCCGTCGGTTCTGGTCGAGCTTGGGTTTCTGTCCAGCCCCAGAGACCTGAAGAACCTCAATGATCCTGATTGGCGGGCGAGAATGGCGCTGGGAATTCATCGGGGGCTTGAAGATTGGCGCCAGCAGGATGTGATCCGCAAATCCCTTATTGGCCAGTGACCTTGCGGCGCAAAACGGCTAGAATACGCTCGGTGTTTTGACCCTTGGGCGGCGCATCACTATATAGGCGGCACCGCGAGAAAAAGGCAGTAACGTGATCCGGTTCATTCTTTCGATTTTCGGGGCGATTTTCAGCCTCGTGACATTGGGTATTTTCATGGCCGCGCTGGTGATCGGTGCGGTGTTCTGGATGTATGGGCGCGATCTGCCCAGCCACGAGTCGCTGGCACAGTACAAACCACCCACAATCAGCCGGATCTATTCGGGTGAAGGCAAGCTGATTGATGAATTCGCGCAGGAACGCCGCCTGTTCACCCCGTCCGAGGAAATCCCGGATCTGGTGAAGCAGGCGTTTATTTCGGCGGAAGACAAGAATTTCTACAACCATCAGGGCTATGACCCGCGCGGCATCATTGCCGCCGGGGTCGAGGCGGTGCGGACCAAAGGCGAAACCGTACGCGGTGCGTCGACCATCACGCAGCAGGTCATGAAGAACTTTCTGCTGTCCGGTGACCGCCGGGCTGAGCGCAAGATCAAGGAAATCATTCTTGCGACCCGGCTTGAGGATACATTGGACAAAGAACAGATACTCGAACTTTATATGAACGAGATCTTTCTGGGCCAGAACTCTTATGGTGTGACTGCCGCCGCACAGACCTATTTCAACAAGACCCTCCAGGAACTGGCCCCGCATGAGGCCGCCATGCTGGCTGCCATGCCCAAAGCGCCGTCAGATTACCACCCCGTTTGGCAAAAAGAGCGCCTTCTGGCCCGCCGCAATTACGTGTTACGCGAGATGCAGCAGAACGGTTACATCGATCAGGCGACTTATGAGGCCGAGGTCGAATTGCCTCTGCGCTCGGTCCAGAACGGAGATTTTGAAAGCTTCCGTACGGCCCTGCCGCCCCGCGACTATTTCACCGATGAAATCCGTCGCCAGCTGAGCGAAGATTTTGGTGAGGGCGAGTTCTTTACCGGCGGCTTCACCGTGCGTGCATCGGTGGATGAGGAAATGCAGGTTGAGGCCGCACGTGCCCTGCGCGAGGCGCTCGAGAAATACGACCGCTCCCGTGGCAAATGGCGCGGCACAGGTGACGTGATCCCGGAAGAAAAACTGGCGGATGAGGCGCAATGGCGCGAGGCGCTGGCGGCCATGGAAATTCCGCGCGACGTCATTCTGCCAACCCGTTGGTATCCCGCCGTGGTTCTGGGCGTGACCGACCAGCAACTGACCGTTGGTGTCGAAGAAGGTCCTGCCGATGGGATTATCCCGCGCGCGGACATCAAGTGGATGCAGGGTGATTTTGCGGCCAACTTCAAGCGCGGTGACGTCATTTTTGTCGTTGCGGGTGAAGATGGGCAATGGTCGGCGCGCCAGGTGCCCGAGGTACAAGGCGGCTTTGTCGCGATGGATGTGAACTCAGGTCGTGTTCTGGCGATGCAGGGCGGGTTCTCGTATCAGGATACAGTGTTCAACCGGGCCACACAGGCACAGCGTCAACCGGGATCGTCCTTCAAGCCCTTTGTCTATGCTGCCGCGCTGGACAGCGGATACAGCCCCGCTACCATCGTTGTCGATGCACCCATCGAAGTGAACACGCCGCAGGGTCTGTGGCGCCCCAAGAACTCCTCCAACAAGTTCTACGGTCCAACCCCTTTGCGTACAGGGATCGAACAGTCGCGGAACCTGATGACCATCCGTCTGGCGCAGGAAGTTACAATGCCCGTCGTTGCCGGCTATGCGGAACGGTTCGGTGTCTATGACCGGATGGGCGCGTTTCTGGCCAACTCGCTGGGGGCCGAGGAAACCACGCTTTACAAGATGGTCGCGGCCTATGCGATGTTTGCAAACGGCGGCCAGCGTGTGGAACCCACTCTGGTCGACCGCATTCAGGACCGGTTCGGAAAAACCATCTATCGCCACGATGACCGCCAATGTCTGGACTGTAACTCGACCTGGCTGGAACCAGATGAATCGCCGACGCTTGTCACGGATCGCGCACAGGTCATGGATGCGATCACCGCCTACCAGCTGACATCGATGATGAAAGGTGTGGTCGATCGCGGGACGGCATCCAGCGTTGTGAATCTGCCTGTGCCAACAGCGGGCAAAACCGGAACCACCAACGACTCGAAGGATGCGTGGTTCATCGGCTTTACGTCGAATATCGTGGCCGGTTGCTACATCGGTTATGATCGACCGCGTCCGATGGGACGTGGGGCCTATGGTGGCACGCTGTGCGGCCCGGTCTTCCAGAGCTTCATGGAAAAAGCGGTCGAGAAATATGGCGGCGGTCCGTTCGAAGTGCCCGAAGGCGGCCATTTCATCAAGATCGACCGTTTCAGCGGGGCCCGTCTGCCCGATGATGCCACCGGTGACTATGTCGTGGCCGAATTCTTCCGCGACGGTGTCGATGGTTTCATCGACCGTGTCTATGATGGTGGTTTTGCCATCGGATCGGACCTGCCATTGTTTGAAGAGGTGCAGCGCGCGGGGGTTCAGGTCCAGACGTCAACGGGCGAGACCGTGACCGTTGGACCGAAAGCTTCCCAAGGGGATCTGAGCACCGGTGGGCTTTACTGACAAGGCGCATTCCAATTGGCTAATACTCCGCTGATTCCGCACTCTTTGCTGGGGGCACCCGGACAGTTGCGCATTTCTCCGGGCGTCCTCTCGGGTCAGCATGTTTTTCTCACCGGCATGACCGGTAGCGGGGCGGACGGCTCCATGCCAAGCGATCCGGAAGAACAATTCCGAAACGCCTTTGCAAAGATTGCAGAGGTCTTGAAGGAAGCCAGCCTTGGATTGGATGCAGTGGTCGAGATGACGACCTACCACGTTGAAATGCGAGATCATTTCGACCTGTTCGATCGCGTGCGCCTTGAGGTTCTGACCGCGCCTTACCCGGCCTGGACCGCAGTTGAAGTTGCGGGATTGCGACGGGAAGGGGCGCTGGTGGAAATTCGGGCGATTGCGCATCTTTCTGATTGAAAGCACGATAGCTGTTTCAGCATCCAGCCTGTCTTGTGGTGTCTCGCACCTCTTGCTATCACGCAGGCCTGATTGAGCAAGTTGGGACAAGACCATGCGCGCCGAAACCCAGAACATCGTGGCGGATATCAAAAAGTCGCTGGAGCTGCTGGCGCAGCGTATGGACTATGAAACCGCACCGCATCGCCTTGAGGAATTCAACGCGCGCGTCGAAGACCCCAACCTTTGGGATAACCCTGAAAATGCGCAGAAACTGATGCGCGAGCGGCAGATGCTGGTCGATGCAATCGAGACGTACGAATCCATCAAGACCGACCTCAACGACAATATCGAACTGATCGAGTTGGGCGAGATGGAGGAAGACCAAGAAGTCGTTCAGGATGCCGAAGCCGCGATCAAGACGCTGAAAACCAAGGCCGCAAAAAAAGAGCTTGAGGCGCTGCTGGACGGTGAGGCCGACAGCAATGATACGTTCCTCGAAATCAACTCGGGCGCGGGGGGAACCGAAAGCTGCGACTGGGCGTCGATGCTGGCGCGCATGTATGTGCGCTGGGCCGAGAAAAAGGGTTACACGGTCGAGCTGCAATCCGAGACACCGGGCGAAGAAGCGGGGATCAAATCCGCAGCTTACAAGATTTCCGGTCACAATGCCTATGGCTGGCTGAAATCGGAAAGCGGCGTGCACCGGCTGGTGCGGATCTCGCCCTATGACTCGGCTGCCAAGCGCCATACGTCTTTCAGTTCGGTCTGGGTCTATCCGGTGGTCGACGACAATATCGAGATCGAGGTGAACCCGGCCGATATTCGCATCGACACCTACCGCTCTTCGGGGGCTGGCGGCCAGCACGTGAACACCACCGACTCGGCTGTTCGGATCACGCACATCCCGACCGGGATTGTTGTGACCAGCTCGGAAAAGTCGCAGCACCAGAACCGTGATATTGCCATGAAAGCCCTGAAATCGCGCCTGTACCAGCAGGAACTGGATCGCCGCAACGCGGATATCAACGCGGCGCACGAGGCTAAGGGCGATGCGGGCTGGGGCAACCAGATCCGGTCTTACGTCTTGCAGCCCTATCAGATGGTCAAGGACCTGCGAACCAATCACGAAACCTCGGATACCAAAGGGGTTCTGGACGGGGACCTGGACGGATTCATGGCGGCAACCTTGGCCCTGAACGTGGCAGGCAAAAGCCGATCCGAGGCGCAGGGCGACAGCTAAGGTGACACGCCAGCGTTCCTTTCCGGACCTGCTGAAAGGGCACTGGCAGCTAATCCTGATCACCGGTCTGGTCTTTGCGCTCTGGAACACGCCGTTTGTTGTTCCGCTAAAAATTCTGGTTGTCTTTCTGCATGAGCTGTCTCATGCCGTGACAATCCTATTGACTGGCGGCTCGGTCGAGAGTTTCACGATCTCACCCCAGCAAGGCGGAATGGTGATCGGCCGGGGCGGCAGCAGGTTTCTCAGCCTGTCCGCCGGCTATCTCGGCTCGCTTGTGTTTGGTATTGCGCTTTTGATCATTGCCTTGAGGACAAATGCTGACCGGGCTGTTTTGGCTGTTTTCGGCGCAATCATGTGTCTGATCGCACTGCTGTACATACGCGATGCTTTCGCCTTGCTGTTTTGCGCAGGCGTCGGGGCGGCAATGATTGCGACAGCGTGGTTCATGAGCCACGAGGTCAGTGATCTGGTGCTGCGCGTTGTCGGGCTGACCAGCATGATCTACGTGCCGTTTGATATCTTTGATGACACCATCCGACGATCCGGCGCACGCTCGGACGCGTTCCTGTTGGCCGAGGAATTCGGCGGCACCGCGATGCTGTGGGGTGGGGTCTGGCTGGTGTTGAGTGGTGGCGCCATTGCCCTTTGTCTACGGTATTGGTTGGGCCGGGACAGCAACCTGCCATTGCACCGCAGAGCGTTGTGATGCTGTTGTTTGTGAGACAAGAAAAGATACATCTAAACAGTGGGTTTAAATGAGGTGAACCGCTCGCTAGGCTGTTGAAGACCAACAACAGACTGGCGTGTTATGGACCTGACCCGGATATCTGCCACAGAGCTTCTGAACCAACTGGCTACCCGGCAGGTTTCGGCCACAGAAGTCATGCGGGCCACGCTGGATCGCATTGCCAAAGTCAACGGTGACGTGAACGCCATCGTGGCGCTGCGGGACAAGGGCGAGCTGATGGCCGAAGCGCAGGCCCGCGACAGCGGCCCTGTCACTGGCCCGCTGCACGGCCTGCCAATTGCGGTCAAGGATTTGGTCAATGTGGCAGGTATTGTTTCGTCGCACGGATCGCCTGTTTTCAGGGATGCCGTCCCTGACAGGGATGATCTGATTGCCGCCAGGATGCGGGCCGCGGGCGCCATCCTGATCGGCAAGACCAATACGCCGGAATTCGGGCTGGGCTCGCACACGTTCAACCCGGTCTATGGTGCGACGCGCAACCCGTATGACGCCAGTTACACCTGCGGCGGCTCATCAGGTGGTGCAGCAGTGGCTTTGGCGACGGGTATGGTCGCATTGGCCGACGGGTCCGACATGATGGGCAGCCTGCGCAACCCGGCGGCCTGGAACAATGTTTACGGCTTTCGCCCAAGCTGGGGCAGTGTGCCGTCTGATCCGGTCGGCGATAGTTTCCTGCATCAGCTGTCCACATTGGGTCCAATGGCGCGCAGTCCCGAAGATCTTGGCATCCTGCTCGACGTGATCTCGGGGCCCGATCCGCGCCTGCCATTGGTCGGAGAATATGCACCGGTTTCCCCGGTTGTCGCAGCAGATCTGAACGGGCTGCGCATTGGCTGGCTGGGCGATTGGGGCGGGGCCTTTCCAGTTGAAGCCGGAATCCTTGAGCTGTGCCGGGATGCGTTGAAGGTGTTCGAAGCGCGGGGCGCGCGTGTTGAACATGTCGCCCCGCCTTTCGATGCCGAACGGTTATGGACCAGTTGGATCACCCTGCGATCCTGGAGTG
Source organism: Ruegeria sp. L11 (assembly GCF_056531755.1). NCBI lineage: Bacteria > Pseudomonadati > Pseudomonadota > Alphaproteobacteria > Rhodobacterales > Roseobacteraceae > Ruegeria > Ruegeria sp. L11. Next base: position 316,158 of record NZ_JBQFMI010000001.1, read on the forward strand.
TTGCTGCGGGACTGGAACCCTTGGCTGAACGACGGGACCATCTGAAAGACACAGCCCAGTGGGAGCTGGACCTGGGTCTGACGATGAGTGCCATGGACGTGCATCACGCCAGCGTAATCCGGTCAGAATGGTTCCGGCGCGCGGCGGAACTGTTCGAGCAGTTTGATGCCCTGGTCCTGCCATCCGCACAGGTTTGGCCGTTTGGGATCGAAACGCCATACCCCACCCGGATCGCGGACCGCGCAATGGATACATATCATCGCTGGATGCATGTCACGGTACCGGTCAGCCTGATTGGCTTGCCTTGTCTGGCCGCGCCCGCCGGGTTTGGTGTGCAGGGCCTGCCCATGGGCTTTCAACTGTTTGGACCAAAAGGATCGGATCAGAAATTACTGTCGGTCGGGGCGGCGTATCACACCGAAACCGACTGGCCTAACAAGAGGCCGGCGATGTCATAACGCCGATCAGGGAGGAGACTAAATGGAAAAGCCATTTGGCGTTCCGGACATGCGTCCGGTAGATACAGCCATGCTGCGCACAGCGTTGAAGCGCGCCTGGGCCGACTTTCGGCGCGCGCCGCAGTTCGGGTTGATCTTTGCCGGGTTCTACGTGCTTGCGGGATGGGCGATGGCATGGGTCACCATCCAGACTGGTACAACCTTCTGGCTGGTTCTGGCAGCTATCGGCTTTCCACTGATCGGCCCGTTTGCCGCTGTTGGCCTTTACGAGGTGTCGCACCGGCTGGAACAGGGCGAACCGCTGGATCTTGGTGCAATCTTTGGTGTCGTGCTGCAACAAAGCCGCCGGCAATTGCCGTCGATTTGCGCCATCATCGTCGTGGTGTTTCTGTTCTGGTTTTTCCTGGGGCACATGATCTTTGCCCTGTTCCTTGGGCTGGCCACGATGACTAACGTGTCATCCTCGCTTGAGGTCTTTCTGACGGCGAATGGCCTGACAATGCTGACTGTGGGCACGGTGGTTGGGGCGGTATTCGCAACCGTTCTTTATATGATCACCGTATTGTCAATCCCACTGCTGCTGGACCGCGAACTGGATTTTGTCACGGCGATGATTGCAAGCTTTACCTATGTGTCCGGAAATTTTCCGGTGATGCTTGTCTGGGGGGTAATCATCGCTGTTCTGACGTTCCTGGCCATGGTGCCCTGGTTTCTGGGCCTTCTGGTGGTCCTGCCGCTGTTGGGTCACGCCAGTTGGCACCTGTATAGGCAAATCACCCAAGTCGAAGGCGAGGGCACATCGTCCTGAAAAAACCGGTCAGGGTTGCTGGGCCGGATTGTTGGTCGACAAACGCGCAGCGGCGAAAATCGCCGTTGCATCGTGCCCGAGATATTTCAGAACCACGGGCTCCGGTGCCTCAGGGGCGGCCGGGCTTATGACCGTGCCACGCCACTGAACCGCTGTTCCCGTGGGATCGGGTGAAATCATATAAACGCGGCTGTTCTGACCCGCTCGCTGAGAGGTCAGCATATAGACGGAACTGCCGGTGCAGGCGACGATCCCTTGTATTTCGCGCGCCTGCGGCGTTGCTTCGGGCATCGCGGCGCGCGAGACATATCCGCGTATCAATGTGCATTGGGCCAGTGGTCGGGCGTGCAGCAAGGTCATGCGGTGCGAGGCCGAGACGCTTTCGATCACGGCATAAAACCCCGGAGAAAACGCAGTTCTGGCGATCATGTCCACACCTGATCCCAGAAACTCGGTCAAGGCCGCCGCTGCGGGGTGGTCCTCGATCTTTTCAATTTCGTCCAGGGGCTTCAGGAGGATGCGCGCATCCACGTCGAAAAAACGGCAGATGCGATCCAGAACATCTGGCCGTGGTACACTTTCACCCGAAAGATACCTGTTGAATTGCGTCCGATTCACGCCAAGCTTGCGGCACAGTGCCGAGACTGACCGATACCTTCGTGCCAGTTGCCGCAGGTTCGCACCAAACATCGCGCGAAGTTCAGCCGGGCTGCGAATGTCGTCGGTCATGGATGCCCACGCCTTGCTGAGTTTCCCGAAAAACCATCGCAACACCGGGCCAAACCCTGGCGCGCATTCAAAAATCGTACAGATTGACCCCAAGCAACGTATCCCCACGTCGCGTTGCGGCATCGAGGCTAATGCCATTAAGCGCAATGGCAATAGGCTTTATGTGAAAATACCTGATCCTTATTCGGAAAAGCCGGCCCTATGGCAAATTTAGCGCATAGAAGGGCGCGTGGGTTGGTTTTAAAAATGCCCACCAACCTCAAATAGTGTTCCCGCCTTGGGTGCAAGAAAAGTCCCAAGGCGGGTATGTTGTTCAGTCGCCGCGCAGTAGGGCCGCCACGCCGGTGCGGGCGATTTCCATCAGGCCCAGCGGGCGCATCAGGTCAGCAAAAGCGTCGATCTTGTCCGGCGCGCCGGTGATCTCGAATATGAAAGAGTTCAAGGTGCTGTCGACCACATTGGCGCGGAAGATGTCAGCCAGGCGCAGCGCCTCGACGCGTTTGTCGCCTTCACCTACGACTTTGATGATGGCCAGTTCGCGTTCAACCGACGGGCCTTCGACCGTCAGGTCATGCACGTCATGGACAGTCACGATCCGGCCCAGCTGAGCCTTGATCTGCTCGATCACCTGCGGCGTGCCGGTGGTGACAATGGTGATGCGGCTCAGGTGTCCTGTGTGATCCACCTCGGCCACGGTAAGGCTTTCGATGTTATATCCACGCCCCGAGAACAGTCCGATCACGCGGGCCAGGACACCGGGTTCGTTTTCGACCAGCACGGCAATGGTATGGCGTTCCTGCACGTCCGAGAAGGTAGGCCGTAGGTTATAGGCCGAATGGCGGTTGGAGCCTTTTTTGATATGTAGGGCAGACATTTATGTCCCTTTCATCATCCTGTGTTTGCCGGGCGCAACGGTCGCCCGGCGGTAATCCTCGGGCGGTATCAGACCAGAACCGAACCTTTGCTATCGATCACGCCCTGCGTTTCGGCCTCACCCAGAAGCATCTCGTTATGTGCCTTGCCCGACGGGATCATCGGGAAGCAGTTCTCGTGCTTTTCGACCAGACAGTCGAAGATCACTGGGCCGTCGTAGTTGATCATCTCCATGATCGCATCGTCCAGATCGGCGGGGTCGGAACACAGGATACCCTTGGCCCCGAAGGCCTCGGCGAGTTTGACGAAATCGGGCAGGGCCTCGGACCAGCTATGCGAATAGCGCTCGCCATGCAGCAGCTCCTGCCACTGGCGGACCATGCCGAGGCGTTCGTTGTTCAGGATGAACTGCTTGACCGGCAGGCGGTATTGAACGGCTGTGCCCATTTCCTGCATGTTCATCAGCCAAGAGGCTTCACCGGCGACGTTGATTACCAACGCGTCAGGATGTGCCATCTGCACACCGATCGAAGCCGGGAAGCCGTAGCCCATCGTGCCCAACCCGCCCGATGTCATCCAGCGGTTGGGATCTTCGAACCCAAGATATTGTGCCGCCCACATCTGATGCTGCCCAACCTCGGTCGTGATATAGCGATCATGCTTTTTCGTGAGCTCTTCAAGACGTTGCAGCGCGTATTGCGGTTTGATCGACTTTTCGCTGTTGGTGTAGGACAGACAGTTGATTTTGCGCCATTCAGAGATCTGCGCCTGCCATTTCTTGACGGCTGCCGCATCGGTCTTGCGCCCGCGTGACTTCCACACCTTCAGAATGTCTTCCAGTACATGCGCCACGTCGCCGACAATCGGGATGTCCACACGGATGACCTTGTTGATCGAAGACGGATCAATATCGATATGGGCTTTCTTCGACTTTGGAGAGAACGCGTCGATGCGCCCGGTGATCCGGTCGTCGAACCGTGCGCCGATGTTGATCATCAGGTCACAGCCATGCATCGCAAGGTTCGCCTCGTAAAGGCCATGCATCCCCAGCATCCCCAACCAGTTTTCGCCCGACGCCGGATAGGCACCCAGACCCATCAGGGTTGAGGTGATCGGGAAGCCCGTGGAATCCACCAACTCGCGCAGCAACTGGCTGGCTGCGGGGCCAGAGTTGATGACGCCACCGCCCGTATAGAAAACCGGCTTCTTGGCTTTTTCAATGGCTGCAACAAGCTCGTTGATTTCCTCCAGATCGCCTTTCAGCACCGGCTGGTAATGCGAGGTCGAAGGTTTGGGACTGTTGTATTCACCCGTGGCAAACTGCACATCCTTGGGAATGTCGATCAGAACCGGGCCGGGACGACCCGACTTGGCCACATGGAAGGCCTCGTGCAGCGTCTCAGCCAGCGAATTCGTGTCCTTTACCAGCCAGTTGTGTTTGGTGCAGGGGCGGGTGATGCCAACGGTGTCGGCCTCCTGAAAGGCATCCGATCCGATCATGAAGGTCGGGACCTGCCCGGTCAGAACCACAATCGGAATCGAATCCAGCAACGCATCAGTCAGGCCAGTAACGGCGTTTGTGGCACCGGGACCAGAGGTTACAAGCGCAACACCCGGCTTACCGGTCGACCGCGCATAGCCTTCGGCGGCGTGGATCGCACCCTGTTCGTGACGCACCAGAATGTGGCGAATGTCGTTTTGCAGAAAGATCTCGTCATAGATCGGTAGGACGGCGCCACCGGGGTATCCGAATACCGTGTCCACGCCCTGATCCTTGAGGGCCTGAACCACCATCTTTGCGCCGGTCATCTCACGTGTCATCTGCTTTGCTCCGTTCGCGACATGTGTCTTGCGTTTGACAAAAAAAAGCCCCCGAATTTTCGGAGGCGCATGGGTTCGATTATGGTTTACCGTTACCGGCCCATGCGCGTGGTTCCTACGATTACGACTAGCGTTCTCATCGCCAGAGGCTCCTTTTTGCTTGGAGGGGACATTATGGTCGGGGGGGAGGAGCGTCAACAGGCAAATCCACCAATTTTCTATCTCAATGGCGGTATTTTGCGAAATTTTGTTGCGCAGATTGCCGCATGCCGGGAATTTCCGGGAAAAGGGCAGTCGTTTTCCTGAGGGCGGGACAAGTATGAAGGTCTGAATGCGTCAGGCCGATGTCTGAAATTGGCATGATCCGGTGTTTTGTCTGGGTCACGCTGACCTTGTGGTCGCAAACGAGGGAGGCGGAGCATGTTACAGGACCTGGTAGATCTGGGACGATATCCGATCGATCGCCCGGATTCGCCAGCTTACAGGCGATTGATCGAGGATTTGCGGCGCGAGTTGGAACAGGACGGATGTGCGGTTCTACCGGGTTTCGCACATGCACAGGGGATCGAGCTTTTGGTGCAAGAGGCAGACGAGGTGGCGCCCTATGCACACCGGTCTTTCAATCGTACAAATGCCTATTTCACCAAAGACGACCCACGGTTCGACGCCGCCCATCCGATCAGACGGTTCTATGACCGTTCGAACGCGTTTGTTCCCGCCGACAATTTTGCGCAGTCCGGTCCTCTGCGCAGGATTTACGAGTTTAGCGGATTTCTTCCCTTCATTCGGGATGCGCTGGATGAGCCTGAGGACCGCTTCTTTCGTTACGACGACCCGTTGGCAGACGTGATCATCAATGTCGTGGAAGAGGGGCAGGGCTTTCCCTGGCATTTCGACACCAACAACTACACCGTGACACTGGCGATCCAGAATGGCGAGCAGGGCGGTGCATTCGAATACGCACCCAATCTGCGCACAGCCGAGGATGAAAATTTCGATCAGGTCGCGTCGGTTCTGGACGGAAACAAGGCGCGCGTTCATCGGCTGGACCTGCAACCTGGGGACCTACAGATATTCAAAGGCCGCTATTCCCTGCACAGAGTCGCCCCGGTCAAGGGCACACGGCGGCGGTATGTGGGGATCTTTTCATTTGTCGAGGCCGAAGGCATGTGCGGCGGGATCGAGCGGACGCAGCAGCTCTATGGACGCGTGTTGCCGCACCATTACGAGCGTGCGGGTTTGCGAAGGGATCAGTTGCTGGATTAACAGATCATCACGGGTAAACTGAAACTATTTCCTGTTCGGAGCTTCAGATGCCCAAGATTTTGCAACTTACCCCATTTGTGCTGTGTTCATCCTTGCAGAACCAGATTGATTTCTACTGTAAGCGACTAGGATTTACCTGTAGCTTCAAGCAGGACAATTACGCATTTTTGTCACTTGGCCCGGTCGCCATTCGGTTGTTGGAATGCCCACCGCGAGAGGATGGCAAGGCGTTGGGCGACGACCAGTCGTTTTATATTGATGTAGACGATATCGACGGCTTTTATGAAAATTTGCGGGCTGGGTTGGCCGATCTGCCCGAGGGGCGCGTTCGGCCTCCGTTCGACCAACCTTATTTGCAGCGTGAGTTTCACATTCTGGATGAAGACGGAACACTTGTGTTCTTTGGTCAGGATATCAGACCCCGGGCGTGAACGCTCCCGCCTGTTATCGCTATGCCTGCGGCAAGCCTCCTCTAGTTGGGTAAGGCAGCACTGGGCTGCGACCGCGCATCGATCAGAAGCCGACCCCGGTGCCTTGCAGCATGCCATGTTCCAGCGCGTAGCGGGTCAGCCCGGCAGTCGAGGAAATTCCCAGTTTGCGCTTGATGTTCTTGCGATGCGTTTCAACCGTGCGCACCGAGATATCCAGCTTTTGCGCAACCTCTTTGTTTGATTTGCCCTGCGCCAGTTCCAGCAGAATTGTTTGCTCGCGCCCTGTCAGCGCCTCGCGTGCGTTGTCGCCTTTGGGTTTCAGGGACCCACTGGCACCGGTGCACAGATACTGCTCACCCCGCATGACCGCATCGATGGCCTGCTTGATCTCTTCGGTTGGGACATCTTTGAGAACATAGCCTTTTGCGCCGTGGCTGAGCGCGGTCGAAATGTATTCGGGGCTGTCATGCATCGACAGGATCAGGATGCGCGTATCGGGCAGGCGTTCCAGAATGATTTCCGTGGCGCTGAGTCCGCCGAGGCCAGGCATGTTCAGGTCCATCAGGATGACATCCGGGGCGAGGCCAACCGCCTGATCCACCGCGGCCTGACCGCTGCCGAGTGTTCCAACCACTTCGATATCGTCGTAGCTTTCAAGGATCGACTGAATGCCCTCGGCCACCATGGGATGATCGTCGACAATAAGAACTCGGATGTTTTTGGCGCTCATGTACCGGCCTTTCGGTTCGGAGTTGCGTCTTCCTGCGGTGGCAACAGGTGGCTCAGCGGCAGACTGGCCTCGATCACCGTTCCGCCGCGCGGTCCGCGTGATGACAGAATACGCAGCGATCCGTCAAGTTGTTCAATTCGTTCCTGCATGTTGCGCAGGCCGATGCCTGTGGTCGGGGTCCCGGATTCTGCGCGCAACCCACGGCCATTGTCGGTGATCCGCATGGTTGCGCCTTTCTTGTGGCCACGCAGGTCAATTGTAACATAAGAGGCATCCGCGTGGCGTTCGATATTTGTCAGCGCCTCTTGTGCGATGCGATAAAGCGCGATCTTGCTGTCCTGATCCAGCCGGTTTCGGAAAACGACGGTGGAAAATTCGGTCTCGATCCCGGTTCGTTCGCGAAAATCGTCGGTCAGAGCCTTCAACGCAGGTCCGAGACCAAGGTCGTCCAGCACGCCGGGGCGCAGGTCGCGGCTGATGCGGCGCACCTCGGTGATGGCGGTGCGAAGATGGTCGATGCCTTTGTCCAGCGGATCGCGCGCACCCGCATCATCGCCGCGCAACAGACGGCGGCGCGCATTGTCCAGCGCATAGCGTACACCCACAAGGATCTGGCTGATGCCATCATGCAGTTCGCGGGCAACCCGGCCGCGTTCTTCTTCCTGCGCGTCGAAGACACGTTGCGTCAGTTCCTTCAGCTTGGCATCCGCCAACCGCCGCTCGCGAATGTTCAGCAACATGCCCGAGGCAAAGACAATCAGAACGGCAGCAACAACAATGGCGCCGATATACATGAAGGTGCGCTGCACGCGGGCCTCGACCTCGGCCCTTGCGTTGGCGACCGTGGCGACAATGTCGTCAATGAAGACCCCGGTACCCACGACCCAGCGCCAGTCCTGCAACCCGACGACATAGGCGATCATCTGCGCCTCATCCCCGGTCGAGGGTTTCTCCCACATGAAGCTGTGCCACCCGGCCCCCTGACGGGCGAGGCGAATGAACTCGTCAACGATGGGCGTGCCATCGCTGTCGGTCAGACCTTCCCAGTTGCGGTTGATGAATTGTGTCTGACGGGGGCTGACCAGATTGTTGCCATCATAATCGTAAACGAAAAAGAACCCGTCCTGCCCATAGATCATTGCCGAAAGTATCTGCGAGACAAGGTTCTTCGACACCTCATCGTCCGGTTCAGCGCGGCCATAGATATAGGCAAAACCATTGCGCGCCTGCGTCACGTAGTTGCGCAGTTCTTCTTTCTTGGCCTCGATCAGGCTGCGCTCCAGGGCTTCGATCTCGCGCTCAGCGGTCGCACGCGCCTCATATGCGACAAGCACAGCGATTGCGGCCACGGCCACAACCAGCGGGATTGCGGCCACCAGCGACAGTTTCTGCGCATAGGTCAGCGAGACCAGATGTCGAAGTCTTTGCATGGACGAATCGATACGCAAGCGGCGGCAAAAATGCAAAAAGATTGGCGTTGGTCTGTGAAATTCCGGTATTTGGGCCGTTTTTGTTGGAGTTTTCATTCGGAAATTTCACCTCATCCCCAAAAGAAATCGATTCTCTACGCAGTAGTAGGTATTCCCTTTCGCTTCGCTCACATTAGGCTGACGCGCACTGAATGCGACAGGTCCGGTTCTGCCGGATCGTGACTATGAAGGGGAGGAACACTCATATGGATCGTCGTTCATTTCTGAAAAAATCCGCGCTGGGCGGCTCGGCAGCTGCAGCAACCGCTCTGGCGGCTCCGGCCTATGCGCAGGGACAGCGCACACTGACCATGGTGACCTCGTGGGGTCGTGGTCTGGCTGGCGTGTTTGACAGCGCGCAGCGTTGTGCCGACAGCATCAACGCGATGTCGGATGGCAGCCTGAATGTCGAGATCAAAGCGGCAGGCGAACTGGTTGGCGCGTTCGAGGTGTTTGACGCGGTGTCGTCCGGTCAGGCCGACATGTATCACGCCGCTGACTATTACTTTGTCGGTCAGCACCCGGGCTATGCGTTCTTTACGGCCGTGCCCTTCGGCATGACCGCACAGGAACTGGTGAACTGGTACTATCATGACGGCGGTATGGAGCTGCATGATGAGCTGGGCGAAATCTTTGGCCTGAAGTCCTTCTTGGCCGGTAACACCGGTGCGCAGGCGGGCGGCTGGTTCTCGAAAGAGATCAACAGCCCCGAAGACTTCAATGGTCTGAAGTTCCGTATGCCCGGTCTGGGCGGTAAAGCACTGGGCAAACTGGGCGCGTCCGTTCAGAACATCCCCGGTTCTGAAGTGTATCAGGCGCTGTCGTCCGGCGCGATTGACGGAACCGAGTGGATCGGACCCTGGGCCGACGAAAAGGCGGGCTTCCAGGAAATCACCAAGACCTACTACACCGCGGGCTTCCACGAGCCGGGCGCAGGTCTGTCGCTGGCAACCAACCGCGACGTGTTCAATGAGCTGACCCCGGCCCAGCAGAAGATCATCGAGATCGCTGCCGCAGAAGCACACCAGTGGAACCTGGCGCAGTTCCTGGCCAACAATGGTGCAGCGCTGCAGCGCCTGCAGGCCGGTGGCGTCAAGGTCCTGGAATTCCCTGACAGTGTCTGGGATGCGTTCGGCAAGGCCAGCCAGGAAGTTCTGGACGAGAACATGGGCGATGAGCTGTTCAAGAAGATCCACGACAGCGCAATGTCGTCGATGGCGGCTTCGTCGGCATGGAACAACCTGTCGTCGGGTGTCTACACCGCACAGCGTGACCGTGTTCGCGGCTAAGCCTTCCTGATCAAAGGAAAAACGGTTTCCCCGCGCCTTGCGGGGAAGCCTTTCCCGTTGCGCGAAAGGACTTGGGCAAGCCACAATAGGCCTGCGCGCAACTGAGACGACCTGGGGACAACATGCAGGACGAAAACGGTATCTCGTTCTTCGGCGCCCTGTGGAATGGACTGGTCTGGTTCATTCAGAACATTGCCGAAGCCTTCTATAATTTCGGATATGCGGTCACGCATCCGCAGCTCTGGCTGGACTGGTCTGACAAGGCGTCGATCATGCGCTTTGTCTATTATGGCGGCTCGGTCGAGTTCTTCTTTGTGGTGTTCACCTTCTTTTTGGTTCTGACAGCCGTCGGGTTGTATTACCGGAACTTCATGTGGGCCATCGTGCGCGGCCTGGAAGGTTTTGCAAACACCACCGGGCGGTTCTTTGCCTGGGCGGGTCTGCTGATGGTGATTCAGCAGATCGTCATCGTATTCATGCAACGGGTCTTTACCCGTCCTGATATGTCCTTCGGTCTGGGAATACCGTTCCAGATGGATATCAGCTGGTTCGCGGAAGAGCTGAAACTGTATAACGCCATGGTTGTTTGTCTGTGTTGTACCTACACATTTGTGCAGGGCGGGCATGTGCGCGTTGATCTGATCTATGCCGGTATCAGCCACCGCGCCAAGCGTGTGGTCGATATGTGCGGTGCGTTGCTGTTCATGATGCCAATGGCGGTGCTGACCTGGATGTACGGCTGGTTCTTCCTGTGGCGTCATCTGATCGTGCCGAACCCTTCGGCCAGTGACGCGCTGGACCGTCTGGTGGCCAAATCCCGCGCCTTGCGCTGGAACGTGGAAACCATCGGGTTCAGCCCCAACGGGTTCAATGCCTACTTCCTGTTCAAGATCCTGCTGGTGGCCTTTGCGGCCATGGTGTTCCTGCACGCCATCGCGTTTTTGTACCGGTCGTATCTGGAATACGTGGAAGGACCGGACAGCGTTGGAAAATACCTCGACAAGGACAGCCTTGGTGAGGGCGAAGAAGCCTATGAAGGCGCGCATTAAGGGCGGAGACAAAGACAATGCTATTCGGACTTGATGGCGTCGAGATAGGCCTCATTATCGTATTCTTTTGCCTTTTCGGGGGCATTCTTTCCGGCTTTCCGGTGGCTTTTGCCATCGGCGGGGCAGGGATAATATCCTTTGGCATCATCGCCGCGCTGGACAGCGCGGGGTTGCTGATCCACCAGGCGATTGACGTCGGATCGCAAAGTTATCGGGACCTTGTGAACTCCGGAATCAAGCCGGACACCATATCCGTGTTCCGATACCCGGATTTGCCAAGGCTCGCCGAACCGGTTTTTGCCTCAGGCTGGGAAACCGCGCTGGACCGGAACGTGTCGTTCATCGTGAACCGCATGAACGAGCGCGTGCTGGCCGGGCAATCCATCGAGACTCTTCTGGCCGTGCTCATGTTCGTCCTGATGGGCATCACGCTGGAACGTTCAAAGATTGCCAACGATCTGCTGACGACGATGGCACGTGTTTTTGGCCCGCTTCCGGGTGGTCTGGCCGTGTCAATTGTGGTTGTGGGGGCGTTTCTGGCGGCTTCGACCGGTATCGTTGGCGCGACCGTTGTGACGATGGGCCTGCTGGCGCTTCCAACCATGTTGCGCAACAACTATTCGCCGGAACTGGCGACCGGTGTGATCGCGGCATCGGGCACCTTGGGGCAAATCATTCCACCGTCGATCGTGATCGTCCTGCTGGGCACATTGGCGGGGGATCTGTATTCGACAGCGCAGGAAACCCGGGCTGTTGAAGCCGGTTGTACCGACGCGCTGACCTATCTGGGTGAGCCTGCGGTTGTCTCGGTCGGGACATTGTTCCAGGCTGCGCTGTTGCCAGGGATCATGCTGGCGCTGCTCTATGCACTCTATGCCTTTGGTTATGCATTGCTGAATCCACACAAAGCGCCCGCTGTGGCTGTGTCCGGTGGTTCCGGGGAACCCATTACGCGGTCAGAAGGCCTGATATGGTTGCTGGGTGCGCCGGTTGCCCTGATCGTCGGCGCGATCCTTTTGGGCAATGTTGGTGTGATCGGAAGCCAGAATATCTCGGTCTCGGCCTTTTCGGACATCGGCGAGGGTGCGTCGCTGAGGACCAACGTGTCGGCAGAGTGCAAGGCGTCGATGATCGATCTGCACGGGCAGGTTGCCTGGGATCAGGCTGTTGCCGAGCAGGAGGCAATTGATGCCGCTGGCGGCGCAACCGAAGCGCATCGCCTGACAGAAGAGGAACTGGCGACCGAACAGCAAAAAAGGATTGCCGATGCGGCGCCGATCGGCACCGGTGTGGCGGTTACCCTTGTTCTGCTGGGGCTGACCCTGGTTCTGGGCCGTGGTATCGCACCGTCGCGGTCACCGCAGCCGCTGATCCTTGGCGCGATCGGGCTGTTGCTGATGGCATTGGTCGATATCCTGATGATATCGCCTACCACATCCTCTGGCGTGACTTTCGTGTTGCTCGCCCTGCCGTTCGCGCTGGCCATGTATGGTTGCAAAGAGGCTGCGGCCCGCTGTGCCACAAACGATCTGATCCGCGTGGTCTTCCCGCCGCTTGTTCTTATCATCGCGGTGCTGGGCTCGATCCTGGGAGGTGTCACCAATCCGACACCGGCGGCTGCGCTGGGCGCGGGTGGCGCGATCATGCTGGCGGCCTATCGCAAGCTGCAGGATCAGGGCCGTTCGGGCAAAGTGGTCATCTGGTCGACTTTCGCCGTTGTCATTGCATTGCTGATGGGGGTCAACTTTGACCTGCGTATCAATCAAGGCAATGTGACGGTGGAAAGCTGGATCGCCTTCATCATTGCTTATGCGGCCTACCTGTACGCGCTGTTCGGTCTGCTTTACGGGTGCTGGGTGCTGTATTCCAGCGGTGTATTGACCCCGGTGGTTCGCGAGACGGCCAAGGTGACCTCGATGGTATTCACCATCCTGATCGGATCGCAGTTGCTGAACCTCGTGGTGATTTCATTCGGAGGGGAGCATTATATCCAGCAATTCCTGAAGAGCTTTGACAACGAGTTCACGGTTTTCCTGATCGTGATGCTGGTGCTGTTCATTCTGGGGTTCGTGCTGGATTTCCTCGAGATCATCTACATCGTGATCCCCATCGTGGGCCCTGTGATCTATGGCGGCTCGTTCGATCCGAAATGGGTCACGATTATGGTGGCGGTGAACCTTCAGACGTCGTTCCTGACGCCACCTTTCGGGTTTGCGTTGTTCTACCTTCGGGGGGTTGCGCCGAAGGAGGTTACTACAGGTCATATTTATCGCGGGATCGTTCCGTTTGTTCTGATCCAGGTGATGGGGATCGCGATCTTGTGGTTCTTCCCGACGATTGTCACGATCGTTCCGGACCTGATGCCAAACTGATCCGATCCGGAAGAGAATATTGCAAAGGGGTCCGATTGGCCCCCTTTTTTGTTTATTTCGGGCAAGGGGCCAGCCCCTTCTTGGCCTGCGGCCAATTCATCCCCGGGATATTTATAGCCAGATGAAGATGCGGATCAGGTGAACTGGATCAGGTCCCAGCGATTGCCGAAGGGATCACGCCAGACTGCGACAATGCCATAAGGTTCGTGACGGGGTTCTTCTTCGAAGTGGATATCCCTGGCGCGCATGTTCGCATGGTCGCGGTAGAAATCATCGGTTTGCAGGAAGAACCCAACGCGCCCGCCGGTCTGGTTGCCTATGGCGGTGGTTTGTTCGGGTCCGTCAGCCTTTGCCAGAAGAAGGTAGCCGCTGTCCGAACCGGGAGGCGCGACCAGAACCCAGCGCTTGCCACTGCCGAGGTCGATGTCCTTGATAAGTTGGAAGCTGAGCGTCTTTGTATAAAACAAGATGGCGTCGTCGTAATCCGGCACCACAAGGGTGACGGCATGCAGGCTTTGTTTCATCGCGCGGTCAGCCTTTGGTCGGGTGCCGGTCAGGGAGCTGGATATTGGCGACCTGTTCGGCGATTGGCGGCGCCGACAAGGGGTGATGCGATGTGCCGGTATAGGCATCCGGATCACTGATTTTTTGCCAGCCCCCCTGAATATAGGCCTCGAGCCCTGAAAACTTGGCTTTGTAGCCCATCTTGGGGCTGCCGGGGACCCAGTACCCCAGATAGATATAGGGCAGGCCCGCCTCACGTGCGATGTCGATATGGTCGAGGATCATGTAGGTGCCGAGTGAGTTCTGCGGCTGTTCCGGGTCGTAGAAGGAATAGACCATACTTAGCCCGTCATCGAGCACATCGGTCAGGCTGACGGCGATCAACTCGCCCGTTTCAGGATCGGCATATTCCACAACGCGGCTGCGGATCGGTGTTTCCTCGATCATCGCGGCGAATTCGAAAACATCCATGTCAGCCATGCCGCCATCGGCGTGACGGGTATCAAGATAACGGCGGAACAGCTCGTATTGCTCATCCGTGGCCCATGGCGAGGTTGCGCGGCGTTCCAGGTAACCATTCCGCCTTGCTGCGCGCTTCTGGCTTTTGGTCGGCCTGAAGGCTGAAACATCGATCCGGGCCGACAGGCAGGCTGCGCAATCCGTACACGAAGGACGGTAGAGTACATTCTGAGACCGGCGAAATCCTTGTTGAGACAGGGAGTTGTTCAGCTGTTCAGCCCCTTCGCCTTGTAGGGCGGTGAACAGTTTACGTTCCATCCTGCCGCCAAGATAAGGGCAGGGCTGCGGTGCCGTGACATAGAATTGTGGCGCAATTGGCAGCGTATGTCGCATGAAATCCCCATCCAACCTCGGGAGGGATGATAGCAACCGTTCCCGAGACCGCCAAGTGTTTCACGCAACCTTGCGTCAGGCCCGTTGGTTGATCATCACGGTGCCCAGAAAACTGTCGGTCAGACCCTGGCCACGGGCGCTGGTCATCATCATGATGACCGAGATGATCTGGACCACGGGAAAGGCCATGCTGACAAAATAGCCGGCAGTGTGGGCAAGCGCCTTGCCCAAGTCCATTCGTTCTCCGAACGCGTCACGCAGCTCGATCCCCATAAAGCGCATTCCCAGCGTGGCTGAGCCGTTGGCGATGGTCACCACCCGGTAGACGAAACTGACAACGGCGTAGATCAGGGCCAGGAAAAACAGACCCAGAAACGCAGTAAAGAGGATTGCCACCGTGCAAAGCAGCGAAATGAAGGCGATATCGAACAGCCAGGCGACAAAGCGTTTGGTTGTCACGGAACGATAGAAATCGGGTTGGGTGTCCGGGTTGGGCAGATGGTTCATTCGATAGGTCCGAAAAACTGGGGTAGGGGCACCCTGTCCCGAAACACCGGGGCAGGGCAAGGTCAATCAGGCGGGCTCGCCCTTGCCGTCTTCGTCATGGTTCTCGCGGGCGCGTTCATCCATGAATTGGTCGAATTCGGCCTTGTCCTTGGCGTCACGCAGGCGGCGCAGGAATGCTTCGAAATCCTGTTGTTCGCGTTCCAGGCGGGCCAGTGTATCTGCTTTGTAGGCGTCAAAGGCGCTGTTGCCCGAGGGCTTCATTGCACTCATGTGGCTGTGCCAGGATTTGCGGCGGTTGCAGGATTTGCTGAACATGCGTTTGCTCCAGATCATATAGGCCAGCAGGGCAAGTCCAACGGGCCAGAAGAAGATAAATCCAAGAACCATGGCGGCGATCCAGGCCCCTTTGCCTTTGTCATCCAGCCAGGCCTCGGTTCGATAAAGCCATCCCGGATTCGCGGGGACGGCGGGGTCGGACAATGCGGTCATTTGAGCTCTCCAGGGTTGATGTAAACTCTATTCACATTGCATAGATGGGGTATCGTTTGGTTGGGTGCAAGGGGTAATGTGAAAAAGATTTACATTAAGCAATCCGGTTGACGTTTCAGGATCTGGCTCGCAGGGTCTGGGTATGGATATGACGGACAACAAAGCTGCCCCTGCACTAAAGGACATTCTTGAACTGGAAACGCAGGTCTGGGTGGCGCTGGTTGAAGGCGATGCAAGCGCCGACCGCGCCTTGCTAAGCGCGGATTTTCTGGGCGTTTATCCCACGGGTTTTGCCAATCGGGACGATCACGTCGGGCAATTTGCAGATGCGCCAACGATGGCCGAGTTTGATCTGAGTGACACTCGGTTACGCGTTCTGACCCCGGATATCGTCTTGCTGTCCTACCGTGCCGATTACCTGCGCTCGGGCGCAGATCGGCGCGAGGCAATGCTGATTTCATCTTTGTGGGAACGAAGAAACGACGTTTGGGTCAACAGCTTCAGTCAGGATACGCCGGTTCAGGAAACCTGATCAGAATGCCCCATTGACGATTACGTCCCGCAATGCGCAGGGTGCGCGCATGACTGACGCTCTTGCCATTACCCGCCTTCCACGTGCGTTTGATCCGTCTCTGGGCGATGAAACCCGCGCTCTGATACCTGATCTGTCGCAGGAGATGGGAGAGCTGGTGGCGGGAATCGCCGGGTCCAGCCCATATCTGAAAGGCCTGATCGAGCGTGAAAGGGAATGGCTGCCTGATGCGTTATTGCGCCCGGATCAGGCACTGTCTGAAGTCATGGCGGATGCGCGTAAGCTGCCGACGGATCAGCTGAAATCCGGCTTGCGGCAGGCCAAGCGGCGGGTGGCGCTGTTGACCGCGCTTGCCGACATTGCAGGTGCCTGGCCGCTTGAAAAAGTCACCGCGGCACTGACCGATTTCGGGGCACTGGCCGCGGATACTGCGGCCAAGGCCGAGATTGCGACGTTGATCCGGCGCAACAAACTGCCGGGTATGACCGAGGACGATATCGAAACTGCCGCCGGGATGGTCATTCTGGCCATGGGCAAGATGGGCGCGCATGAGCTGAACTACAGCTCGGATATCGATCTGATTGTGCTGTTTGATGAGACGCGGTTTGACCCCGATGACTTCTACGAGGCCCGGCAGGGCATGGTGCGGGCAACGCGGAACTTCTGCGCGACGCTCAGCGACAAGACTGCCGATGGCTATGTTTTCCGTACCGATCTGAGGCTGAGGCCAGATCCTGCCGTAACACCGGTCTGCATGGCGATGGAGGCCGCTGAACGGTACTACGAAAGCCTCGGCCGCACGTGGGAGCGCGCGGCGTATATCAAGGCCCGTCCCTGTGCCGGAGACTTGGCTGCGGGGCAGCGGTTTCTGGACACATTGCGCCCCTTTGTCTGGCGTCGCCATCTGGATTTTGCCGCCATTCAGGACGCGCATGATATGCGTCTTCGGATTCGCGAAAATAAAGGTACGGGCGGGGCCTTGTCGATTCCCGGCCACGACATGAAGCTGGGGCAGGGCGGTATTCGCGAGATCGAGTTCTTCACCCAGACCCGTCAGCTGATCGCAGGTGGTCGCGATCCGGATTTACGGGTGCGCGGAACGGTTCCGGGGTTGGCGGCGTTGGCGTCAAAAGGCTGGGTGCCGCAGGATGTCGCGGATAAATTGACCGATCATTACCGGGCACATCGCGAAGTCGAACACCGCATTCAGATGGTTCATGATGCACAGACGCATAAGGTGCCGAAATCACCGGAAGGCATTGAACGCATCGCCTGTTTGATAGGGATCGGCAGCGATGAACTGAAACAGGACGTGAAAAACCGCCTGACCGAAGTGCACGAACTGACTGAAGGATTTTTTGCGCCTGGACCCGGTCCTGCACCTGTGGCGGCACAGGATGTGGAGTTTGACCAGAGTGTTCTGGCCCGGTGGACGACATATCCGGCCTTAAGGTCCCAGCGCGGGTCGCGGATTTTCGAACGGTTGCGGCCCGAGTTGCTGTCGCGTCTTGCCAAGACCGCCAAACCGGATGAGGCGTTGATGGCGCTGGACGGGTTTCTGTCTGGCCTTCCCGCCGGGGTTCAGCTGTTTTCCTTGTTCGAGGCCAATCCGCAACTAATCGACCTGCTGGTCGATGTCGTTGGCACATCTCATGCTCTTGCCTCGCATTTGTCGCGCAATGCCTCGGTTTTCGACGCGGTGATCGGCGGCAGTTTCTTTGCTGATTGGCCGGGGCAGAAGACATTGCAAATCGAACTGGCCCGTGCGCTGGCGGAAGAGCCTGACTATGAAACCCGGCTCGACCTTGCGCGGCGCTGGTGTAAGGAATGGCATTTCCGGGTCGGTGTCCACCACTTGCGGGGTCTGATCGACGGGGCACAGGCAGGCCGGCAATATGCAGAACTTGCACAATCGGTGATTGCCGCCATCCTGCCCTATGTTACCGAGAATTTCGCCCGTAAACACGGTCCCGCACCGGGACGCGGAGCGGCGGTGTTGGGCATGGGGTCGCTGGGCGCAGGACGGATCAATTCGCAATCCGATCTGGACATGATTGTGATCTATGACCCGCAGGATCAGGACATGTCCGATGGTCCGCGTCCTCTGGCCACGCGCACCTATTATGCGCGGTTCACGCAGGCGCTGATCACGGCACTTTCGGCACCGATGTCACAGGGGCGGTTGTATGAGGTCGACATGCGCCTGCGCCCGTCCGGCAATCAGGGGCCGGTTGCCACCAGTTGGGCCAGCTTTACCAATTATCAGCAGAATGAGGCCTGGGTGTGGGAACATCTGGCCCTGACCCGTGCTCATGTCGTTGCGGGTGATGCCGGTTTGGCAAATGATATCGAAGCGTTTCGCGTCGGGTTTCTGTCGCGCCCACGCGAGCGGGACAAGGTTTTGCGCGAAGTCGCCGAGATGCGAACGCGTCTGGCCGCAGCCAAGGCACCCGCCGGGATCTGGGATGCCAAAAACGGGCCCGGCCGCCTGATGGATATCGAACTGATGGCCGAAACCGGTGCCTTGCTGGCAGGGACTACGGCACGCGACGTATCCTCGGGCCTCGATGGTGCCGTCGCTGCCGGATTGCTGGATGTCGCGCAGGCGCAATCCCTGAAAGACTGCTACAGCCTATGCTGGTCGGTGCAATGTGCGGCCCGGCTTCTTTCGGGCAAGGTCATCGAGGCGGAACAGATCGGTGAAGGAGGTGTGGATTTCCTGTGCCGCGCCACCGGGTTTGAACAGGTCGATGCACTGCAACGGGCATTGCAGAAGAGTTACACAACCGCGGCCGACCTGATCGGCAGCGTGATCCAAGAGGGCGAAAATGGCACGCAGCACTGATCCCAATGACCACAAAGGTCTGATCCAGGAAGCCTATCGCATCGAAGGCATCACCCTGCCGGAATGCCGCAGCATATTTCTGGACTGGGCGCTCAGCTTGCCCGAAGAGCGTGACCAGAACACGGCGCTGACCGAATTGCACGCGGCATACGCGCTGCACAGCCCGGATCATCCCATGACTCAGGTTCTGTCCGAGGGCCTTCAGGGGGCCCAAACCCCGAAACGGCGTGGCGGCTGGCGCTCTCGGAACCGCTAGGGCTTTTCCATCGGCACATTCGCGACTAAGAGGGCGCCATGACCCAAACTGCCGACCGCCCCCGTATCCGCCTGAAACCCAAAGCCAACGCGCGCGGGCTGCGCCATGGCTTCCCCTGGGTCTATGCAAATGACATTGTCACAGACCGCCGCACGCGCAAGATCCCCGCGGGCGCACTGGCGATTCTCGAGGATGACAACCGCGCGGTGCTTGCGCTGGTGGCGGTCAACCCTGACTCAAAAATCATGTGCAGGGTGCTGGATCGTGATACCACCGCACAATTGGACAATACTTGGTTCGAAACCCGCCTTAGCCGCGCCCTTGCACTGCGTGAACGCTTGTTTGATGCGCCTTTCTACCGTCTGGTCCATGCCGAGGCCGATGGCTTTCCCGGTGTGATCATCGACAGGTTTGGCGATAGCTGTGTCATTCAGCCCAACGCGGCCTGGGCCGAGGTGCATCTGGATACGCTCACCGAAACGCTAGTCAAGGTCGCAGGCGTGACGACGGTGCTGAAAAACGCCTCGGGCCGTACGCGCGGGCTGGAAGGGCTGGACGATGAGAACCAGACTTTGCACGGCACCGCACCCGACGCACCCCTGCCTGTGCCGATGAATGGTGCCACGTATATGGCCGACCTGACCGGAGGTCAGAAAACCGGCCTGTTTTACGATCAACGCCCCAACCATGCCTTTGCCGCACGGCTGGTACATCCCGGAGCGCAGGTGCTGGACGTGTTCAGCCATGTCGGCGGCTTTGGCCTGGCGATGCTGGCCGCAGGTGCCGGACGGGCCTTATCCGTCGATGGGTCTGCGGCCGCGCTGGAACTGGCCACCAAAGGCGCTGCGGCTTCGGGCCTTGCCGACAGGTTCCAGACCCGACAGGGCGACGCGTTCGATGTGTTGACCCAATTGGGGGACGAGGGTGCGGCGTTTGACGTGGTCATCTGTGATCCACCTGCCTTTGCCCCCTCAAAACAAGCGCTGGATGCGGGATTGCGCGCTTATGAGCGTATCGCACGGCTTGCCGCACCTCTGGTCAAACCCGGCGGCTATCTGGGGCTGTGTTCGTGTTCTCATGCCGCCGATCTGGGGCGGTTCCGCGACGCCTCCTCCCGCGGGATCGGCCGGGCGGGCCGACAGGCGCAACTGATCCACACCGGATTTGCCGGGCCGGATCACCCGCAACTGCCGCAACTGGCGGAAAGCGGCTACCTCAAAGCGGTGTTCTATCGCCTATGAAGGCTGTTCTCGACACTTGCGTCCTCTATCCCACGGTCATGCGCGAGATGCTGTTGGGTGCCGCGCGATTGGGGCATTTCACCCCGCTCTGGTCCGCCCGCATCCTCGAAGAATGGGCCCGCGCCGCCCGTAAGTTGGGCCCGACGGGTGAGGCGCAGGCGCGCGCCGAGATCGCGTTGGTGCAAGCGGCCTGGCCGGATGCTGAACGTCCAACGAACGAGGGTCTTCAAAACCGCCTGTGGCTGCCGGACGCCGCAGATATCCACGTGCTGGCTACAGGAATAGCTGCTTCCGCTGATCTGATTGTCACGGTTAATGCCAAGGATTTTCCCAGAAATATCCTGACTGATGAAGGGCTTGACCGGCAAGACCCCGACAGCCTGCTGTACGGCTTCTGGCAATCCAATCCAGAAGGCATGAGCACACTTGCCACTCGGGTCCTTGCCGAAGCCAATCGCCTCTCAGCCGAAAAATGGACCCTTCGCGCGCTCATGAAAAAAGCCCGGCTTCCGCGATTGGGCAAGGCACTCGCCACCTGAGCGGGATCCAGCTTCATCTGGCCAAAAATATCCCGGAGAGCGCGAGAGGCTGGCCTCTCGCAGCACAGGCATCACCGCTGTGCCCAACGCTGTTCAAGCTTTTCCAGCGCCGCAACACGTTCATCTGTCTTGGGATGGCTCATCAGCCATGCCGGGACCACCCCGGCGCGTTGCTGTGTCAACTCTTCCAGCTTGTGAAACAGTGATTTCTGCGGGCCTATTCCGATACCGGCTTTCGTCAGCAAGGCGGCCGCATATTCATCCGCTTCATACTCATCCCCCCGCGACAGGCGCGAGGCGATCAGTGCGGTCAACGCGTTGGCAATCATCGCTCCGACAAAAGGGATGAACCGGTTCAGGACCATGATCAGCGCCGTGCGCATCGCATTCTGCCCTGAAAAATCGATCATCCGCCGCCGCGCGTGACCTAGTGCCACATGGCCCAACTCATGCGCGATTACACTGGCCATTTCCTCAGCCGAAACCTCGCCGTTGCGGAACTTGCGGTAAAATCCCCGCGTGATGAATATCCGCCCGTCCGGTGCGGCCAGCCCGTTCACCGGGTCGATCTCATA
This sequence comes from Ruegeria sp. L11, assembly GCF_056531755.1. Lineage (NCBI taxonomy): Bacteria > Pseudomonadati > Pseudomonadota > Alphaproteobacteria > Rhodobacterales > Roseobacteraceae > Ruegeria > Ruegeria sp. L11. The sequence goes on from NZ_JBQFMI010000001.1 coordinate 337,793, forward strand.
GATATAAACCGGAACCCGCTCGATCTCGAGCGCGGCAGCCAGCCGGTCGGTCATGCGCTTGAGGGCCGGGTCAACAAGTTCGGTCGACTTTGCGTCCAGTTCCCGATGGGTGCGCCAGACGGAAATCCGGTACATCACAATTCCATAGGCAATGGCCAGCAGGATAGGGGTCAGACGCAGCATGGGCTAGATATGGGTTTTCAACACCCCAAGAGCAAATGGAAAATAGAAGCTTCTCACAATCCAGCCACATTTCAAAGTGAGGCTGCAGAGCGCGACCTTGTTCATGGATCGCTTTCAGGTTGCGGAAGCGTACGTCCAATTTCATAGCAACGTTCCAAAAGCGCCTGTCGACGCAGGGCTGACCCGGTCGCACCATGCAACAGCTCGAGTTTCCGGGGTGAAAACCCGAAATACCCAAACGTGCCATTCGTCCAGAGTGTCTCAAGCGCGTCGGTATATCCTTTGGCTTCCATTTCGTCAGAACGCGCACCGGCTGGCACCAACAATAACCCAGTTCGGGACCTCTGGAGGGACTTTTCCGGATCGTCCAACTGATCGTAGGCCCAGCCCCACATCCACACGCGGTCGACCCAGCCTTTCATCATCGAAGGCATTCCCCACCAGAACAACGGAAAGGCCAGGCAGATTGCATCGGCGCGCGCAATCCGTGTTTGTTCCGCAAGTATGTCTTGCGGTGCGCCAGTGCCTGCTTCGCCTTCTATGTCCGCCATTGACCAGCGTGGATCGAACCCTTCTGCATGCAAATCCGCAATCTCGGTAGTATGGCCAGCCGCCTTTGCGCCTTCGCAGAGTTTCGCGACAGCGGCGGCCGTAAAGGAGTTCGGCTTTGGGTGATCCAGGATTGTCAGCAGATGCACAGTAAGCTCCTCAGGTTTTCAAACGGCAACCGGGTTACTGTGAAAGCTCAACCCTGCTTGAGGTCAAGGTATTAATCAGCAGGAGTATCTGATGGGGTGTGTCAGCGCGTCAGCTCGCGCATTCCCTGTTCCAGACCAGCCAGCGTCATGGGCACCATGCGATCTTCAAAGATGTCGCGGATCATGCTGATGGAATGGGTATATTCCCAGTATTTCTCGGGCACCGGGTTGATCCACAGGTTTGACGCCCACTGTTCGCGCGCGCGTTGCAGCCAGACTTGCCCGGCTTCCTGGTTCCAATGTTCATTGGCACCGCCGGGATAGGCGATTTCATAGGGGCTCATCGAGGCGTCGCCGACAAAGATGCACTTGTAGTCGGATCCATAGGTGCGCAGCACTTCGTGGGTCGGGGTCTGTTGGTTCCAGCGGCGGCGATTGTCGCGCCAGACCCCTTCATACAGGCAATTGTGAAAGTAGTAATATTCCAGATGCTTGAACTCGGTTCTTGCAGCGGAAAACAACTCTTCAACCACTTTGATATGAGGGTCCATCGAGCCGCCGACGTCCAGAAACAACAGCACCTTCACCGCGTTGTGGCGCTCGGGCCGGGTTTTGACATCCAGATAGCCATGCTCGGCCGTGGCACGGATGGTGCCGTCCAGATCCAGCTCTTCAGCTGCTCTCTCCCGCGCCCAGCGGCGCAGGCGTTTCAAGGCGACCTTGATGTTGCGGGTGCCCAGTTCAACCGTGTCGTCGAGGTTCCTGAATTCCCGCTTGTCCCAGACCTTGACGGCACGCTGATGGCGGCTTTCTTTCTGTCCGATACGGACGCCTTCAGGGTTGTACCCATAAGCCCCGAACGGAGAGGTTCCTGCGGTACCAATCCATTTGTTACCGCCCTGGTGACGGCCTTGTTGTTCCTTGAGGCGCTCGCGCAACGTTTCCATCAGCTTGTCGAAACCGCCGAGCGCTTCGATCTCTGCCTTCTCCTCGTCCGACAGGTGTTTCTCGGCCATCTTGGCGAGCCAATCGGCTGGGATATCGACAGCTTCCAACACCTGATCGAAACTGATCTCGCCCAATCCCTCAAAGCTGGCGGCAAAGGCGCGGTCGAACTTGTCGATATTGCGCTCGTCTTTCACCATCGACACGCGGGCAAGGTAGTAGAACGCTTCGACATCATAGGTGACAAGACCCTTTTTCATGCCTTCCAGAAAAGTCAGATACTCCCGGAGCGATACCGGGATGCCCGCTTTGCGGAGGTTTTCGAAAAAGGGCAGGAACATCGCGTCACGCCACCATGCGAAGCAGAACCAGCGAGATCACCAGCCCCACAAGCGCAAAAGCGATCCCATATCCGGCGGCATACTGCGCCATGTCGGCGCCGTTTCCATTGCGTTTTTTTGCGGTCAAAGCGCCCAGGATTGCACCCAGTATCGCCATTCCCAGTACTAGCAACATATGCGTTTCATCCGTCTTTCGTGCTGTCAGCGGGGCTTCGGCCACTGTTTTGAGCCAGAGATTGAGCCACCAAATCCGAACCGAACCCGTATCGCGCCCATCCAAGGCTGTCCAGCCTGACGGCACGTGCCTGCTGCAATTGACCGGCCTGTTTCAAGGCCTCGGACTTCAGCAGCAGCAAGGTTGCCAGAAGCGAAGCGTTTTCCGCGCGGGTCATCACGTCGATGGCCTGATCCAGTTCGGGCAGGACCTCGGGCCCGCGATCCTGCGCAAGCGCAAAGGCTGCGGTCTGGGTTAAGACATAAGCCTGATGAACCTCGGTTCCGGGCGTCGCGCGAAGAAATTGTTGCGCGATCTTGAACTGCCGCTGGGCTTCTGCCGGGTCACGAAACTGCTCCATCCGGCCCATCAGGTAGTGGGGATAGGCGCGGCGGTGGTCTGTCCATCCCAGTTGCTGCCCGATGCGGGCTGCCTTTTGCGCGGCGCGCATCTGTCGGGGGGAACCCGGCCCCGGTCCAAGTGATTTCTGGATCGCGTTGATCCACTCTCGGGGGGTATTTGTGGGGGGTTGCGCAGCTAGTCGGTCGCCGCGTGGGTTCAGACGGCTGAGAATTCCGGGGATGACGGCAGCGACCTGATCGCGGGTCATGCCGGTGTGCAGTTCAGGCGCATAAGCCGCGCGCAGGATCAGCATGTCGAACCCGGTCAAGACCGTATGAATATTGTCGTCGTTGAACACCGAATCCGGCAGATGATAGAGGTCGTTCAGAGGACCAAGGGACTGTGCCAGTTCTTCGTGAAGACAATCGCGCATTTCCTGCGGGCTTACATCGTAGGGGATGAAAATCCCCAATCTTTCACGCTGGCGCAGCTCAACCCAACTGCTTTTGGGTTTGCGGCGGTCGCGCTGATACTCAGCCAGGCTGGACGCGTTTGGCACCACGAAACAGGCCGCGTTTGGCAGAATTTGCAGAATGTCCTTCTGGCTGACCGCTTCGATCGTGATATTGGCCTGACCGTCTTTGATTTGTCGGATGTTGATGCCTGCCTCGCGCTTCAGGCGGTTCAGCAGGCGGGTCAGATCCTGCTGCATACTTTGTGTCGGCGATCCGGTCAGGCGAACGGTGATCGGCGTTTCGAACCGGGTGAAAACGGGCAGGGCGGCCCCGCTTTCCAGTTCGAAATGCAGGGACAGGAAATCCGACGCGATGTTCGTATTGGACCGTGCCGGTGGCGAAGGGCGGGGTGCCGCAAAAGACTTGGCCGGCGGCAACGCCACTTCGACATATGGGACATCGTTCCCGAGTTCGATTGTCTCGACAGACGTGCAGCCAGCGATAACCAGCGCCAGAAAAAGGGCGCCCAAACGCATCATGGGCGGGCGTACTTGATGAACGGTGTCAAGGAGCCGATGCGATCATAAAGGTGGCGCGCCGTGTGGTTGAACTCTTGCGTCAGCCAGTAAACGGATGGGGCGCCCTGGCGATCCGCCTCTTCATAAACCGCCTGAATCAAGGCGCGACCGACGCCCGTTCCTCGGGTTTCAGGTCGGGCGAACAGGTCTTGCAGATAACAGACCTTTTCCACTTTCCAGGCGTGGCGATGAAACAGGTAATGCGTCAGTCCGACCAAAACACCATCCTGTTCCGCGACAAAACAGGAAAAATCCTGCGGGTCGTCGCCGACCAATCTGGAAAAGGTTGTTTCATACACGTTTTCAGGCAGGGTGGTTTCATAAAACGCCAGATAATCCCGCCACATTTCGGCCCACTGATCTTTGTCCTCGGCCCGCAGGGTCCGGATTGTCAGAGCGTTCGCCAAGTGATGACCCCAATACTGCTTCTTTGCAACGCGGTTGCGTCAGGTATTTCGATGCTGACACCCGGGATACCCAATGGCAAGCCGTGATCACAGATTGTTCACACGCAGGCTAGCGTTTGCCACGTGCCATGAATGCAAGACGTTCGAACAAATGCACATCCTGTTCATTTTTCAGCAAAGCGCCATGCAGCTTCGGCAGCGCGCTGGCCCCGTCACGCCTGAGGTCTTCCGCCGTCAGGTCTTCGGCCAGCAACAGCTTCAGCCAGTCCAGCACCTCTGAGGTCGAGGGCTTTTTCTTGAGCCCTTGCGTCTCGCGGATTTCATAGAATTGCGTCAGCGCGGCGGTCAGAAGTGCGTCCTTGATGCCGGGGTGATGCACATCAACGATCCGGCGCATCGTCGCCTCGTCCGGAAAGCGGATATAGTGGAAAAAACAGCGGCGCAGGAAGGCGTCGGGCAGCTCTTTTTCGTTGTTCGAAGTTATGATGACGATGGGGCGGTGCTTGGCCCGGACTGTCTCGCCCGTTTCATAGACGTGGAACTCCATCTTATCGAGCTCCTGCAACAGGTCGTTGGGGAACTCGATATCCGCCTTGTCGATTTCGTCGATCAGCAGAACAACCTTTTTTTCGGCGTCGAAGGCCTGCCACAGCTTTCCCTTGCGGATATAGTTCGACACGTCATGGACACGCTCTTCGCCCAGTTGGCTGTCACGCAGGCGGCTGACGGCATCATATTCATAAAGACCCTGCTGCGCGCGGGTGGTGGATTTCACATTCCACTCGATCATTTTCAGCCCCAGCGCCCCGGCCACTTGCCTTGCCAATTCGGTCTTGCCAGTACCGGGCTCGCCCTTCACCAGCAGGGGGCGTTCCAGCGTGACAGCGGCGTTCACGGCAATAGTCAGATCGTCGGTGGCGACATATTCGGCTGTACCTTGGAAACGTGCGGTCATGGGCCTCTCGTACGTATATTGTGTTGGACGGGCAGGTTGTGGTTTCCGGGTTACAGAGCGGCAAGGTTTTTTACAACCCGCGTCCCTGCGTCGCCCGGCGGGAATTGTGCTGCAACTCCAAGCCCTTTTGCTTGATTCCGGTAAAGACCAATCCCGGGCGCCGTGCCTCTCGCCCCAAAAAAGCCTGTCAAATTTCATAGAAATACAAGGTTTTGTTGATGTTTGTCTCATAGTTAGACAAATCCGCGGGGGTGCACTGTCGTGCAACGTTTGTGTAGTGACATTCCACCGCCCGTCGGCTAAACGCTGCGCAGAAGGGAGAGCCAAATGTCAGCTGAAACAGCCGCGAACGACGTCACTGGCCAAACCGAGGGAGCAAATATGAAGCAGGAAGTTTTTCTGCCGGAAGATTACCGTCCGGCCGAAGATGAGCCTTTCATGAATGATCGTCAGCTTGAGTATTTTCGTCGCAAGCTGCTGGATTGGAAGACAGAGTTACTGGCTGGTAGCCGCGACACCATCGAAGGGCTGCAAGACAACACCCGTAACATTCCGGACGTCGCGGATCGCGCCAGTGAAGAAACTGACCGTGCGCTGGAACTGCGGACCCGTGATCGTCAGCGAAAACTGGTCGCAAAGATCGACTCGGCCCTGCGCCGGATTGATGATGGCGAATACGGGTATTGCGAAATGACGGGCGATCCGATCTCGCTGAAGCGTCTGGACGCACGACCGATTGCAACCATGACACTTGAAGCACAAGAGCGCCATGAGCGTCGCGAAAAGGTCCACCGCGACGATTAATCGCCGGGTATGTGTAAGAAATCCAAACGCCGGGGCCTGTGGCTCCGGCGTTTTTGCGTTATGCGGATGCCATGAAGATAGATGGATTGAAATTCTGTGTAATCGGCGGCGGAATCGGCGGGCTGGCCTCGGCACTGGCGCTGCAACACCGTGGGGCGCATGTCACGCTTCTGGAGCAAGCCCCGGCCCTGACCGAAGTCGGTGCTGGTTTGCAGATCAGCGAGAACGGGATGCGCGTTCTTCATGCACTTGGCGTCACAGGTCTTTCCGTCGGGCAGAAATCCCATGGAACTGTCTTGCGCGATTACCGAAATGGGCGCGTGGTCAGTCACCTGCCGGGCCCTGCAGCTGGTCCGACTTATTACTACCACCGTGCCGACCTTCTGAACCTTCTTCATGATGCGGCTTGTGACGCAGGCGTGAATATCCGCTTGGGTGCCAAAGTTTCGCATGTGCAAAAGCACCCCAACGAGGCAGAGGTGGTCTTGGCGTCAGGCGAGCGAATTCGCGCAGAATGCGCCATTGCGGCCGATGGCGGCCGCAGCGTGCTCCGCCCGGCTCTGAACGGGGCAGAGACGCCGGAGTTCACGCATCAGGTGGCGTGGCGCGCCACCATCCCCTGGCAGCCCGGTCGCGACCCGGTTTCGGCGTCCCTGACCATGGGGCCGGGGCGGCATGTGGTGACCTATCCGTTGCGCGACGAAAGCATGATGAACATTGTCGCGGTCGAGGAGCGTTCGGACTGGCGGGAAGAAGGATGGCGTCAGACGGGCGATCCTGACGAGTTGCGTAAGCGATTTGCAGATTTCGGTGGCCCCGTGCGCGACATTCTGTCGAATGTCACGGAAGTGCATCTGTGGGCATTGTTTCTTCGGCCTGTCGCACAAAACTGGCAGAATGGTCGGTTGGCACTGCTGGGGGACGCGGCCCATCCGACGTTGCCATTCATGGCACAAGGGGCATGTCTGGCGCTCGAGGACGCCTGGGTGCTGGCGCGTGCGTTTGACGAACGATCGGGTATCACCAACGCACTGGCGGCCTATGAAACAACCCGCAAGCCAAGGGCGCAGCGCGTTGTCGCGGCGGCCGGGTCAAATGCGCGGAACTTTCATCTGCGCGGTCCAGCCCGTATGGCTGCGCAATGTGTGCTGCGGGTCGTTGGTGCCCGGTTGTCACAACGCTATGAGTGGATCTACAGTCACGACGTCACGGCTGCCTAGGGCCTCAAATATCCAGGTCAATCCAGACAGGAACGTGATCGGATGGCTTTTCGTGCCCCCGAACAGCGGCATCAATCTGGCAATCCCGCATGAGGTCGGCGGCTTGTGGCGTTAGCAGGAAATGATCAATCCGAATTCCGTCATTCCGGTTCCACGCGCCAGCCTGATAATCCCAGAAAGAATAGTGGTCTGGACCCTGCGTTGTCGCGCGGAAGGCCTCGGTAAAGCCAAGGTTCAGGATTTTTCGAAAGGCGGACCGGCTTTCCGGGCGGAACAACGCGTCTTCCTGCCAGGCATCGGGGCGTTTGGCATCCTCGGCCTGTGGGATGATGTTATAGTCTCCGGCCATCAGGGCAGGCTCCTCTGACTTCATCAGGGCCTGGGCGCGGTCGTAAAGCCGTTCCATCCAGGCCAGCTTGTAATCGTATTTCGGTCCGGGTGCCGGATTCCCGTTGGGCAGATACAGCCCACAGAGCCGCAGGGCCTTTTTGCCTACGACGGTGGCCTCGATCCAGCGCGCCTGTTCATCATTGTCATCGCCGGGAAGGCCGCGAGATACATCCTCCAGCGGAAGCTTCGACAGGATCGCGACACCATTAAAGCTTTTTTGCCCATGTGTTTCCACGTTGTACCCGCGATCTTCAAACATCTCGCGGGGGAAGTTCTCGTCGACGGATTTGATTTCCTGAAGAAGAACAACGTCGGGTTGGGCGTCGTCCAGCCAGCGGGGCAGCGCCTCGGTTCGTGCCTTGATGCCATTGATGTTGAACGTGGCGATTTTCATGCGCGATCCTCCGAAACCTTGTGGCAACCTATCGCTCAGAACGGGCCCAGCGGCAAGTCGGAGATCGGATTAGCGAGGCTCTGCCTCGCGCTCCGGGATATTTTTAGCCAGATGAAGAAACGAACCCTTAACCATTTTTTCGATACTAGAAGGGGCGGTACAGGCGGGGACGCCGATGACCGCGCCAGGTGAAGCTCTCTGGTCGTTTTGGTCAGAGAGCGGATCCCTGCTTCATCTGGCTGAAAATATCCTGGGGGTGTGGGGGCAAAGCCCCCGCCGGTTACATCGAAAACGACGTGCCGCAGCCACAGGAAGAGGTGGCGTTGGGGTTGTCGATCACAAACCTTGCACCAATAAGCTCCTGAGTGAAATCGATCACCGCGTTTTCAAGAAAGGGCAGAGAGACCGGGTCGACGATGACTTTCTGCCCCTTGCCTTCTAGGATGAGGTCATCGGTGTTTGGCGTGTCCAGAGCGATTTCATATTGAAAACCGGAACATCCACCACCCTCCACTGCGACACGCAGGGCTTGCCCCTGTTCCGCGGCGCCGATCTCGGCGAGGCGGTCAAAGGCGCGTTCGGTGACTGATGGGGGCAGATTCATGCCGGTCTCCAAAGGTTTAATTCCCAAGCGTCCTACAATATATGAAACAAAAAGACAGGCGACAAGGACAAGGCCTTTGGACAGAGCGGGATTTGCTTCGGACCCAGACCGCGCAAGGGGGCGGCTGGTGCCAGAGGAAGAAAGCAGCTTCCGGTCATGCTTTCAGCGTGATCGCGACCGGATCATTCACGCCAGTGCGTTTCGGCGGCTCAAACACAAGACGCAAGTCTTTGTCGAGCATGAAGGTGACAGTTATCGAACACGGCTGACCCATTCCATCGAAGTTGCTCAGGTCGCGCGAACCATTTCAGGGGCGTTGGGCCTGAATCCTGAACTCACCGAGGCTGTAGCCCTGGCGCACGACCTGGGTCATACACCCTTTGGTCATACGGGTGAAGACGCCCTCCACGCGCTGATGGTGCCTTACGGGGGGTTTGATCACAATGCCCAGGCCATTCGGATCGTAACGAAGCTGGAGCGGCATTATGCCGGGTTTGACGGATGCAACCTGACCTGGGAATGTCTGGAGGGTATCGCCAAGCATAACGGTCCAGTTGTTGGCGATCTGCCGTGGGCGCTGGCTGAATGCAATCAGGGCTTTGATCTTGAACTTCATACCCATGCAAGTGCCGAGGCGCAGGTGGCGGCTTTGTCTGATGACATTGCTTACAACAATCACGATCTTCTAGATGGGTTGCGCGCGGGGTTGTTTGAAGATGATGATCTGCGTCACCTTCCGATCGTGGGGGGATGCTACGCGGATGTGGATGCAAAATATCCCGGTCTTGATCCGTATCGACGACGTCATGAAGCACTGCGGCGGGTATTTGGGGTCATGGTGGCAGATGTCATCACAACGTCACGAGACTTGATTGTAGCCTCGGGCGCGCAATCGGTCGAAGAGATTCGCCATCTTGGGCATCCTGTCATCCAATTCTCGACCGGGACTTGGGCGGATCTGAAACAAATCAGGGCGTTCCTGTTCACCCGGATGTATCGCGCGCCCAGCGTCATGAAGGTGCGGGCCGAGGTTGCAACGGTTGTCGAAGACCTGTTCCCGATCTACCTGAACGATCCGAAACAGATGCCCGCACGCTGGCACGAGGATATTGAAGCTGCGGCGGACGAGACTGCTCTGGCCCGGATCGTATCGGACTATATTGCAGGAATGACCGATCGTTTTGCCTTGCAGGATCACGCCCGGCTGACGGGCTGATTGCGCTGCAATGACACGTGTAATGGTCCATGTTTGCGACCTTTATTGCGGGTTGATTGGTACCTTGCGCGGGCGGGAAGCGATGATCAGAAGCCGTACGACGGACAGCCCGCAGGGTATTTGAAATCTCTGACAGTGGATATCCGGGCGAGATTGGCAGACATTGGGCGCAAACCAAGTCCAAACATTAGGCGTCCATTGACCTTGCCGTGATGCGTGGTAAACCGCCGGGCAAGCAAAAGGACATCCGAAATGAACCTGTTTTCCGAGATCCGCGGCCTTGTACTGGACGCGCTGGCGCAGATGCAGTCCGAAGGCGCGTTGCCCGAGGGGCTGAGTTTTGACAACGTGGCGGTCGAACCGCCGCGCGATGCAGCGCATGGCGACATGGCGACAAACGCGGCGATGGTGCTGGCAAAACCGGCCAGGATGAAACCGCGTGACATTGCCGAGGTATTGGCGGGGAAGCTGGCGGCGGATGACCGGATCACCAGCGCCGACGTGGCGGGTCCCGGTTTTCTCAATTTGCGGTTGGCGCCGTCGGTCTGGCAAGGTGTGCTGGCGGCTGTGCTGGAGAAGGGCACCGATTATGGCCGCTCGACTATGGGCCATGGGCAAAAGGTCAACGTTGAATATGTTTCGGCCAACCCAACCGGTCCGCTGCACGTGGGTCATACACGGGGTGCGGTATTCGGTGACGCTCTGGCAAGCCTGCTGGCCTATTCGGGCCATGACGTGACCCGTGAGTATTACATCAACGACGGCGGCGCCCAGGTGGATGTGCTGGCGCGCTCGGCTTACGAACGCTATCGCGAGGCCAATGGTCTGAGCCCCGAAATTGCCGAAGGTCTTTACCCCGGCGACTACCTGATCCCGATCGGTGAGGCGTTGAAAGAGAAATACGGCGACAGTCTGATCGACAAGCCGGAAAGTGACTGGCTGGAAGAGGTGCGTGAGTTCTCGACCGACGCGATGATGGATCTGATCCGCGCTGACCTGAAAGCGCTGGGCGTCGAGATGGATGTGTTCTTCTCGGAGAAATCGCTCTATGGCACCGGTCGGATCGAGGCCGCATTGCAGTCGCTGACTGACAAGGGCCTGATCTATGAAGGCGTGCTCGAGCCGCCGAAGGGCAAAAAGCCCGAGGATTGGGAGCCACGCGAACAGACGCTGTTCAAATCGACCGAACATGGCGATGACGTCGACCGCCCTGTCAAGAAATCGGATGGCAGCTGGACTTATTTTGCCCCGGATATTGCTTATCACTATGACAAGGTGACCCGTGGCTTTGACGCGCTGATCGACGTGTTTGGCGCCGACCATGGCGGCTATGTCAAACGGATGAAGGCGGCTGTTTCGGCACTGTCCGACGGTAAGGTGCCGCTTGATATCAAGCTGACACAGCTGGTGAAGCTGTGGAAGAATGGTGAGCCGTTCAAGATGTCCAAGCGGGCAGGGAACTTTGTCACTCTGCGCGATGTGGTCGATCAGGTGGGCCCGGACGTGACGCGGTTTGTTATGCTGACTCGCAAGAACGATGCGCCGTTGGATTTCGATTTTGACAAGGTGCTGGAACAAAGCCGCGAGAACCCCGTGTTCTACGTTCAGTATGCACATGCCCGTGTCATGAGCGTGCTGCGTCGTGCGGCCGAGGCTGGGATTGCGGCTGATGATGCGACCCTTGAGGGCGCTGACCTGAGCAAGAACGATCATGCCTCGGAACTGGTTGTTGCGAAGAAGCTGGCAGAATGGCCACGGCTGGTCGAGATTGCGGCCCGAACCAATGAACCGCACAGGGTCGCCTTTTATCTCTATGAACTCGCAGGCGACTTTCACGCGTTGTGGAACAAGGGCAATGACGAGACGCAACTGCGTTTCATCCAGGATGGCGATGTTGCCACAAGCCAGTCAAAAATCGCTTTGGCCCGGGCCGTTTCTGTTGTGATTTCAGCGGGCTTGGGTATTCTTGGCGTTACTCCGGCGCAGGAGATGCGGTAACGAATATCGCCCGAACCGCCGGTACGAGGTAGGCAAGAAATGACCCGCGGGCCTTATTTTCAGGCGCGAAACGGGCAGTGAGGCGGACATGGCGAGTTACGATTACTCGGGGCATCAACGCCCCGGGCAGATTCATTACCCGAATCAAGCGCATTCTGATGATGTGTATGATTTTCCCGAAGACATGCAGGAAGATGACGCGCCGCGTGGCTCGTTTGGTCTGGGCAGGGCGGTCAATTTTCTGGGGGCTGTTGCATCCTTGGCGCTGGTCGCCGGTGTCGGGGTCTGGGGCTATCAACTGATCATGCGCGATGTCAGCGGCGTGCCGGTTGTTCGTGCCGCCGAAGGGCCGATGCGTGTACAGCCGGAAAATCCGGGTGGAACTCCGGCCGATCATCAGGGCTTTGCCGTGAATGCCGTCGCCGCCGAAGGCAGTGCTGCGGCGCCGGCCGACCGGTTGATCCTTGCGCCGCGCCCGGTGTCCTTGACGGACGAAGATCTGCCCGCCGGAGAACTGAAGCCGACCCCTGCGCTGCATGTGGTCGAAGAACCGATCACCACGCAGGAGGCCGCGCGCTTGCGCCAGAACGCAGTAGATGCGCTGGTTGCGGAATTGGCGGGTGCGGCGGCAGAAACGCAGCAAGAGTTCGAAGATGGTGTGCAACTGGCATCGCTGACCACCCCTGATGAAGAACCCGCCATTGACCCGGCAGATTTTGCTGCGGCCTTGCCGGACCCGAGCTTCGCCGAGTTGCCGGGCGTGCGCCGATCATTGCGCCCTGTGACGCGTCCGGCACGGTCCACCCGCAGTCAGGTCGCGCCCAGTGAGACTTCCGAAGACGCCATCAATGCAGCGGTGAAAGCCGCGGTCGGGGTGGATGTTGATCCGGATACGTTGGCAAAGGGAACCCGGCTGGCGCAGCTTGGTGCTTATGACAGCACGCAAGTGGCACAGGCCGAGTGGGACCGTTTGAATGGTCAATTTGGTGATTATTTGTCGGGAAAACAGCGGGTTATCCAGAAAACTTCAAGCGGTGGACGGACCTTCTACCGCCTTCGTGTTCTGGGGTTCGAAGACCTGAGCGACTCGCGCCAGTTCTGCGCTGCTCTGGTCGCGCAAGGCGCTGATTGTATCCCGGTGGCCGTGAGGTGAAGTTCGGAGCAGCGATCACAGATGCTGAAGGACTGCGCCTGACGCAGGAGGAAAGAGACCTGTTTCGCCAGATGAACCCGTTTGGGTTTATCCTGTTCTCCCGCAATATTGAAAGCGCCGATCAGGTGCGGGCCTTGTGTGATGATTTCCGCGAGGCCGTTGGGCGCAACTGCCCCATTACCATCGATCAGGAAGGTGGGCGCGTGCAGCGTTTGCGCGCACCCTTGGCCCGCGAATGGCTGCCGCCGCTGGATCATGTGATCAGGGCGGGTGATCAAGCGGAACGCGCCATGTACCTCAGGTACCGCCTGATTGCGGATGAGCTGTTTGGTCTGGGTATCGACAGCAACTGTGCCCCCATGGTCGATGTGGCGCGGCCCGAGACCCACGCGTTTTTGAAAAACCGCTGTTATGCCTTTGATCCTGAGCAGATTTCCAGGATCGGCAGGGCCGTGGCACAGGGTCATCTGGATGGGGGTGTTCTTCCGGTTCTCAAGCACATTCCCGGCCATGGCCGTGCCACTCTGGACAGTCACCATGACCTTCCGCACGTTGATTTGCCGCTGGAAGAGTTGGAATACAGCGATTTCGCGCCGTTCCGCGCCTTGAATGACCTGCCGATGGGGATGACAGCACATCTGGTCTTCGATCAGATCGATCCCCGGCCAGCCACTATTTCTGCGGCCATGATGGGCCTGATCCGAGACAATATCGGCTTTGGCGGGCTGATCATGACCGACGATATTTCGATGAGAGCGCTCAGTGGGGCGTTGACGGACCTCACACGGCAATCTTTGCAGGCGGGCTGTGATGTGGTCCTGCATTGCAATGGCAGTTTTTCTGAACGTGCCGCTGTGTTGGAAACTGCCGGTGAGATGTCGGATGTGGCACAAGCCCGCGCAGAACGGGCGCTGGCGATGCGGAAACCCCCGCGGGAACTTGACATCCAAGCCGCCGAAGCGGAACTATCTGCCCTAATGGGCGGGCAGGTATATGAACGATAATCTTTTTAGCGAAGACCCTGTCTCGGTCGCGGATCGTCTTGCGGCCGAAGCGCTGATTGTTGATGTCGACGGCTTCGAAGGCCCGTTGGATGTTCTGCTGACCCTGTCCCGCACGCAAAAAGTGGATCTGCGCAAGATCTCGGTTCTTGCGCTGGCGCAGCAATATCTGGCCTTTGTTGAAAAGGCGCGTGCGCTGCGCATTGAACTGGCCGCCGATTATCTGGTCATGGCGGCGTGGCTGGCCTTTCTCAAGTCCCGTCTACTGCTACCGCCAGACCCGGATGATGACGGGCCATCGGGTGAAGAGCTGGCCGCGCATCTGGCGTTTCAACTTGAACGCCTGCAGGCGATGCGTGACGTCGCTGCACGGTTGATGGCCCGCGACCAACTGGGGCGTGATTTTTTCAAACGCGGGCAGGGCGAGGACGTCACCCGCATTCGCACCGTGACTTATTCTGCCACGCTTCTGGACCTGATGCAGGGTTATGCCCGTATCCGCACCCGTGACGAATTCCGCCCCTTTGTGATGGACCGCGATGCGGTGTTCACGATGGAGCAGGCACTGGAGCGGATGCGCCCGCTGATCGGTTTTGCGGGGACGTGGACCGATATGGAAACCTATCTGCCCGATGGTTGGGATACTGACCCGGTGCGCCGCAGATCAGCAACGGCTGCGACCTTTGCGGCCTCGCTGGAACTGGTGAAAGAAGGACATATGGAGATCAAGCAGAGCGAGACATTCGCGCCGATCCATTTGCGTAAGAGGACCCAGACACGTGACTGACGCCCCAGAAGAAACCGGCACCCTGTTCGAGGCGCCACCGCTGGCGGAACAGGAGCGTATGGTCGAGGCCGTTTTGTTTGCCAGCGCCGATCCGGTGACGATTGCCGACCTTGAGGCGCGGATGCCGCATGGAAGCGACGCCGCGCAAGCCGTTGAATTGCTTCAGAGACGTTACGAGGGGCGCGGCGTGCGCGTGGTGCGCGTTGGTGAGGCATGGGCGATCCGTACGGCCCCTGATCTGGGCTTTCTGATGCAGAAGGAAACGGTTGAGACCCGTAAACTCAGCCGCGCCGCGATTGAGACATTGGCGATCGTGGCCTATCACCAGCCCTGCACCCGCGCCGAGATTGAGGAAATTCGCGGCGTATCAGTCTCTCGCGGGACGATTGACCAATTGCTAGAGATGGAGTGGATCAGGTTGGGCCGTCGCCGCATGACACCGGGTCGTCCGGTGACATTTGTGGTGACGCCAGAGTTTCTGGATCATTTTGGTCTGGAGAACGCCCGCGATCTGCCAGGTCTCAAGGAATTGAGGGCTGCGGGATTGTTGGAAAACCGGCCTCCACCGGGGGCTATCCCGCTGGGTGAGGGGCGCGAGGACGAAGTGGACGAGGACCAGTCGGAACTGTTTGAGGAGTAATAACCCGGACAGGTCACTACAGGTCAGGCGCGGAACCTGCGGCAGTAAACGCGGGTTATCCGACACATGCACCGTTGAAAGAAATTCTGAGGATTAGACGGCCGCTTTGAAGTGCTTGGACAATTTCAGGCCTTGCCCCTGATAGTTCGATGCAATCCCGGCACCATATAGCTGCGTGGGCATCTCAGCCATTTTCTCATAGACAAGACGCCCGACCACCTGTCCGTGTTCCAGCACGAAAGGCGCTTCGTGGCATCGCACCTC
Organism: Ruegeria sp. L11; assembly: GCF_056531755.1. Taxonomy (NCBI): domain Bacteria; kingdom Pseudomonadati; phylum Pseudomonadota; class Alphaproteobacteria; order Rhodobacterales; family Roseobacteraceae; genus Ruegeria; species Ruegeria sp. L11. Next base: position 353,382 of record NZ_JBQFMI010000001.1, read on the forward strand.
AAGCACACCACGCGACCCTGCACCGCCCGCTGCGGCATGGCCAAAGCCGGGATCGAAGAACCCGGCATAATGCACTCGGAATTCACCAACCATCGCCAGATAAGGTGCCATTTCGGCGGCATACATCGGCGGGATATGGACCGCCTCGCGGCTGACAAGGATGTAGAATGCGCCGGGGTCAAGTATGATGCGACCGTCCTTGGTGCGCACTTCCTCCCAATAGTCCTGGGGGTCGTATTCGCCAATTCGGTCCAGATCGATTACCCCGGTATGGGGCTTGGCGCGATAGCCGACCAGATCGGTGTCGGGCAGTTGCAGATCGACCGAAAAGCCAAGACCATCATGAATCACAGCAGGCCCGTCCACCAACGGCGATTCGGCGTGCAGGGCGGTCAGTTCGGCGTCAGACAAGACGGCCTGACCCTGACGGAAACGAATCTGGTTTAGACGCATACCGGGTTGGACCAGAACCGAAAACGAACGTGGACAGATCTCGGCGTACAGCGGGCCTTTGTAGCCTGCGGGCACGCGATCGAACTCGGTGCCACCATCGGTGATGGTACGGGTCAGAAGGTCAAGCCGCCCGGTCGAGCTTTTGGCATTGGCGACGGCGGTCATGTCGCGGGGCAGGGCAAGCGATTCCATCAGTGGCACCAGATAGACGCAGCCCTTTTCCAGAACAGCGCCGTCCGAGATGTCGATGCGGTGCATTTCAAACTCGGCCAAGCGATCCGTAACAGTCCGTCCTTCGCCCGCGAGAAACGAGGCACGCACTCGGTAAGCAACTGTTCCTAAACGCAAATCAAGGCTGGCCGGTTGAATTTGCGCTGGCAGAACATCGGGGTTGGCGGCAATCTCTCCGCGCGCGATCATCGCTTCGATTTGCTGGTTCGCGCAAACACCTGTCATCTCGATCCCCTCATGTGCCAGAGCGGGATCTGGCCTTTGTGCCATAAACGTCGGTGTGATTTGGTCGGGCTAGCAGGACTCGAACCTGCGACCTTCCGTCCCCCAGACGGACGCGCTACCAGGCTGCGCCATAGCCCGACGTTGGGCCGTTCATAAAGATTTTCCCGGCAGGGGCAAGAGGAAAACACTGCCTTTTTTCCTAACCCGTCGCCTGTGTTTCAACACGATCCAGCCAACGGCGCAGGTCTTTTGCAATTGGTGCAATCCGGCGCAGAAGTTCGTCGTCAAACTCGGCGCACTTCCACGCCAGCGAAGCAATTCCGCCCATCAGGGGCGCTGTGTTCAGGTCAGACTCTGGTTCTTGTTCTGACACAGCCGCGGGAAGTGCTTCGGCCTGCACACCTTCATTCACCGGCTGCTCGGCCGGTTCGTCCAGATCCATAGGGATTTGTTCGGTGGCTGCAGCGGGTTTGGGTTCGAACGGCACCACAGTACCTTGAACGGGTTCAATCAGGGCGGGACCCGGTTCGTCCAGAGGCGGAGACAATGCTGCGACATGTGCGACGCCTTGCTCGCGCAGGATGCGCTGCACGCCTTTGATTGTGGTCCCGTCTTCATGAAGCAGTTTCTTGATGCCCCCCAGAAGACGCATGTCATTGGGGCGGTAATACCGACGCCCGCCCGCGCGTTTGACCGGTTTGACCTGAGTGAAGCGGCTTTCCCAGAATCGCAAGACATGGGCCTGGACACCAAGCCAATCCGCCACTTCACTGATCGTGCGAAACGCGTCGCGGGATTTGCTCATATCCGCGTGACCCTGGGGTTACTTGCGATTCCCGACGGCGACGCGATCTTTCATAAGATGCGACGGGCGAAAGGTCAGTACGCGGCGGGGCTGTATCGGAACCTCTTCGCCGGTTTTGGGGTTGCGGCCGACTCGCGCGGTCTTGTCGCGAACACTGAACGTACCGAAGGACGAGATTTTCACCTGCTCACCACGCACCAGAGCGTCGGACATGTGGTTCAGAACGCTTTCGACCAGCTGCGCACTTTCGTTGCGCGAAAGCCCAACTTCGCGAAAGACGGCCTCGCTCAGATCCATTCGAGTCAGTGTATTGTCGCCCATGTCATTTCCCCTGTTGCTGTCAAAGCATACGGGTACGGCAAATTCGCTGTCAATATCAATGAATTGCAAGAAGCTGTGTAAGCTGGATTGCGCCGGTTACCAGCGCAGAACCACCGCGCCCCAGGCCAGACCGCCGCCAATCGCTTCGGTCACGATCAGGTCGCCGGGTTTGATCTGCCCGCGTTGTTTACCAACCGACAATGCCAATGGGATGGATGCAGCCGAGGTGTTGCCGTGATCCTGAACGGTCACAACTACGTTTTCCATTGGCAGGCCCATCTTTTTGGCCGTGCCCTGAATGATGCGAATATTTGCCTGATGAGGAACAATCCAGTCTACGTCAGCGTTGCTCAGCCCCGCGCGGCCCAGGGCTGTCTCAGCGGTTTTGGTAAGCTTTTCAACGGCATGTCGGAAGACCTGATTGCCCTGCATACGCAGATGCCCGGTGGATTGGGTCGAAACCCCCCCATCGACATAAAGAAGGTCCTTGTAGCGCCCGTCCGAGTTCAGATCGGTTGCGAGTATGCCGCGATCCGAAGCGGTGCCTTCGCCGTCCTGCGCTTCGAGTACCAATGCGCCAGCACCATCCCCGAACAGAACGCAGGTCGAGCGGTCGGTCCAGTCCATAATCCGGGAAAAGGTTTCGGCACCAATGACCAGCACGCGTTTGGCCTGACCTGACAGAATCAAAGCATTTGCGTTGCTGAGGGCGAAAACGAATCCCGCGCAGACAGCCTGTACGTCGAAAGCAAACCCGCTGGTCATGCCCAGTCGGGCCTGAACCATGGTCGCGGCAGAAGGAAAGGTCAGGTCCGCGGTCGAGGTCGCCAGGACAATCGCGTCGATATCATCCGCTGTCAGGCCCGCATCGGCCAGCGCAGCTTCGGCAGCCTTGGTGGCCAGGTCCGACGTCGTTTCGTCATCGGCGGCAAAGTGACGGCGTTCGATCCCCGACCGGGTTCTGATCCACTCATCCGTCGTGTCCAGCGTTTTCTCGAACTCGGAATTTGGAACAATACGTTCCGGCAAATAATGCCCGACACCTACTACAACTGAACGGCCTGCCATTTTTGGGGTACTGCCTTTTTTGTTATTTATCGGTCTGCGGCGCTGCTTGCGCGGCATCTTGTTCAAGCTGGGCTGTGGATGCAACCCGCGCCGCTAATTTTTCGGCGAAACCGGACTGAGCCAGAGTAAAGGCCAGTTTGATCGCCGCCGACACTCCGGTCGCATCTGCCCCGCCGTGGGATTTAATAACGGTCCCGTTCAGACCCAGAAACACGCCACCGTTCACACGGCGCGGATCGATGCGCTTTTTCAGGCGCTGTAGTGACGTGATGGCCAGAATCGAAGCCAATCGGGACAACGGAGAGTATTTGAACGCCTCACGCAGAAGTTCTCCGATCAGGCTGGCGGTGCCTTCACCCGTTTTGATCGCAACATTGCCTGTAAACCCATCAGTAACAATGACATCTGCCTTGTCACCGGGAATATCACTGCCTTCGACAAAGCCAACAAATTCGAAATTCGCCTGTTCCGCGAAATCCGAGATCAAGGCGTGCGCTTCTTTCAGTTCCGCGCGGCCCTTATGCTCCTCGGTGCCAACGTTCAGCAGCCCGATCCGGGGGCGGTTCAGGGCCATGCCGTTGCGCGCATAAGACGCGCCCATCAGGGCGAATTGCAGCAAATCCTTGGCGTCGGCGCGTACATCGGCGCCCACATCCAGCATTACATTGAACCCTTGCGGGTTGCGCGAAGGCCACAGGATCGCGATTGCGGGGCGGTTCACACCCGGCAACTTGCGCAGACGCATCATCGACAGGGCCATCAGGGCACCGGTGTTCCCGCAGGACACCGCGCCATGAGCTTCGCCCTGACGAACCGCTTCCAGCGCGGACCACATTGAGGTCTGCTTGCCGTTGCGCACAACCTGGCTGGGCTTGTCCTCCATCGTGACTACGTCGGGGCAATCACGAAAAAAGACGCGCCCTTCAAGGACACGTCGTTTAGCAACCAGCTTGCGCAATACCTGTTCGGGCCCGTGCAGCAGGAACCCGATATTCGGGTTCTTGCCAGCCGATTTTGCCAGACCTGCAACGACGACAGCGGGGCCTGCGTCCCCTCCCATTGCGTCAACCGAGATGGTGATCCGTCCGGCGTGCGTGGGCTGATCGTTCATGCCTTGGCCTGTGCTCGATCAGGCTTAGGCTGCGTCTTCGTCCAGATCGATTTCGTCGGCCTGTGCGACGACTTCGCGATCGTCATAGTGGCCGCAAGATGCACAAACGTGGTGCGGGCGTTTCAGCTCGCCGCAGTTCGGGCATTCGTTCGGGTTTGCAGCAACCAGAGCGTCGTGTGCGCGGCGGTTGTTGCGACGCGACTTGGAAACTTTGTTCTGTTGGACGGCCATGGTCTCAACCTTTGTCTGACTGGGGGCCGCAGATTCGCTGCCGACCCGGGTTTCGTAGTTCGTTTATCGTGGTTTGACGCGCGTTTAGGCGACGAGCCCCGCAATGTCCAACCCAAAATCCGATGAGCGCGCGAAAATACTGCGATTCTCGGCATGTTCAAGCGATTTTTCTGACCGCCTGCTATGACAGGAAATCCGGCACCTGTCACTCGTCTTTTTTTAGCACATCGCGCAATCCTGCCAATCCCGCAAAGGGTTTGGCATCGTCATCCGTCATCGCCTGTTTGCCCGGTTCTGTGTAGGCGGCCTGACCCAGTTCCGCGCCGTCTTTCCGTGGATATTGTGGCAAAGCCAGAGACAGGGCCTCGATCATGACAAGGGCCGGATCAATTTCCGGTCCCAAAGGTTCAGATTCGTCATCTTCCGGGATTTCGAACTCTGGATCATCAGGGTCTGCCCAATCCGCAAGAAAAGTTCGGTGCACCGTAATGTCGATCCTTGTCGTCACCGGTTCCAGCGTCACCACGCAAGGTTGGGTGACAGTTGCGCCGAGTTTGCCGTTCAATACCCAGTCCCGTTTGCCTTGTGCCCGCAGTTCGCCGGAAAAGCTGAGCTTTCGCAGCCCCAGCAGCCCAAGGTCTTGCCTGATTTGCTCAAGCACGGTGGTTGCAGGGCGCAGATCAAACCGTGTCGGGGCGTTCTGTGGCAGGTCAGACACCCGAAATGATGTCGTGTTGCTCATTCGTGAGCCTTTCTATGTGTTGAACCGTGGCAGCGGTTTATGTAATCGGATAGAAGCCGAAGAAGGCCAAGGCAAGAGGGTGCAGATGTTGAAGGTAGTGAACCAGTTGAAACCAGCTGCGAAATCGCTTGTGTTTGTTGCCTTTCTGGCTGCGACCGGGGCTTGTACGGCTGTCTTCAAGAATCACGGCTATGTGCCACCGGCCGAGGAACTGGCGGAAATCAAAGTTGGCGTAGATACGCGTGACAGCGTGCAAGAGGCCATCGGCGCGCCGGGCGCATCCGGCGTGGTTCGGGAATCGGGCTATTACTATGTCCGCTCTCGCGTGCGTCACTACGGTCCGAAACGGCCCGAGGTGGTATCGCGCGAACTGGTTGCCATCAGTTTTGATCAGCGCGGTGTTGTCAGAAACATCGAACGCTTTGGTCTTGAAGACGGGAATGTGATTGCTCTGGAGCGCCGCGTTACCGATTCCAACGTTCAGGACAAGGGCTTCCTGCGTCAGCTGCTGGGCAATATCGGCAACTTCAATCCGGCCAACATTCCGGGCGCCAACTAATTTGCGCCAAAACCTTGCGGTGGTCACAGGGCAGTCACATGTCTTGTGCTAACGGTGTCGTACCGACGCCTGAGGGTCGGCAACCGTGGAGGACGCGACCGTGACAACGGCAGTTTTGTTAAGCAAGGGGCGCTATCGCGCCAGACTGGCGCAGTCGCCCGAGGATATCAGAACAGCTCAGGCATTGCGGAGCTTGGCTTTTGGCACAGAGCAACCGGACTGCGACGAGTTTGATGCACGCTGTAGCCATATCCTGATCGAGGATATGCGCTCGGCAGACCGGCTGGTCTGCTGCTTTCGGATACTGACCATGGATAGTGGCGGCGAAATCGGACAAAGTTATTCGGCACAGTTCTACGACCTGACCTCGCTCGAAGGCTTCGAAGGCCGGATGGTCGAAATGGGACGATTTTGTATCCACCCCAATCACAGCGACCCCGACATCCTGCGTGTAGCATGGGGGGCAATGACGGCCTACGTTGACCGGAACAACGTCGAGATGCTGTTTGGATGTTCCTCTTTTGCCGGAACCGCAACTGAGCAGTATCTGGATGCGTTTGCGATGCTCAAACACCGCCATCTGGGCCCGAAACGTTGGTTGCCGCGCGTGAAGGCTCCGGATGTGTTTCGTTTTGCCGCGCGTCTGCGGCGCAGACCGGATGCGAAAAAGGCAATGCTGCGGATGCCACCCTTGTTGCGGACCTACCTGATGATGGGCGGTTGGGTCAGCGATCATGCGGTGGTGGATCGCCACATGAACACGCTGCACGTTTTCACAGGGGTGGAAATCGGTGCGATCCCCCCGGCACGCAAACGTCTGTTGCGGGCGGTGGCCGGGTAGATTGAGTATTTTTCAAAAGGTGAAGACGGGGCGTTGACGCAATGTGTCAGCCGGTTTAGCTGGCGCACATGGCGAGAATTCCTTTGTTGCAGATGTCCGGCATTTCCCTGACTTTCGGGGGTGACCCGGTGTTTTCCGAACTGGATCTGGTGGTTCAGCCCGGTGATCGTGTTGCGCTGGTGGGGCGAAACGGGTCCGGAAAATCCACGCTGATGAAAGTGATGGCCGGTCTGGTCGAGGCTGATCGGGGCGAGATTGTCGTGCCGCCCGGAAAATCCGTTGGCTATATGGAGCAAGATCCGACGATGGAGGGCTTTGCCACGTTGGGGGATTACGCCTCCAGCGGGTTGGAGCCGGGAGAACTTTACAAGGTTGAACGGGCCGGTGAAGGGTTGAAGTTCGATCCTTCACGGGCGGTTGAGACGGCTTCGGGCGGAGAAAGGCGGCGGGCTGCGCTGGCCAAGCTGATGGCAGAAGCTCCGGATCTGATGTTGCTGGACGAGCCGACCAACCATCTGGATATCGAAGCCATCGCGTGGCTGGAACGCGAACTTGGCGCGACCCGAGCGACCTTTGTGCTGATCTCGCATGACCGGGCCTTTCTAAGGGCGCTGACCCGGGCAACACTTTGGATCGACCGGGGGGCTGTTCGGCGACAGGAGCAGGGCTTTGAAGCCTTTGAGGCCTGGCGGGACAAGGTCTGGGAGGAAGAGGACCAGCAACGCCACAAGCTGAACCGCCTGATTAAGTCCGAAGCGAAATGGGCGGTTGAGGGCATTAGCGCCCGACGCAAACGTAACCAAGGCCGGGTGCGGGCCTTGCAGGCGTTGCGGGCCGAAAAGGCGGCGCAGATCAAACGTCAGGGTTCGGCTGCAATGGCACTGGAGGCCGGGCCAAAATCAGGCCGTAAAGTGATTGAGGCCAGGGCGCTGGCCAAAGGGTTTGGCGACAAGCAGATCGTTCGGAACTTTGATCTGCTGGTGCAGCGCGGTGACCGGGTGGCCTTTGTCGGGCCGAACGGTGTTGGCAAAACAACGTTGCTGAAGATGCTGCTGGGGCAGGTGGAGCCGGACGCGGGCTCGGTTTCCTTGGGGACGAACCTTGAAATCGCGGTGTTCGATCAGACCCGTGCCCAACTGGACCCCGAGATGAGCCTGTGGGACAGTCTGACCGGCGATCCGGAAATGCGGGTGTCGGGCAAGGCCGATCAGGTAATGGTGGGCGGGCAGCCCAAACATGTTGTAGGGTATCTTAAGGAATTTCTGTTTGACGAACGGCAGGCCCGAGCAGCCGTGAAATCCCTGTCGGGTGGGGAAAAAGCCCGGTTGTTACTGGCCAAACTGATGGCGAAACCCTCGAACCTTCTGGTGCTGGACGAACCGACCAACGATCTGGATGTCGAGACGCTGGACCTGCTGCAAGAGCTTTTGGATGATTATGACGGCACCGTTCTGCTGGTCAGCCATGACCGGGATTTTCTGGACTGCGTAGCGACAACCACCATCGCGATGGAGGGGAACGGACGGGCGACAGTCTATGCTGGCGGCTGGTCGGATTACATCGCGCAGCGTGGCGACGTGATCCAAAAAAGCGTAGAAAAAGCAAAAGCTTCAAAGCCAAAGATCAAGCAGGAAGAAAGGCCGAAATCCGGCCTATCCTTCTCGGAAAAGCACCGGCTGGAGAAACTGCCTGCCGAGATCGCGCGCCTAGAGGCCGAGATTGCCAAGCTGGAAGAGCTGATGTCCGACCCCGGGCTGTTCACGCGTGAGCCGGTGAAGTTCCAAAAAGCGACCGAGGCGCTGGTTGAGCGGCAGGAGAAACTCTCGGCCGCTGAAGAGGAATGGCTGACGCTCGAAGAGAAGGCTGAAAGTGCTTAGCGCGTCAGACGTTTTGCCGGATTACCTGCCACGGTTTCTCTGGCGGGGACGTCTTTGGTGACGACGCTGCCTGCGCCGATTGTGGCGTAGTCGCCTATGGTAATGCCGGGCAACAGGATCGCTCCGCCGCCAACCCAAACCTGCCTGCCGATGGTGACGGGCAGGCCGATTTCCAACCCTTGTGCCCGATCAGCCGGGTCTTTGGCATGATGGGCGCAGTAAATCTGAACATTGGGGCCAAACATCGTGTCGTCGCCGACCCGAACGAGGGCCGTGTCCAGAACCACGCATCCGGCATTGAAGAAAACCCGGCTGCCCAGATGGATGTTCATTCCATACGCGCAGTGAAAAGGGGCTTCGAGAAAACAGTCCTCGCCGACATGGCCCAGCAGCGCGTGTAGTTCCGGGGCCATCGCGCCGCGTGTGTCGGGCGGACAGGTGTTGTGAGCGTGAACAGCCCGTCGTGCCCGCGCGCGCAGATCGTCCAACTCAGGATCGAGACAGCAGTACCACTGCCCGGACTGCATTTTCTGGCGCTCCGACATGGGGCTGTCTTACCGCATCCGCAGAGCGCCGTCGATGCGGATGACTTCGCCATTCAGGTAGCCCATTTCAACGATGAAACCGGCCAGCCGCCCGTATTCCTTAGGGTCGCCCAGGCGGGCCGGGTTCGGGACGTCGGCGGCCAGTTGTTTCTGCACGTCTTCGGGAAGGCCCGCCAGCATCGGGGTCATAAAGATACCCGGCGCAATGGTCATGACGCGAATCCCGGTCGAGGCCAGATCGCGGGCCATTGGCAGGGTCATGCCAACAACCCCGCCTTTCGATGCAGCGTATGCCGCCTGTCCCTTTTGGCCGTCGAATGCGGCAATAGATGCAGTGTTGATGATCACACCGCGCCCCCCGTCCGGTTCGGGTTCATTCTTTGCCATCTCGGCAGCGGCCAGCCTTGAGACGTTGAATGTGCCGACAAGATTGATGTCGATCGTACGCTGGAACGCGTCCAGCGGGTGGGGCCCATCCTTGCCGACTGTCTTGATTCCATAAGCGATACCCGCGCAATTCACAGTCGCGGTGATCTTGCCCATCTTGTCCATGCCGTGGCGCACGGCAGCTGCGACCGAGGTTTCGTCGGTTACATCCGTCAGCGCAAAATATCCGCCGATTTCGGAGGCGACTTGAGCGCCACGGTCCGCGTCACGGTCCAGAATAGTGACTTGCGCGCCCTGCGCGGCAAAGTGACGGGCGGTGGCTTCACCCAGACCGGATGCGCCGCCGGTGACAAGAGCGGCTGTGGTGGACAAGTGCATCGGAACTCCTCCCTAGGATATGAACAACTGTTCAATAACTGCTTTGCAGGGGCGGTGTCCACATCTTTGAGCCTGAACGCCTAAAGGGGCGGGGCGGACTGACCGCCGCCGGGTCAATACGCATCTTTAAGGCATCTTAATCCGCGCTTCACGAAAACGCGCCTGTTCGTGAACGAAGTAATCACAGCCATTGCGTGTTTTTTCGTCAGGAGGTTCCGATATGGTAAATGGTATGAAACAAACACTGGGCGCTGTTCTGGCTGCACCTGTCTTTGGGATTGTGGTTGCCGGCAGTGCTGTTGCAGCGCAGGAAACGTGTAACTGGAAAACGGCTCAAAATCTTGCGAATGCAGGCGACTATGCCGGTCTTTGCGATTGTGTTCAGGTGACCCCGAGCTTTCTGGACAGACTTCAGAAGAGACCGGATTTTGAGACAACGCTGCGCATTACCGGGGCGCAATGCCCGGGGCTGGCCGCTTTGCTGACAGATGTGCCAACGGCAAGCCTGTCCGGTCTGGCAGAGAATCGGGGTGAAAGCCGCGGTTCAGAACCCGGTGGAGCAGGATTTGCGAATGCGGCTGGTCCTGACGGCCCCGGCGGTGGAGGAGAACCCGACAACGGCGGTGGACAGCCCGGCGGCGGTGACGGAGAGCCAGGCGGTGATGGTGAACCCGGTGGCGGCGGTGGAGAGCCCGGCGGTGGCGGGGGAGAACCCGGCGGTGGCGGTGGAGAACCCGGCGGCGGTGGCGGAGAACCTGACAACGGCGGCCAAGAACCCGGTGGTGGCGGTGGACAGTCCGGCGGCGGTGACGGGGAACCCGACGGTGGCGATGGTGAACCCGGCGGTGGCAAAGGCAATAACGGCGGCGGAAAGGGCCATAACGGCGGCGGCAAAGGTGGCGATAAGGGTAACAATGGCGGCGGCAACGGCGGCGAGGGCAGCAGTCCGGGTCGCGGAAACAACGCCAATGACGACGAGGGCGAACGCGACCGGCCCGGTGGCGGAAAGGGACGTCAGTAGCCTTGCCCATTCCAAAATAGATACGGCCACCCAATCGGGTGGCCGTTTCCTGCTTTGCAATCAAAGGTGAAAGGGGCGTCAGCCCAGTTGCACCAATGCGTGGCGTTTCTTGCCTGCACTCAGCTTGATCGGAGACGTCAATGCGCCCGCGTCGATCATCAAACCCGCATCCGTCAGCGGAGCGTCGTCCAGTTTGGCCCCGTTTTCGGCAATCAGGCGCTTGGCCTCTTTGCCGGACTTGGCGAGGCCTGATTTGACAATGATCTGCACGATGGACATGCCGTCGCCCAATTCTTCCTTAGTTAGAGTCAAGGTAGGGAGCGCGCTGATATTTCCGGTTGCGTAGAGGGTATCCTGACCTCCTTCACGAACAGACATGGAGCCAAAAATACCTTCCGATGTTGATCGGGCAGCTTTGGATGCGTCAGCACCATGAAGGAGTGTTGTAACTTCGTCAGCAAGTATCTTTTTGGCCTCATTGATCTCGGACCCGGCAAGCGCGCCAAGACGGTCACATTCATCCACCGGCAATTCGGTATAGAGCTTCAGGAACCGCCCGACATCCGCATCGGTGGTGTTGCGCCAGAACTGCCAGAATTCATAGGGCGAGCGCATCTCGGCGTTCAGCCAGACCGCGCCATCCTGCGATTTGCCCATCTTCTTGCCGTCGCTGGTGGTCAGCAGGGGTGAGGTCAGGCCGTAGATTTCGTGATCCAGCACCCGGCGAGTCAGGTCGATACCGTTGACGATGTTGCCCCACTGGTCGCTACCGCCCATTTGCAGAACACAGCCATAGCGGCGGTTCAGCTCCAGAAAGTCATAGGCTTGCAGGATCATGTAGTTGAACTCGAGAAACGACAGCGATTGCTCACGATCCAGCCGGGATTTCACCGATTCAAAGCTGAGCATCCGGTTGACCGAGAAATGCCGCCCGATGTCGCGCAGGAAATCGAGGTAGTTCAGATCATCCAGCCATTCGGCATTGTTCAACATCAGCGCCTTGTTTTCGGCATCAGTGTCGTAATCGATATAGGCCGCGAACACTTTCTTGATGCCCGCGATGTTTTCGTCAATCTGTTCGGGTCCCAGCAGGGGGCGTTCATCCGCGCGGAACGAGGGATCGCCCACCTTGGTGGTGCCGCCGCCCATAAGGGTGATCGGCTGATGACCGGTCTTCTGGAACCAGCGCAGCATCATGATCTGAATCAGACTGCCCACATGCAACGACTTGGCCGTTGCATCAAAGCCGATATAGGCCGGCTTGCACCCACTGATCAGCGCGTCGTCAAGGCCCTGATAATCGGTGCAGTCGGCGAGGAAGCCGCGCTCGATCATCGTGGCGATGAAATCCGATTTGGGGTGGTAGGTCATATCGTGCCCTCGGGGTTTGTGTTGCGCCGCACTGTATAGGCGGCGCTGCGGATGAGGAAAAGCCACCTTTTCACTCTAAAAGCGCGTGCCGTGATATGCGCGCGCAACTTGATAGCAGGGGTGTTGATCCTGAAGCGCGGCGTCGGAAAAAAACCGACGCCCCCAATCAGAAGGCTTGCCAAGGCGGCATAACAAAAGCACCTTGACCAAGCTGCAACCCAGAGGTGAAGTCCAGAGCTTCGGGCACGGCGGAAACATTGCCAGATCAGGAGGCGGGCGTGGGCCAAACCATCAAGAAACACGGAATGGTTCGGGCATTGGGCGCGATGTCCGGTACGTCGCTGGACGGGGTGGACGCTGCGGTGGTGGAAACCGACGGGCATTCCATCGCCGGATTCGGGAAAAGCGGCTATCGCGCCTATACCGAAGCCGAGCGCGAAGTGCTGCGGGCGGCTTTGGGGCAATGGCACGGCCCGCAGGTCGATGCGGCGGCTGAAATGGTGACCTTTGCCCATGCCGAGGCGCTGTCCGAGTTCGAAGATGTGGATCTGATCGGCTTTCACGGCCAGACGCTGGCGCATGAACCGCGCGGGCGTGGCACATTGCAGGTGGGTGATGGTCTTGGTCTGGCGCAGGCGCTGGGGCGCCCGGTGGTCTGGGACTTCCGGAGCGACGACGTGGCGATGGGGGGCGAGGGCGCTCCGCTGGCGCCGTTTTTTCACTTTGCTTGCGCCAAGTGGTTTGGCGCGGACCGCCCGTTGTGCTTCCTGAACCTGGGTGGTGTTGGTAATCTGACCTATGTGGACCCAAGCTTTGATGGTCCCGAGGCGCCGGGGGCGCTGCTTGCCTTTGATACGGGGCCAGCGAACGCGCCGGTCGATGACCTGATGCAGGCCCGGCTGGGGCAGCCGATGGACCGGGATGGTGCGGTTGCGCGCAATGGCACCGTCGAAATGGGTGCGTTGGAGTTGTTTCTGGCTGAGCCTTTCTTTGCACGTATGCCGCCCAAGTCGCTAGACCGGAACGATTTCTCTGAGATGATCGACCTGGTGAAAGAACTGGGTGACGCTGACGCGGTGGCGACCCTGACCGGGATGTGCGCAGCGGGGGTGGTGCAGGGGATGGAACACTGTCCGCAACCGCCGTCTTGCGTGCTGGTTACAGGCGGTGGACGGCGCAATCCGGTTTTGATGGAGATGCTGCGCGTGTCCCTCGACTGCCCGGTCGAACCGGTCGAGGCCGTGGGGCTGGACGGTGATATGCTCGAGGCGCAGGCTTTTGCCTATCTGGCCGTGCGTGTGGCGCGGGGATTGCCAACCTCGTGCCCGGGAACAACCGGGGTGAAAGCGCTGGTGGGTGGCGGCATGGTCAGTACTGTGAACGCTCAACCGGTGGGTTGAGGTTGCATACAGGTAACGGCTAACGCGTTATCGACACACAGGCTTGCCACTGCGACGGGCTGTGTCGAAGTGAAAATGCCCTTTGTGATACCGGTCAGCATCAGGACCAAGAACAGTTCCAAACAGGCCACAGGCTCCGCTGTGCAACTCTCGTAACACGGTGCTTTGATCGGTGTCGCTCCATCCGTTCTGAACGGTGATCTGCGTTCCGTCCTGCAACACGAAGGTCGAGATATCGATGGCCCGACCTCGCGCATGTTCGGAGATGCGCGCATAGGGCTGGTTGTTCTGCGTCTTGCAGGCATAGTGGCCAACAACGCGCATCCCCTTGAGCCCACCACCCAGTTCGGCGAAGGCGGGTTTGGCGACGTTTTCGATCCACGTTTTCAGCGTAACGGCTGTCTGACAGTCCATCAGCGAGAACTGGCTGAGCGCAATGTCCGAAATTCTGTAAATCCGGACCGGGTTGGCGATGCCGCAACCTTGCGCTTTTCCAGCCAAAGACGCGCGGGTTTCGCCCAAGATGGTCCAGTCACCACAGACCGCCCCGCGGTCACGCATACGCTGGCGACCCACTTCAAACTGGCGGAACTTGCAAGGGCGCAGCGCAGGGCGTTTCGAGATCAGCACCGCAGGTTCGACAGTCGCGGCAGGTTCTTTGTGTTCGGTTGCGACTTCCTCCTCCAGATCGGGCAGCGCCAATTCGGATGAAAGGGGGGATTCTGCACAGGCGATCTCGGCGTTTGCAAGACCGGTGTTTGCGAACAGAAGCAGAAGGACCAGAAAGATGTGTTTCACAATCACCCGATGCTCCGATACCTGCGGTTGCGTTTACAGAATGATAAATGCGTAACTTTCTGTAAACTCACCTTTTCAGAGCATTCCAAGATCAGCTTATCCACGCGGGATATCAAACCCAGGTTCTGCCAGTTGGAATCCATCGAACTGAAATCCGGGAGACACTGTACAGCTGACCAGCGTGTAATCACCGGTGCTGCGTGCGGCCTGCCAATGGCCGGTGGGAACAATCAGTTGCGGTGCGCCCCGAGACAAATCGGGCGACAGCACATGGTCGGCCGCCGGACCCTTGTCTGTTGCGCTCAAGGACAGAATCAGTGGCGCGCCCGCGTGATAGAGCCAGATCTCGGTCGCGTCGACCCGGTGCCAGTGGCTGCTTTCCCCCGCCTGCAGCAAGAAGTAGATGCAGGTGCCGGTCGGGCGGCCGTTGTTCTCGGCGCGCCAGGTTTCCGCGTACCAGCCGCCCTCGGGGTGAGGTTGCAGGTTCAGGCGGTCGATGATCTCTTGTGCGGTCATGTGGCCCTCGTGTGTTTGACGCGATTATGCACGGCAAGGTGTGATCCGCTATGGTATTCGTGCGCACGGGGAATATGTTTGCCGCATGACACTGACCATTCCATTCGATAACTCATATGCCCGCCTGCCGGACGCGTTTTTTGCGCGACAGAAACCGGCGCCTGTACGCGCGCCCAAGCTGATCGCGTTCAATGATGATCTGGCACGGCTGTTGCAGGTCCATCCAGGCGACGTGCAAGAGATGGCGGAAGCCTTTGCAGGTAATCGCATCCCCAATGGTGCGGACCCCATCGCGCAGCTTTATTCCGGGCATCAGTTTGGCCAGTACAACCCGCAGCTTGGGGACGGGCGCGCGGTGCTGTTGGGCGAAACTGTCGGAACGGATGGTGTGCGGCGGGATGTTCAGCTGAAAGGCTCGGGCCCGACGCCGTTTTCACGTAGGGGCGACGGCAGGGCGTGGCTGGGTCCGGTTCTGCGCGAATACGTGGTGTCCGAGGCGATGCACGCGCTGGGCATCCCCACAACACGCGCGCTGGCGGCGGTAGAGACCGGTGAAACCGTGTTCCGGGAGGGTCCGATGCCCGGTGGGGTGCTAACCCGGGTTGCAACCAGCCATTTGCGAGTAGGTACCTTTCAGGTCTTTGCTGCTCGGGGGCAGTTGGACAATCTGCGGTGCCTGACAGACTACGCCATCGCGCGCCACTTTCCCGGGGCCGAAGGGCCAATGGGCCTGTTGCGGGCTGTACGGGATGCGCAGGCTCGGCTGATCGCGCAGTGGATGAGCGTGGGCTTTATCCATGGGGTCATGAACACCGACAATTGCTCGATCGCGGGTGAGACCATCGATTATGGCCCCTGTGCCTTCATGGACGTTTATCACCCCAATACGGTCTACAGCTCGATAGATCGGATGGGCCGTTATGCCTATTCCAACCAGCCAGATATAGCAGTGTGGAATCTGGCGCAGCTGGCAACTTCACTGATCCAGCAGATGGACAACAAGGACGCCGCTGTTGAGGAGGCGACCGAGATCGTGCATGCCATGCCGGACCTGCTGCAACAGAACTGGTTGACCCGGTTCCGGGCAAAGGTCGGACTGACGACCGCTGAAGAAGGCGATCAGGCGCTGATCACCGATCTGCTAAAACGCATGGCCGAGGGGCAGGCTGATTTCACCAACACCTTCCGTGCGCTGGGCAAAGATACCACGCGCGATCAGTTTATCGACCCGCAGGCCTTTGACAGCTGGGCAGAGGGCTGGCGTGCGCGTTTGGCGCGTGAGGCGTCACCGGATGAAGTGATGACCGCAGCGAACCCGGCCTATATTCCGCGCAATCACCGTGTCGAGCAGATGATCCAATCAGCGGTGGCGGGGGATTACCAGCCGTTCCATCGGCTGAACGCCGTCCTCGCGCGGCCTTACGACGATCAGGCAGATGCGGACGATCTGAAACGGCCCCCGACCGATAACGAGGTCGTGCACGCCACGTTCTGTGGTACGTGACGGTCAAACATCTCTGGTAGTCGCTCGGTGCGGTATGGTTTCGCGGGGAGGGGCGAATTGTTTTGTCCGGTCTAAATCGGTGTTGGATGCGCTGAAACTGCGGCACTTCCGTTCTGCCGCTCCCGGATGAAATGAGGGGAAATCCATTTGTTTCTGGCCGCGTCACGTGCCGGGTTTTTAAGCGATATACCATTCCAAGGCGACTTCCCCGGTTGCCGTTGCTGCGAAGTGAAACTGAAGGGTTGCGTCCGGCGGCAGGCGTGTCACTTTGGGTCAAGCCCACTGGTCAGATCTATATGCAGTCATCTTCCACCCTTCGCATTGCCAGCTATAACATTCAGAAATGCCTCGGGCTGGATTTCCGGCGCCAGCCGCAGCGCATTTTGCAGGTCATCGAACATATGCAGGCCGATATCGTTGTGTTGCAGGAGGCCGACAAACGTCTGCCGCCGCGACCGGCGGCCCTGCCGCATTTCATGCTGGATGAAGCGGGGTGGCAGATCGTCGATCTGGGCGGTGCCGGCAGTCTGGGCTGGCATGGCAACGCGGTGATCTGGCGTGGCGAGGGCCTTTCGGTCCGGCGGACCGGACATCACGAATTGCCCGGGCTTGAACCGCGCGGCGCGGTCCGTGTCGAATTTGATACCCATATCGGGCCGTTGCGGGTGATGGGTATGCATCTGGGGCTGTTGCCTGCATCGCGACGTCAGCAGATCTCGCATATCAGGCGGTTTGATAAAGAGCTGGAGCAGATGCCGACTGTCTGGGCGGGGGATTTCAACGAATGGTCCCGACAGCCGATTCTGGATCACCTCGCGCCGGAAATGCGTTTCCTGCCCCCCAAGCCAAGTTTTCCCGCGGCGCAGCCGCTGGGCGCGCTGGATCGGATCGCGCTGGGCGCGGGCGTCAGGGCCACTGCGCATGGTGTCCATGACGCGCGCCCCGCACATATCGCATCGGATCATTTGCCGGTTTGGGCTGATTTGGCGCGCGTGGCTTAACTTCAACGGAAAAGAAGAAATCCCTGTGGCGCAAAGTGCGCAGACATACTAAGACAGACACCCGAGCAATTCTGAGGGGCATCATGTCGGAAACGATTATTGGACGTTGTGAGGCCAAAGGTCTGCGCATGACCGGTCAAAGAAGGATCATCGCGCAGGTATTGGAACAAAGCGACGACCATCCGGATGTCGAAGAACTGTACGCGCGTGCTTCTGCCATCGACACAGGCATCTCGATTGCGACGGTGTATCGTACGGTCAAACTGTTCGAAGAGGCCGGTATTCTGGAGCGTCTGGAGTTCGGCGATGGGCGGGCCCGTTACGAGGATGCCGAGCGCGATCACCACGATCACCTGATCGACATGCAGTCGGGCGAGGTCATCGAATTTGTCGATCCCGAGATCGAAGCCCTGCAGGAAAAGATCGCCGCCAAGCTTGGGTACAAGCTGAAAGGGCATCGGCTGGAACTGTACGGCGTACCGCTCAAGCAGGAGTGATCCATCACAAATCGCGAACGGCCCCACCACGTTAATTCATTGAACGTTTCGGGAATTGGCTTGCCAGACGTCGCCGGTTGCGGTTCATGTGCCCGGACACTGCACCCCAAGTACCCTTTTCCTGTGGACGCGCGCATGAATAACGTAAACGGCATCCTTTTGCTGATCGGCTCGATGGCGGCCTTTTCGCTTGAGGATATGTTCATCAAGTTCCTGTCGGGCGCTGTGCCGACCGGTCAGATCATGGTGTGTCTGGGTGTGTTCTGCGGGCTTGTCTTTGCGGTGATGTCGGTGGTCACCCGCAAACGCATCTTCGATCCCGTGGCGTGGAAACTGCTGCCGATGCTACGCGCAGGGACAGAAGGATTCGGTGCCGTGACCTTTGTCACCGCGCTGTCGCTGATCGATCTGTCCACTGTCGCCGCCGTGTTTCAAGCCATGCCGCTTGCCGTGACCATGGGCGCGGCCCTGTTTCTGGGAGAGCAGGTCGGCTGGCGCCGCTGGAGCGCCATTGGTGTCGGCTTTGTCGGTGTTCTGATGATCATTCGCCCCGGATTGGAAGGGTTTCAGCCAGATTCACTGTTTGTCGTTCTGACCGTGTTTGCGATTGCGGCGCGTGATCTGATAACGCGCAAGCTGGATGTTCGGGTGGCCTCATCGGTTGTGGCGATGCAGGCGTATATCGCAGTGGCGCTGGCCGGGTTGCTGTTGATGGTTGTTTCAGGAACACCCTTCGTGCCGGTACAAAGCGGCCAGGCAGGGCCGTATTTGGGGGCGATCGGTTTTGGTGTTCTAGGGTATTACGGCATCGTCACGGCCATGCGGGTTGGCGAGGCTTCGGCCATGATGCCGTTTCGCTACACGCGTCTGGTGTTTTCGATCCTTGCCGGAATGCTGATGTTCGGTGAACGCCCGGATGCACTGACAATGGCTGGGGCGAGCCTGATCATCGGATCTGGCCTGTATACCTTTATCCGCGAGCGACGTCTGGCGCGCAATCTGGTCCCGGTGTGAACCTGTTGGCGCAAACAGCAAACTGTTAGCCCTAAAGGTCGGTAAATATGCGTGTTAGCGATAACGGAACCGGTTTACTTTTGGTCGGTTGCTGCTATGACGCGTGCAACCGACTGCAGCCATAGGGACAGACCTCATGAGCACCATCATTGACATCCACGCGCGCGAAATTCTGGACAGCCGGGGCAACCCGACGGTCGAGGTCGACGTGATTCTGGAAGACGGCACCATGGGCCGCGCCGCCGTACCGTCCGGTGCGTCCACCGGCGCACATGAAGCCGTTGAAAAACGCGACGGCGACAAATCCCGCTATATGGGCAAAGGGGTTCTGGAAGCCGTGGCCGCCGTGAATGGTGAGATCGCCGAGGAATTGGTGGGCTTTGACGCGACAGAACAAGTGGCCATCGATCAGGCGATGATTGAACTGGACGGAACCAATAACAAAGGCCGTCTGGGTGCCAACGCCATTCTGGGCGTGTCGCTGGCCACAGCAAAGGCAGCAGCCGATTTCACCACGCAGCCCCTTTATCGCTACGTCGGCGGCACCTCGGCCCGCGTGCTGCCGGTGCCGATGATGAATATCATCAATGGCGGCGAACACGCTGACAACCCGATCGACATTCAGGAATTCATGATCATGCCAACCTCGGCTGCGAATATTCGCGAAGCCGTGCGCATGGGGTCCGAAGTGTTCCACACCCTGAAGAAAGAGCTGTCGGCTGCCGGTCTGGCCACCGGTGTCGGTGACGAGGGCGGTTTTGCCCCGAACATCGCCAGTACCCGCGAGGCGCTGGATTTCATCCTGAAGTCCATTGAAAAGGCGGGCTACAAACCGGGAGAAGAAATCCACCTGGCCTTGGATTGCGCGGCGACCGAGTATTACAAGGACGGCAAATACGTTCTGGCGGGCGAGGGGATCACCCTGACGTCCGAGGAAAACGCAGCCTATCTGGCGGCGCTGGTCAATGACTATCCGATCATCTCGATCGAAGACGGCATGTCCGAGGATGACTGGGACGGCTGGAAAGCCTTGACCGACGCCATCGGCGACAAGGTGCAGCTGGTGGGCGACGACCTGTTTGTGACCAATCCGGCGCGCTTGGCCGAAGGCATCAAGCGCGGCTGCGCGAACTCGATGCTGGTCAAGGTGAACCAGATCGGATCGCTGACTGAAACCCTGCGCGCCGTCGATATGGCGCACCGTGCGCGTTACACAAACGTGATGTCGCACCGTTCGGGCGAGACCGAGGATGCCACCATTGCTGATCTGGCGGTGGCGACCAATTGCGGTCAGATCAAAACTGGCTCGCTGGCGCGGTCGGACCGGTTGGCCAAATACAACCAGTTGATCCGCATCGAGGAATCACTGGGCGAGGTTGCGGAATACGCAGGCGCGTCGATCCTTCGCAAGTAACGCGCGTGGTGCTAGGCTGACCCCCGGGTTTAATCCGGGGGTCGCATTGTGCTGAACATCATCGAACCGGAAACGCCGGACCAGTTTGAAGCGGTTCGGCGTTTGTGTTGGGATTACAGGGATTTCCTGCTCGCACTGGATGAAAGAACCGCCCAGATCGTTCGGGCCTTCTACCCAAGCGAAAAATACACCCGTGTAATGGACAACATCGACGCGGAACACACGCCGCCGAACGGTGGGATCAAACTGGCATTACTGCATGGGGAACCGGTCGGCTGCGGCATGTTTCACACGTACGAGCCTGGTGTGGCTGAAATCAAACGCGTATTTGTAACTGACGCAGCAAGGGGGACCGGCGCAGGCTGTGCCATCATGCTTTCGCTGATCGAAATGTGTCGAGATCTTGGGTTCGACTATATTCGAATGGACACCGGCAAACCCCTGGAAGCGGCGACTCGGTTATACCTGTCTTTGGGCTTTCACCTGCGCGACGCCTATTACCAAACTCCTGAAATCGCACGTGACCACCTGCTTTTTTTCGAGATGCCGCTATTTGAGAATGACACGCGCGGGCCTGAGAAAAGTTAGAGTTTTCAGGGATATATCCGTCTGTTTTGGAGGTTTTTGACAATAAAAATGTGGCTTATCTATTCTTATGTGTGAACTTGTTACTTATCACGTCCACACCGAATGCCGTAGTTTGTCTTCATCGCAGAAAGGAGACCACGATGTCTGTATCCAAATTCCTTCTGATAATCGCCACAGCGTCCATCACAGTATTGTCCGCCTGCGCGGGTCCAGGAACGTATCCGATAACCGGAGAACAGGTTTCGTCGAATGACCCGGTTCAGGACATGAACCCGGCTAATATCTTCCGTGGCGAGTCGCGCTAAAGTACCTTGCTCATCAGCATATAGCTGTCGCGTTGTCTGAACCCCGTGCGCAGATAGAGTTTTTGGGCAGTTTCATTGTTTCGGTCGACTTCCAAGTGAAGAGCCATCAGGCCTGCCCCGGCAAGAGCTTTGGGCAGGTCCAAAAGAACTTCGGTGGCGATGCCGCGGCCCCGAACGGCGGGACGTATATAGATCTCGTCCACGAAACCGTCCATGCCGCCGAACTCGACTGACCAGCCAAAGGTCAGGACGATATATCCCAAAGGCGCGCGCCCGGGTCCGATCAGATAGACACAGCCATGAGGGATGCCATCCAGCATGGGGGCGAGGGCATTGCGTGTCTTGTCGGCGTCCTGTGTCAGCCCGGCCTCGGTATGAAAGGCGGTGACCAGCGTCATAAGGCGATCCAGATCTTCGGGGCGCGCAAGGCGGAGGGCGGCGCTCATAATCTGGCCAGCCTTTCTGTCAGCAAGGTGAAAAAGCCGTCAGCGTCGATTTCCCCCATGAACAACGCATTTGGTGCGCGGTTGGTGACACCCCACCAATCCGCAACGGTCATGCCCAGGGTAAGGTCGGACCCTGTTTCAATCTCAACATTCACCCGGCGACCCGAAAACAGCTCGGGGCGGATCAGATAGGCGGTGACGCAAGGGTCGTGCAGGGGGGCGCCTGCGCTGCCGTATTTCTCTTTGTCGAAGCGTTCAAAGAAATCCGTCATCTCGGCCACGGCATGTCCAACCTTGCTGTCCAATGCGCGGAACGCGTCGTTTCGTGATTTGGTCACCAGCGCTTTGTGTGTGACATCCAATGGCATGACAACGATTGGCCTTCCGGATTTAAAAACGATATCAGCAGCTTCTGGGTCGACATAGATGTTGAATTCAGCGGTGGGGGTGATGTTGCCGACTTCGAAATATGCCCCACCCATCAAGACGATTTCCTGCACGCGGTCGATAATATCGGGGGCTTTGCGAAATGCAGTCGCGATGTTTGTCAGCGGCCCCAGTGGACACAGGGTCACCGTCCCAGATTCTTCAGAGCGCAGGGTGTCGATGATGAAGTCCACAGCGTGACCTTCAGCCAAGGGCATCTGCGGATCCGGCAGGACCGGGCCATCCAGCCCGGTTTTTCCGTGCACATGTTCTGCGGTTACAAGCGGGCGGTTCAGCGGTTTGTCGCAGCCCGCATAAACCGGCACATCCGTACGTCCGGCCAATTCACAAACGATTCGGGCGTTCTTGGCCGTAAGGGCGAGTGGGACGTTACCCGCGACGGCCGTGATACCCAGAACCTCGATCTCGTCCGGGCTGGCCAGCGCCAACAGTATGGCGACGGCGTCATCCTGTCCGGGATCGGTGTCGATGATGATCTTGCGAGGGGGCATTGGCGTCTCCGGGGGTCGTGAAGGTGGGACACTCGCAAGTGTCGGATCGCTTGTCTACCCGTTTCTGGTCGCCGCCAGTGCATCCGCCGGCGGGAGTTTGCCGTTGGCGCGATGCTCTTCCGTTTTGACCTCGTCCCAAAGCGCATCCATCTCGGCCAGATCGCTTTGCGTGGGGGTCTTGCCCCGTTCGGCCAGCCGGGCTTCGACCTTTTCAAAGCGACGGGTGAACTTGGCATTGGTGCGACGCAGGGCGGCTTCGGGTTCGATGCCAAGATGACGGCCCAGATTGACCATCACGAACAGCAGATCGCCGAACTCGTCTTCCAGCGCGTCGGCATCCATTTTGTCGCGCGCCTCTTCCAGTTCGGCCGCTTCTTCGGTGATCTTGGCCAGCACATGGCTGGCGTCAGGCCAGTCGAACCCCACTCGAGCGGCACGTTTTTGCAGCTTATGCGCGCGCAACAGGGCGGGCAGGTTTGCAGCCACACCGTCCAGTGCACCTTTTTGTTCTTTGCCCGCCCGCTCGGCGGCTTTGATGGCTTCCCAATCTTTGGTTTGCTGGTCGGCCGACTTGTCGCGGGATTCATCGCCAAACACATGCGGATGGCGGCTGACCATCTTGTCGGACATGGTGCGCACCACGTCCTGAAAGGTGAAATGTCCTGCTTCTTCTGCCATTTGGGCGTGAAACACGGATTGGAACAGCAAATCCCCCAGCTCTCCCTTAAGCTCGTCATAGGCTTCGCGTTCGATGGCGTCAGCGACCTCATAGGCCTCTTCGATCGTATAGGGGGCGATGGTCGCGAAATCCTGTTCGATGTCCCACGGGCAGCCAGATTGCGGATCGCGCAGGCGGCGCATGATTTCCAGCAGCCGTTCGATACCTGCATTGCTGTCATGGATCAGAGGATTTTCAGCCATTGCGAACCCTTTCATTCCGGTGTCAGATGCATCCATTCCGCAGTCCCGATCAGGAGTCCACCCCAGATGCCCGTCGTCAACCGAATTGCCGATTTCTCTGCCGACATGACCAGATGGCGCCAGTATCTGCATACCATCCCCGAGTTGGAATTCGAATGCCATGAAACGGCAGCCTTTGTGGCCGAACGTCTGCGTGAGTTCGGGGTTGATGAGTTGCATGAGGGGATCGCAAAGACCGGGATGGTCGCGATCATCAACGGGCAGGGCGACGGGCCGACGATTGGCTTGCGCGCCGATATGGATGCGTTGCCAATTACCGAGGAAACGGGCGTTGACTATGCCTCTCAGAACCCCGGAAAGATGCATGCCTGCGGCCATGACGGGCATACTACCATGCTACTGGGCGCGGCACGTTATCTGGCCGAGACGCGAAATTTCAGCGGTCGCGTGGCGCTGATCTTTCAACCCGCCGAGGAAGATGGCGGTGGTGCTGGCGTGATGGTCGAAGAAGGCATCATGGACAGGTTCGACATCTCGCAGGTCTATGCGCTGCACAACGCGCCGGGATTTGCCGAAGGGACATTCTATACAACGCCGGGGCCGATCATGGCGGCTGTCGATACTTTCGAAGTGCATATTCAGGGTGTTGGCGGTCACGGTGCGATGCCGCATGAAACCCGTGATCCGGTTATGGCGGCCTGTGGGATTGCGCAGGCCATTCAGACCATTGTCAGCCGCAACCATTATGCGCTGGATGATCTTGTCGTCTCGGTCACGCAGATCCACACCGGCACGGTCAACAACGTGATCCCGGATACGGCCTATATCAACGGTACCGTTCGAACATTCGACCCGAACGTCCAGCAGATGGTGATGCGGCGCATGGCCGAGATTGTCGAGGGGCAGGCCAAATCCTATGGGGTCGAGGCGCGATTGGAATACAATGTCGATTACCCAGCCACCATCAATGATGCCGAAAAGGCGGGCTTTGCGACCGAGGTGGCGCGTGAAATATCCGGTGACGACCGGGTCACCGGCAATACCGGGCGCGAGATGGGGGCCGAGGATTTCTCGTACATGCTGCAAAAGCGCCCCGGTGCTTATTTGTTCCTTGGGCAGGGCGAAGGCGCAGGGCTGCATCATCCGAAATACAACTTTAACGACGAAATCGCGCCGGTGGGCGCGTCGTTTTTCGCGCGGATCGTGGAAAAAGCGCAGCCGTTGAGCTGATAAAGGTTCGGGAAAGGGACTACAGAAGACATGGCACTGGAAGACGCAAGAAACCAGGTGGATGAGGCATTCACCAATCCGGACCTCAAGGGGTTGTCTTATGAAAATACGTTCGGCGGGGCGACGTCTTTTCTGCGGCGGCTTTACACCAAGAACCTGAAGGGAGTGGACATCGCCGTTACTGGCGTGCCGTTTGATCAGGCGGTTACAAACCGGCCCGGCACGCGCCTTGGCCCGCGGGCGATCCGTGAGGCCAGCGCACTTCAGTCGCCCGATGCGCCTTATGGCTGGCCCTTTGATGCGCTGAGTGAACTGGCGATCGTGGATTATGGCGATATGGCTTATGATTACGCCAATATCCCGGCCTTTCCCGACACGCTGACCGACCACATCCGAACCATTCTGGCTGCTGATGTGGCGTCGGTTGCGCTGGGTGGCGATCACTATATCAGCTTTCCGATCCTCAAGGCCTATGCCGAGAAATTCGGGCCAATGTCCCTGCTGCAATTCGATGCGCATACCGACACATGGGCCGATGATGACATGTCCCGCGTGGATCACGGGACAATGTTCTACAAGGCTGTAAAGTCGGGTATTGTCGATCCGAAACGCTCGGTCCAGGTGGGTATTCGCACGACGAATGAGGATACGCTGGGCGTGAACATCATTGATGCGCGCGAGGTTTATGAATCGGGACCAGCTGCTGTGGCTGAGAAGATCAAGAACATTCTTGGTGACAGCCCCGTTTACCTCAGCTTTGACATCGACGGTCTTGACCCGGCTTTTGCCCCTGGTACGGGCACGCCAGTCTGGGGTGGGTTAAGCTCGATTCAGGCGCAAATCATCCTGCGCGACATTGCCGGGATCAATATCAAGGGCGGGGACGTTGTCGAAGTATCGCCACCCTTTGATACATCCGGTGCGACAGCGATTGCTGGGGCCCATGTGGCGACGCAGATCATTTGCCTGTTGGGGTGGAACAAGCTGGATAAAGCAGATGGGTAAACCCGCAAGGGTTCACGTTAACCAACAGTTAGCCATGCTTAAGGTATGTGCTGGATCAAGTGACGAACAGGGACGGGACCATTACGCACATGACCGAATTCAACCAACCACTTAGCGGGAATGATCTGGCGCGGTTTTCCGGGCCGAACACATTCATGCGCCTGCCGCAGGCCTCCTCGCTTGAGGGGTTGGATGTGGCGGTGCTGGGGGTGCCGATGGATATCGGCACGTCGTGGCGGTCGGGCACGCGCTTTGGCCCCAAGCAGATCCGCGGCGAAAGCGCGATGATCCGGCCCTATAACATGGCCACCAGAGCGGCCCCGTTCGACAGCTTGCAGATAGCCGATATTGGGGATCTGGCGATCAACACCTTCTCGCTTGCAGACAGCCTCAGGATCATCAAGGAAAGCTATGACGCCATTTTGGCGAAAGGCGTGATCCCTGTGGCGATGGGGGGCGATCATTCGATCACCCTGCCGATCCTGCGAGCCATCAGGGCAAAACACGGTCCCGTGGCGCTGGTGCATGTGGATGCCCATGCCGATGTGAATGACGAGATGTTCGGTGAACGCGAAACCCACGGCACCGTTTTCCGCCGCGCCTATGAAGAGGGGTTGATTGTTCCCGACAAGACGTTCCAGATCGGCATTCGGGGCTCGGGTTATGCAGCCTCGGATTTTACCGAAGCCAAGGACTGGGGCTTCCGCCAGTTCCCCGCATGGGAGCTATGGCAGCAGAATCTGACCCAGATCGGATCGCAGGTTCGCAAGATCATTGGGGACCACCCGGTTTACATCTCGTATGACATCGACAGCCTTGATCCCGCATACGCTCCGGGCACCGGCACGCCGGAAATCGCAGGGCTGACGACACCGCAAGCGCTGCAACTGATCCATGCCCTGCATGGGGTAAACGTAGTGGGATGCGATCTGGTCGAAGTTTCACCCCCTTATGATCCATCGGGCAACACTGCACTGACAGCAGCCAACCTGATCTATGAGATGCTGTGCATCCTGCCGGGTGTGACGTCGCGGTAAGACGCGGTGGAATGTCTTGCCGCCGGTTTTGCTCCGCTTAGGGTTCACAAAAGGGATGGAGCGGGATGAAAAAGATGGCTTTGTGGGCAGTGGTTGCGCTTGTGGTTGGGGCGGGCGCCTATGTCCGGCTGGCACCGTCAGACCCTGCGCGGTGGCACGTCGCTTTGGTTTCGCCCGAAAGCCAGAACTTGCCGGGTGGTGCGTTGCGCGTTGTTGAAACCGGTCCCGACGGGTTGCAGCGTCTTGATGAGATTGCCCAAGCCACGCCGCGCACCACGGTTTTGGCGGGTTCGGTCAGTGAGGGCATGATCACCTATGTTACCCGCACGAAATGGATCGGCTTTCCCGACTACACCACGGTACAGCAGGACGGAGACATCTTGCGCATCCATGGCCGTTTGCGGTTCGGTCGCAGGGATTTCGGTGTGAACAAGGCGCGGGTCGATGGGTGGTTGGCACAATTCTAGTCGTTGCGCAAACGGTCAGGACGCATCGTCCAGATCTATGGGGTCGAAAGGCTCACTCTGTAATTTGGACGACAAACACCCCTCCTGAACCTCGCGCCACATGGGAACGTTAAGGGACATCTGGCATTGCGCGGTGAACATGCGTCCGTCGACCTGAAGGCAGATCATCTCACCCAGTTCGATGCGAGACCCGGATGTGTCGGTGCAATAGCAATCCCGCGTCTTGCCGTCAGGGCCGATGTAATCGGCGAGGGCAGGCGTGGTTGTCAGCAGCAGAGCAAGTAAAACCCGTTTCATGGCCGCGAGCTTAGCATGACGTTGCCCTTGACCAAAGCCCCCGGATGAGAGACACCGCCGGGATGATCCCCAAAGAACGTCTTGAACAGATCACCCAGCGTTTTCAGTACCTCGAAGCTGCCATGGCCGATGGCGCGTCGGGTGGTGATATTGCGGCGCTGGCCAAAGAATATTCCGACCTCAAGCCTGTGGTCGATCAGATCATGGCCTGGCGACAGCTGGTGGGGGATCTGGCCGAAGCGCAGGCGATGCTGACTGACCCGGACATGAAAGAGCTTGCCGAGGAGGAAATCCCCGAGTTGCAGGCCCGCATCCCCAAGGCGGAAAACGCGCTCCAACTGGCATTGTTGCCAAAGGATGCGGCAGATGCCCGTCCGGCGATGCTGGAAATTCGCCCTGGCACCGGCGGGGACGAGGCCGCTTTGTTCGCAAGCGACCTGTTGCGCATGTATCAGCGTTACGCCGAGGCGCGTGGCTGGAAATTCGAGATTATCGAAGAGCAGGCCTCGGATCTGGGCGGCATCAAGGAAGTAGTAGCCCATATCAAAGGCGACAACGTCTTTGCGCGACTGAAGTACGAATCCGGCGTCCATCGGGTGCAACGCGTGCCCGAAACCGAAAGCGGCGGGCGCATTCACACCTCGGCGGCGACTGTGGCGGTTCTGCCCGAGGCCGAGGATGTAGACATCCAGATCGACGCCAATGATATCCGAATCGATACGATGCGAAGCTCGGGCGCGGGCGGACAGCACGTGAACACGACTGACTCGGCTGTGCGGATCACGCATCTTCCGACGGGATTGGTGGTGACAAGTTCCGAAAAGTCCCAGCATCGCAACCGCGAGATCGCCATGCAGGTTCTGAAGACGCGCTTGTACGATCTGGAGCGGCAGCGGATTGACAGTGAACGCTCGGCAGATCGTGCCAGTCAGGTTGGCTCGGGGGATCGCTCGGAACGCATTCGTACTTATAACTTCCCGCAGGGGCGCATGACCGACCACCGGATCAACCTGACGCTATATAAGCTGGATCAGGTGATGCAGGGTGATCTGGACGAGGTGATTGATGCGTTGACGGCGGATGATCAGGCCCGGCTGTTGGCCGAGATGGCACAATGACAGGTCTGCAAACAGCGGCACAGGCGATGGTGGCGGCGACAGCGCGTCTGCGTGCGGCCGGTGTGGACGATCCGGCACGCGACGCGCGTCTGTTGCTGGCCCATGCTGCACGGATTGAAGCCAGCCGTGTGACATTGATTGCCCCGGAAGAATTACAGCCCGAAATCGCCGAGCGTTATGACCAGTTGATCTCCTTGCGGGCCATCCGGGTTCCGGTGTCGCATCTGTTGGGTGAGCGGGAGTTCTACGGCCGCAGGTTCCGCGTCAGCCGGGATGTCCTTGATCCGCGCCCGGAAACTGAAACCCTGATCGAAGCAGCGTTGAGCGAACCATTTGATCATGTCCTCGACCTAGGGCTGGGCTCGGGGTGTATCCTGATAACCCTTCTGGCCGAACGCAGCAGTGCCACGGGCGTGGGTGTTGATCTGAGCGAAGCCGCCTGCCTGCAAGCCAGTGCCAATGCGGTTCAGCATCAGGTAGAGACGCGGATTGAGATCCTTCGATCAAACTGGTTCGAAAACATTGAAGACAAATTCGACCTGATTGTTTCCAACCCTCCGTATATCTCAGTGTGTGAGATGGAAGAACTGTCGCCCGAAGTGCGTGAGCACGAGCCGCGCATGGCCCTGACGGATGAGGGGGACGGGTTGGGCGCGTATCGTCGGATCGCGGCGGCGACCCCGGATTTTCTGTTGGCGGGCGGGCGAATTCTTGTCGAAATCGGTCCGACGCAGGCGGCAAAAGTGTCAGCCTTGTTCGATGCCGCTGGGTTGGTGGACGTCCGGGTAATCCCCGATCTTGACGGTCGCGATCGTGTCGTCGGCGCAAGAATGCCGGGATGAGCGGCGGGTTTGCGGCAAAAAACGCCGACCTGTAGAAAAAAGCTGGTGAAAATCCGAGATTCCTCTTGTCTGCGCCGTCAGGACATGCTTACTCAGGATTAGTCGGCGAGGTTGACGCTGTTGCAGCGCACCCCTGACGCCAAGCCCAAAAAGTCGACTTCCCGTCACGGCAAACGCCTTAGAGCAGTGCAAAACACGGGTTGAGCGACAGCGCATTGATAAGGCTGACGTAAAGTAAGATGAGATCTTCCAAACCCCGTTCGCGGGCCAAGAATAACCGCAATCGTCCTTCTGGCGGCAACGTCGTAAACCGGGTTTTTGACAGCTCGGGTCCCGAAGGCAAGGTCCGTGGCACGCCGCAGCAGATTATTGATAAATACAACCAGTTGGCACGTGACGCTCAGCTGTCGAATGACCGCGTGGCGGCAGAAAACTTCCAGCAACACGCGGAACACTACCTGCGGATGCTGAGCGAAGCGCAGCGCGAGATTGACGCGCGCCGTGAAGAGCAGGAGCGCCAGAACCGCGAACGCCAGGCCGAGCGCGACCGTGAACGTGCCGAACGTCAGGAACGCGAAGCGACCCGCCAGGCTGATCCGGCCGAAGCACCGCAGCCTGATGTAATGGACCTGTCTCAGCAAGTTTCAGAGCCCGATAGCGGTCTGGTGGAGACCCCGGAAAACAAAGAAACCCCGGCGGCTGAAACACCGGAAGAGGCTCCGCGCAAGGAAAAACCCGCGCGTAAGCCACGCGCCCGGAAGCCCAAAGCTGCGCCCGAGGCAAAAGAGGATGCTCCTGCCGACACGGGGGACGCACCGGAGGCGGCAGAATAAAGCCGATGTCAAAAGAACCAAGCCCCGAGGTTTAACTCGGGGCTTTTTCGTTTGATCAGGTTTTCTTAACTTCGCGCGCCAAAGCGCAGAACGCTTCCAGCGGGACTTGCTCGGCACGGTCCGTGGGCTTGATACCTGCGGCCAGAAGGCGGTCTTCGATATCCGGGGCAATGCCTTTGAGTGAGGCGCGCAGCATCTTGCGGCGTTGGTTGAAGGCGGCAGCCACGACGCGCGACAGGGTGGCGGCATCGGCGGGATAGCGTGGCTCGGGCAAGGCGGTCAGGTGGACCACGGCGCTTGAAACCTTGGGCGGCGGAGTGAAGGCCCCGGGGGGAAGCAACATGGCGATACGTGCCTCTGCCCGCCATTGGGCAAGGATGGCAAGGCGTCCATAGGCTTTGCTGCCGGGTTGGGCAACAATACGCTCGGCCACTTCGCGTTGGAACATCAGCGTCAGGCTCTGCCAGAATGGGGGCCATTCGGGCGGTGTCAGCCAACGCACCAGCAGCTCGGTGCCGACATTGTAGGGCAGGTTGGCGGCGACGCGGATTGGCGGTGTCAGATATTCAAGCGGGTTGATCTCCAGTGCGTCGCCGTTGATCACCTCAAGCCGACCCGGATACGCGGCGGCGATGTCGTTCAGGGCGGCAATGCACCGTGTATCTTTTTCGACGGCCACGACCTTGCGCGCGCCTTCGGACAGCAGGCCTCGTGTCAACCCACCGGGACCGGGGCCGATTTCAAGCACATCGCATTCTGACAAATCGCCGGCTTGTCGGGCGATCTTGGCAGTCAGGTTCAGATCCAACAGGAAATTCTGCCCCAGCGATTTGCGCGCCGAAAGCTGGTGGGTTGCGATGACCTCGCGCAGAGGGGGAAGCGTGTCTATAGCGCTCATGATCGGAATACCTTGGCGCCTGTGAAAGGGGCTGTGCCCGAGATTTTTGTGCCTCCGGCGGGGATATTTTCAGCCAGGTGAAGGATCAAGAGCTTTTTACCATGCGTTGGGCAAGTTTCAGGGCTTCGATCAGGCTGGAGGGGTTGGCGATGCCTTTCCCCGCGATGTCCAGTGCTGTTCCGTGGTCGGGTGAGGTACGGATGAACGGCAGGCCAAGGGTGACATTCACGCCCCGGTCGAAATCCAGCGTCTTGATCGGGATCAGGGCCTGATCGTGATACATGGCGATGGCGGCGTCATAGCGGGCGCGGGCGGCTGCGTGAAACAGCGTATCCGCAGGGTGGGGGCCTGTAATCGTCGCGTCCTCGGGGTTCAGATCAGCCAGCATCGGAGCAATCCAGTCGAGCTCCTCTGTGCCCATCTTGCCGCCTTCACCTGCATGCGGGTTCAGGCCTGCAACTGCGATGCGGGGATGCGCGATACCGAACTGATCACGCAAACCGCGCACGGTGATTTCAATCGTTTCGCGCAGAAGATCAGGGGTAAGTGCTGCGGGAACCTGTGACAATGGAATGTGAATTGTCGCGGGAACGACGCGCAACTGCTCGCTGGCCAGCATCATGACTACCCGGCGGGTTCCGGAAAGGGCTGCCAGAAACTCGGTATGGCCAGGGAAGGTGAACCCTGCGCCGTCAATCAGAGCTTTCTTGTTGATCGGTGCGGTGCAAAGTGCTGCGGCCTCACCGGTCTGTACCAGTTCGGTACCAGTTTCGATGGCATCAACCACCGATGGCGCGTTGGCCGGATTCGGCTGGCCGAATACGTTCGCGGCGGGAAAATCCATCTGAAGAACGGGCAGGGCCCGGCCACAGGCTTCAGCAACCTGACTTGGGTGTTCGATTTTAGCAACGGGTGTGCCTGCTGGAAGGTGGCTGGCGTCCCCGATATAGAAGAACGGGCAGGCATCGCGCAGTTCAGCCCACGCCTTGGCCGCGATTTCCGGACCGATACCGGCCGGTTCGCCGCAGCTGAGCGCGACGGGCCGCATCATTCCTGAGTAATGACAGCGTCAGCCCGCAGCTGCTCCACCAGACTGGCCGCAAAGGCCTGAAGACGTTGCTGCGCCAGCGCGTTGGCGACATCGCCCCGAGAGGTGTCTTCGCCCAGATCCCGCGTGCGGTTGCACAGCATCAGGAACACAAGCGTCTGACCATTGTTGCGGGTCAGAGTCGCCGACGCTTCGTTCCGGTCCAGCTTGGCCAGTTCCACGGCAATATCACCGGGCACCTCGGAAGGTGCGGCTTCGACCCGGTCCAGAACTTCGGCGGGCTGATCCTTGGCAATGCCATAGAGATCATCACAAGTGTCGATTTCTTCTTTCAACTTCGCGGCCCGCGAAAGGGTTTCGGCGCTGCGCCCACCAGGCAGGTAATAGGCGGCATAATCCAACTTTGAAATACGCGGAGCGCCGGTTGCGACTTCGCGCAAGCCCCGCA
Source organism: Ruegeria sp. L11 (assembly GCF_056531755.1). Lineage (NCBI taxonomy): Bacteria > Pseudomonadati > Pseudomonadota > Alphaproteobacteria > Rhodobacterales > Roseobacteraceae > Ruegeria > Ruegeria sp. L11. Next base: position 386,113 of record NZ_JBQFMI010000001.1, read on the forward strand.
TCTGAAACAAGGCGACCGCGTTCGGCAGGGTGATCGGGTCGGTGATCTCACCGGTCTGAAGCCCCAGGATGACAGGTTGAAGCGCCGGGGGCAGGTTCGAGATGTTCAGCCACTCCAGACGTCCACCCTGACCCCGTGTTGCGGCTGCGGAATACTGAGCGGCGGCAGCAGAAAACGCGTCCTGCCCTTCAAGGCGCGAGATTTCTTCGGCCAACAACTCGGTCTGGGCAACCGTTTGCGGGTTTACCGGGATAATGATTTCGGACAGCAGGACCTGCAATCCGCCACCGCCCGTCTGGCCCAGCGCGCGATCAATCTCATCCTCGGTCGGGCGCGCCTGCGACAGATAGCGCGAGCTGATATAGTCGCGCCATGCCAGTTGATCCGCGACATAGTCTCGGACCGTTTCAGGGTCGACGCCCGCGTCGCCGAGAAGTTTCAGGAATTGTTCGGACGACAATTGTCCGCGCGAGGCGAATTCGTCGATGCCCAGCTGAACGGCCTCGGGCGTCGCTTGCACGCCGGCGCTGCGCATGACCTGCCTGCGCAGTTTTTCATCAATCAGGGCATCCCTGACGTCAGCTTCGTTACCACCGGGCAAACCCAGAACATTCAGGAATTGCAGGCGCTGTTCAAGCTCGTACCAGGTGACAATATCCTGATTGACGCGGATCGCGGGTGAGAACAGGCTTTGCGCGCTACCCTGAAGAGGCGCGATTGCAAAAACTGCGGCAACCAGTGCCGGTGTGACCGGTTTAAGCCAACCGGAACGGAGAAACCTGGAGAAACCTGATATCAACTGCATGTTCTCTTGTATGTCTTGCCACCGCCTTCAAGGGCGTACCCTGTCAAAGAAAGGGTAAAGCCGAATTCTGTCGAAGGCTCAATAGTGGATGTTGAAGTAAAGCGCCGACTTACGGACATGTTAACCCGAACGCATTCGTTCTGATAGGTCACACCCAGACCCAGCCGGATCGGCTCCGACTCAGCCAGATCGTAGCGCGCCAGGGCATTGGTCAGCCAGTTCTGATCGACCTGGTAGCGTCCGAGAAGCAGAATTTCCGAGATTTCTTCGGTGATGTTTTCCGCCGGGTCCGGTTCCTGCCAGATATAGCTACCAGACAGGCCGGCATTTTCGGATGCCCATGCGCCGCGCAGTTCGGCTTTGACAAAGCTGAAATCCCCGTCGATCAGACCGCGTCCGGCAAGTGACCAGCCATTGGCCGTGCTGATCTGCCCGGCTACCAGCAAATCCGACGATGTGCCCTGCAATCCCGATGTCAGCGTGAAGTTTGGATCGGCGTCGGCCCGAAACACTTGGCCCACAGTCGCCTGGGCCTGCCAGCCACCCGCGCCATACCGGGCCCAGTTCAGGCCAACCACACCAGTGGCACTGTTCTCGCGCTGATCTTCAGCAGGAAACCGCGAGAGGGACAGAAGGTTGCCCTGATCGAATTCCTGAAAAGTGCTTTCATCACTCGGAACATCGGTGTCCGATACATGTGTCCATCCGAACTGCGCAATCGGTTCGAGGAACTGAACAGCCCCCGATTCCTCGCGCCGGGTCATTGGATACCGGAGAGTCAAAGCCGCGCGCGGCGTAGATCGGGTCACGTTGTCGGGGTAGTTGCTGTCGTGGCGAACGTTGAAAGTGTCAACCGACGCCCCCAGCGTTGTATCGACCCGCAGCCCCGATGAGAAAGTCCAGCTGCGCAGCCATTCGGCATCGAAGGTGGCCCGTGCCATGTCGCGACCAACAACATCTGTGTCGCTGGTACGTTCATGCGCATGACCGATGAATGCCAACCGAACCTCGCCCCCCAGCGTGCTGGGAAAATAGCGTTTTTCATAGTTGAGGTCGAAGACGCGGGACGGGATTTCGTCCTGATTTTCGCTGTCCCGAAGTGTTTTGTAGTAGATCAGGCCGGTTTTGAACGCACTATCGCGCTTGATCCGCTCCAGTGCGATTTCGCTGCGCAAGCGGTCCAGATCCGGCAAGCCGTAATCGGCTAGGTAGGCATCGTCGGATGTAGTTTCCAGATTGAAGGTCAGACGGAAATCGTTCTTCAGATTAAACCAGCCGGTGGCAAACAGGTAGCCGCGATCCTGATCGGGTTGCACATCATCCCGTGTATAAGCGCCTTCCACCTGAATGCGTCCGTTCACAAAGGCCTGACGATAGCGGTATCCCAGAGTTGTCGTCTTGGCTGAGATGTAAGGCGTAAGTGTCAGGTCCTTGTGATCGCCAAGTTTGAAGAAATACGGAACCTGAACGCCAGTGCCCAATTGCGAGGTGCTGCGGATCGAAGGAACCAGAAAGCCGGTTGCCCTCTCTAGCGTTGGGTCAGGCAAGCGCAGATAGGGAAAGTAGAATACCGGATAATCCAGGACCCGAAGCTGCGCGCCTTCGAAATATAGTTGCCGTTCCAGTTGATCATGCGTGACTTTGCGCGCCCTGATCTGCCACAGAGGCGGCCTGCCGTCGGTGCAGACATGACAGGATGTGGCTGAAACCTTGCTGAATTGCGTATAACGTCCTGCGGCCCGTTTCGCCTGAACCGAGGCGATCTGTACCTGCTGTTCAAACACCATGCGTGCACCGATCAGCAGTCCGTTCTGAATTCCGCTGTCCAGTTGCCCTGAATCCGCCAGCAGCGTGGTCTGACCACCCTGATCGATACGAATGGGGCCTTCCAGTATCAGCTCGCCAGTCTCGCGGTCATACGTGATACGATGGGCGGACAACTTGGTGTCGCCCTGAAAGGCTTCGACATTGCCTTCAGCCACAAGTTTGCGCTCAGGCGTGATGAATACCTTGTCGGCCACCAGCAAGGCGGGCTCTTGCTGCGCTTGTGTGCCCTGTGGTTGTGGCCGGCCTTGGGATGTCTGTGCTGCAGTTCCCGCCGGGACGGACAAAGCCAGTGCACTGGTAAGCAATACAGGAACGATGTGCCGCATCAGCCGTCCTCCGCATGCAGTAGCAGACCAAGAGACAGCAGAATTGCGGCAAAGGGCGGTGCCCAGGCAGCGATATAGATGGGCAATTGTCCGTTTTCCCCGAGGATTTGCGCGAAATTGCGCACGAAATAGATGGCAAATCCAAGCAGAACGGCTGTCAGGACGGCGATCCCTGTGCCGCCGAACCGAACGTGGCGCATGGTAAACGCGGCCCCGATCAGAACCATCGAGATCAGAAAGAAAGGCCGGGCCAGCTGTACCTGCAGCCAAACCTCATATTGTTTGGTCGAAAATCCCGCCTCGCGCAGGTCGCTGATCAACTGGGGCAGGTCATAAACAGAAACCGAATCCTGTTGCCCAAACGTATCCATGATCCGCTGTCGGGTCAGCGAGGTCGGCAGCTCCAGACGCTCGTGCACAACTGAATTGGATTCAGGGTTTTGCCCATCCTGCAAGGCCCAGATTTTTGCCTGATACAGAACCCAGTTCCCGTCTTCCAACTCTGCCCGATCCGCAACAATTTGCTGGGTTGGTTTGCCATCCCGCCCAAAGGTGATGACGGTAACACCGTCCAGCCGCAGCTTGTCTTGGTTCGATGTGGCCCGGGCGTGGATAACGGCCTGCCCATTCTCGGCGGATTGGCGCAGCCACAGGCCCTCGCTGCTGATCGAAAGGGCCGAACTGCCGTTGTTTCGGTATGAATCCGACAAGCGGCGGAACTCTTCGGATGTGGCCGCTGCGATGGGATTCAAAAGTGCAACGGCCAGAGCGCCGATGATCAGCGACAACAGGACAGGGGCGACCAAAGCGCGGATGCCCGAGCGGCCAGTTGCACGGGTCACCACAAGTTCGGACGTACGTGCCAGCCCAACGAACAGCGCGATGGTGGACAGGATGACCAGCAAAGGCAGCATTTCGCTGATGGCGGCTGGTGTATTCAGCAGTGTGAGGTGCAGCAACTGGGCAAAAGACAGGTCGAAATCGTCAAAGCGGCGAATCTGTTCGATCAGATCGATGAGAATCATCAAGGTCAGGAAAATACCTCCGATGACCATGAAACTTTGCAGGAACCGGCGAGCGAAATAACGGTCCAGGATCATAGGCACAACCCCGCTGCGCCTGTAGTGCGGGGCGTCGGGCTGATATCGCGCCTGCGCAATGCTGTGCGCGACGGCGTATGCCTGCCCTCTCGTACCACGTCTTTCTCCCCCGAGCCTGCCGGTCATTTTTTCGGGACCTTAATGCAATTGAAAGGCGGGGAAAACTGCTATCTGGTCAATGCGTGCCCCGCGGGCTAGGTCTTGGGGAACAGAATTCGAGGAGTGTACAATGAGCAGTCTGATACCGATCCGTTTTCAGGAATTTGACCTGGAGGCTATGGCGCAGGCCAAAGGGCGCATCGCCATCATCATTCCGGATGACGGTAAGATGAGCCCGGCAGCCCGCCGGGCAAACCGTCTGACGAAGGGCGGGTTGGCGCGGCTTGTTGAAAGCGAGAGTTTCAGAAAGTCCAAGACAGGTGATGTCATCTCGATGGCATGGCCCACAGGGATGGCGGCTGAGGCGCTGGATGTTCTGGTTCTGCCACGTCGCCCCGAGGCCGCCGAAGCCCGTAAGGCAGGTGCGGCGCTGGCTAAGCTGGCAGGCGGCAAGGACATGCTGGTGATGGTGGGAAATCAGGCGCGGGCCGAGGATCTGGCACTGGGGATTGTTCTGCGCAGCTATGAATTCGACGCGCATAAAACCAAGGAAAGCCAGAAGGCTGGCACAGTGACAATCAGCCACGCAAAGCCTGTAGAGATCGAGGCAGATTTTGCACCTCTCTATGCAATTGCTGATGGCGTTCGGATGACGCGCGATCTGACCAATGAACCGGCAAATGTTTTGACCACTACCGAATTCGCGGACCGTCTGGTTGAGATGCAGGAGCTGGGTCTTGAGGTCGAAGTGCTGGACGAAGACAAGCTGGCCGAGTTGGGGATGCGCACATTGCTAAGCGTCGGGCAGGGCTCGGACAGCCCTTCGAAAGTGGTGGTGATACAGTGGAATGGCGGTGCCAAGGACGACGCGCCTCTGGCTTTGGTCGGAAAAGGCGTAGTGTTCGACACGGGTGGTATCTCGCTCAAACCAGCTGCTGGCATGGAAGAGATGACCATGGACATGGGCGGAGCCGGAGTTGTTGCGGGCACCATGCGCGCGCTGGCCAAGCGCAAGGCAAAAGCCAATGTCGTGGGGCTGGTTGGTTTGGTCGAGAATATGCCATCAGGTAACGCCACCCGTCCGGGTGATGTGGTCAGGTCTATGAAAGGTGATACGGTCGAGATCATCAACACCGACGCCGAGGGCCGTCTGGTTCTGTGTGACGTGATGTGGTACGCGCAGGAACGGTTCAAGCCGGTCGGCATGATCGATCTGGCAACTTTGACCGGTGCGATCATTATCGGGTTGGGCCATGAGAATGCTGGTGTCTTTTCGAACAATGACACATTCTGCGATGCCTTCCTGAAATCTGCCAAGGCCGAGGATGAAGGCGCCTGGCGGATGCCATTGGGCGATGCCTATGACAAATTGCTGAAATCGCGCATTGCCGACATGAAAAACGTGGGCGGTCGTCCCGCGGGTTCAGTCACCGCCGCGCAATTCCTGCAGCGTTTCGTGAAAGAGGAAACGCCGTGGATTCACCTGGATATTGCGGGGGTCGCCTCGGTTGCCGACGAGACATCTTATGCGCCCAAAGGCGCCACCGGCTGGGGCGTACGCGCACTGAGCCGGTTTGTGCAGGACAATTTCGAGTAGGCATATGGGCGCTGTCTATTTCTACCACCTGACCCGCCAGCCGCTGGAGCACACCTTGCCTGCGCTGCTGGACAAGGCGCGGCAAGCCGGGTGGCGGATAGCCGTGCGGGGTACTGACCCTGCACGGATGGACTGGCTGGATGAAAAACTTTGGCTGGGACCCGAGGACGGGTTCCTGCCCCATGGTCGCGCAGGCGGTCCGCATGACGCGGACCAGCCGATCCTGCTGACCACCAGCGCCGTGGCGGGAAATGGCGCGACCTGCATCATGGCCGTGGATGGAGCGCCGGTCGAGGCGGAAGAAGTCGCCGCGCTGGAACGGGTTTGTATCCTGTTCGATGGCAATGACGACATGGCTGTACAACACGCGCGCGGGCAGTGGAAAGCGCTGACGGATGCCGGATGTTCCGCACAATACTGGTCGGAGGAGTCCGGGCGGTGGGAGAAAAAGGCCGAAGCCTGACCGGCCCGCAATTTTCAGGAGATACGACGATGCAGAAGAAGCCTTTGGGCCGTACCGGAATTATGGTGAGCGATCTGTGCCTTGGCACGATGACATTTGGCTCTCAAACATCTGAAACGGATGCGCACCGGCAGATGGATATGGCGCTGGACGCGGGGATCAACTTTGTCGACGCGGCCGAAATGTACCCGGTGAACCCTGTCGCGAAGGAAACGATCGGGCGCACCGAAGAGATTTTGGGAAACTGGAATGCCGCCAATCCTACCCGCCGGGGTGATTATGTTCTGGCGACCAAGCATTCCGGCGCGGGGCTGTCCTTTGTCCGTGATGGTGCGCCGATCACCGCCCGCACCATACCCGAAGCGATTGAGGGGTCTTTGCGACGATTGCAGACCGGGTACATCGACCTCTACCAGTTCCACTGGCCCAATCGGGGCAGCTATATGTTTCGGCAGAATTGGGATTATGCGCCGTCTGGCGAAAACACGGACGAAGTGCTGAGCAACATGCAGGAATGCCTTGAGGCATTGCAGGCTCAGGTGGACAAGGGCAATATCCGTGCCTTTGGCCTGTCGAATGAAAGCGCTTGGGGAACCGCGCAATGGCTGCGGCTGGCCGAACAGATGGGGGCGCCGCGCGTGGCATCGGTGCAGAACGAATATTCATTGCTGTGCCGCCATTTCGACACCGACCTGGGTGAGTTGAGTGTGCATGAAGATGTTGGGCTGATGGCGTTTTCCCCTTTGGCGGCAGGATTTTTGACCGGGAAGTATCAAAATGACTGCGTCCCCGACGGATCGCGTATGTCCTTTGTGCCCGAGATGGGAGGCCGGAAATCCGGTCGTGTTTTCGAGGCGGTTGCAGCTTATCTGGACATCGCCGCGCGGCATGGTCTGGATCCGGTGCATATGGCACTGGCGTGGTGCCGGACGCGCCCGTTCATGATGTCGGCAATCTTCGGGGCCACGACCGTTGCACAGCTGGATCATATTCTGGCGGGCGTGGATCTTGAATTATCCAAGGATGTGTTGGTCGAGATCAGCAGGGCACATCGGGCGCACCCGATGCCGTTTTAGGGGCTCTGCCCCCGTCGCCTTTGGCGACGCCCCCGGGATATTTTTGGCCAGATGAAGAAGGATCCGGTCAGTGATGGGTGGGATGCGCGCGTTCGTGTCTCAGGTCGCGGGCCGATTGACCGTGGGCGGTGCGGAAAGCGCGGGCAAAGCTGGATTGCGAGGCAAAGCCGGTGGCGAGCGCCACATCCATCAGTGGCATGTCGGTGTCGGTGACCAGACGGCGGGCCTCGGCCAGGCGCAGTTGCAGATAGTGGTCCTGCGGCGTCGTGTTCAGGCGCAGTCGGAACTGTTGTTGCAGCGTCCGTGGGCTGGTGCCCAGGCGGTCTGCGATAAAGGCCAGCGGCAGGGGATCATCCAATGACGCCTGCATCATTGAGTTGGCCTTTGCGGTCAGTGCTGTGTGGCGATGGGGTACGCCTGTGCGGCTTTGCGGTTTTCCAGGGTCCGGAGCGCCATCGTAAAGGAACAGGCCCGCAACACGCGCGGCGAAACTCGCGCCGTGACGGGCGGCGATGATGTGCAGCATCATCTCGACAGCCGGAATTGCGCCACCCGAAGTCAGGCGGTTGCCCGAAACGGTGAAGCGGTCGGTGCGCACATCAACTTCGGGAAACCGGGTGGCGAAATTTTCGAGGTCTTCCCAATGGGTTGTTGCCAGGTGGCCGTCCAGTAGCCCGGCCTCGGCCAGAAGCCAGGGACCGCCATCAATGCCTGCCATCGTTGCGCCGGTGCCGGCGATGCGGCGCAGACCAGCCAGCAGGCTGGGGGTGGCGTGGCGGGCCAGTTGGAACCCGGCGACCACGATCATCAGGTCGCAGGATTGCAGCCGGGCCAGTGGAATACCGGGCACTTGCAACGCACTTGTCAGCATTGCGGGTTCTGGCGTCGCGGTCACATAGTCCCAGTCAAAGGCCGGGCGGTCTGCCAGACGGTTCGCGGCCCGCATCGGGTCCACCGCAGAGGCAAAGCTGAGCGTGTTGCATTCGTCCAGCACAAGCACAGCTGTTTTCAGGGCGCGGTGTTCCGGTTGCAGTATGTTTTTTGCGGATTTCATCAAGTTTGATTCGCATATTGCCAAGTGGGTTTCCCAAAGCTGCGCCAGAGTCGGGTCAGAACGCAAATCGGAATCCGGGGAAAAGCCTGGGGAAAACCCTTGGCACAAGCCGGTATAAGCTGGGAAAACACCATGCCTTTGGAAATGAACCGCGAAGTCTTTATTACCTGTGCCGTAACCGGCTCGGGCGGGACGCAGGACCGCAGCCCGCATGTGCCGCGGTCACCACAGCAGATCGCCGACAGCGCGATTGCCGCCGCCAAGGCCGGGGCGGCAGTGGTTCACTGCCACGTGCGTGACCCTGAGACCGGCGTGCCAAGCCGCCGGCTGGATCTGTATCGCGAGGTAACGGACCGCATCCGCGACGCTGATGTGGACGTCGTATTGAATCTGACGGCCGGGATGGGCGGCGATATCGTGTTCGGCGGTGTTGAAAACCCGTTTCCAGTGGCCGCGGGCACGGACATGGTCGGAGCATCGGAACGCGTGGCGCATATTGCAGAATGTTTGCCCGAGATATGCACCCTGGACTGCGGCACAATGAACTTTGCTGAGGCAGATTATGTTATGACGAATACGCCCGGGGCATTGCGCGCCATGGGCAAGATGATGACCGATCTGGGTGTCAAGCCCGAGATCGAAGCCTTTGACACTGGCCACCTGTGGTTTGCAAAGCAACTGGTGAAGGAAGGGATTCTGGCACCAAACGCTTTGGTCCAGCTGTGCATGGGGGTACCGTGGGGTGCGCCGGATGATCTGAATACCTTTATGGCGATGGTAAACAACGTGCCGGATGACTGGACCTTCAGCGCGTTTTCACTGGGACGGAACGAGATGCCGTTTGTCGCGGCTTCGGTTCTCGCGGGCGGCAATGTGCGCGTGGGGCTTGAGGACAACCTTTGGCTGGATAAGGGCGTAATGGCCGAGAACTGGCAGCTGGTGGAACGTGCGGGATCCATCATCGAGAATATGGGCGCGCGCGTGATCGGCCCTGACGAAGTCCGTGCGAAGCTGGGGCTGACCAAGCAGGCACCTGTTGCAAAATAATGGACACGCGGGTTTTGGGGGCCAGCCCCCAAGCCCCCGGAGTATTTCTAAAAAGATGAAACATGCGCAGCCAGTAGGTGGGAAATCATGAAAACGGCAGCAATTATTGGGGGCGGAGTTATCGGTGGTGGATGGGCCGCGCGGTTCCTGCTCAATGGCTGGGATGTGCGGGTGTTTGATCCCGACCCCGAGGCGGAACGCAAGATTGGAGAGGTGCTGGACAACGCAAGACGGTCCTTGCCGGGGCTGAGTGACGTTCCGTTGCCAGCCGAGGGCTCGCTGAGCTTTCACAGCGACATGGCCGAAGCGGTTAAGGGTGCGCGTTGGATACAGGAGAGCGTGCCGGAGCGTCTGGATTTGAAACTGAAGGTTTACAAAGGCTTGCAGGAGGCTTGCGATCCGGGCGCGATCATCGGATCCTCGACCAGCGGGTTCAAGCCGTCCGAACTTCAGGACGGAGCGCTGCGCCCCGAGCAGATCTTGGTGACGCACCCCTTCAACCCGGTTTACCTGTTGCCTTTGATCGAGCTTGTACCAACGGACAAGAACCCGCCCGAGATGATCGAACAGGCGCAGGACCTGTTGAAATCGCTCGGGTTTTTCCCGCTGCACGTCAAGAAAGAGATCGATGCGCATATTGCCGACCGGTTCCTGGAAGCTGTCTGGCGCGAGGCGCTGTGGCTGGTCAAGGATGGCATTGCGACGACCGAAGAGATTGACGAGGCCATCCGTATGGGGTTCGGCATCCGCTGGGCACAGATGGGTCTGTTCGAAACCTACCGCGTGGCCGGTGGCGAGGCGGGGATGCGGCATTTCATGGCGCAGTTCGGGCCTGCCTTGAAATGGCCGTGGACCAAGCTGATGGATGTTCCCGAGTTCACTGACGAACTGGTCGATTTGATCGCCAATCAATCTGACGCACAATCCGGGATGCATTCGATCCGAGAGCTGGAGCGTATTCGCGACAACAACCTTGTTGGCATGATGCGGGCCCTCAAGGCGCAGAATTACGGCGCGGGTGCGGTGCTGAACCAACATGACGCACGGTTGAAACCCGGTGCGCTGCCGACGCTGGATCAAGCGGATCTGAGCCAGCCCATCCTGACCCTGTCGCGGGCCGTTCCGCTGGATTGGACGGATTACAACGGCCACATGAACGAAGCGAAATATCTGGAGGCCTTTGCCGCCGCCACCGATCGGTTCATGGAAATCATCGGATGCGATGCGGATTACATCGCCTCGGGCGGCAGCTATTTCACAGCGGAGAACCACATTCGCTATGTGGATGAAGCTCATGCCGGTGCAAAAATCGACGTGCGCACGCAGATGCTGTTGGGGCAAGGCAAGAAACTGCATGTGTTCCACAGCATGTACGAGGGCGACAAGCTGCTGGCCACGGGCGAAAGTTTTCTGCTGCATGTCAGTCTGGAAACCCGTCGCCCCAGCCCGCCATCTGCTGAAATCGAGGCAGCTATGGCGCGGGTTGCAGAGGCTCAGGCCGGATTGCCTTATCCCGAGGGCGCAGGCGCAGCGATCAGGAAGCCTTCATGACGCGCCGGGTTCTGGTGACGGCTGGCGCGTCAGGCGTCGGCCGGGCCATGGCCGAGGCGTTTGACGCGGTTGGCTATGACGTCCGGGTTACTGATATCGATCAGGCGGCGTTGGATACTTTGCCCGAACATTGGACCAGGCACCGAGCCGATGTTGCGGACGAAGCAGACATGCGCACGGTATTTGACGCCGTCCGTTCGACGGGCGGGTTGGATGTGCTCTGCGCCAATGCCGGTATTGCCGGCCCGACAAATGCCATTGAGGATATTGATCTGGACGCGTGGCGTGCTTGTGTCGCGGTCAATCTGGACGGTGCTTTTCTGGCGACAAAATATGCAGCGCCGCTGATGAAAACGGCACGGGCGGGCAGTATCATTCTGACCTCGTCGACAGCCGGGCAACATGGCTACCCGTTCCGGGCGCCCTATGCGTCGGCAAAATGGGCGGTCATCGGGTTGATGAAAACACTGGCGATGGAGCTGGGGCCCTATGGCATCCGTGCCAATGCCATTTGTCCGGGCGCAGTTGAAGGCCCTCGGATGGAGGGCGTCCTGACCCGCGAGGCCGCAGCCAAGGGCATGACCCGTGATGAGGTCTATCGGGGCTATGCCTCGGGCACCTCAATGGGGCGCTTCGTCGAAGCGCAGGATGTCGCCAATATGGCAGTCTTCCTTGCCTCAGATGCGGCACGTCTGGTTTCAGGACAGGTGATTGCGGTCGATGGCCACACGGTCAACCCGGACCCGAAATTGTAACTCAGCCCTGGTTTGGACCACGGATCTGGCGGATGGTCTGACGGACCGCCTGCCAGTCCTGGGCTTCTTGCCGGTTTCCGGCAGCTTCGCAGTCGCGCATTTTTTGCGCGGCTTCGGCCTCGGCTTGGTCTCCATGGGCGGCAAAAAGTGCACGTGCGTATTGAGCGGTTTGAATTGCGTCCATTCCTGTGCTCCTCCGTCTGTGTTCGGAATGCCTTATGGTTCGCGCCAAAGTAGAATAGCACAGGTTGGATGGTGCTGCATCACCCATCGCGGGAAACCGCCGTTCTGAGGCGACGCAGATGGTTTGGAAAGTCCCGGGCGGCCACGTCGGCCTCGCGTACAAGTGTGTCGAAATGGCGTGAGAATGTCTCGATCCGATCCCGGTCGCGGAAGGCCATATAGTGACTTCCTGCGTAAAATACACAAAGCAGCGGGCCGAAAATCGTCACGGGTGCGGAATATAGCCGTTTTGCGTCAAACAGATAGATCCGCATCCGCGGATAGAGCTGTTCGCACAGCGCCAACAGGTGATCGATCTGTTCTAGCCGAACCTCGGGGCTAAGGCCCTGATAATACCCAGTGGCGCTTGCAAAGCTTTCGATTTCGAATAGCGGCATGGCGATCTCATAGTCTGACTGGGCGCTGCGCATCCATGCCAGACGATCCGCCGACGCGCCGATGGCTTGGTCAGCGGTCCGGCCCAGATGCGGGGCGTATTCCCATTCCAGTATCGAACGCGTCTTGAGCATGTCGGGCAGGGTGGCCGGGACATAGCGGATTTTGTACCCGGCGGCCTCCTGATGCCACTCGAAGATACGTTCATCGACAAGGGCGCGTGGAGCCTCGGTAAAGGTCAGCGAGCTAGCCAGAAGCTCAGCCGCGCTTTCCGGCCTGTCAGATAGGCTCAGCAACCAGTCGGCCGAAACGCCAAGCGCCGCTGCACATCCGCCAACAACATGTGCGTTGGGCAACCGCGCGCCATGATCTGTCAGCAATTGGGAAACGGTCGAGCGGTCAACGCCAATATTGCGCGCAAGGGCACTTTGGCTGACATGACGCTCTTCCATCGCGCGGGCGAGGCGGAGACGAAATTGCGCGGCACGATCGCGCTTGTCGATATTTTCCTGCATGCCGTGATTTTTATCATATTTGATTAGTTTTGTTAATCATATTCAGAATTTTCAATGCCGGGGTCCGGATGTAACGCTTTGAGTAAGAAAAAAACGGGGTTCGGAATGGAAACGCGGCGAAGATCAGTCGTGAAAGCAATCGTTTGGAATGCGATGGGGTTGGCGATCATGACAATGGTGGGCCTGTTGGCAACAGGCTCGGCCGCTGTAGGAGGGGCGCTGGCGCTGGTGAACACGGCCATCGGCCTGACGATGTACGTGATTTACGAAAGAATTTGGGCGAACACTTCGTGGGGCCGAAATGGCTGACCCCACGACACCCAAATCGCCCGAATGGGGCACGTTTTTCCTTATAGTCTTGTGTTATGCTGCGTGGCTTGCCGGTCTGTTCTGGCTGGCAAACACATCGTTGTGGTTGGCTATCCCTGCTCTGGGTGTTGTTGCGGCTTTGCATTCGTCACTGACGCATGAGGCCCTGCATGGGCACCCTTTTCGTGCCAAATGGCTGAATGAGGCGTTGATGGCACTGCCGTTGACATTGGCCATTCCGTATAACCGCTTTCGGGACCTGCATCTGGCGCATCATCAGGATGCCACCTTGACGGACCCCTATGACGACCCGGAATCGAATTATCTGGATCCTCATATCTGGTTGGGGTTGCCGCGGCTGGCGCAAATGATCCTGAGCCTGAACAATACGCTGTTGGGGCGGATGGTGCTGGGGCCCGTCCTTGGTCAGGTTCTGTTTATGCGGGACGAATGGCGCGGATTAATGCGAGGGGACAGGGCGATCCTGCTGGCATGGGCTGTGCATCTACCCGGCGCGGTAGTGGTGCTGTGGGTTGTTGCGCAATCGGCCATGCCGGTTTGGGCCTATCTGATCGCGGCCTATCTGGGGTTATCGCTTTTGAAGATCCGCACGTTTCTGGAACATCGTGCACATGAAAAATCCCGCGCCCGCACGGTAATCATCGAAGATCGCGGGCCTTTGGCTTTCCTGTTTCTGAACAATAACCTGCACGTCGTTCATCATATGAACCCGGCGGCTCCGTGGTATCGCCTGCCATCGTTGTACAGGGAAGGAAAGGACAGGTATTTGGCTTGCAACGAAGCCTATGTTTACCGGTCCTATGCACAGATTTTCCGGCAGTATTTCGTTCGCGCAAAAGACCCTGTGCCACATCCTCTCTGGCCAAAGCCTTGAATTGACGACACAACGGGTGGCATGAGTCTCTGGATCCCCGTCACCATCGCCGCCGCCAGTTTTCAGACTGTGCGTTTCATGCTGCAAAAATCTCTGGCCAGCGTGAAATTATCTGCTGCAGGTGCAACTTTTGCGCGGTTTGCCTATTCCATGCCGTTGGCGGTTATCGGGCTATATGTTGCGTTGCAGATAACCGGGGCGAGCATGCCTCGGCTTGGCAGTTTGTTCTGGCTTTACGCGGTCATCGGAGGGACAGCGCAAATCCTTGCAACGATCTGCGTGGTGGCGTTGTTCAAACAACGCAATTTTGCCGTTGGAATTACCTTCAAGAAAACCGAGGTGATCCAGACCGCGATTGTTGGTTTTTTGGTCTTGGGGGACAGTGTGTCGCGGGGCGCATTGTTCGCGATCCTGTTGGGGTTGATGGCTGTTCTTTTGTTGTCAAAAACACCCGGAGGGGCCGGACCCTGGTGGCGCCATCTGACCAATCGGGCTTCGCAATTGGGGCTTGGATCAGGTGTTTTGTTTGCGTTTTCCGCAGTCAGCTATCGTGGGGCTTCACTGCAACTGGGCGATATCGATGCGTGGTTCCGAGCGTTGGTAACACTGGCCGCAGTGGTGACATTCCAGTTCGCCAGCATGGGGATATGGCTGCTGTGGCGCGACCGTGCCGAACTGCGCGCAGTCTGGCAAACGCGAAAGACCGGGGTATTTGTCGGCCTGACCAGCCTCGGTGGCTCGTTTTGCTGGTTCTGGGCCTTCACCTTGCAGAATGCGGCTTATGTCAAAGCGCTGGGGCAGGTTGAGCTAATCTTTAGCCTGATGGCGTCGATCCTGTTCTTCCGCGAGACGATCACCCGGCGCGAAATCGCCGGGATGATGTTGCTTGGGTTTTCGATTTTAGCGCTTGTTCTGGCAATCTAGCTGGCGCGACGTTCGTCAAAGCTGAGCGCGATGAAGCTGGGCAGGTGATCTCCCATGCCCACGACGGCCTGGCCGGTGTCTTCCTTGCGCCCACGACTGCGCCCCTTCGGTTCGCGAACCTTTTTGCCTTCTTTCGGGCTCTCGGGGGCTTTGGCCTTTTTCTCAGGCTTTGGCTGTTCGGGTCTGGGGTCGTCCTGAACCGGGTTGTCTATGCGCGGGATGTCTTTCTGGATCAACTTTTCGATCGCAACCAGTGCTTTTTCGTCGCGTCCCGAACAGATTGTGATGGCTTTACCTTCACGGCCGGCGCGGCCGGTGCGGCCAATGCGGTGCACATAATCCTCGGGGTGGCCGGGGACGTCGAAATTGAACACATGGCTGACGGCTGGCACATCCAGGCCACGCGCAGCAACGTCTGAGGCGACCAGCAGGCGCAATGATCCCTCACGGAAACCGTCCAGTGTTTTCATCCGCTGCGACTGGTCCAGATCGCCATGGATGGCGGCCGCGTTGTAGCCATGTTTCTTCAGGGATTTTGTGCAGATATCCACGTCAGTCTTGCGGTTGCAGAAGATGATCGCATTTGTGCATTTGTCGCCTTCAGCATCGATCAGCGCACGCAGAACCTTGCGTTTGTTGCTGGCTTCGCGGTCCCGACGGCCGCCTTTGAACATGACCACGCCCTGTTCGATGGTCTCGGATGCGGTCGCCTGACGGGCAACTTCGACCCGGGCAGGGGCCGACAGGAACGTGTCGGTTATCCGCTCGATCTCGGATGCCATGGTGGCTGAGAAGAACAGGGTCTGACGGGTGAAAGGTGTTAGTGAGAAGATGCGTTCGATATCGGGGATGAACCCCATGTCGAGCATACGGTCCGCTTCATCCACCACCATGATCTGCACGCCGGTCAGCAACAGCTTGCCGCGCTCGAAATGATCCAGCAGACGGCCCGGCGTGGCGATCAGAACGTCGACGCCACGGTCAATCAGGGCTTCTTGCTCTTTGAAGCTGACACCACCGATCAACAGCGCTTTGGTCAGTTTCAGGTGTTTGGTATAGGTGTCGAAATTCTCGGCCACCTGAGCGGCCAGTTCCCGCGTCGGGCACAAAACCAACGAACGTGGCATACGGGCACGCGCCCGGCCACGGGCCAGCAGTGTGATCATTGGCAGCGTAAAGCTGGCGGTTTTACCCGTGCCTGTCTGAGCTATGCCCAAAACATCGCGCCCTTCCAATGCGGGCGGAATCGCACCTGCCTGGATCGGAGTTGGGGTTTCGTATCCGGCTTCCTCAATGGCTTTGAGGACCTTCGGGTTCAGGTTCAGTTCGTTAAACTTTGTCATGTAAGTCCGGTTGAATGCGGACACTTGACCTGGCCCGCGCGTATAAGATGTGCCGGGCCCGGATGGCCATGCGCGTGATGCGACATTTCGGCTTGGACGCGGACATAACAAAAACGTTGGTCGGGGTCAAATGAAGACCGCTACATCAGGGTTTCATCGAGACAGGTTCGAGTTTTGCGCAACAATTCAGCAACTTCCGGGAAAGTGTTTCGCCAATTTCCCGTCCAGATTCAACACGCGGTGGCGGATCAGCCCTTTCTGCTCCAGCCGGGCGCGGACTTCTGGGTCAGCGCCGCTCATCTCGTTGAAGAACGCGCGCAGCCCGTCCTCGCCGTGTTCGCTTTCAATCCAGCTGAGCAATTCATTCTTGTTCAGCCCCCCCATCTCGCGCGGGGCATTCGGGGCCATGCCAGCCTGATACGAGCCGCGATCCAAGCGGAACGGATAATGTGCAATCCAGTGATCCCAGTCCGGCGCGTGGCGGTGGCATAGATCGACCTGCGCAAGTTCGTATTTACACGGCAGCAATTTCCCGTTCTGAAACAGGTTGTGGATACGAAAACTCAGACGTTTCAATCCCGTGCGCGCAAACAACTTGCCCTGTACATGGCTGAGGAACCCGCCAAGGACGAAAGCCCCATAGTTGGGATAAAGCATCTCAATCAGCTGTGTTCGGGCCGGGCTTTGTGGAACATGCGCCTTGTACAGGTCTTCGCCGCCTGCCAGCGCCTCGATTGGGCGGACCCGGGCGGCGTGAACCTTGTCCCCGATATCGCGCAACACATCCGAGATTGGGGTCGGCGACCACAGAAACTCGTCAACATCGATATGGGCCAGCCAATCCAAGTGCGTTTCACGATAGGCATAGGTGGCGTTGACCGATTGGCGAACCTGGTGCTTGTCCGGTCGTGTGCGTTTTAGCTTTTGCCAATAGGCATCATCGCAAACCTGTACGCAAACACTGGGATGTGCCTTCAGCGCCTCGAACGTGCGCGGGTTTGGCTCATCCAGATAGATATAGATGGTCTCGGCGCCCAGATCGATGTGATGGGCCACGAACCGAAGGACATCTTCGGTCGGGCCCCTGACCATCGACACGACACCCCATGTGGTCATGTGCGCTGCGCGCGTGCTTCGCGCATGAGTTTCAGGCGGCGAAAGACACCGCCGGGATCTCTGTTGAGCTCGGTCATCAAGTGATCGACCAGCGGCGCGATGGTGGTGTCGCTTAGGGCCTTGGTCCAGACCGGAGCAATCAGATTGACGTCCAACCCACCGCTTCCAAGGGAAAACCCTTTCATCTGATAGGGCAGTGGCACGCGATTCAATTTTTGATACTGAAACGGTGTTTCCGGGATCAGCCCGGAAAAGCGCCTCTCGAACTCATAAAGCTTCATCATGCCGAACAACATGCGCAACGCATGACCAACCTCGCGCTGGGTTGCAGTTTGGCCGTGGTCCGCAAAGGTCTGAACCGACGAGACCAGCCATCGCAGGTCAAGCGTGGACAAAAGGTGGTCAGACTGTTCGTCCCAAAGGCGGCAAAACAGAAGCGGGGCGTGGCGCGGGAAGGACCGCTTTCGCAGGTTCGAGATCAACTGGGCATTCAGGAAGGCAAGTTCCGAATTTCCGACAAATTCCCGCGCAATCTGAGCACGCTTGCGATCCCAGCTTGTATTAGGCTTCGGCGGGGGCACAGTCGCGCTTTCGGGCAATGTGCGACCGGCCAGTTCAATAAGGTCAATGTCAAGGTCAGGCAACGAGGTGGTGCCGAACTGAAACGGGCTGCGCCGGTTTTCATACCTGTCCAGCATGTCGGGCAGACCGCCGGGGAAAGTCAGTTCATCCTTGCTCATGCGCGCAGAATTGCACAGGCAGACTCGGCTGTGCAATCAGTCAGTTGGATCACACCATCATCTCTTTGGTGGCGGTCAGGTTCAGGGCGGGATAGTCCCGAACCACCCGGTCGATGTCCCATTGCAGCCGGGTCAGATAGACAATGTCGCCGTCATGGTCGTGCGCGATGTGCTGCTTGTTTGCATTCACAAACTTTTCGACCTCGGCCTTGTCACCGCTGACCCAGCGGGCCGAGGTGAACTGAGACGCCTCAAAACGCACGGGCAGGCCGTATTCCATCTCGATCCGGCTGGCGAGCACTTCGAATTGCAACGCGCCGACGACACCCACGATAAAGCCTGACCCGATCGAAGGTTTGAACACCTTGGCCGCGCCTTCCTCGGCGAACTGCATCAGGGCTTTCTCCAGATGCTTGGCCTTCATCGGATCACCCGCACGGACGCCTTGCAGCAGTTCCGGCGCGAAAGAGGGGATGCCGGTGACGCGCAGCGCCTCACCCTCGGTCAGCGTGTCACCAATGCGCAACTGGCCGTGGTTGGGAATGCCGATGATGTCACCCGCCCAGGCCTCTTCTGCCAGTTCCCGGTCAGATGCCAGAAACAGCACTGGGTTTGAAATCGCCATCGGTTTCTTTGACCGCACATGGGTCAGTTTCATGCCGCGTTTGAAATGGCCTGATGCCATGCGGACAAAGGCCACCCTGTCGCGGTGCTTGGGGTCCATGTTGGCCTGCACCTTGAAAACAAAGCCCGCGACCTTCTTTTCATCCGGCGATATCTGGCGGGGTTCGGCGGACTGAACCTGCGGCTGTGGGCCATAAGCGCCGATGCCTTCCATCAGTTCCTTGACGCCGAACGAGTTGATGGCCGAGCCGAACCAGATCGGGGTCATATGCCCTTCAAGCACCGCCTGCGGGTTCAGCGCGGGCAGCAACTCGCGCGCCATCTCAACCTCTTCCAGCAGCTTTTCCAGCAGGTGCGCAGGAATATGTTCCGACAGTTTCGGGTCATCAAGCCCGTTAATCTCGATGCTCTCTGCCACCTTGTTGCGGTCGGCGCGGTCCATCAGCTCCAGCCGGTCGCGCAGCATGTCGTAGCAGCCGATGAAATCACGACCTACGCCAATTGGCCATGCGGCGGGGGTGACGTCGATGGCCAGCATCTCTTGAATTTCGTCGATGATCTCGAACGTATCGCGGCTTTCGCGGTCCATCTTGTTACAGAAGGTCAGAATCGGCAGATCACGCAGGCGGCAGACCTCGAACAGCTTTTGCGTCTGGCTTTCGACACCCTTTGCGCCGTCGATCACCATCACGGCCGCATCCACGGCCGTCAGCGTGCGGTAGGTATCTTCCGAGAAATCGCTGTGGCCGGGCGTGTCAACCAGATTGAACCGGAAATTGCCATAGTCGAACGACATGGCCGATGCGGAAACCGAGATGCCGCGATCCTTCTCCATCTGCATGAAGTCCGAGCGTGTCCGCCGGGCTTCGCCCTTGGCGCGCACCTGACCAGCCATCTGAATGGCGCCCCCGTAAAGCAGGAACTTTTCAGTCAGCGTCGTCTTGCCCGCATCCGGGTGCGAGATGATGGCGAATGTCCGGCGACGGGCAATCTCGGGCGGCAGGGCAGGTTGGTTCGAGGTATCAAGCATGACCGCGCGTATAGGCGGGGAATCCTGCCGAAGCAAGACAAAGGGGGTGGTTCGAATCACAGGCTTGTGGTTATAAGAACGTATAGTGAACAAATTGTGGAGAAGACCAATGGATTTGAAAGAGATTGCCAATGAATTGGTGGCTGGCTGCCGTGAGGACCGCGCCAAGGAAAATCTTGAGAAATTGTATGCGCCGGACGCAGTTTCTGTTGAAGCGGTCGATTACTCAGGCATGGGGCGCGAAGTACAAGGGCGTGACGCGATCCGTGGCAAACATGAATGGTGGGAAGGAGCCCACGAGGTTTCTGGCGCTTCGGTCAGCGACCCGTTTGTGCACGGCGAAGACCGCTTTGCGGTGATTTTCGAAGTGCAGGGTAAGGTAAAGGAAACCGGCGAAGCCTTTGATATGCGTGAAGTGGGTATCTATCACGTCGCAGATGGCAAGATCGTGCGCGAAGAGTTCTTCTACTGATCCCAAGCCATTTCTGGTCTTCCCTGTCTGGCCGATGCTAGACATGCGGCGATGACTGACAGGGAGGATCCGATGGACCTTGGAATAAAAGGAAAGCGCGCGCTGGTCTGTGCCAGCAGCAAAGGGCTGGGTTTGGGCTGTGCCGAGGCTTTGGCTGAGGCCGGCGTAAATCTTGTGATGAATGCGCGTGGTTCGGACGCTTTGGAGAGCGAGGCGGCACGCCTCAGGTCAGAGCATGGCGTAGAGGTACAAACAGTCGCGTGTGACGTGACGACTGCGGAAGGGCAGGCGCGGGTGATCGAAGCGGCGCAGGGCGTTGATATTCTTGTGACAAATGCTGGTGGACCGCCGCCGGGGTTATGGTCGGACTGGGCGCGTGATGATTTCATCAAGGCGCTGGATGCCAATATGTTGACCCCCATTGCGTTCATGAAAGCGCTGCTTCCCGGAATGATGGACAAAGGTTGGGGGCGGGTGGTGAACGTCACCTCACAATCCGTGCGCGCGCCAATTGCGGTGCTGGGGCTTTCGAATGCAGCCCGCACGGGTTTGACCGGATATGTCGCGGGAACTTCACGCCAGGTTGCACCGCATGGCGTGACCATCAACAACCTGCTGCCCGGCATTCACGCAACGGATCGCGCGGATGCGCTGGACAGCGGCGTGGCTTCCCAGCAAGGCATCTCGATCGAAGACGCCCGCGCAAACCGTTCGGCGACCATTCCCGCGCGACGCTATGGAACGCGGCAGGAATTCGGGGCTGCCTGCGCGTTCCTGTGCTCTCAACATGCGGGGTTCATCGTTGGTCAGAACATTCTGCTGGATGGCGGCGCAACCAATTTGACGATGTGACCATGGCGCAAGGGTTTTCGTTGAAAGATCAGATGTTCAACGCTGAGAAAGTCAATTATCTCAGCGGTTTGTTTTCTGATTCTCATGCAGAATTTGATGCACTGGCATTCCGATCTGCGGTCATGTCGCGATTGCTGGAGTTAGAGCTGAAGGATCGGATCATCTGGATCGCCACTTGCCTTCAACAGGCGGTGCCCGGTGATTTGCCTGGTGTTGCCCCGACGATCCTGCGCGCCTTGCCCGCACCTTTGGATCCGACGAAAACGGATGACGATTTTGGCGATTTCATCTTTGCGCCGGTCGGTGAGTGGGTAGCGACCATAGGTCTTGAGCATGTTGATCTGGCTTTAGACGTGATGGAGGAACTGACACAGAGGTTTTCCATGGAATGGGCAATCCGTCCGTTCCTGAACCATGACCCGGACCGGGTGTTGCGGCGGATGCAGGACTGGTGCTCTCATGACAGTTACCATGTGCGCAGGCTGGTCAGCGAAGGGACGCGCCCCCGATTGCCATGGGGGCAGGCGGTCGCATTGGGTTTGCAGGACCCGCTGCCGTTGCTGGACAAGTTGCACATGGATTCGACGCGGTATGTCACCCGGTCCGTATCCAATCACCTGAATGACATCACCAAGAAAGACCCGGATCTGGTATTGGATCGCCTGACGGCGTGGCGCAGCCAGGGTCATCAGAATCAGGGCGAGCTGGACTGGATGACGTCACACACCCTGCGCGGGCTTGTGAAAGCGGGGCATCCTGAAGCGATGAAGATGTTAGGCTATGACCCGGAAGCGGAAATCGAGGTCGCAGTCAACCTGACCTCCGAAGCTCGGATTGGGGACGCTCTGGCCTTTTCGGTCACTTTGAACGGGTTTGGAGATCTGCCAGTTCTGGTTGACTATGTCATTCATTTTCAAAGACCTGGCGGGAAAATCTCAGCCAAGGTGCACAAGTTGAAGCAGGCGGCTTTGAAGAACGGGAAACTGACGTTGGAAAAACGCCACAAGTTGAAGGGCGACGCCACAACATTCAAGTTGGTTCCCGGCGCACACCGGCTTGAGGTTCAGGTGAATGGCAAAATTCGCGCGGGCGTGGACTTCGACCTGCTTGGGTAATACCGCGCAGGACCACTCACGCTTTCGTCAAAAGCGCCTTCGCCGGATTGCGAACACCCGGCGGCTGCTTTAGCTCGGACATGACCATTTGCGAGGGAAAAGCGCGATGAAACATGAATCGGTGCAGAACTATTATGGTGAAGTCCTGCAAAGCAGTGCTGACTTGCAGACCAATGCATGCTGCACGCCTGACGACATGCCCGGTCATGTCAAAAAGATCCTTTCAAAGATTCATGACGACGTACTGACACGCTACTATGGTTGCGGTCTGATTGCCCCACTTGATCTGGAAGGCATGTCGATCCTTGATCTGGGGTGTGGGGCCGGGCGGGATGTATATGCCTTGTCCGCCATGGTCGGCGAGACGGGCCGGGTGGTGGGTGTCGACATGACGCCCGAACAACTGGACGTCGCCCGCGCGCATCAGGAGTATCACGCCGAAGCATTTGGATATGCCCGCAGCAATGTGGAGTTCCATCACGGCTATATCGAAAAACTGGATGAGCTTGATCTGGAACCCGGATCGTTCGATATCATCGTCTCGAACTGCGTAATCAACCTGGCCACGGATAAGAATGCGGTTCTGCGCGGCGCGCATCGGTTGTTGAAAGAGGGCGGCGAGATGTATTTCTCGGATGTCTATGCTGACCGCCGTATTCCGCAGGCGATGGCCGAAGACGAAGTACTTTATGGCGAGTGCCTGTCCGGCGCGCTTTATTGGAATGATTTCCTGTCAATGGCTCGAACGGCCGGTTTCGGCGACCCGCGCCGTGTGACGCACCGTCCGCTGACGATCGAAAATCCGGTATTGGAAGAGCGTGTTGCGCCGTTGAAGTTCCTGTCCGCGACATACCGACTGTTCAAACTGCCCGCATTGGAACCGGCTTGTGAAGATTATGGGCAAGCCGTGATCTATAAGGGAACCGTGCCGAACGCACCGCATGAATTTGTTCTGGATGACCATCACGTTATCGAATCCGGCAAGGTGTTTCCGGTCTGCGGCAACACCTGGATGATGCTGAAAGACACCCGATTTGCCCGTCACTTTGACTTTGTCGGCGATTTTTCGACCCATTATGGCATTTTCGAAGGCTGTGGTGGCGAAAGCCCTTTTGAAGCCGTGGGTGCATCTGTCGCTTCTGGCGGGTGTTGCTGATCCCTTGCACCTGAGGGGCGGGGTTGCTATCCCCGCTCAAGCCCGATGGATTTGATCGGGAAAGGCAACGGGGTCCATCGGTGACAGGTAACGCAATTCCACCGCGTCTGGAAATTCGCAACATTATCCGTCGGTTTGAGGGGCGGGTTGTTGTGGATGATGTTTCGCTGACCGTTCAGGCAGGCAAGGTGACTTGTCTGCTGGGGCCGTCGGGCTGCGGGAAATCCACCACGTTGCGCATGATCGCCGGTGTCGAGATGCAGGACTCGGGTGAGATTTATGTTGATGGCAAGCTGATCTGCGACACCGTGTTCCGGGTGCCTCCGGAACGGCGCGAGATCGGACTGATGTTTCAGGACTTTGCACTGTTCCCACATCTGAGCGTGGCCAAAAACGTAGCCTTCGGCCTTAAGGGCAACAAGGACGAAAAACGCGCCCGGGTCGAGGAGTTGTTGCAGAAGGTCGACCTGATGCGGTTCATCGATGGTTTTCCGCATCAACTATCAGGTGGCGAGCAACAACGCGTGGCGTTGGCGCGTGCCTTGGCGCCGCGCCCCCGCATCATGCTGATGGACGAGCCGTTTTCGGGTCTCGACAACCGTTTGCGTGATGGTATCCGTGACGAAACGCTGGCCATTCTCAAGGAAGAAGATGCCGCCGTACTGCTGGTCACGCACGAGCCTGAAGAAGCGATGCGCATGGCCGACGAGATCGCCCTGATGCGGCGTGGCAAGATCGTGCAACAGGGCGCTCCCTATAACGTCTATACGCGTCCCGCAGACAAGGCAGCGGTGGCGTTTTTCAGTGATGTCAACGTTTTGCGGGCGCAAGTGAATGGCGCATTGGCGGACACGCCCTTTGGTCAGTTCCTGGCGCCGGGCATTCCGAATGGTACGGATGTCGAGATCGTTTTTCGCCCTCAGCACATCAAGCTGGACTTTGACCGCAACGGCAAGGGGCCATTGCCGACACCAACAGATGGTGTGGCAGCCCGTGGTGTCGTTGAACGTGCGCGATTTCTGGGCAATGAAAGCCTGGTGGAGTTCCGCATGGACTATGATGGTTCGATCCTGAGGGCGACGGTTCCAAACGTGTTTGTCCCCAACCAGGGCCGGGTGATGTGGCTGACCATCCGCCGCGACAGATGTTTCGTTTTTCCCGAGACCAGGCGCTGATCCTTCGTTTTCCGCCCAAGTGGTGCGCGAAATCCTCAGATTGCGGGGCCACGTCGCTTGCCGCAACGCAGGCCCGGGTCTATCAAGAGCCAAACGCGGGGGTAAATCGGGCACATGCGAATTCTTCTGACCAATGACGACGGGATCAATGCGCCGGGCTTGATCACGCTTGAGGCGATTGCAGCTGAGCTGGCCGGACCGGATGGAGAGGTCTGGGTGGTCGCGCCCGCGTTTGAACAGTCCGGGGTCGGGCATTGCATCAGCTATACCCACCCGATGATGGTCGCCAAGCTGGGAGAGCGGCGCTTCGCAGCCGAAGGATCGCCTGCCGATTGTGTATTGGCAGGGCTTCACGATGTCATGTTGGATACCCCTCCCGATCTGGTTCTGTCCGGCGTGAACAGGGGTAATAACTCGGCCGAAAACACGTTGTATTCCGGTACGATCGGCGGCGCGATGGAAGCGGCATTGCAGGGCGTCCCAGCGATTGCCCTGTCGCAATACTTTGGCCCTCGCAACCTGGGCCTTGACGACCCGTTTGAGGCAGCCGCCCGGTATGGTGCAGATCTGGTGCGCCGGATTCTGGACGCAACTCCGGCAGAACAGGGTGATTACCGGCTGTTCTACAATGTGAATTTCCCACCGGTTCCGGCAGACGATGTTCTGGGCACGCGGATTGCGGCGCAGGGGTTTCGGCGCGATACGCGTTTTTCGGTCGAACCGCACAGCTCGCCTTCAGGGCGGCGGTTCCTGTGGATCAAGGGCGGCTATCAGCACAATCCGACCGCACCCGGAACGGATGCGGCTGTTAATCTGGAAGGCTATATCTCGGTCACGCCGATGCGCGCTGACCTGACTGCACATGACATGCTGGAGGCATTGAAGGCGGTCGAATGAGCGGACTGGACCCTGAAACCGTAATGCAATTCCTGTTTGCCCTGCGCAAACGGGGGGTCACGGATGCGCGCGTGTTGGCTGCGATGGAGCAGGTGGACCGCGGTCGCTTTGTCACCGGCCTGTTTGCAGGGCGCGCTTACGAGGACATGCCGCTGCCGATTTCCTGCGGCCAGACGATCAGTCAACCCTCGGTCGTTGGTCTGATGACGCAGGCCCTGAACGTGAGGCCCCGGGACACGGTGCTCGAGATTGGGACAGGTTCGGGTTATCAGGCAGCTATCCTGTCCAAACTGGCCCGCCGGGTCTACACAGTGGAACGCCACAGGCGGTTGGTGAGCGAAACAAGCAAGCTGTTTGCCGACCTGGGCCTGACGAATATCACTTCGATGTTGTCGGATGGGTCATTTGGCCTGCCGGAACAAGCCCCTTTTGACCGGATCATTGTCACAGCCGCGGCCGAGGATCCTCCGGGCCCGCTCTTGGCGCAGCTGAAAATCGGGGGTATTATGGTTTTACCCGTGGGCCAGTCGGACGCGGTGCAGCAGTTGATCAAAGTGACGCGCACCGAAGATGGTCTGGACTATGACGAATTAACGTCTGTCCGTTTCGTGCCCCTTCTGGAGGGGCTTGGAAAGGACGAGGCGTAATAGGCTTAAAGAATTGGTCGCCGGAACTCCGGGTAACAGGGGCAGGCGTTGAGGACAGAATTATGAGAGCAGTATCCAAATCAGCAATGCGCCGCTGTGCGACCGGGGTGGCCGCTCTGGCCATTCTGGCCGGGTGCGAGGGGCCTCTGGATTATGACCTTCGCGGGCAGATCGGTGGATTTTCGACCACCAATGCAGCGCAATCCGCGACGGCATCCCGCCCGGCACCAGACAGCAGGGGTGTCATTACATATCCGAACTACCAGGTGGTCGTGGCGCGCCGCGGCGATACGGTGCGGGACGTGGCCGCGCGGGTTGGCCTGCCCGAGGGCGAGCTTTCGCGTTTCAACGGCCTTCAGTCAACGGACACGCTAAGAGAGGGTGAGGTTCTTGCACTGCCACGCACTGTTGGTGCTGGCAGCGGTGTGGACATCGCGTCGGTTGCCGGGTCTGCAATTGATCAGGTGCCGTCGTCGGGTTCGGTTCAGACCACAACACTGGAACCTGCGAAACCGGCACCAACACCCGCGCCGGTGTCAGCTGGGCCGGAGCCGGTCAGGCACAAGGTCAAGCGGGGTGAGACGGCCTATACAATCTCGCGCCTCTACCAGGTGCCGGTTGAATCTCTGGCGGAATGGAACGGGCTGGGATCTGATTTTACCGTGCGTGAAGGTCAGTACTTGTTGATTCCGGTCAAGAACCAGCCAGCGCCCCGGCAAAATGCGGCTAGTGCCGCGCCCGTTCCCGCCACGGAGGTGACGGAACCGGGACAGGGATCACCGACGCCGACGCCACCCAGCGCTACGCAGCCCTTGCCGGACGAAAAAGTTGCGCCATTGGCCGAGGCCCCCGACGTGACCGCCGAAGCGCCAACTAATACGCGCACTTCCGCGCTGTCCCTGCCGGTTGGCGGCACTATCATTCGCGGCTATGACAAAGGCAAGAATGAGGGCATCGACATCGCTGCCGCTCCGGGTACGTCGGTCACAGCTGCCGAAGCCGGTACGGTTGCGGCGATCACAGCGGACGCGGATCAGGTGCCGATCATTGTGGTCAAGCACAACAACGATCTTCTGACTGTCTATGCAAATGTCGACAAGATCACCGTCAAGAAAGGCGATAAGGTACGCCGTGGTCAGAAGCTGGCTCAACTGCGGGGCGGCGACAATGCCTATGTGCATTTCGAAGTCCGCAAAGGGTTCGAGTCCGTAGACCCGGAACCTTATCTGAAGTGAGACTAGATGGCCCGTACCGGGCCATGCCTTCGGCGAGAGTATTTCTGAAAAGATGAAGCCTGTCAGACGTACGGGTCGTAGTCGCTCAGGCGCTTTCCAGGTTCGTCGGCGAAGATCTCCGGAAGGGGTGAAACAGCTTCGATCAGGTCGATTCGAAAAACACGAAATCCGTTGCGCAGCTCGCACCAGGCAGTAAGGGTCCAGACCCTCCCCCAGTATTCCATATGGAGCGGGCGGATGGTGCGTTCGGTCAAAACGCCGTCGATGCGGCGATAAGACAGGTGAAGTTTCTGACGTGATTTGATGGCTGCGCGGATCGGTGCCATATGGGCAAGGCCCCTTGCGGCATCGGCAAACGGGTAGACCGCGAATTTCCAGCTGTCCGCCTCGGCCACGACCTGCGTTGGCAAAACAGCGTCGATCTTGTCGGCAAGCGATTGTGCGGCAGCCTTCAGGTCAGTATCCGCGGCCTCGGCCACGATGGCCATGCCAAGATTCAGCGCCTCAAGCTCGGCTGTGGTCAGGTTCAACGGGGGCAGGGTGATCTGCTCGCGCACCATGTAGCCGACACCGCGCTCTCCCTCGACCGGAACGCCCGAGGCAACAAGCGTATCCATGTCGCGATAGATGGTGCGGACCGACACTTCAAGCCGGTCTGCAATGTCCTGCGCGCGGTGCAGTTTGCCATCGCGCAGGATCTGGATGATATCGAACAGGCGGTCAGTGCGGCGCATGACACGCCGTTCTGACTGCGTTTAGGCAGTCATGTTCCATAGGACTTTCTCGTGACGCATCTGGATACTATCGGGATTGATGACCGCCATCATGCCTGCCGCACATTCCTGTTGCGGAAACTGCGCAGCGGCGTCCTCTGCCGCTTTCAAATCGGTCCAGACAACATAATCGGTCCAGCGACCATCTTCGCCCTGGCTAAGCTGCCGATGGGCGAAGCCCGGCGCGCTGCGCACAAAGGCCTCAGACGCCTGACTGAGTTTCACGAAATCTTCCGGTGTGGTGCCATTGGCCAGGGTGAAGGTGACGATTTCAGCAACGTGGGTCATTTAAATCTCCATTGACCTTGTTTCGACGCCAAATCCCTAACGGATAGCAACTGACATAAACCTGTCAGTTGATAATTGCGACCCCTTAGATTCCTCGCGTTTTCCAAAATTTTTGCCCGCAACCCGTTGCAGATGCCTTTTGAGACCAGTGATCGAGGCGTAAAGACTGAGTCAGTTGATGTTCCCGGCGCGCAAACGTGCCGACGAAAAAGGAGAGAAGACATGCTCAACAATATTGGCCTTCCTGGCCTGCTGCTGATCGCCGTTGTGGTTCTGGTTCTGTTCGGGCGCGGCAAGATCAGTTCGCTCATGGGCGAAGTCGGCAAAGGCATCACCGCGTTCAAGAAGGGCGTCAAAGACGGTTCGGAAGAGCTGGAAAAGGACGCTTCTGAGCTGGCCAAGGACGTCACGCCTGAAACCGAGAAAGACAAGGCGTAAGCGCGGATGTTTGATCTGGGCTGGACCGAGCTTCTGGTCATCGGCATCGTTGCCCTGATCGTTGTGGGGCCAAAGGACCTGCCGGTGCTGTTCCGCAATGTCGGACGTTTTGTCGGCAAGGCACGCGGAATGGCGCGCGAGTTCAGCAGCGCCATGAACGAGGCTGCCGATCAGGCCGGAGTGAATGAGATCAAGAAAGGTCTCAACGCTGCCGTGAACCCTGTGGGATCGGCCATGGACGGTGTCAAGCAAGCCGCGCAGGAGATGGCGAAAAGCATCGATCCGACAAAGTTCGACCCTGACAGCGAAACGGGTAAACTGGCGGCCGAGCGGGCCGAGCAGGCCAAAAAGGTTCAGGCGTCAGCCGCCCGTGCCACCGCCGAGCGCAAGGCCAAAGAAGCAGCCGATGCACTGGCCAAGGCAGAAGAGGCCGAAGCCGCGCTGAACACTGAAAGCAAGACATGAGCAAAACCGACGAGATTGACGATTCTTCGGCCCCGTTGATCGAACATCTGGCCGAACTGCGCACACGGCTAATCCATAGCGTTGTGGCGTTTCTGGTCGGTATGATCATCTGTTTTTCAGTGGCGACGCCGACCTTTAATTTCCTGACCAATCCCCTGTGTGACGTTCTGGCTGAGCGCGGGCAGGATTGTGGCCTGATCTTCATCTCGCCACAGGAAGGGTTCTTTGTTGCGATCAAGGTTTCCCTATTGGGTGGGTTCATTCTGGCATTTCCCTATATCGGGATGCAGATGTGGCGCTTTGTAGCACCGGGCCTCTACAAGTCCGAGAAAAACGCGTTCCTGCCTTTCATGCTGGCTTCGCCCTTTATGTTTCTCCTGGGCGCAAGCTTTGCCTTCTATGTCGTCACGCCTCTGGCCTATGACTTTTTTCTCGGGTTCCAGCAATTCGGGGCTGAGGGTGAAGCCGTGGCCGACGGGGTCAACGCGGCACCGCTGAGTGTGGTGTTCCAGGGCTCAGCCCAGGAATATCTGAACCTGACGATCAAGTTCATCGTGGCCTTTGGGTTATGTTTCCAACTGCCGGTTCTCCTGACTCTCATGGGGAAGGCAGGACTGGTCAGTGCCGAGGGGCTGGGCGCTGTTCGGAAATATGCGGTGGTCGGCATTCTGGTTCTGGCCGCAGTCGTCACACCACCGGATGTCATCACACAAATCATTCTGTTTGTGGTGGTCTACGGCCTGTACGAGATTTCGATCTTCCTGGTCGCGCGAGTAGAAAAGAAACGCGAGGACCGGTTGCGCGCTGACGGTTATTACGATGATGAAGCGGAAGCGGATGATGACATGATGCAGGAATTCGAAGACGACAAGTAAATCTGCCGACGAAAACAAAAGGGCGCGCCATCCATGGGCGCGCCTTTTTCTTTTGAAACTCTTGTTGTGCCAATTGGAACGTGCTTTGAACCCCTCAAGACAAAACCGGAGGCCCATATGGACGACCAAGCCCTGAACCGTATCGCCGAGGCGTTGGAACGCATGGCACCGGCTCCTTTGGCGGCGCCTGATTTTGCCGTTGCTCCGGCATTTGTGTGGCATGTCGAACCGGATCGACTGGAACCTGTTACACATGTCAACCGGGTCGATCTGGATCTCCTGGTCGGCATCAATCGCTCTCGCGACACGTTGATGGACAATACGCGCCGGTTTGCAGCAGGGTATAAGGCAAATAACGCGCTGCTCTGGGGTGCGCGGGGGATGGGCAAGTCGAGCCTTGTAAAGGCCGTGCACGGCTCTCTGAGCGCTGATTATGCCGACCTTAAACTGGTCGAATTGCAGCGCGAGGATATGGGAACGGTGGCGCGGTTGCTGAACCATCTGCGCGCAGCGCCCTACAGGTTCATACTGTTTTGCGATGACCTGTCGTTCAGCCACGATGATCAGCACTACAAATCTCTCAAGGCTGTTCTGGATGGTGGTATTGAAGGCAGGCCAGAGAATGTGGTCTTCTATGCCACTTCAAACCGTCGCCACCTGATGCCGCGGGATATGATCGAAAACGAACGCTCCAGCGCCATCAATCCTTCCGAGGCGGTCGAAGAAAAAGTCTCGCTGTCGGATCGCTTCGGCCTGTGGCTTGGGTTCCATCCCTGTGATCAGGACGAGTATCTTGCGATGATCGACCGCTATTGCGCCGCCTATGGCGTTTCTGTTGATGCAGAGATCTTGCGCGCCGAGGCAATTGAGTGGCAAGCCACGCGCGGGTCTCGCTCTGGCCGGGTCGCCTGGCAATTCTTCGTCGATCTGGCCGGGCGCAACGGCGTGCATATCGCCTGATCCCGGCTTCACCTGGCTGCAAATATCCCCGCCAGAGGCATGGCCCGTCAGGGCCATTTCCTAAAGCAGTGCCAGAATCCGCGCAGCTTCATCCTTGGTGCTGTTCAACACGCTCCGGTCTTCCCCGGGATGAAACCGCGCGCGGACAGCCGTGGGCATCGGCGCGGGTTCGACCACCGAAACCCGCGGACCGGTGCGTTCGGTTTCGACGGCCCAGCTGCGGGCCAGAGCCATCTGCGCGGCCTTGGTGGCACCGTAGATGCCATAAAACTTCTCGCCAGCCTTGGGATCGTCAAAAAACACCGCATGGCCACTCTCGCCCAGAAGGGGTGAGACATAGGGGATCAGAACCGAGGTCGCGTTTGCATTTGTGTTGATCGCCTTGGCCCATTCCTTGGGGTCAACAAAATGCACTGGCGTCAGTGGTGATGTGTGGATGGCTGTGTGCATCCACAGGTCAACCTTGCCCCAACGGTCATGGATGCCACGACACAGGGTCGCCATGGCGTTTGGATCGGTGATGTCCATGGGAGCCAGAGTGGCTGACCCGCCCTTCGCCTTGATACGATCGTCCAGCTCTTCCAGCCCGCCGGTGGTCCGGGCAACGGCGACGATATGGTATTCAGGTGCCAGCGCTTCGGCCAGCGCAGCGCCCAACCCGCGAGAGGCCCCGGTGATAAGGGCGATTTTTGTCTGATCGGTCATGGCTGCGGTTTGAACCCCTGCGCGAGGGGCGTCAAGTCGCGATTAGCTTCCGGGAATGGCGATCCGCTTGGTCTGGCCGCTTTGTCGCAGCATGATGCCCTGTTCGTCGATTGCTATCACCGTACCCGAGGCGACGCGGCTTCCGGGTTCAACCTCTTTCACGCGGCCCGATGACAGGCGTACCAAGGCGTGCAGTTCGGTTTTGGGCCCGAACACCCCCAGAACAGAAACAGAGTTCTTGTTTAACGCGCCCTGCTGTGTGGCCGCGCTTTTGACATTGGTGTTTGACATGGTCCGTGGCCCGGCATGAGTTCCGAACCCCTTATTTCGAGTGAGTGGTTGCCGCCCGATACCAAAACGATCAGGTAAGCAAAAGACCTTCACATACTCCACGATTCACGACGTAGCGACCTTTTTGTTAGTCCCTGTGATCGTGCAAGAATCGCCGCCGGGTTGTGGCAGATTTCCACTCATCGGTGGAACAGTATAGATGCGAGCCACCCTGAACAGGGTTGTCCTATCTGCATGCCGAACGGTTTGATTCGCGGTCTGAACAGAAGCTGGACGTGCACTCGGTGGGCGGAGTCATTCAGCCTGAGGCGAGTTTAGCCGCATTCCACGACCCGCCCGGAACCTGCATATCCGCGCGTTTCTGGCTGACACGGCTGCTGTTTTCCAGACTGTCCAGGTAATCCGCGCTAACGCTGCCTGTAATGTAATTGCCATCAAAGCAGGAACAATCAAATCCCTGGATGTCCGGGTTGCCTTCCTGGGCCGCCCAGATCAGGTCCTCCAGATGCTGATAGAACAGTGCATCAGCGCCCAGCTCTTCACGGATCTCTTCGATCTCTTTGCCATTTGCGATCAGCTCGGCCTTGGTCGGCATGTCGATGCCATAGACATTGGGGTATTTGACCGGCGGCGAGGCGCTGGCCACATAAACCTTCTTGGCCCCGGCGTCGCGGCACATCTGAACGATCTTTTTGATGGTGTTGCCGCGCACGATGGAATCGTCGATCAACAGAACGCTGTGGCCTTCGAATTCCAGCGGAACGGCGTTCAGCTTGCGGCGGACGGATTTCTGTCGCTCGGCCTGACCCGGCATGATGAAGGTACGCCCGACATAGCGGTTCTTCACCAACCCCTCGCGATAGGGGATGCCGGTGATTTTCGCCGCTTCCAGTGCCACGGGGCGGGCGCTGTCGGGTACGGGAATGATCCGGTCGATTTCCAGGCCCGAGTCCTGAATTTGTTTCGCCAGCGTCTGTCCCATGCGCATCTGGGTTTTATAAACCGAGACACCGTCCAGCAGTGAATCCGGACGTGCCAGATACACATACTCGAAGATACAGGGCGTCAGCTTGCCTTCGACCGCCTGAAACTCGTGCATGTTGCCTTTCAGGTCGATCAGGATGGCCTCGCCCGGGCGCAGATCGCGCAGCTTTTCAAAACTGTTGATGCCAAAGGCTACGTCTTCCGAAGCAAAGGCATAATCGTCCCCCTGACCGTCGACATTGCGTTTTGCGACCGAAAGGGGCCGAATGCCAAATGGGTCGCGGAACGCCAACATGCCAACACCTGCCACCAGACAAATGACTGAATAGGCGCCCTGAACCCGCTCCATCGTCATCTTCACACCGGCAAAGATGTTTCGGATCGGGTCCGAATTGCCGTTCACCTTGATAGCGTCAGCCACTTTGTCGGCCAGCACGTTCAGCAGGATTTCCGAATCCGATGTGGTGCGCAGGTGGCGGCTGTATTTCCCGGTCACTTTCTCGCGCTGTTCCGCTGTGTTGGTGATATTGCCGTTGTGAACAAGATAGATACCGTAGGGTGCGTTCACGAAGAAAGGTTGCGCTTCGGCCGCGCTGAGTGATCCGGCCGTTGGATAGCGAACATGCCCCATGCCGATATGACCCAAAAGGGTTTCAGCATCCTGGGCGTTGAACACGTCCTTGACCAGACCATTGGCTTTCTTTTCCCGGAAGAATTCGCCGTTGTAGGTCACGATCCCCGAGGCATCCTGACCCCGGTGCTGCAACATCAGCAGCCCGTCATAGATCTCAGCAAAGACATCATGTGTCCGGCTTGCGATTCCTAAAATCCCACACATTCAAGGGGCTCCAACTT
Organism: Ruegeria sp. L11; assembly: GCF_056531755.1. Lineage (NCBI taxonomy): Bacteria > Pseudomonadati > Pseudomonadota > Alphaproteobacteria > Rhodobacterales > Roseobacteraceae > Ruegeria > Ruegeria sp. L11. Next base: position 420,110 of record NZ_JBQFMI010000001.1, read on the forward strand.
CTATGACGATTTCATTCGAGGATTGGCCGCAGTTCGGCACCGGACTTTCTGCATCTTCAAAGCGGAACTGTTCGCAACACAGGAACAAGACGCCGTTAGGGCGACCATCACTGCGATCAGCGCGCATTCATACAGAAAGGACAAGATCGGTGGCTCCGATTCCGTGGCGGGTTGGCCCCCACATAATGCCTATTGGCGTGGCTGTCATCAAAGGATCACAATAGCCAAATGCCGCAGGCCAAGTTTACGCATGTCGACGTAGAAAAACGAAGATGGTGACATGCGCAAACATATGTGCTGTCATGCATTTGATTGCATACATGAACTGCTAAAACTCAGCACCTCGGGGGGACCTGAATGTGGCAACATAAACCTCCTCACAAGAACCAGGAACGGATCAGGCAGCGGTGCCATCGGTGCAGGGGATTGGGGCGCGCGTCGTGCCAGATCTGTAACGGAGCAGGCGAGGTCGCCAAAAGCAGAGATATCTTTGGAAAACCGGTTTTCAGTCGATGTGACGGATGCTTTGGCTTGAAAACAATCCGCTGCACCGTGTGCGGTGGAGAGGGGTTTGTCTGATCTGCAACAAAAAAGCCCGGCAGCGCCGGGCTTTCATGAATTGGTGAACTGCCTATCAGCCGTTGGAAGGCGCAGTTGTTGCCGGTTCAGCGTTTCCTGCCGTGCAACTGGCGACCAGCTGTTCATACTGCGTCGTAACCCAGCCCAAAGCCGCCTCGGGGTTTTGTTCCTCAATCTGGCCGCTGAACTGTTCAAACACCTTGGCCGACCGGCTTTCATCAACAATTGTGTAAGACTGGCCGGTCATGACGGTGTCGTAAACGAAGAATGCGATCGCAACCAGAAGAATGCCACGAGCGATGCCGAAGAACAGCCCCAGAGCCTGATCCAGACCGCCAAGGGCCGAGCGCTGGACCAGTGATGAAAACAGCGGTGTGAAGATACTGACCACGATCAGCGCCACCGCAAAGACCGCTGCAAACCCGGTGATCACGGACAGTTCGCAACTGTCACGCAGGAAATCTCCGACGACCGGGATTTCCTTGACCAGAGGTACAGCCTGCGGGGCGAAGATGAACGCCAGAACGGCCGCCGCAACCCAACCCGCGATGGCCAGAACTTCGCGCATGAACCCACGCGAGTAGGCCAGCAAGCCTGACAGCACGATGATCAGGGCAACCACCCCGTCGATTATTGTAAAACCTTCCATGGCCCTCGCCTGTTCTTTTCTGCCCCTCAAGGCGCGACTTTAACCTGCTCCGAAGGTTTCGCCAACAAACCCCACCAAATCTGAGGGTCGGGTGAGTGTCAGACCTGCCACAGTACCGGTTTTGCCACCTGCCGGAGCTATTGCCGCTGTGAAACCAAGTTTTTGTGCTTCTTTCAACCTGTTTTCTGTCTGCGGAGCCGGTCTAAGTGCCCCGGATAGCGAGATTTCCCCGAAAACGACGGTGTCTGAGGGCAGGGCTGTGTCCTCGCGCGCGCTGAGCAGTGCAGCAGCCACGGCCAGATCGGCGGCGGGTTCACTGACTTTCAACCCGCCGGCCACGTTCAGATAGACGTCGAGACCGGCAAAGGGAATGCCGCAACGCGCTTCGAGCACGGCAAGGATCATCGCCAGCCGCCCGCTGTCCCAGCCCACCACTGTCCGGCGTGGTTGCGAATGGGGGGACGGGGCGACAAGGGCCTGCAATTCGACCAAAACGGGCCGTGTGCCCTCAATCCCGGCAAAGACCGCAGAGCCAGGGCTGGGCGTACCGCGTTCGGACAGGAACAAGGCCGAGGGGTTGGTGACCTGCGACAGCCCTTTGCCTGTCATCTCGAACACGCCAATTTCGTCGGCGGGACCAAAGCGGTTCTTGACCGCCCGCAGGATACGAAACTGGTGGCCGCGCTCGCCCTCGAAATACAGCACCGTATCGACCATGTGTTCGACAACACGGGGGCCTGCGATCTGGCCTTCCTTGGTGACGTGTCCGACCATGATGATCGACACGCCGTGCCGTTTCGCAAAGGCGGTCAGTTCATGAGCAGCCGCCCGGACTTGCGACACGGACCCCGGCGCGCTGTCGACATTGTCGGCCCACATGGTCTGGATCGAGTCGATGATCGCCAGACCGGGTTTCTCGGCTTCAAGCGTGGTAAGAATGTCGCGCAGGTTGGTTTCGGCAGCAAGTTGCACCGGCGCATTTTCCAGCCCAAGGCGGCGCGCCCGCATGCGAACCTGCGCACTGGCTTCTTCACCCGAGACATAGATTGTCTTGACGCCAGCACGGGCAAAGCGGGCGGCCGCTTGCAGCAGCAGGGTGGATTTACCGATACCGGGGTCGCCGCCCACCAACAGGGCAGATGCGGGAACAAGCCCGCCGCCAAGCACCCGGTCCAGCTCTTCCACGCCGCAGAGCGTGCGGGGTGGTGGCGTTTCCTCGGTCGACAGGTCGGTGAGCGTCATCGACCGCCCGCGTTTCGAACCCAGCGATTTCTTGGCTGGGCCTGCCGACAGAGGTACGTCCTGGATGATCGAGTTCCACTCGCCGCATCCGTCGCAGCGGCCCGACCAGCGGGAATGGGATGCGCCGCAGGCGGAGCAGGAGAAGGTTGGTTTTGCCATGACGTCTTGGTGCCCGAGGACGGGCGGTTCTTCAAGCCCTTGCAGGGCTTTCCTCTTCGTCAGCGCCCTATGTCCGGGCGTTGGTTTTGCAGTGGCGTTCGGTGAGAATGCCCAAAGCGATGGAGGCAAGGATGCAGGCCGTGAACAGGTAGAGACCCCATGCGGTCTCAACAGTGGCGTAAGAGATGCCCTTGGCCAATGTGATGTAAAGCGCGATCAGGAAGATATCCGCCATCGCCAGCTTGCCTAGGATACTCAGCGCAGGCTGCACACGGGCATCTAGCAGGTTCCACTGTATCAGCGCGGTGCCAATGGTTTTGATGTAGGGCGCGAAGAGGGCAAAGATGGTGACGACCAGCGCAAGGAAGATGTCGGATTTCCAAAGCGACTGGAGGCCGGTGATGACGCTGATTTCGCTAAGGCCAAAGATCGGCAGGAACCCCGCGCGCATCAGCGGGGCGAACCACGCGACGGGGTAGAAAACCAAAAGTGACAGTGTTGCGAAACGCAATATCATGGCGGCCAACGCTATTAAGTGTGACCGCCTGACATTACGGTGTTGGATCGTGGGTTCAAGGATGCTTGTTCAAAAGCTTATCCTGCGCGCTTCATACGAGCCATCAGGTTGGTTTTGAGAATGAACTGATGGAACAAGGCAGCCAGAAAATGCAAGACAATCAGAACAAGCATTAGCGTTTTCAGGATCTCATGCACTTCGGCGGACGCTGCTATCCCACCAAACCAGGCCAAGGCACCTGAGGCGGGCACCAGCACCATCAACGCATAGAGTGAGAAGTGCGTGATATGTGCGGCGAGCTTCATCGCGGCTGTTTCTTTTTCCGGTAGCGGCGGCGCGCCGCGGGTCAGACGTAGTGCAATCCGCCAAATCGCGAGCGCAAGGACAAGCAATCCTCCGAATACATGAAGAGCAACTGGTGCTTGAAAAGAGACAGGCAATCCGCGTTCGAATTGATCCCAGGCTTCAGACATCGGCTCGTGAAAGAGAAATTGAATTGCGATCAGAACGAAAATGACCCAGTGAAGGGCGATTTGCGCGCGAGAATACGAAGTAGGCATGGGGAAGCTCCGACAAACTTTAACGTTGCGCTGGTTTAACGCAAAACTGTCAGATTTCCGTCGATGATTTTTGATTTATTTGTCCAGCATCACTGCTATCAACGCACCGCCTCAATCGGCCCCTCAGCGCTCCCGCTGATGAACTGCTCCACATAGGGATCACCTGAGGCATCCATCTGGCTGACCGGGCCGGTCCACTGGATCACCCCTCCGTGCAGCATGGCCACGTTGTCAGCAATCGCGCGGACGGAGCTCATGTCGTGGGTGATGGTCATCGCGGTGGCGCCCATCTCAGTTACGATCTCGCGGATCAGGTCGTTGATGACGCCGGACATGATCGGGTCGAGGCCGGTGGTGGGTTCGTCAAAAAAGATAATCTCAGGCTCGGCGGCGATGGCGCGGGCAAGGCCCACGCGTTTTTGCATCCCGCCTGACAGTTCTGCCGGAAAACGGTCGGCCACGTCGGATTTCAGGCCCACGCGGCGCAGTTTTTCGATGGCGATCTCGCGCGCTTCCTCGGTTGGACGTTTCAGCGAGCCGCGCAGCAGGCGGAAGGCGACGTTCTGCCAGACGGTCAGCGAGTCGAACAGCGCACCGCCCTGAAACAACATTCCAAACCTGGCCAGAAACGCATCCCTGTCACCGGATTGTGCATCTTTGCCGTCCACGTAGATCACGCCACTGTCAGGGTGGATCAAACCCAGAATGCACTTCAATGCCACCGACTTGCCGGTGCCCGAGCCGCCAATGATCACCATTGAGGTGCCTTTGGGAATCTCAAGGTTCATGCCTTGCAACACACGGTTGTCGCCAAAGGCTTTATGTACGTTCTCCATCCGGATCATAGCGAGAAGAACACCCCCGTGAGAACAAAGTTTGCGGCGAGGATCAACACGGCTGCGGCCTCGACCGACCCTTTGGTAGCGCGACCGACACCCTGTGCGCCACGGCCCGAGTTCATGCCGTAATAGCAACCCATGATAGCCGCGATCACGCCAAAGGCCGCGCCTTTGACCAGAGACGATACTATGTCGCGCATCTCAAGGAAATCGACCGTGTTTTTCAGATACGCCGCCGGGTTGAAGCCCAGATTCTGCGTAGCGACAGTGTACCCGCCCGCAATCCCGATAACGTCACCTACGGCGACCAGTGCAGGCACGGTGATCAGCGCGGCCAGCACACGTGGAGCAGTAAGGTATTTCATCGGATGGGTCGACAGCGTGACCAGAGCGTCGATTTGTTCGGTCACTTTCATCGTGGCGATCTCGGCCGCGATGGACGAGGTCACGCGCGCGGCGATCATCAGGCCGACCAGAACCGGGCCAAGTTCGCGCACCATGCCGATAGCGACGATCTGGGGCACGACGGCCTCGGCGTTAAACCGTGCACCGCCCGCATAGATTTGCAAAGCCAGCGCGCCGCCGGTGAAAATGGCGGTCAGGCCGACGACGGGCAGGGACAGCCAGCCGATATTCAGCAGGGCCATCCCGAATTCACGCGGATAGAAGGGTGGGCGCAGGATGTGCGACACTGCATCAAGCGCGAACAGGGCCACCCGGCCAAAGGCCGCAAGCAGGCCCAGCACGGTGCGGCCCAGCCCCCCCAGCGCGCTGATTGGGTTCATTCCACGTAGCCCCGCGAATAGCGACTGCCCATTGATGTCAGGATTTCATAGCCAATTGTACCAGCAGCCTCGGCCAGATCATCAACGGTTTGATGACCGTTGAGAATGCGCAGGCGCTCCGGGTCTTTCGGCAGGTCCGTGACGTCCACGGTTATCAGGTCCATTGAGATACGTCCAACAACTGGGCAGGGTTGGTCGCCCGCAAATGTGTCGATGCCGCCGCCAATAGCGCGATGCAGGCCGTCTGCATAGCCGGCAGCAACGGTGGCGATCCGGGACGGCCGTCGCGCCACCCAAGTGTTTCCATAACCCACGGTCTCGCCCACGGCCAACTTGCGCACCTGGATGACAGGAAGGTCTACGGTTACGACAGGCTTTGCACCGACAAAGGGCATTCCGCCATAAAGACCAATACCCGGGCGACAGAAGTCAAAATGAAACTCAGGCCCCAAAAGCATCCCGCCCGTCGCTGCCAGGGAGCGCGGCGCAGCGACCCCATCAGTCATGTCGCGGAAGGTTTTCAGTTGTTGCTGGTTCATCGGGTGTTCCGGCTCGTCCGAGCAGGCCAGATGAGACATGATGAGTGCCGGGTTCAAGGCTTCGGCCTTGGAACGCAACTCAGCCCAGTCAGCAGGTTCAAGACCAAGCCGGTTCATACCACTGTCCAGTTGGATACCAAACGGGTGGTCGGGCAGGGTCTCTGTATGGCGTAGAAACTGTTCTGGCGAGTTGATCAGCGGTATCAGGTTGTTGCCGCGCAGCAGATCGGCATCGCCTTCCATATGTCCCGAAAAAACGAAAATCATCGGGCCGGGGCCAACGGCCTCGCGAACGGTTGTGCCTTCTTCTGCAGCAGCCACGAAAAACTTGCGAACACCTTCTTCTGCCAACGTGTCGCTGACAGGTCCTGCGCCCAGCCCATAGGCATCTGCCTTGACAACGGCACCGGTTTCGACCCCGGTCTTCGCGTCGAGTGTCCGCCAGTTTCTGGCGAGGGCCTGAAGATTGATCGTCAAACGTGCAGTACTCATGGGACTGTTCATGACATTGCGCCGTCCAAGGTCAAGAGGGAAAGGGCTTTTTCCGCGACAGATTGCGCCCATCAAACGAAAGGTACGGCGGAAAACACCCAAAAAAGCAGACATTTTGGCGACTTACTGCTGTGTTAAGCCGTTTTCGGGATTGTCTTCACATAGGTGTTAAAGTGATCTTGTGAACAAGATCGTCCCATCGCGGCAAAAATCGGTGCGGCGGCATATCCCGAGGAAATCATGGATTTTTATTCCGAACAAACGCCAGATCCGTCCGAAACAGCCCGGTTTTTCGCAGAAGTATTTTCGGCGTCGGAAGGCCCGGACGAGGGGGCGATTATCGAAGCTTTCGTGCAAGAGATGATCGATACCACCCCACCACAGGACCTGATGGTGTGCACCGCGCGACGCGATCAGGTGCTGCTTGGCTGTGCCATCTTTTCCCGAATGCTGTTTCCACAGGATGCGCGCCGGGTATTTATCCTGTCGCCTATGGCTGTCCGAACAGACAGGCAAAAAGCCGGGGTTGGACAGGCTTTGATTGCCTATGGTCTGGATTGCCTGCGGGCATCAGGCGTGAACGTGGCACTCACCTATGGTGATCCCGCTTACTATCGAAAAACAGGTTTTGAGCAGATTTCTGAGGCCACTGCACAACCGCCGCTAAAGCTGAGCCATCCGCATGGCTGGCTGGGGCAGTCGCTGGATGGTCAGGCGCTTGCGCCACTTAGCGGCCCTTCGCACTGCGTGTCTGCATTGAACAATCCGACGCTTTGGTGAGTGCATGGTTCAATCTGTCAGAAAACAGGTGGGCGGACCTCATTCTTGGTTCGCGCACCAGATCCTGAATCGCGCGACAGGTTCACAGAACCTTTTTGCTTTGCCAACAATCAAAGGAAAGTCGGGAAAACCCAAGTAAGGTTGTCCTTTCGCGATCAATAACCTTCAATCTCGCCACCCTGCTGCCACGGCTTGACCAGATTGCCAAACCGGGTGAATTGCGCCTCGAATGACAGCTCGACCGTGCCGATAGGACCGTGGCGCTGTTTGCCAACGATAATCTCGGCCTTGCCGTGCAGGCGTTCCATGGCCTGCTTCCATTCTTCCATCTTCTCAAGCTCGTGATCGCCGGGTTTTTCACGTTCTTTGTAATACTCTTCGCGGAACACGAACATCACGACATCGGCGTCCTGTTCGATCGAGCCTGATTCACGCAGGTCAGACAGTTGCGGACGTTTGTCGTCGCGGTTTTCGACCTGGCGGGAAAGCTGCGACAGGGCAATCACCGGAATGTTCAGTTCTTTGGCGATTGCTTTCATGCCCATTGAAATCTCGGCAATCTCGTTAACCCGGTTGTCGGACATGCCGCGGCACAGTTGCAGATAGTCGATCACCAGCAGGTCCAGCCCATGTGTGCGTTTCAACCGTCGCGCGCGTGCGGCAAGCTGAGAAATCGGAAGGGCGGGCGTGTCGTCGATAAAAAGCGGGCAGGCTTCAAGTTCTTTGGCCGCATCCACGAAACGGCGGAATTCGGCCTCGGTCATGTCGCCCTGACGGATCTTGTGGCTAGAGATTTCGGACGCCTCGGCCAAAACGCGCCCGGCCAGCTGTTCAGCGCTCATCTCAAGTGAGAAAAAGCCGACGACCCCGCCGTCAATTGCGCCTTCGGAACCATCCGGTTTCAGACCGCGTTTGTATGCTTTGGCCACGTTGAAGGCCACGTTGGTCGCCAGCGAGGTTTTCCCCATCGACGGACGACCTGCGAGAATGATCAGGTCCGAGGGGTGAAGACCACCCAGTTGTTTGTCGAGATCGACCAGACCGGTCGAGATCCCAGCCATGCCGCCACCGCGCTGGTAGGCTTCGTTGGTGACATTGACGGCTTCTGTGACCGCCTTGAGGAAGGACTGGAACCCCTGTTCGGTCTGGCCCTGCTCGGAAAGCTGATAAAGCTGTTGTTCGGCCTCGACGATTTGTTCTTTCGGTTCGCTGGCTACATCGACCCGCGCGGCCTTGTCGGAGATGTCGCGGCCCAAGCGGATCAACTCGCGCCGGATGGCGAGGTCATATATCATCTGGGCGTAGTCATGTACCGCAAAGGCACTGATCGACGCGCCGGCCAGTTTGACCAGATAAGCGGGCCCGCCCAATTCCTTCAGGCCCTCATCCTCGGCCATGAAGGATTTCAACGTCACAGGCGAGGCCAGCGCGTTCTTTGCAATGCGTGCAGCGGCGACCTCATAGATGCGGGCATGAACCGGGTCATAGAAATGCTCGGACCCAATGATAGAAGCGACCCGGTCGTAAAGGTCGTTATTCGTCAGAATTGCACCCAGAAGCTGCTGTTCAGCCTCAATGGAATGCGGCATGGTTTCGGCGTTCTGAATATGCGCCGCTGCCTGCTCGATACTGCTGATCTCGTTCATCATGTCCCCGCTGCCCGTTCCGAGGTTCTACACGCCACACCCCGGTTCAAGCTATCTGCAAATGAATGGGGGTAAGTTGGTATAACTGCCCCCCGCCTTGGGATAACTGCCCACCCCAATGGGGATAACTTGGCCCTAGTTTTACACGGGCGCAGCGTTACCGCAACATTTGGTGAGTTGGCTGGATATCTTGACTAGATAGGCGCGCTTTGATGCGATTCGAAAATCAACTATCCCTAAGCCATCCACAGGCTGAAAATCACGATTTTCGCGCATCCTGCCAGCCTCGCGGGTCGTTCAGAAACGCCTCGACCCCGTCAAGTGTTTCCTGATCAAAGGCTTTTTGCGCCTTGGCCTCGGCCAGAACATCCCACCACGTGCAAAGGTGATGCAGCTTTACACCATGGTCGCCCAGCGTCTTCTCGGTTTCGGGGAAGATACCGTAGTAGAAGATCACAGCCGTATGCCCGCAGGTGGCACCAGTTTCGCGAATTGCATCGACGAAGGACAGTTTCGAACCGCCATCGGTAGTCAGGTCCTCGACCAGCAACACGCGTTCACCTTCGCTCATTGCGCCTTCAATGCGGGCGTTGCGCCCGTAACCTTTGGGTTTTTTGCGCACGTAGGTCATCGGCAATGCCATACGTTCGGCCACCATCGCGGCAAAGGGGATGCCCGCAGTTTCGCCGCCCGCAATGTTGTCAAAGGCTTCGAAACCCGCGTCCCGCATTACCGTAACAGTCAGAAAATCCATCAGCGTGGAACGAATGCGCGGGTAGGAGATCAGCTTGCGGCAATCGATATAGGTCGGGCTGGGAAGGCCACTCGCCAGCGTGAACGGCTCGCGCGCGTTGAAGTGGACGGCCTTGATCTCCAGCAGCATCCGGGCCGTCAGGCGAGCGATTTCAGTGCTATCGGGAAAAGAACTGGGGATCATGGCGGGACCTCGGCGATGAAATGATGTTTCGGGCTGATAGCCCGACCCTTGGCCCGGAGTCGAGAGCTGTTGGAACAAAAGAAAAGCGGACCCCCCTAAGGTCCGCTGTTTCCGGGTAGTCAGCTATGCGAACACCATTGTCGCTGCGTTACCCTTGCCCGAACATGTTGACCCACCGGATCAGCATTGGTGCCAGACAAATCAGCAATAGGACAGGCATCATGCACATGGCCATCACGGCAGACATCTGCACAGGCAGACGGTTTGCCTTTTCCTGGGCGCGAAGTTCTCGGTCAAGCCGCATGTCAGTGGCGAAGCGGCGTAACGATGCGGATATGCTGGTTCCGTACTGGTTGGATTGCAAAAAGGCGTTCGCGAACGAGTTCATCTCGTCGATACCGACCCGGTTCGCCATGTCCAGAAAGGCGGCCTGACGTTCTTTGCCTGCCTGCAACTCCAGTTGAAGAACCGAAAACTCCTGCGAGATTTCCGGAGCTGCCTTGGCCATTTCATGCGAGACCCGGATCATCGCCGCGTCAAAGCCCAGCCCGGCCTCGATAGCGACTTGCAGCAGGTCAAGCGCGTTAGGCAGGCTGTGTTCGATGGCCTGGCGGCGTTTCTTTATGCGGCGCCGCAACCACAGTGCCGGGCCATAAAAGCCCAGGACCATCAGTGCCGTCACGATCTGCATTGTGTTTATCCAGGTAACACCCTGCAAAAGGTCGGCGATCCCTAACTGAACTTGCGTTTCGATCGGCAAAGCCATGGTTGCGACGAACGCGGCAGGCAACACAAATCCCAGGACGACCCGAAAGGTATAATAGGTGCGAATGGCGTGCTTTTGCCGAATTCCGGCCTGTTTCAACAGCTTCCCGATCCTGGAGCGTTCGCGTTTTGACGACGGGACGAAGGCCTTCAGCAGCCCGTGCGGGTCGCTGTTGTCACCCTGGATAAGGTCAAAATCCTGCCCATGCCCTTGTGAAACCGACCCAACGCGCATACGGCGTGCTGCCGTGTTTTCACTTGCCGTAAATCCGGAAAGGCCCATGACGACAAAGAAAACACTAAGGGCAATACCGACCAACAGGATCAACTGCGGTGTGATGCGCGGATCGTTTAGAATGTCCTGAAGAATATCCATATCCCAATTCCCCTTAGAATCTGAATTTAACCAGCCGCTTCAGGATGAAACCCTGGGCAATTGTCAGGCCAATGATCACCTGGGCGAAATACGGAAACAGCGGATCGCTGCGTACGTCGCCGTAAAATGTTGGCGTGGAGATCTCGATCGAAAGATAAATGATGACCGGCAAAATCGTGAGGATAAGGCTGCTCAGGCGACCTTCGGCAGAGATTGCCTTGATCTTTTTTTGCATCGTGTGCCGGTCGCGGATGGTCTGGGACAGAATGCTTAGAACGCGGGACAGGTTGCCGCCGGTTCCATGCTGAATGCCGATACTTACGGCAAGGTATTTTGCATCCTCTGTTCCGACCCGTTGCGCAAAGTCGTGAAAGGCGGTCGCGACGTCATCACCATAGTTGATCTGGTCTTTGATGATGCCAAACTCTGACCCGATCGGATCCGGCAGATCAGAGGCAACGTTTCCAACCGTCACTGCAACGGGATGCCCCACCTTCAGCCCTCGAGCCATCAGGTCTAACGCGTCAGGCAATTGTTTCGTCAGTTTCTTCGCGCGGGCGTCTTTCATGGCGACCAGCACGATAACCGGGCCGATGAGGCCGAACACAGCGCTCAGAATGACTGCCAGTTCCGGTGCAAGGAACCGGGAGGCCCCGAAAAAGATCATCAAAACCAGAAGGGAGACGGCGAGAACCACCCAAACCGGGTTGACCGCCAAACCGGCTTGCACAAGCAGACGGCGAAACCGCGTAATCAGCCCGGCTTTTTCACCAGCAGCCAGCATTGCGGGATCGCGAAGCAGCTGCAACACCTGATCCGTCGAAGCCCCGTTCTGGATCAGTTTCATGCGGCGGTTTCTGGCTTCGCCATGCGTTTCCTTGCGCGCCAGAAGCTGGTGAACGCCTTCGTAGGCAAGCAGAATACCCAGAAAAATCGAAATATAGATCAGGATGTTCAGTATGTTGGGCTGAAGGTCAATCATGATGTCGTCACCCCATGAATAAACATGTTGGTGTCCACATCGACACCCGCCGCCACCAGCTGGTCGAAGCATTTTGGCCGTATTCCGGTTGGCAGGAACTCTCCCAGAACGTCGCCGTTTTCAGACTTGCCACGGCGCTTGAAGACAAAGATGTCCTGCATCGTGATCGTATCGTCTTCCATGCCCGTGATTTCGGAAATACTGACGACCCTGCGTGTCCCGTCGCTCAGACGGCTGAGTTGCAGGACGATCTGAATGGCCGAGGCGATTTGAGACCGGATGGTTCTGACGGGCAGGTCCGCCCCCAGCATCGTCACCATCTGTTCGACCCGGCTGAGCGCATCGCGGGCCGAATTCGCATGTACGGTCGTCATGGAGCCGTCATGCCCCGTATTCATGGCCTGAAGCATGTCAAAGCATTCGGCACCACGGACCTCGCCGACAATAATGCGGTCAGGCCGCATCCTGAGCGCGTTGCGCACCAGATCCCGCTGCGTAATCACCCCTTGACCTTCCGAGTTGGGGGGACGGGTTTCCAAGCGGACGACATGGCTTTGCTGCAACTGAAGTTCGGCCGCATCTTCGATTGTCACGATACGCTGCTTGCCGTCGATATAGGATGAAACGGCGTTCAGCATTGTTGTCTTGCCCGAACCGGTGCCGCCAGAAATCAGAATGTTCAGCCTGGCTTCGACCAGCGCGGCCAGAAGCTTGGCTGCCTGTTCGTTCATGCTGTCCCGCTGGACCAACTTGTCGATGGTCAGAGGATTGCGCGAGAATTTGCGGATCGACAGCGCCGGCCCATCAACTGAACACGGGCGGATAATCGCGTTGACCCGGCTTCCGTCTTCCAGACGCGCATCGACCCATGGCTGGGATTCATCAATACGGCGGCCGACCCGGCTGACGATCTTGTCAATGATCCGAAGCAGATGGCGTTCGTCGCGAAAGCGCACGGAGGATTGCTCCAGCAGGCCAAATCGTTCCACATAGACCTGATCATAAGAGTTGACGAGAATGTCGTTGATGGTCGGGTCTTCCAAAAGGGGTTCCAGCGGGCCCAGACCCATCACTTCGTGAATGAGCTCATCAACAAGGGCCGTAAATGCCTCGGACCGTAAATGAAGGCGTTCGGCCTCGATCAGCCCTGTGACCAGCGCGGCGATCTGACGTTTCAGTTCGGACCGTTCGACCTTGTCGATCACCGACAGGTTCAGACGGTCGAGAAGCTCGCTGTGCAGACGGCTTTTAAGCTCCAGATGCGCTTGCAGGTCAACGTCCACCGGCTCTGGTGTTGCTTTGGACTTTGACACCTCGATCGGCCGTTCCAGAACCAACACATTCGACTTGGACGCGGCCCGGCGTGATTTGTACTCGTTAAACACGGCGATCTCCCATTATGCAGTTTTTTGTGTGGCTGGCCGGGTGCCTTCGGACATGGACGCAGCCAGTTTCGTCAGGGCCTTGCCAAGATCCGAATGCGGCTTCATGTCCACAATCGGTCGTCCCAGATCGACTGCGTTTCGCGCAATCTTGGGATTGTCCGGCAGCCAGTGCTTCAGTTTCGTTTCCAGCACTTTTTCGGCCTCGCGAACATGTGCAGGTTTGATCAACGTCTTCCGCTCGCGGTTCACGACAACCTCGACCGGCAGGGCCACGTTCGCCTCGCGATAGAAATCGATCAGGCGCCGGGTCTGGCGAACGCATGGAACCGTGGTGTCAGTTACCAGCGCCAGTTGGTTCGCGCGTTTGAAGATGGGTTCGACCCATTCCACAACGGCACAGGGCAGGTCGATGACAACATAATCGTACCGGCGCTGAAGCAGGTCGAGCATCCCTTCGATCAGGCCCGGTCGTATGGACTGAAGCGGAACCAACGGCGCGGGCGCGCACAACACATCAATACCGAGCGCGTGGTTCTGAAGGATCGACGTCAGGAAATGATCATCCGGCTCTTCCTGATTTTCGATGAGTTGGAGGCATCCCCCGTTATCTTCAAGATCGAGAAACACGTTCGCGTTTCCGAATTGCAGATCAAAATCCAGAAGCGCGACGCGGTTTTTCGCCTTTTTCCTCAGGAAGGATCCTTTCCCGCCCACCAGCGAGCAGGCAAGGTTTACCGCGACCGTTGACGCTCCGATCCCACCGCGGGATTTTGCAACCGGAATGACGGTGCCAAGGGCAGAGGGACCATTTTGAATGAATCCCTGCGGAAGTGATCGGGAGGAGATTTTTTCTGCTACCGCAGCTTTCAGCCCATCCTCATCAATGGACAGGGGCAGAACCTCGTCGATGCCGATTTTCCGCAACTCGCGGGCGACCGAGATCGAAACGTCATTCTGCGTCAGCGCAACAAACAAGGTGTCGTCTTGTCGATGGGTCAGCAGGTCTTTGACAGCCAGAACCTCGCCCGCGTCGCAGGGGTCGATTTCGAAAATAACCAGGTCATGCTTGAATGCCAGATTGCGCGCCGTACCGTTCAACGCTTTGAACGAACCCGCATTCTCGGAGATTTCGTTGTTTTGACCGGCGGGAAAGGCATTGGCGACCACCTGAGCGACGGTTTCGCTTTCAGATACAAGCATGACGGAATGTGAATTGAGACTAGAAACGTTCTTAACCATTAACCTGACTCTCCTGATGCCAGGTCTTCGGCAGGCAGCGAAACGCTGAAATTGGAAAACCCGGCTGTTGAAGGAATTGTGCTGCTGGTCGCGCCCGCGGCATTTGCAAGCGCGGCCAGCGGCGAAACGAACTGAAAATCATTCAGGTTCAGCTCAACCGTGACCATGGGTGTGTAAGGGCCACCCAGGAAGCCCAGATTGGAATTGAAATCATAGGAAAACTGCAAGGCGTCAATCGTCGTGCCGGGGGGCAGCAACGGGTTGATGCGCCCCCAGATTTCAGATGCTGTGGTGTTTGTGGCGTCACCCACACAAGCTGGCGTTACGGGGTCGGCACATACGCCAGCCGACGCACTGCATGGGGTGCCAAAGCGAGGGGACAACGCGGATGTTCCCCGCGTGTGGGTTTGTGGCACACCCGGACAGGCCGCAGGGCGCACCACAGCGATGCGCGCCGCCAACTGTGCGGCTTTTTGCGCGTTCACTCCGCTGTATGATAGCCGGCCAAAGTCCAGCAATGCCAGGAACAGGAAGGAAAACAGGGACACAACCAAGGCAAACTCAACAAGAACCCCACCATTTTGGTCGCGCAGCATCTGGTCCGCGACCTGGCGCAAGATGGCGCGGTTATTTCGCAACCGTGTCATTGGCCAAATATCCGCGATGTGTCAGCGACGTCGGTGGTTATCGATGACGCGCCGCTGCCGAAAAGCTTCAGAATGCCCCCCAGCGGGAACTGAACGGTGATATTGGCGCTTACCTGACCGACGGGTGCCGGGTTTATGCGATACGTGCCCGACACGCAGGACAAGCTGGGCGTTACTGAGTTGACGGTTATACTGGGTGGAAACAGGCTGTTGCCATGAATGTCACGCTCTACGATCCCTTTCAGAGTTGTGCTGAGCCCCGCGACTGTTCCGCCAGACGAACAGATATCCGAGGGCGTGACGCGCGACATATAGCGGCTGGCATCCCGGACACCGGCAATGACCGACTGATACGACCACATAAGGCGTGCGGATTCCAATGTCACCGCCAACAGCAGCAGCATAATCGGCATGACGAGGCCGAACTCGACTAGGATCGCTCCATCGTCGCTTTTGGCGAAGCGCTTGAAAGGGGATTTGGGGCGAATACACATGAACCCTCAGCCCCTACCGATACAACTGTACGACGTCGCGAAAGATGCCGCCAAACCCGTTGCCGCCGCTGCCAACGCCGGTCACATCGGGGAAACCGACGACCTCTCCGTGGATGTCGAAACTGGGGGGTGAGCCACCGTCATCACCGACCGGTTCAGTCAGGAACACGGCAACAAATTTGGTGACCGGAACCCCAGTTGTCGAACCAGATACTGGGTTCAGCGCGCAATCAATACCGGCAGCTGTTACAACGCGCCGTGCCGGGTCGTTGGACATCTGGCTGGAACACATTGGACGGCCGGTTTCGGCAAGTGAAGGGTCAAGAATGGAATTTGCGTTCGGTGCCGCGTAGGGGTTCGTGTTCCCGTAGGCTATTTCCCTCAGATACATTCCATACCGCGTCCCGGAAAAAACGGTATCCGACCCGGACAGTGGTGGCAGATGTGTGTCGCTGCCGATGCCGTCGGCAATCCCATCTGCCAGATCGTGGTTTCGATTAAGGTACCCGGTTCGATCCCAGGTGCCGTCGCCGAAGCGGTTGTTTCCGCCGCAGGTGCCTGCCGTCATGCACAGATCGCGCCCTAGACCGGTTGTATCAGGGGTCGTCTGTTCATTACCCTGAATGCAAGCGCCGCCGCCGTTGCTTTCAATCCCCTTGATCACATTTGGTGCGGGCGCGAAATCGATATTGTTCTTCTCACCGTTGAGAACCGAGCGGTAGATGTCAAAGCGGACGTTGAACGCAGCATTGGTAATGCCGTTCTTCTGGCCTGGTTCGGTATTCAGACCATTGGTCAGAACACACTGGGTGATCTGGCTTTGCGCCGCGATCAGACAGGCCAGCTTATTGCCCCCTTCGTCGGCACATACACCCGAGCTGTCTTGGAAATTCGCCAGATCAATAAAGCCGAAATTACCCGGACCCCAAGCCGTTCCGTTGCCGCCGCTGCGCAACAGAATCTGGTCGCCCACAGTCAAAGTGGATTCCCAATTCGGGGGCAGGCAGAACATCAGGGGTGAAATATCGCACGCCGCTTTCGAGTATCCGGCCACTGCCTCGGCTGAAACGCTGGCAGCAGAAAACCCAGCCCCGCCAAGCATCTTGTCCAGCGCCGAAGCCAGGCTCATCGTCAGGGATTTAGGTGTCAACACGATCTGCGCGAACCTGGCCTTTCGTGGATCGGTTGTAATATCTGCGCCAAGCGGGGTCAGATCCGATGCCGGAAGCGCCGAGTGAAACAGGAGAGAATAATCCGAAGATCCTGAAAGCGTGGTCGCCCCGTTCGCGAATGTCTGGCTATCGCTGACAAGATTTGCTGCTGCATTTGTGGCTCGTGTAATCGCGTCCGGTTGGCCGTCCAACTCTCCTGCTGCGGCCAAAGCTACGTTGTCGGCGAATGACTGAAGCTCTGCATGTGTCGAATTCAACCGGCCAACGTCCAGTGTGATTGCAAAGAACCCAAGGAATGCGACCAAAGCAGTGCCCCACAGGATCGCGACGGTGCCGTTCTCCTCTTGGGCGAATGCGGATATGATAGCGCGAGTTGGCATGGCTGAACTTATTGACCGGGTGTCTGACTGACTTTGATTGGGCGAATGCGGGGTTTGACGCGCGGCGTCGCGGACGCCGGCGCAAGCTGCGCATCTTTTTGGGTATCAGGTTGCAATTCGGCGGCGGGCGCAGTTTCTGTTGCCTGTTCCGCTTCTTCCTGTTGCCGCTGGATGGTCACAACCTCAGTCTCGGTTCCCCGGCGCAGCTTTACAGTGGGTTGAATATCAACCTTTTCTACCGGTCCTTCCTCCTGCAGCAGATCGCGCAGGCGAACCATCTCCATGGGTTCATCCTCGACGCTGTCCAGGGTGCGCAGTGTCAGGCTCAGGGTTCCGGCCTTTTGAGCCAGGGCCAGACGTTGACCTTGTTGCGGGGTCACTTCCACCGTAATCGTGCGGGCGACCTCCGGCTGATCGCTTAATTCCTCCGACTGCTGGTCCACACCAATGACGCGAATGTTCTGCAAGATTGTGACCGCGCGCAGGTCCTGCTTGGCACCTTGGGTCAAGACGATATCAACGTGATCGCCCGGGGTAACAAAACCGCCCACGGCCGTTACAGCATCGACCTCGATCGCCATGGCGCGTGTGTTTTCACCCAACTTCTGAACAAGGGTGACTTTTTCACCAAAGTTCGAAACCTTGGAAAGAAGCATTACTTCGCCGGGATAGAACCGGCCCTTGGCGCGCCGCAGCTGACGGCGATTGTTTGGAACAAGTACATCAATATCCGTGAAAACTCCGGCCGGGAGCGCCTCGCGCGGCCAGGGGTGAATTGTGACGTCGTGCGCTTCGATCGTTTGACCAAACGCGATTTCTGATCGGGCCACGTAGATCTCAACCAGATCGGCATCTGGCGAGACACCGGCAGTGCTTGTCTTAAACTGAATGTGATCCTTCGCCAGGTAAACGGAACCGGACGCTATCGCAATTCCAAACAGTGTAGAAATGATTGGCCTGATACGCATCACTCTCTCCAATAATTACGTTCTGAAATATGGAACTTCGGTCGTCTTGCTTTCGCGAAATTCCTGGCGGTGAACTCTGCGCCGCAACAGTGGCGCGGCGGCACAGAGCTCTGTATTTTGGTAAGTGTGTTTGAGTCAGCAGGTCGCGCTACCCAGAGCAGCGCATGCACCAGTCACGTTTGTGTTGGTGGTAGTGCCCAGATACGAGAATGCGCCAACTGCAATCGACGCCACGACCAAAAGAGCCAGGCCATACTCGACGATTGCTGCACCGCTTTCGTTTTTAACAAACTTCTTCATGAATTTAGTCATTTTTTTTCCCCCAAATAGGTTAGACGTTTTCAGCGCTCCGTATTCTTGAGCGCAAGCCAGGCGAAAATGCATTAGCTCGGGAATCAGAATAGGAACGGGGGAAATGCGTGCCTTCCTTCAAAGGTAATTGAAATACACCTAATGGTTGAGTCAATTGAAAGAAATCAAACTTTTGGGCGAATACATTTAACCCTGCGTTAACAACGTATTAACGTTCGGCGAATCGCCCTTTTTCGGAAACAATGAATTGAGCCGGGTCGCAATTGTGAGCGGGATGGTGGTTGATTTTTACTGACCGGTCTGACGTTTGCGGATTGGCATCGTGCGGTTCAGTGATGACAAGACTCAGAAAAGCATATTGAAAACAAATATATAAAGTTTCTTAAAAGCCTTTGTTTGAAAACTTCCCGCGCAGACAAGCCGATAATTCCGGTTGCTGTGACTTCGAAAGGAACACAAATTTGTTGTAGTAACCCGAACCTGTTTGTTTGGTCGGTCTGTTTAGTTGAATGGTTAATTGTTATGAGTGTGAGTTTTTTAAAGAGCGCTCAGGCGAGGGAGAGTCTGGACTTTGTAGTGGAGTGGACTCAGGCCCTATGCGGTAATGGCTCCGTGTCTCGATCCGTAAATTGTTTAATGCGCCTGGCAAATGCTGATGCGGTTCTAATTGTCAGAATGCAGAAAAAGGATTGGAAGGCAAAGCATATTGCGCGCTGTTGTGTCCAGCAGGGGAAAATCTGGCCTTCACAGCCGCAAACGCAGGCAGAGTTGGTTATTGGAGAATGTATATCAACGGCAAGGCCGGGTTCAGTCTGGAAACTATCAGACTTGGTGTTATCCGACGCATCACCAATCTCCCATTGTCGGCCCCAAAGGCCTGAGGGGCTGGTGGAGGTTATCCTGATTCCGCTGGACGTAACCGGGGCGCAGGTTGATTACATTGAGCTTCACTACAGTATTCACCCGCAGACCTTCGAACTTGATCTGATAAGTGCGCTGGCTCCAACATTATCGTCTGGCTGGAGCAAACGCTTGCCTGGAACAGTTGCTGCCAACTCCGAGGTTCTTCGGAGTCACCGGTCCAAGTTCAACAGCAACAATCGCTTTGTTCCGATCCTTGATCCACATAATCCGGCCGACCTCAGCAGATGCGAGTTTCGGGTATGTGCGATGATGAAAGAGGGAATGACAGTGAAGACGATTTCGGAGACTCTGTCCATTGGCCCGACAACAGTTCGCTCGCACCTAAGTTCCATATTTTCCAAAACAGGGGCGACGAGCCAGGTCGAGCTTTTGCATCTATTGAACCGAAGCGTTGATGCTGACAGGGGTTTTGCTCAGATCGCGGGTTAGCGAACCGAATGGATTGCTATCAGGACGGTCTGAAGACCTTTTCTTGATCTTTTAAGGATCCATCTGTCGTCATGGTCCTACCCATTGTTGTTCCATGACGGTCGAACAACTGCTGAACTTAGTCGCAATTTCGTCGGCTGTCTTGTAAGTTTCTAAATTTCGGCCGCAATTTTGCTCTCTATAGCAATGTAGGGAATCTGACTCGTTCGCCATGACCAACTGCCGCTTTCGTGGGGAGGAAACAACCCTACGGAGTGGGGAGAGCGCGTCAGATTTTTATGCTCTTCCAGTTTGATTGTATCTGTTGACGAAAAAATATCCTGTTTTGTTAGCTACTTAGTCGTTGTTCATGATTTCGCGACAACATTAACATAATGTGAACAATGTATTCTCTGAGTGTTCAACTGGCTCGGGGCATACTGATCGCACAGGCCGGGCAAACCACGTCCGGTTGAATGGAAGGGGAACAGCATGATCAAGACTGCTATTGAGGTTGCGCCGTATGCATGTGCGACAATGCAACCCCATAATCCCGTCATGAACGGCGAAGTTTCAGGTAATACAAATTCGAGCAGCAGTCGCTTCCCTCCTATCGAATATGCACTGACAGAAATCGTAAATAACAAGCGACTAGAAGAGGCGAACCGGGACTTCTGAAAATCAGACGTCCGATGGATTTCCGGATCAACTTGATCAGGGAAAGATAAAGCCCGCTCCGAATTGGAGCGGGCTAAATTTTTTCTCAGTAACCTTTGCCAACTTGCGTCGGGCATAAGCGCAATACAACCTGGCGGTCAGGATCTTAATGAGAAAGTCGGGCCAGCCAAACGGCTGGTAATCACTTAGCTGGCCCGGTCTTCTGCCCACTTCATGAGAATGAAGGCAAAAGCTATTAGCTATCCAATCCGAGCATTGCCTTTACAGCAGCCTCGACCTCGTCGGTGACGGGTTTGTTCGCAGCGTCTTCCAATGCTGCGCGCTCATCGAGTGACTGCTGCTCAACGGCGTCTGCCAGGTCTTCGACGTCTTGCACGGCTTCCTCGTACTCCAAGGCAGCCTGTTTTTCGGCATTCAGGCTGTCAGCGGCATCTTTGGAAGCTTGCAGATCATCGTTTGCGTCCTGAAGTGCGTCCTCGATATCAGGATTGGTGCCTCCCGCATCTGCCAGTTGCTGTTCGAGATCATCGACGATGTCCTGCTTTTCCTGAACATCGGCCAGCGCATCCTCAAGGTCGTCATTGATTTCAGCGCTGGAGCGCTCCGGCGGGGTCATATCATCCAGAAGGTCTTGTTTTTCGGCAAGCTCAGCTCGGATGCTGTCGCCAGCCAAAACCGTGTCGCGATAGGTTGCAATGCGACCGACGCGCGAATTCGGAGCAGCGTTCTGAAGGGCCTTCTCACTTGCGTTGGCTGCGTTCAGTGCGCCCAGTTCCGAAGGGTGGACGCCCAGCGCGGCAGCCAGTTTGTTCCCTTTCTTGTGGGAATCGGTCAGGTCCGTTTCCTCGACTTGAACCTTGGATTTTGTCGCGTGCGCTGACGGTGCGGTCTTGGTCTGAGTTTTCTTGGACTTCTTACCGGTAAACAATTCTTTCAAAGAGAACGATTTTCCCTTCGAAGATTTTGACTTCGAACCCTTTGCGCCAGAGGTAGTGCGCCCCGACTTACCGGCGGATTTTGAACCACCACTTTTAGCCGCCCCATTACCGCCGCCTTTGCCATTTCCGGCGCCGTCGCTGTTTCCTTTACCGCCGCCGTTTCCTTTACCGCCACCATTGCCCCCACCGTTGCCATTACCGTCTTTGGCATAGGCCACATCAGGAAGGGCAACTGCCGCCACAATTGCGGTGGAGCCCAACATTGCGATTGCGAGAGCGGAGGCCTTCAGCACGCCGGTCAAATTGGTTTTCATAGCGGTCCTCGTAGGTCGAACGCGGGTTTCATTTGGGCCGGCAGTGTGTTTCGCGCTTTGCACACACAGAAAACGCTTGCCGGAATCAATATCTGACAGGTGCTATCTAAACCCATCATCATTGAACCCACGCCGAACTGTTCGTTCATCGCCAGTTCATGTTGAAATCGATAGATTGTTAAGGTGGTTGCGCAGTAAAGAGTGCTGAAGATGAGAAAGCTCTTAACCATCTTGTTTCTTGTTGCCGTTCTCCAGCCCGGAGAAGGCAATGCAGCCGTTCGTGAGCTGAAGCAGGCAGAACTGCGCAAAGCAACAACCTCGGGCAACGCAATCCGGTTGCAGAAAGTCATCAAAGGGGTCGAACAGGTCTTTGGCGGTACGCCCATTGATGCGCGAGCTTTTCAGGCCGACAAAGTTTACTACCGCGTGCTGGTTAAAAAACCGAACGGGAAGATTGTCAGTGTTATTGTTAACGCAAAAACCGGCGTTGTCGTTTCCAACAGGTCCAAGATCGGCAAACAAATCTCAGACGCGGCCAAATCTGCGCCCGGAAACTCGGCCAATGCTAAATCTCAAGGCAAGTCTTCTGCCAACGCAAATGGTGGTCAAAGCGGCAACCGTGGGAACAGCGGTGGCGGTCGCGGCAATGGTGGCGGCAATTCCGGAGGTAACGGTGGCGGCAACTCCGGTGGTAACGGTGGTGGCAACTCGGGTGGTAACGGTGGCGGAAACGGCGGCGGCAACGGGGGTGGTAAAAAGTAATGGTTAAACTGCCATTCGCACGCCTATAATTCCCAAGTATGAGAGTTTTACTGGCAGAAGACGAACCGCACCTTTGCGAGCAGATCAAGAAACTGTTGAACGCTGAAGGTCGGGTCGTGGACATTGTGAACAGCGGCCTGGAAGCTTTGCATCTGGGTGCAACAGAACCCTATGACATGATCATCCTCGATATTGGATTGCCGGAACGCGATGGCATTTCAGTTCTGCGGGAATGGCGCAGCGCGGGCATCAAGACCCCGGTGCTGATCCTCACGGCCCGCGATGGCTGGAGCGAAAGGGTCGACGGATTGGACGCAGGCGCGGACGACTACATGACCAAGCCATTCCATATGCCCGAACTGGCAGCGCGGGTCCGTGCCATACTGCGGCGGCAGAGCGGTCAGTTGAATCCCGTCGTCGAAATGGGAAATGTTGTGCTGGATACCCGCAACGGGCGTGTAACGGCGGATGGCGTGCCCATCGACCTGACCGCGCAGGAGTTGGCTGTTCTTACATATCTGGCCCATAATGTTGGGCGTATGATCTCAAGGACCGAGTTGTCGGAACATATCTACGAATACGATGGAGACAGGGACTCGAACACCATTGCCGTCTTCATAACCCGTCTGCGCAAAAAACTTGGCCCTGATCTGATCACAACGATTCGGGGCCGCGGATACATGATCGACTCTGCCTGATGTTATCCCTGCGTCAACGGGCTCTACTGGGGGGGATCGCGTCGGGTGCCCTTTCAGTGGGTGTTGGTACGCTGGCCGTGTTCTCGTTCATCAATGCCCGCGTTTCAGACAGGTTTGATACCGCACTACTTGATCGTCACACGCAACTGGTCGTTGGGTTGAGCGTTACGACCCATGACCCGGATGCGCTGCGGAATCTGATGTTCGATCCAGCCTATGGCACACCGTATTCCGGCAGATACTGGCAAGTCAGCAACAGCGAAGGTGAGATCTTTACGTCGGCTTCCTTGTTTGATGAAGTCATTGCCGAACCGCCGGGGAACCCTGATGTAACGACGCTTTGGAACACGCCTGGTCCGGAAAGCGAAGCTTTACGAGGAGCCTTTCAGAAAATTACCTATGAGGATGGAACGGTCTGGGGGGTCAGCGTTGCCGAAAGTCAGGCCCAGCTTGTCGCGGAACGCCGCGCTGCACAACAAAGCCTGCTTCCGGTTTTTGCGCTGGTTGGTCTGATCGGTGTCGTTGGGTCGCTACTTCTGACGTCAATCATCCTGACGCCACTCAGAAAGCTTCGGTCAGATGTGGCGCATCGTTGGGATCGGGACGAAGACCTTAGGCCAGGCGATTATCCAGAAGAGGTGTCTCCTCTGGTCGAGGATCTGAACCAGCTCTTGCGTCGAAACCGGGAAATCGTATCGGGATCACGTCGTCAGGCGGCAGATTTGGCCCATGCCCTGAAAACGCCTACTGCAATCATGCGCAATGAATTGGTGCTGTTGTCCGAAGCGGGAGGTTCTACGGAAACCGCTGTGGAAGCTCTCGACCGCATTGACGCGCAACTGGGCCGGTCTTTGGCCAGAATGCGGGCGCTGAACACTGCAGATTTGACCCATTCTCGTGCTGATCTGTCTCATTCGATTGATCGACTGGCGCGTCTGTTCACCACCATGGCCGAGCGCGAAGGAAAGTCATTGGAAATCGAACGCGACCCGGGTCTTTGGGTGCGTATGGACGCGCAGGATATCGAAGAAGTTTTGGGCAACCTGCTGGATAACGCGGTCAAATGGTGCAAACATAAGGTCCGCGTGACGGCCATGAGAACCTCGAACGGGATCGAAATTGTGATTGACGACGATGGTCCGGGAATTCCTCAGGACGCTTACCGCGAGGCGTTGCGATCGGGGGGGAGGCTGGATACCTCTGTTTCGGGCAGCGGCCTTGGGCTGGCCATCGCGGTTGATTTGTTAAAGGCCTATGACAGTCGGCTTGATCTGGGTGCATCCAACTCGCTTGGCGGTCTGGAATGCCGGATCGTAATTCCGAAGGGAACCAATGCGCATCCTGCGTCAGGCTGATCATTTGCCCTGAAGGTTGAGGGTGCTTTGGGTGTGACGTAGGTGGACAAGACGCCAAAACAAGAAAAGCGGACCCATCACAGGTCCGCTTTTGCCCTTGCGGGCGATAGGCAGCCAAGGTGGGCTTAGCTGCTCATGTCATAGGCCCGCTCACCATGTACCGAGAGGTCGAGGCCATTTGTCTCGGTCTCGGCGTTTACGCGAAGTGGTGTGATCTGTGCAACCAGTTTGACCAGTACAAACGTGACAGCTGCCGTAAAGACACCCACGATAACCAGCCCGCCCAGTTGTGCGGTCCAGGTTCCAAGGCCGAACAGGGCGATCATGATGGTGCCGAAAATGCCCCCGACGCCATGTACCGCGAACACGTCCAGTGTATCGTCGATATTCAGCTTGTTGCGCACCAGACTGACGGCTTCCTGACACAGAATGCCCGCGACAGCACCGATGATGAGGGCCTGAACCGGACCCACGAAACCCGAAGCGGGCGTGATCGAGGCCAGACCTGCAATTGTCCCGGTAACAAGACCTACCATCGAGGCTTTGCCAAAGCGGATGCGTTCCCAAAGCGCCCATGTCAGTGACGCGGTTGCGGCGGACAGGTGGGTAACGGTCATCGCCATCGCAGCGCCGCCGTCCGCGGCCAGTTGCGAACCGCCATTGAAGCCGAACCAGCCGACCCACAGCATCGCGGCGCCGACCATGACATAACCGGGATTATGCGGCGGGGTCGTGCGGTTTCGGCGCGGGCCAAGGATGACGGCGATGATCAGGGCTGCCAGACCAGCGGTTTCGTGCACCACGATACCGCCCGCGAAATCACGCACGCCAATGTCACCCAAAATACCTCCATCGGCCAGCATTCCACCGCCCCAGATCCAGTGAACCACCGGCGCATAGCACAGCAGCATCCACAACGCCGAGAAGGTCAGCACAAAGCCAAAGCCCACCCGTTCAACATATGCGCCCACGATCAGGGCCGGGGTGATGATGGCAAAGGTCATCTGAAAGGCAAAGAACAGGATTTCCGGTAGAGTGCCAGCAAGGCTGTTCACATCAACACCGTTGAGGAAAGCCTTGCCCAAACCACCCCAAAGCCCACTTTCACCGGGTCCAAAGGCGATGGAGTACCCGGCGACCAGCCAAAGAATGCTCATCAAACAGGCAATGGCAAAGCAATGCATAAAAACGCTGAGCACGTTTCGGGCACGTACAAGCCCGCCATAAAATAAGGCCAGACCCGGTAATGTCATGAAAAGGACCAGTGCTGTAGCAACAATGATCCAGGCTGTATCGGCTCCATTCATGGGCCGCTCTCCTTTTCCCTGCATGGTTTCCCGGGCAGGTCATCTGACAACGCCCGGGATCGAGTGAGTGTATGTGCAGAGCCTTGAAGCGGAGGGCAGGTGAGGAAAAAAGAGGCAATACCCGAATTGGTCGCCTATTTTGTCGCCTTTTGTTCAAGTGATGACAGTTTTGGCGGCTATGGGCAGATAATGCCTAAAAAAGGTGCGCGTTATGAAAGCCCAGTCAGAAGAAACGCCAGCGCATGATCCCGCGCGGCGCGGCGCACCGCATCCCGCCCTTGCGCGCCAAACTCAATCGTTTCTGTTCGGGTTTCCCGGCCTTCTCTGGCCAGTCCGAAACATACGCGCCCTTCGGGTTTGAATTCAGACCCGCCCGGCCCGGCAATGCCGGTAATCGCGACGGCAAGCTGAGCTTGTGAGTTGCGCAATGCGCCTTCGGCCATTTCGCGCGCAACCTCTTCGGACACTGCGCCGAAAACCTGCAGGGTTTCCGCCAGCACACCCAGCATGTCCTGCTTGGCCCCGTTGGTATAGGTGACAAAACCCCGATCCACGACGGCCGAGCTGCCGGGTATATCCGTCAGGGCCGCAGCGACCATACCGCCGGTGCAGCTTTCCGCTGTTGCGATCATAACGCCCTGCGCTTTGGCGCGGTTCAGCAGGTCGGGCACGTTCATAGGCCCAGAACCCCGTGCGTGATGCCAGCCAGAACTATCACGCCAACGGCTGCGAAAATACCCGCAATCACGTCGTCCAGCATCACTCCCATAGGATCGCCGCGACGGTCTGCCCAACCGACGGGGCCGGGTTTGGTGATGTCGAACAGGCGGAACAGAGCGAACCCGGCAACCCAGCCGGGCCAGAGGGCGGTAATGTCGATCCCATGCGCCCAGGACGGATATGAGATCGCCCAGAGGGCAATGAACTGGCCCGCGACCTCATCGATGACGATTTCCGACGGGTCGTGATCGTCCTGGCCGTCGGTCATCACGCGCGTGGCCCACAGGCCGCCTGCGAACACCACGAGCGTTGCGATTGCCAGTAATGGGAATCCGCCCAGCGTGTGCAGGACCCAAGCCATCGGCAGCGCGGCCAGCGAACCCCAGGTGCCGGGGGCAGGGCGTATATATCCGACGCCGCCAACGGTGCCAATCAACTGCGCCGCGTTCATGATTTCACCAGGCAGGCCGTCGCAAGCGATGCGATGCCTTCACTGCGACCGGTGAAGCCCAGACGCTCGGACGTGGTGGCCTTGACCGAGACCTGATCGGCACGCAAGCCCATGATTTTGGACATTTCTTCGCGCATATAAGCGGCGTGAGGGCCAATCTTCGGGTATTCACAGACCAGCGTACAATCCACGTTCGAGATGCGATACCCCATCTGTCCGGCCAGTTCGACCGCGTGACGCAGAAAGATCTCGCTGGCGGCCCCTTTCCATTGCGGATCCGAGGGTGGAAAATGCTGTCCGATATCCCCTTGCGCCAATGCGCCATAAATCGCGTCGGTTACAGCATGCATCCCGACATCCGCATCTGAATGCCCCTGCAACCCGCGATCATGGGGAACCTTCACACCGCAAAGGACCACATGATCCCCGTCGCCAAACCGGTGCACGTCATAGCCGTTGCCAAGTCTTACATCCATATCCATTCCCATGATACGTTCCGCCCGGGCAAAATCCTCGGGGCGGGTGATCTTCAGGTTGTCCGCATCGCCCGGTACGATGCAGACATCTACCCCCGCAGCGCGTGCAACCTCAACATCATCAGCAGCACCGCCCGGATGCGCCGCATGGGCGGCGGTGATGGTGTCATAGTGAAAGCCTTGCGGTGTTTGCGCCGCAAACAGGTTGCTGCGGTCTTGTGTGCCAGTCACGGCCCCGTCTTGTCCTATCCACAAGGCGTCAGTCACCGCCAGTCCGGGGGCGGCGGCCTGATGTGCATCCAATGCGTTCAAGACGTCCTGAATGGTGCGTGACGAAACGCAGGGTCTGGCAACGTCATGAATCAGGACGCGCTTCACGTCGAGGTGCGCCAGGGCCTTCAAACCGTTGCGTACAGAACCCGTGCGATCTGTGCCGCCCGAGGCGAGGATCAGATCGGTATCACGAAACTCCTCCCAGACCAGAGTGTCTTCGTCGGATAAGACCAGAACGATATGGGCGACCTGTCCGCGGAACCGATCGATTGTCCAGTCTGCCACGCGACGGCCTGCAAGGCCGCGCCACTGTTTTGGGACGTCGCCCCCTGCGCGCAGGCCGCGGCCTGCGGCGACTATGATGGCAGCTGTGGTCATGCCGCGCGCCCTCCATTTTGTTGCGTTTGTTTAGGCGGCGGTGATTGCAGTGGCAATCACCTATGGTCGGGTGATTAAAAAATAGGCAGATGATGGTTTTGCGGGCTTGTTGCGCGTCGTTTTGTTGTTCATATGCGTGGAATTCGATATCAGAACTGCAACTGCCCAAGGATTAAGCACGTTGACTTTCCGCTTCGCTGACAAACTCGTAACATCGCCGGTTTTGCTGGCCCCGATGGCCGGAATCACAGATCGCCCGTTTCGGGATCTGGTTATGCGCTTTGGCGCCGGCATGGTCGTCAGCGAAATGGTCGCCAGTCAGGAGATGGTGCAGGCCAAACCCGGAGTGCGGGAACGCGCCGAACTGTCCGCCGATGTGGAAAACACAGCTGTGCAACTGGCAGGGCGCGAGGCGCATTGGATGGCCGAGGCCGCCCGTCAGGTTGCTGATCGGGGCGCGCGGGTGATCGACATCAACATGGGGTGTCCCGCCAAGAAGGTGACAAATGGGTATTCCGGTTCGGCCCTGCTGAAAACACCGGACCACGCACTGACGCTGATTGAGGCCGTTGTCAGTGCAGTTGACGTTCCGGTGACATTAAAAACCCGTTTGGGGTGGGATGACACCCTGCTGAATGCGCCCGAGGTTGCGCGCCGTGCGCAAGAGGCGGGCGTTCAGATGGTTACGATCCACGGACGCACGCGATGCCAGTTCTACAAGGGGCGCGCTGACTGGAGCGCGATCCGGGCCGTGAAACAGGCTGTGTCGATTCCGGTTATTGCGAACGGAGATATTGTAGACACAGCAGCCGCACGAACCGCTTTGGAACAATCTGGTGCAGATGGGGTCATGGTCGGGCGTGGCGCACAGGGTAAACCCTGGCTACTGGCGCAGATCAGTCACGACCTTTACGGGGCGGATGCGCCGGATATTCCGGTCGGGAATGACCTGATCGACATGGTGCGCACGCATTATCAGGCGATGCTGGGGTTCTACGGTGCCGATCTGGGCCTGCGTGTCGCCCGCAAGCATCTGGGATGGTACATGGATCAGGCCGCAACCCCTGCGCCGCTGCGCCGGGCAGTTTTGACGTCGCGAAGCACGGATGAAGTCCTGCGTCTGCTTGGGGACGCACTTGCCGATACGGGCGAGGTGGCGGCATGAATTCCAACGCCAACATCTGGAACTCATTGCCGGTTCCGGCCTTCATAATCGATGAAGAAGATCGCATCGCAGATGTGAATTCGGCGGGCGAGGGGTTTTTGAATGCCTCACGCCGGTCGGTAATCGGGCATCCGGTATGGGACCAGATCGCCGTTGACGCACCGCTGGAGGAAGCATTCCTGCGCGCCCGTTCTCAAGGCACGCCACTGTTCGTAAACGATGTGGATGCTGGTTCGGGGAACCGTGCGCCGTTGCAATGTGCGTTGCAGATCGCGCCTCTGGTTGGGCATCCGGGGTCGATGATCATGATTATATCACCTCGTGAACTGGCGGGCCGGATGACCTTGGGCAACACGGTCAAGTCAGCGGCGCAGTCGGCGATTGGCATGGCCGAGATGCTGGCGCACGAAATTAAGAACCCACTGGCCGGGATTACCGGTGCAGCGCAACTGCTGAGCATGAATATTTCGCCACAGGATCTTGAACTTACAGACCTTATTGTGGCCGAAAGCCGAAGGATCGTGAAGCTTCTGGAACAGGTCGAGCAATTCGGCAACTTGCAGAAACCGGACCTCAGGCCGGTCAATATCCACGATGTACTGGACCGTGCAAGGCGGTCCGCGCTGCTGGGATTTGGCGCGGATATGACAATCATCGAGGATTACGATCCATCATTGCCGCTGGCCTATGGCGATCCGGACCAGTTTCTTCAGGTGGTTCTGAACCTGCTGAAAAACGCATCCGAGGCCGCAGGGCCTCAGGGCGGAACAATCCGTCTGCGCACGTATTTCGAACATTCCTTCCGGCTGCGCAGAAGTGATGGGTCGGGTCACTCGCTGCCGTTGCAGATCGAGATCATCGATGACGGTCCAGGGCTGCCCGAGGATATCCGCGGTGACATTTTTGACCCGTTTGTGTCGGGCAAGGAAAACGGCACCGGTCTCGGGCTGGCGCTGGTCAGCAAGATCGTTTCCGACCATGACGGCTGGATTTCCGCCGATTCCGTGCCTGGCCGCACCGTTTTCAAACTGTCGCTGCGCCGCGCGCCGCGAGATGCAACAGAACACAAGAAGGAGAGCACCTGATGGATGGCACCGTACTGGTTGCGGATGACGACCGCACAATCCGCACCGTTCTGACTCAGGCGCTGACGCGGGCCGGATGCAAGGTGCACGCAACGTCTTCGCTAACCACCCTGATGCGTTGGGTCGGCGAAGGTAAAGGCGACGTGGTGATCTCGGACGTTGTCATGCCTGATGGCAATGGTCTGGAGATGCTGCCGAAGATCGCAAAGGATCGCCCTGGATTGCCGGTTATCGTGATTTCCGCACAAAACACGATCATGACCGCGATTCAGGCGGCTGAGGCAGACGCATATGACTATCTGCCCAAACCGTTTGACCTGCCGGATTTGATGAAACGCACGGCGCGGGCGCTGGATCAGAAGCAGCGCGCACAGCCGGAACCCATACAGGCAGGTGGTGAGCGTCCGGATGAGCTGCCGCTGGTCGGTCGCACGCCAGTCATGCAGGCTTTGTATCGGTTGGTCGCCCGCGTGATGAACACCGACCTGCCAGTTATGATCTCGGGTGAAAGCGGAACGGGTAAGTCGCTGATTGCCCGGGCAATTCACGACTTTTCGGACCGGCGTACATTACCCTTTGTCACAGTCACCGCAGCCGACCTAAGCGATCTGGAGGGCCCGGCCCGCGTGATGGCGCGGGTGCGTGGCGGTACGCTGCTGATAGATGAAATCGCGGATATCGGCGATGAAATTCAAGCCCGCGTGGTGCGTATGATGGATACGCCCGGCGATCATGTTCCGCGTTTCATGGCAACCAGCCAGACAAACTTGACCGATGGAATGGAAAACGGCCGTATCCGGCAGGACCTGTACTATCGTTTGTGCGGGGCAACGATCCACGTGCCCTCGTTGCGTGAAAGGGTCGACGATATTCAACTGCTGGCCGAACATTTCCTGGCCCGGGAAGAGAAGGAAAGCGGAAACAAGCGGTGGCTCAGCCCGGAAGCGGTTGAGTTGGTGCGGCGCTATTCATGGCCAGGGAACGTCCGGCAACTGGAAAACGCCGTTCGCCGTTTGGGGCTGACCAGCCGGGCAGATGAGATTTCGAAGGCCGAGGTGGAAATGGTGTTGGGCAGCCAGCCCGAGGCTGCGCCTGTTCTGAGCGGCGGCGAACGCGAGAAGCTTTCAACCTCGGTCGAGCGTCACCTGCGACGGTATTTCGATCTGCACGGCAATATTTTGCCGCCGCCGGGCCTTTATCAGCGGATTTTGCGTGAGGTTGAGGCCCCGCTGATCGAAATCGCACTGGATGCAACTGGTGGGAACCAGGCAAAATGTGCTGATTTACTGGGGATTAACCGAAATACGCTGCGAAAAAAGATTACAGATCTCGATATACAGGTGACACGGCGCCGCAAACTGATGTAATATCGCCACACAAACCGTGGCATCCCGGCATCTGTCGGGAAAAGATCACGATATATGGCGGTAAGCCGCACAAGCGGCACATCAGGATGAGGGCAGACGGTGGCAACCCGAGCACAGAGCGGGATGATCCCATCGATTGGTCGATGGCGTAAATCACGGAAACTTCGCAATTTCGGCACCTTTGGGCTGGTCCTCATGGGGCCAGTTCTGGCGCTTGCCACATACCTCGTCATTGGTCCTTTTGACCTAGGTGCGACCGCGCCGACATTGCGGCTGATTCTGCTGGCTGATCTTGTCTATGTTCTGGTTGTGGCAGCTTTGGTGCTCAGTCAGTTGGGCAGCCTGATTGCTGCAAGGCGGGCCAAGTCGGCAGGCTCGCGTCTGCATTTGCGCCTGATCGGGGCGTTTACGCTGCTTGCGCTGGTTCCGACGGTTACGGTCGCCATTTTTGCTGGCCTGACCGTGAATATCGGTCTGGAAGGCTGGTTTTCGGATCGCGTGCGCCAGGTTGTCGGGTCTTCCCTTACGGCGGCAGAGGCTTATGAGCAGGAACATCGCAGCGGTCTGACGCAGGACGCAACCGTCCTAGCGCGGTTCCTGAACAATGCACGCTCAGTGGAATTTTACATTTCTGATGCCGAACTGCGTGAGGTTCTGGCGCAGGGGCAGGCCCGGATTCAGCGCGGATTGCGCGAGGCCTATGTCATCGACGGCACGGGCGAAATCCGGTCGCGCGGGGATCGATCCTATCTGTTCAACTACGAGGCGCCTACAGCGGAACAGATGACCGAAGCGGCAGATAAGGGGCTGCTGATCATTGCCGACTGGCCGAATAATGAATTCCGTGCGCTGGTGCCGCTTACCGCTTATCTGGACCGTTACCTGTATGTCAGCCGCGAGGTGGATGGGCAGTTGTTGACACTGCTGGATGACACCAAGGAAACGGCACAGTTTTATCAACAATTGGAGAGTGAACGGGGCAGGGTGCTATTCGAGTTCGGCTTGCTGTATCTCGGCTTTGCGCTGATCCTGATCCTGGCTGCGATGTCGTTGGGGATGTGGTTTGCCGAACGCCTGTCGCGCCCGGTAGGACGTTTGACCACGGCGGCGCAGCGGGTCGGCGCCGGAGACTTGAGTGTCCAGGTCATTGAAGAGGCCAGCGACGACGAAATTGCGATGTTGGGCCGATATTTCAACCAGATGACCCGACAACTAAAAGGGCAGCGGGACACGCTGCTGGAAAATACCCAGCAAATCGAAAGCAGGCGTCGCCTGTTTGATTCCGTGCTCAGTTCGGTCACGTCCGGTGTTGTCGGCGTGGACCCCGATGGATGCGTTACGTTTGTCAATCGCTCGGCTGAACGCTTGCTGGACTGGTCGCGTGGTGAAGAACACCTGGCTATCGGCATTGCGGTTCCCGAGTTTTTGCCTTTGTTTGAAAGCCTCAAGGACAGCGGGCAGGAGGCTGTTCAGGGTGAGGTTAAGGTCACACGTAAGGGGCAGCTTGAAAACCTGCTGGTTCGCATGGCTATCCGTCGTGGAGAGGATGGCGGGCTGGAAGGTTATGTGGTTGCCTTTGACGATGTAACCGATCTGGTCAGCGCGCAGCGAATGGCGGCGTGGGGTGACGTGGCCCGCCGCATTGCACATGAAATCAAGAACCCATTGACGCCGATCCAGCTCAGCGCAGAGCGCATCAAGCGCAAGTTCGCCCGCAAACTGGATGAGGAAGACAGCGGCAGCCTTGAATCGATGACCGGCGTCATCGTGCGGCAAACCAATGACCTGCGGCGTATCGTGGATGAGTTTTCCAAGTTCGCGCGGATGCCCGAGCCCGTTCGACGGGAGGAAGACCTTGTCGAACTGGTGCGCGAAGCCGTACTTTTGCAACAGGCGGGACAGCCGGACGTACAGATTGATGCCGACCTGCCGCAGCAGCCGATCATGGCGGATGTAGATGCGACCATGCTTAATCAAGCGTTGACGAACCTGATTAAGAATGCCGGAGAAGCCATTGCAACTTTGAAAGAAAAAGGGGCCCCGGAAAACCTGGTGCCGCAGATCAAGGTGGCGGTTTCAAGCGATGATGCGGGTACAATCATCACCATTGCAGACAATGGGATAGGTCTGCCGGAAGACCGGGCGCGTTTGTTTGAACCTTATGTAACGACACGCGACGAAGGGACCGGGTTGGGTCTTCCGATCGTCAAGAAAATCATAGAAGAGCATGGCGGCGCGCTGACCCTTGAGGACGCGCCCGTATTTGACGGACAGGACCATTTTGGCGCAATGGCTGTGATCCGTTTGCCTGGGGCAAGTATGTCCCCAACCGTTGCGCCGCAGAAGCAGGCAATTAGAACCAACAAACTGAAAGCAGGCCAAAGATGAGCGACATTCTGATCGTAGATGACGAGCGCGATATTCGCGAGCTGGTGTCCGACATTCTGGAGGACGAAGGCTATTCAACCCGGCTGGCAGCCAACTCGGACGAGTGCATGGCGTCGATCAATTCCGAACCGCCGGGTCTGTTGATTCTGGATATCTGGCTGAAAGACAGCCGCATGGACGGGATTGATATCCTCAAGACGGTAAAGCGCGATAACCCGGATGTGCCGGTGGTGATTATTTCGGGCCACGGCAATATCGAAATCGCTGTAGCGGCTATCAAACAGGGTGCTTACGACTTTATCGAGAAACCGTTTAACATTGACCAGTTGATGGTGGTGATCCGCCGCGCGATGGAGACGTCTCGTCTGCGGCGCGAGAACGCGTCGCTGAAGCGGAAAGAGGTCAACAACTCGGACATGATCGGCAAATCCGCGTCGTTCCGGGCCATGCAGGGGCAGTTGGACAAGGTGACCAAATCAAACGGTCGCGTCATGCTGCGTGGACCTGCGGGTTCGGGCAAGGAAATTGCTGCGCGTTATATCCATGCCCACTCCAACCGTGCGAACGCTCCGTTCGTGACCGTCAACTGTGCCGGGATTGAGCCTGAGCGTGTGGAAGAAGTTCTGTTTGGCCGGGAATCGGCCGAACGCGGTGTGGAATCCGGATTGCTGGAAGAAGCCCATGGCGGCGTGGTCTATTTTGATGAAGTTTCCGACATGCCTTTGGGCACACAGTCCAAAATCCTGCGGGTGCTGGTGGATCAGCAATTCCAGCGCGTGGGTGGCTCGGACAAGGTGCGCGTGGATCTTCGGGTGATCTCATCAACCAACAAGGATCTGGATGATGAAATCGCCGCCGAGCGTTTCCGGGAAGAGCTGTATCACCGTCTGAATGTGGTTCCGATCTCCGTTCCCTCACTCGAGGACCGGCGCGAGGATATACCGGTACTGGCCCAGCACTTCATCGAAATGTGCAACGAAACCCAAGGGTTGCCTATGCGGGAGCTGTCGGACGAGGCGGTCGCTTTGCTGCAGACAATGACCTGGCCGGGTAACGTGCGCCAGTTGAAGAACCTGATCGAACGTGTTTTGATTCTGGGCGACGGCACCGGCCCGATTGAGGCGCGCGAGCTGCCCAATGAAGAAGACAAGGCCGAAGAGTCGGGCCGCGTTGTCTTGTCGGGTGCGCTGGCCACTTTGCCGCTGCGCGAGGCCCGCGAAGCGTTCGAGCGGGAATATCTGCTGACCCAGATCAACCGCTTTGGCGGCAATATCAGCCGCACCGCCAGCTTTGTCGGCATGGAACGCAGTGCGCTGCATCGCAAGTTAAAGTCGCTGGGTGTTGTGACCTCGAACAAATCTGGTGCGCGGGTCGCGCAAATCGACGAACCCGAACCGGCAGAGTGAGTCTGGGGGCATAGTTCACGGGCAGACGGATGTGAGGAACTGATGGCGAGAACGGTGAACTCTGATCTGTCTGGCCGGTTCGTCGAAGGCTACCCGGCTTTTGGCAGGCGGTTAAAGCGACTTCGACGGTCGATCGGATTGAAACAAGCTGCGCTGGCCGAGGTTCTGCAGGTCGATCAGACCACGGTTTCCAGATGGGAGAACGGGGTTCAGCTTCCAACGCCTGATCAACAACACTCGGTGTTTGCTGCGCTGGCTCCTTTCAGGGCGGATGACAACGCGCTAAGACGGCTTGTCGTGAACTCGGCAGACTGCATCCATCTGGTTGAGGAGGCCAGCCACCTGTGCCTGGCCTATTCCCGCAGGCGGGCGCGGGACTGGAAAACCACCCAACGGGCACTGCTTGGCGTGTCCCTCTGGCAATTTGCGACGGACGAAATCCGTCAGGCTGAGGCCGAGCTACAGGACGAGGGATGGTGGGATTTGCAAGCGCCCAACCCCAAGTCGTTTGTAACCTCCGAAGCGCGGCACGACCGTATCCGGATCAGTGCCGGACAGATCACCTGGGAACGGTTGTACCTGTCGGATGGAACGCCGGTCCGGCTGGTCAGTGGGGCACGGTCGGGACGCGCATAATTTATGCGTATTCCTGTGCGGTCGGGTGCAGTAGAACCGGCTTATGCCCCATCCATTACGCATCTTGTTACAGGTTTTGTTGCTTTGGCTTGCCGGGCTAGGTGCGGCGACCCAATTCGCCAAGATTGCGGTTCCTTTTGCTCAGGTCGCAGCCCTCTATCCTGCGCACGCGGACAAGATTGGCTGGCTTTTGTCAGTCATCAGCCTGATTGGCGCGATTCTTGGTGCATTGTCCGGCGCGATAGCCGGGCGGGTTGGGCCTGTCCGGTTGCTGATGTTTGGCTTGACCCTTGGCGGGGCGGTGTCCCTGTTTCAGGCCAGTATCCCCGGTTTGGGCCTGATGCTGGTCAGCCGCGTTGTCGAAGGGGTCTCTCATCTGGCTATCGTTGTCGCAGCACCAACACTGATTGCGCAAATCACGATTGGAAAATGGCGCAACGCGGCAATGGTTTTGTGGAGCAGTTTCTTTGGTGTCGCCTTTGCCCTGAACGCATGGCTTGGGCTTCCCTTGATCGCTCAGGTCGGGCTGCCGGTTTATTTTGCTACCCATGGCGCGCTGATGTTTCTGATCGCCGTCCTGATCGTATCTTTCCGTCCCAACAGTGCATCGGATTTGGTAAACAATCCCTTTTGGAGCGTGCGAATACTGATTGACATACACGTACAGACCTATCGCTCTGCGTTTGTGTCCGCTCCGGCGCTCGGGTGGTTCTTTTACACGCTGACCTTTGTCTCGTTGCTGGCC
Organism: Ruegeria sp. L11; assembly: GCF_056531755.1. Classification (NCBI taxonomy): domain Bacteria; kingdom Pseudomonadati; phylum Pseudomonadota; class Alphaproteobacteria; order Rhodobacterales; family Roseobacteraceae; genus Ruegeria; species Ruegeria sp. L11. Next base: position 457,028 of record NZ_JBQFMI010000001.1, read on the forward strand.
ATTCTTCCGGGAAGATTGCCGGACGATGTCAGTTCGATGATTGCTGGTCTGATGCCGTTGGCCGGGATCGTGATTTCCTGGCTTACCGTCCCGGTTTTGCTGAGCGTTTGTTCTGGTGTTTTTGTTATTAACCTCGGTTTCGGGCTGTCTATCCTTACGATAGGCGCCCTGTTTCTTGGTGCCCCGTTGCCCGTTGTCTGCGTTGCGCTTTTTGCGGTGCTGGGGCTTGTTCAGGGCGGCAGCTTTGCGGCGGTGCCGCAGTTGAACTCGACACCCGAAAACCAGGCGCTGAGCTATGGTGCCATGGCGCAGATGGGGAATGCGGGTAACCTTTTGGGCACACCTGTTTTGCTTGCAATACTGTGGCGTACTAGTGAAGCGGGCATGTTGATTGCCGTGGTCGGGTTCTATGCTGTTGCCATGGCGCTTCATCTGTGGCTTGCCGCGCGGCGCAAACGCGCTTCAACCGGACTGGAATGATCAATCGCGCGGTACCGTGGTTCTTCTTATCCGGATTGCCCCGGTGTGATGATCTGAAACGACCCGTCATCGAACTTCACAAAACATGAGGCACTGTTGAGGGGCGGCAACGTCGTTGTTCGCGCCAGTGGCACTCGCGATTTCACATTTTGCTTGCAGGGCGGCAAGCTGACAGGGCGAAATCCCTTTTCGGCCATGCATTGCGCCTCGACCGTGTTTCGCAGGCCCTGGTTCACATCGACGGTATATACCCTGCCGGGTTGCCACCAGCCTGGGGATTGATAGCAACGACCTCTGCCGTCACAATATGTGCGCCCGGGCCAATAAGTCGGCGGGCTTTGGCGGATCTGATTGGCAACCGGCACCTCTTTAACCGCCCTAAGCTGGCACTGGGTGGTCTCTTTTCGCAGACGTGATACGGTTTCACCCTCGCGATAGTAAAGCGAGAGCGGCCCGCACGAGGACAGCACCATCAGGGGCACGAGCATAGGAAACAGCGTTTTCATATGCTTATCTTGCCGCAGCTGATCGGCGATGACAATTCAATTGACCGCTTTGGGGGCATCTGTCATTCAATCCTTTCAGGCAGAAGGGCCAGAAACATGAAGGTCATTATTTGCGGCGCGGGTCAGGTCGGCTGGCAGATTGCGCGGCACCTTTCGGGCGAACTGAACGACGTCACCGTTGTCGACAACAATCCCGATCTGGTTCGGCGGGCGACCGAAACGCTGGACGTCCAGGGGATCGCCGGGTTTGCAAGTTACCCCGATGTGCTTGAAAGGGCAGGCGCGCGCGATGCGGACATGATCATCGCTGCGACCCATTCGGATGAGGTGAACATGGTCACCTGCCAGATGGCGCATTCGGTCTTTTCGATCCAGCGCAAGATCGCGCGACTGCGGTCGAAATCATATCTTGAGGCGATCCACTCGGACCTTTACCGGCGCGATCATCTGCCGATTGATGTGGTGATCAGCCCCGAACGCGAAGTTGCCGCCGCCGCGATGCGCCGCCTGTCGGCCCCGTCCGCCTTTGACACCGAGATTTTCATGGACGGCAAGGCGCAGCTTTTGGGTATTCGCGTGGATGAAGACTGTCCGATCGTGAACACACCTTTGCGGCAATTGACCGATTTGTTCTCGACGCTCAGTTCGATCGTAGTGGGGGTGCGTCGCGATGGCACACTGTTTGCACCAGAATCCGAGGATCAGCTGTTTGTGGGCGACGAATGCTACGTCTTTACCAATGTAAAAGACGTGGATCGCACCATGGAGGTGTTTGGCAAGACCCAAAAGCGTCAGGATCGTGTGGTGATCGTGGGCGGGGGCAATGTCGGGCTTGAAGTGGCGCGAACTCTGGAAGAACAAAAAAGCCGCGTGCGCGCCAAAATCGTCGAGCGGGATCGCCGATGCGCCGAGATCGCCGCCGAGGCGCTGGAACGAACGATTGTGCTGCACGGTGATGGCCTTGATGCCAGTTTGTTGAGCGAAGCCGGTATCGACAGGGCGGATGCAATGCTGGCGGTTACGGATGACGACCGCACGAACATGCTGGCCGCTGTACGCGCCAAGGCCGAGGGTTGTGCCCTGGCGATCGCTTTGATCAATGATCCCAGTATGGTGGCCCTGATGGGACCTTTGGGGATTGATGCGTATATCAATCCACGGGCAACCACCGTCAGTTCGATCTTGCGCCACATCCGTCATGGCCGGGTGCGACAGGTCTACTCGATCGGAGATGCTGAGGCCGAAGTGATCGAGGCTGAGGTTCTTTCAACCTCTCCCATGGCCGGTCAAAAGCTGCGCGATATCGATTTTCCCGAGGGCGTACTGGTGGGGGCCGTACTCAAAGGAGATGAAGTTATGCGACCGACGGGCAGCCTCAGGATCGATGAAAAGGATGTCGTCGCGATCTTTGCCATGGCCAACGACGTGCCTGAGGTCGAACGCCTGATGCAGGTTTCAATCGATTTCTTCTGATGGCGCATGCGGGGATACAACAGATCGGGCTATTGCGGCGGTTGCCGCTGTTTCTTCTGATCTGGGCTATTGCGTCACTGGCCATGTGGATTCCGGCAGTTTACGCGCTGGCGCTGGATGATCACGATACATCGCGGTCGTTTTTGTACTCCGGTATCATAGGGTTGTTTCTGGTCGTCAGTGTCGCACTGGCCTCGTCCAACCGTGTGCCAAGGCGCGGAACTTTGGGACAATTGGCGGTGATGCTTGCATGTTTCACCATTCTGCCTGTCTTTCTTGCGATTCCATTTCACGATGCGCTGGGAACGACCACATTCCTGAACGCCTATTTTGACATGGTCAGTGCCCTGACAACCACGGGGGCGGATCTGTTTCCGGATCCAGACCGCCTGACGGCCCCGCTGCACCTGTGGCGCGCCTTGGTTGGATGGATGGGCGGTTTGCTGATGTGGATTGCCGCCGCGGCAATCCTTGCGCCTTTGTCGCTGGGTGGGTTCGAGGTCACGGCCCGCGGTCAGCCGGGTCGCCCGGTATCGGGTGTTGCGCAAAGCGAACGCGTTGATCCGCGCGGTCGACTGCTCCGTGTGGCAAAGGGACTGACCCCGGTCTATGCCGGGCTGACGGCTGTGATCTGGATCCTTCTTCTGATCGCAGGCGAAACCGGACTGACAGCCGTTTGCCACGCAATGTCGGTCATGGCGACGTCCGGAATTTCTCCGGTGGGCGGCATGGAAGGCGCGCAGGCGGGCTTCACGGGTGAGGCGATCTTGTTTTTGTTCCTGTTCTTTGCCCTTTCGCGCCTGACATTTTCGACCGACACGGCGACATCCGGTTATTCCCGACTGGATACGGACCCGGAGTTTCGCATTGGCCTGATGATTGTTCTGGCCGTTGCGGCCTTATTGTTCTTTCGCGTTATTGCTGGTGTTACGGAAATCGGTGGGCAAATCGAGCCTTTACAGGCATTGCAGGTCATTTGGGGTATGCTGTTCACCGTTCTGGCCTTTCTGACAACCGCCGGGTTTGAAAGCGCAAACTGGGATGATGCGCAGCAATTGTCTGGTCTGGGAACGCCCGGATTGTTGCTGATGGGGCTGGCCCTGATCGGTGGCGGGGTTGCGACCACGGCTGGCGGCGTGAAACTGCTGCGGGTTTTTGCCCTGTACCTGAACGGTGCGCGCGAGATCGACCGGTTGATCTATCCCTCATCCGTCAGCGGGGTTGGAGGCGGCAACCGACGCATTCAAAGGGACGGCGCGTTTATCGCCTGGATCTTTCTGATGCTCTTTGCGCTGACACTGGCGGTGTTCAACCTTTTGCTGGCCGCAATGGGTGCCGGGTTCGAACAGGCCATGGTGCTCAGCGTCGCAACGCTCAGCACGACGGGTCCGCTGATTGAATTGGCCACTGATGTTCCAATCCGGTTGATCGACCTGTCCGCAGGGGCCAAGCTGACGCTGTGCGCGGCGATGGTCATTGGCCGGCTCGAGACGCTTGCGATCATCGCCCTGATCACCCCTTCGCTGTGGCGGGATTGAACCGGTTGGATCCCGTCGTCTTTAGTGCTTAATTTTTCGTCTGGAATATCTTTACGCGGCGCTCCATACTGAACCAGAGGGAGCGCGTTGGTCCGCAACGCGTAGCAAGAACAATGGCGAGATTATCATAATATGGCTTCGGACAGACAGAATCTTCAGGATGCTTTCCTGAACAATGTACGGAAAGCTAAGGTTCCGGTTACAATTTTCCTGATCAATGGCGTGAAATTGCAGGGTGTGATCACCTGGTTCGACAATTTCTGTGTATTGTTGCGCCGCGACGGACAGTCGCAGCTGGTGTACAAGCACGCGATTTCAACCATCATGCCATCACAGCCGATCAACCTGTATGAGGGCGAAGACGCCTCTTGATGGAACATGACCGGACGCGCACCCGGGCCTGGGTGCTGCATCCCGAAATCAAATCAGATGAACAGCGCCGCGTTCCCGAACCCGCGCTGGCCGAGGCGGTTGCGCTGGCCGCCGCTTTGCCCGATCTGGATGTGATCGGGTCTGAAATCGTACGCCTGCAACGCGCCCAACCCGGCTATTTGTTTGGCAGTGGCAAGATCGAAGAACTGGGTGAGCGGCTTCGTGAAAACGAGGTTGAGCTGGTTCTGATCGATGGACCGGTAACACCGGTTCAGCAGCGCAATCTGGAAAAGGCATGGAAGGTCAAGATCCTCGACCGGACCGGGCTGATCCTTGAGATTTTCAGCGACCGCGCACGTACCCGTGAAGGGGTGTTGCAGGTCGAAATGGCTGCGCTCAGCTATCAGCGGACACGGCTGGTGCGGGCCTGGACCCACCTTGAACGTCAGCGTGGCGGTTTGGGATTTGTCGGCGGACCCGGCGAGACCCAGATCGAAGCCGACCGCCGCGCCATTGATGAACAACTGGTGCGTCTGCGTCGCCAATTGCAGAAAGTGGTCAAGACCCGCACGTTGCACCGCGCCGCGCGGGCCAAGGTGCCCTATCCGATCGTTGCGTTGGTTGGATATACCAATGCCGGGAAATCTACTCTGTTCAATCGGCTGACCGGGGCCGAAGTGTTGGCCAAGGACATGCTGTTTGCCACGCTGGACCCTACCATGCGCCGCGTGCAACTGCCCGATGGCCCGGAAGTGATCCTATCGGATACGGTGGGTTTTATCTCGAACCTGCCGACCGAGCTTGTGGCGTCTTTTCGGGCCACGCTTGAAGAGGTGTTGGGTGCTGATCTGATTGTTCACGTGCGCGATATCAGCCATGAAGAAACCGAAGCACAGGCGCAGGATGTCGAAGCAATCCTGACCTCGCTTGGTGTCGACGAAGAACGCCCCCGGCTTGAGGTTTGGAACAAGACTGACTTGCTGAGCACGGAAGAAAAAGACGCCGCATTGGCGAGGGCGGATCGCGATCCGGCCATATTTGCCATTTCGGCAGTTACCGGCGAAGGCGTGACCCCATTACTGTCCGAGATTGCAGCAATTCTGCAAGGGGCCCGGCACGAGGTTGTTCTGAACCTGACCTTTGCGGAAGGGAACAAGCGGGCGTGGTTGTTCCGGCAGGATGTTGTACAATCTGAAGAGCAGACCGAAGAGGGGTTCCGTATCACTGTTCTTTGGACAGATAAGCAGGCCGCCCAATTCGACACACTATAGATACAGTGAAATTGCGGAAGATGGCTGATACAATGGATCAAAGAGTATTCCTGACCGGATTTATTGATGTCCCGGCGGACCGCCTTGAAGATGTGCGCGCCGCTCTGCCCACGCATATCGCCCTCACAAAGGCGGAAGAGGGTTGCCTGTCGTTCGACGTTGTCGAGGATCAGATCACACCCGGACGGTTCACTGTTTCAGAGGTTTTTGTGAATCAGCAGGCCTTTGATGCGCATCAGCAGCGGACGAAGGCATCCGAGTGGTTTCTGATTACACAGGGAATACCGCGGAGTTACACAATTGAAACCGCAAGCGACCGTCTGGACTAGATTATCGCCCGTCTATCTGTCGCTGATAGTCATCAGGGTCGAACCAACCCAAGGATGACTGAACTAGATTGTCGGGTGTCAATTCCCATTCTTCCCAACCGCGCGCAACGACATGATTACCAGTCTGTGAGTGGTGCCCTTCCAGCGTCCAGACAAATAGGGCATGAGATCCGGCCCATCGCATCATGTCGCAGCGCACCTCCAGATCAGGAAAATCGGCGTAGAAACCCCGGGCCATATCGGCAATCGCTGCGCGCCCTTCGATCGGGTCACCTCTGTTGATTGTAATCCGTCCGTCCAGCGCGAAAAAACTGGCAACGGCATCGGCGTCACCTGAACTCCAGGCGATTGCGTAATCCCGGGCAAGGTTGTTCAGAGTATCCCGAATGCTGGCCATAGTTTCCCCCTGGTCCGAAACAGTTCGCCCGGTGATGGTAGGCGAAACTGCCGCATGGCGTCCACGGTCCGGACAAAAAGGGGCGGGGAGTCGCCGAAACCCTGATGCTTAACGTGGGATCAGATTGGTCACTCCGACAGCAGCGGCGCGGGCAAGGTCAAGGTCCAGCGACATGGGAATATACTCGCCACGCCGCCACAGCTGCGCCTGATCGTCGTAATAGCGAGACAGGAAATGGCCCGATTGGCCGGTAGCGGTGATAAAGACCGAGCTGTTGGGATCGGCAAAGTCATACACACCGCGATACCCGGCCCCGTGGACGTTCTGAAACGGGTCGAGCCCTTCGCCGGACGTGCGCCCGCGCAGCAAGGTGTTGTCGCCGCCACTGGTCGATTGGCGAATGTTCACAAAATACCGAAGTATAGGCACGTTCCCCAGAACCGGGTGGTCGTGGGTTGCCTGATGGGCATCACCCCAGCGCAGGGATTCCAGTGCGCTGCCGTAGCGTTCGGTGATCCAGATCAGCGCGTCATCCAGCGCAAGTCGTGCCATTTCGGTACAGGTTTCAACCGGCGCGCTTTGTCGTACATCGCACCAGACACCGGCGCCATCAATGTCACGATAGACCCGCTCGATGAACAAAGGCTCGACATGTTTGAATTCGCTGGCCAGCGGCCCCAGCTCGTCCGAGATCAGGCGGATCTGAAGGGCCCGCACCCAGGCTGCGTAGATCAGCGGTTCGGGCAGATGCTCGTTCATCTCGCCGTTCCAGTCCGCCAGCAGCGACAGCGCAATCTGGCGCTGCCGTTCGGGCGTCCCTTCAGGGGCCGAGGCACCGGTGTACCAAAGGTCAGCACCGATCAGCGGCAGCAGAGAGCGCGCGGTGAAACTGACCGTATCCAGTTGCGCCTCAATGAAACTGTCGCGGGTATGCACCTCACGCGATTGCATCAGGCGTTCCCAGCGATGTACGCGCTGAGTGTCACCCCACTCGTAGGACACATGATCCGGGAACGGGCGGTCGATGATCTTGTTGTTGGTGTTGCCCAGAACGCCACCGGCAGGGGCCACGAATTCCGGGTTGTTGGCGTAAGGTAGGCGACCTTGCCAGCGGTTTGCTTCGATCCAGCCGGGTGTCGGAATGCGTCCGCGGCTTTGGTTTTGCAGATCACGCCGGGGCATGGCGCCAATCAGTTTCATCCCTATTGTCGTTTTGTCGACCAGTGACAGGTTTTGCGAGGGCGCAATGAATTGCCGCGCCACGGTTACGGCGTCCTGCACGTTGTCCGCGTTCATCAGGGCCATGGACGCCGTCATCGAAGTGTCTTGCGGGCTGAGCGCAGTCCAGGACAAAGACGCAACATGGCCGGGCGGTGTGATGGTTTCCAGCTTGTAATCCGTACCGGGCAACACTGGCCCGTTTTCAGTCCAGCGCAGCGTCAGTGTAACCGGAGCTTCCCCCTTGATTTCAATGATCGAAGGACGGGTCTGGAATTCCTTATAGCCATCCGGGGTCAGGTATTCTTCGGGGTTTTCCGGGTTCAGCTGCTCAATATGAATGTCCTGATCGTCAAGATAGGATGACGTCACCCCCCAACCCAACCGGTCACTGCGACCGGTCATGATTGCGGGAATACCAGGGATCGAGGCCCCAATGACGCTTCCCTTTTCCAGACCAAGATGCGCCAGATACCACACGCCGGGTGCTGTGAAGCCGAGATGCGGGTCGTTGGCCAGTAATGTTCCACCGCTTGCCGAGCGCGAAGGCGCAGCAGTCCAGGCGTTTGATGCCCCCGCCAGCCCGCGTTTGGGAAGGGGTGACAGCAGCGTTTCAGGAAAACTCGTACCAGCGGCATAGCGTGGAAGGTTGGGAAACAGCGAAGCATATTCAGGCAACGCAGCAATGCCGGGGCCGGGAACATCGGGCAGAATATCTGCCAGCCTGTCAGGATTGCTCAGCATCAAAGACGTACGCGCCCGCAGAACCTCGTCGGTCAGGTGACCGGACAGCTGCAGCGCCATAAGCTTGATCACGGCAATACTGTCACCCGGTTGCCAGGGCGAGACGGGTGCATTGAACAGGAACATCTCAGGCGCGCCGCGCCCCAAGGCCTCGTCGTTGATCTCGGTCAGGCGTGCGTTGACCCCGGCCGCATAAGCACGAAGGGCAGCCTTGGTATAGTCGTCCTGCACTTCGACCGAGCGATGGGCAAGGCCGTACAGATCCAGCCGGCGCAGCAGCTTGTCAACGCGCAGGGTGCGTGGTCCAAAGATTTCGGACAAGCGGCCCTGCGCGGTGCGGCGCATGACCGTCATCTGCCACAATCGATCCTGCGCGTGGGCATATCCAAGACCGAAAAACACATCCGGGTCATTTTGGGCCAGTATGTGCGGCACATTGGCGGTGTCGCGCACGATCTCAACCGGAGCGGTCAACCCGTTGACTTCGAGTTTCTGGTCATAATCCGGCAGGGATTGGCTGGCCAGAAAATAGACAAGGCCCATTGCGGCGAGGATCAGCATGATCAGACCCGACACGATGCGCACCAGCCAGCGGAAAACAAGACCCATTACTGCCCCAAATTCTAGTACATGAAGGTTGCGCGGAGATTAGTGGATGGCGGGTCCAACCGAAAGAGGAACGCGGCAAGAACCTGTGCAGAAAGGATGAAAACAAATACCCCACCGCAGCATTCCGCTGTGATGGGGTTTGTCAGAAGAAGTGGGAAGCCCGAGTTATGGAATAATGCGGGTATATTTCGTGCCTTCCACGGTCGCACCGATCTGAAGCCCAGCCTGTCCGAAGATGGCGGCCAGAACGGGCGAGCGCAGTGTCGTTGTGTCTGTCGACAGGGAATCGCCCTGATCGCTGACCACATAGCCAATATCTGCTCCGGCTGTCCAACCACTGGAGCGCCGGAAATCGTTCAGGGCGTCTTCGGTCATGAAAAACAGAACATGCGCATATTGCTGCGCGCCGATCTGTAGCCCGGCCGTGCCCTTGACCGCCGAATAGAAGTCAACTGTTGCACCGCTGATGCGCAGTGCGCCGCGACCGTAACCGCCACCGAACACGAAACCGGCTTCGGTAATCAGCGGCATGACCAGCATGCCGTTGGCCTTGTTCGCAATTTCAACCGTATTGGGATAGCGGCTGTACATCTCGGTCAGCGTGGCGTCGACCCGGGCATCGATTGTTGCTGCGTTGGAATTGCCGACACCGTTGCCGCAGGCGGCGGTCAAGCTCAGACCTGCCATGCCCAAGGCAAAGCCGCGACGATTCAGTCGGGGGGAGTTGGAACTGCTCATGGTTTTATATCTCTGTAACTGTGCCTGATATGCCGGGTGATCCCGGTCTTGGCGGCAAGGATACGCCGATCAGGGCGATGTGTCACGGGAAAGCTGCCCGATCGGGCAATCTTATCGGCGAAATATCGCGAAACTTGCGGGCTTTATCCCTGCAGGATGCGCGCAACCTGAGGAGAGAAATAGGTCAGAATTCCATCGCAACCGGCGCGTTTGAAGGCGAGAAGGCTTTCCAGCATCACCTTCTCGCCATCGATCCAGCCGTTCTGGGCTGCGGCCTGAATCATCGCGTATTCGCCCGATACCTGATAGGCATATGTCGGCGCACCGAAACTGTCTTTCACGCGGCGGCAGATATCCAGATAAGGCATGCCCGGCTTGATCATCACCATATCCGCGCCTTCAGTCAGATCGCGTTCGATCAGGCGCAAAGCCTCGTTCGAGTTTGCGGGGTCCATCTGGTACGTCTTCTTGTCGCCCGTCAGGGCCCCCGATGCGCCGACCGCGTCGCGGAAGGGTCCGTAGAACGCACTGGCGTATTTTGCGGCATAGCTGAGGATCATCACGTTGCGAAAGCCTGCACCTTCCAGCGCGCGACGCATTTCCCCGATCCGGCCGTCCATCATGTCCGACGGGCCGATGATATCCGCACCGGCGTCGGCCTGTGCCAGCGTCATCTTTACCAGAGCCTCGACGGTCTGGTCGTTGACGATTTCGCCGTCAACGACATATCCGTCGTGACCGTTGATGTTATACGGGTCAAGCGCCACATCCGTCATTACGGCAATGTCCGGAGCCGCTGCCTTGATTGCCCGGATGGCCCGGTTTGACAGGTTGTCGGGGTTCCATGCCTCGGCGCAGTCTTCGGTTTTCAGTGCCGGATCGGTGTAGGGAAAGATGCAAATCGCAGGAATCCCAAGGGCCTGGGCCTCGACCGCTGCTTTGGCAATCAGGTCAACCGATCTGCGAACCACACCAGGCATCGAGGGCACGGGCTCTTCAATGCCTTCGCCATCGCGTACGAAAACCGGCCAGATCAGGTCATCCGTTGTCAGAGTGTTCTCACGCACCAGCGCACGAATTGCCTGTGATTGACGGGCGCGGCGAAAGCGGGTCATGGGAAATGGGGCAATGGTCGGTTTCATGGCGCGTTCTCCTTGAACATTCGTGCATTGGGTGGCATGAATTCACAAAGGTCTCAAGGGTATCAATGGACGCGCGCCTAGATGGAACCCCCCTGAGTAGTGTGAATAAAGGGTTGGGTTTGGACTGGTACTCTTCGATCTTTGAACTCATCGACATGCGCAGCTTTTCGAATCTGTGGTTCTGGATCGTACTGGCGGTACTCTGGTCGTCGGCCAGCCACTGGGTGATGGGCATCCCATATGATCTGGTTGTCCGTGCCCGCCGGATCGGAGGTCAGGTCGAAACCGATCTGCTCGACATCGTTCGCATCCATACAAATCGGATTCTGCTGATTGTCGAGATGTCTGGCACCATCCTTTTGGCGTTTGGGTGTTTTCTGTTTACCGGGATGGCCACGCTTGGGTTCTATTATGACGTCGAATTCGCGCAGGCCCTGTTTTTGCTTTTGTTCCCAATGACCTTGGTGCTTTTGATCAATATCGTGCATGCAAGGCGTCTTCGGCGGCAGGAATTGACGCTTGAAACTGTCTCAAAAACAATTTCCCGCTGCCGACTGTATACCCAGATCATTGGCATGATCTCGATACTGGTCACTTCGTTCTGGGGCATGTATCAGAACCTTTCGATTGGCGTTCTGGGATAGAAGATTCTGAAAGGCGAGGCGATGAAGGCTCCGAACCACGTGACAGTTGGCGGTGCCCCCGAAGGGTTTGACGCACAGCTGGTGCTGAACGAGATTGCCCGCAGCAAGGGGCCGGTGGCCCATGTCGCACGCGATGACAAGCGGATGGAAGCGATGCGTTCCGCACTGGCGTTCTTTGCGCCTCAGATGCCTGTCTTTGTGTTTCCGGGCTTGGATTGCCTTCCTTATGATCGGGTCTCGCCCAATGCGGATATCTCGGCGGCGCGCGTCGCCACACTGGCGGCGCTGGTTCACCAGATGCCCGAACAGTATGTATTGCTGACCACGCTGAACGCCGCGACCCAACGCGTCCCGGCACGAGAGGTATTGCGTGAGGCGGCGTTTACTGCCCGAGTTGGCCATCGCATAGATGAAACCGCGCTGCGAAACTTTCTGGTGCGTATGGGGTTCACCCAGAGTCCAACGGTGATGGAACCCGGCGATTACGCCATCCGTGGCGGCATCATCGACATCTTCCCTCCGGGAGAGACGGGCCCGGTTCGGCTGGACCTGTTCGGTGACGTCCTGGACGGCGCGCGCCGCTTTGATCCGGCGTCTCAGCGAACAACCGAAAAGCTGGACATCGTTGAACTTGCACCAGTATCTGAAGTCATCTTGGACGAGGCCGCGATAACCCGGTTCCGCCAGAACTATCGCATTGAATTTGGTGCCGCCGGTACAGATGACCCATTGTATGAGGCCGTAAGCGCGGGCCGCAAACATCAGGGGATCGAACACTGGCTGCCGTTCTTCCACGAAAAACTTGAGACGCTATTCGACTATTTGCCGGATGCGGTGATCACTGTCGATGATCAGGTGACGCCCGCGCGTCTGGCGCGTTGGGATACGATTGCCGATCAGTACGAAACCCGGCGACTGGCGCTGGAAAACCGATCCCGCATGGACACGGTCTATAAACCCACACCTCCGGGGTTGTTGTATCTTGACGATACCGCCTGGGAGGCGGCGGTCGCGGATCGTCGGGTTTTGCAGTTCAGCCCGCTGCCGCAAGCCTCTGGCCCCGGTGTCATAGACGCGGGCGGACGTATCGGACGCAACTTTGCACCGGAACGCCAGCAGGAAAGCATCAGCTTGTTCGGTGCTTTGGCCAGTCACATCACTGCAAAGCTCGACAAAGGACCGGTGCTGATCGCCTCATATTCCGATGGCGCGCGGGAACGCCTGACCGGCCTGATCGAAGACGAAGGGTTGGCCGAGGCGATACATGTGGCCAATGGCACCCGCATTGGAAAACGCGGCTTGCACCTTGCCGTCTGGGCGTTGGAGCATGGGTTCGAAACTCCTGATCTAACGGTGATCGCTGAACAGGATGTGCTGGGCGACAGGCTGATCCGTCAGCCCAAAAAACGCCGCAAGGCCGAGAACTTTCTGACCGAAACCCAATCGCTCAGCCCCGGTGATCTGGTTGTACACGTGGATCACGGCATAGGTCGTTACATGGGCATGGAGGTCGTCACCGCAGCCGGTGCTGCCCATGAATGCCTGTTGCTGGAATATGCCGAGCGGGCAAAGCTGTACCTGCCGGTCGAAAACATAGAATTGCTGTCGAAATACGGACATGACGAAGGTCTGCTGGACCGTTTGGGCGGCGGCGCGTGGCAGGCAAAGAAGGCCAAGCTGAAAGAGCGCATCCGCGAGATGGCCGATAAGCTGATCCGCATCGCCGCTGAACGCGCGCTGCGCAAAGCCCCGGTCATGGATCCGCCGCCCCACGCGTGGGAGGAATTCAGCGCGCGATTCCCGTATCAGGAAACCGAAGACCAGTTGCGGGCGATCTCGGATGTAATGGAAGATATCCATTCCGGCGCACCAATGGATCGTCTGATCTGCGGTGACGTCGGCTTTGGCAAGACCGAGGTTGCCATGCGTGCCGCATTTGTCGCAGCCATGTCGGGCGTTCAGGTTGCGGTTGTAGCGCCCACCACCCTGCTGGCCCGCCAGCATGCCGCGAGTTTCAGGGAACGCTTTCGGGGGTTCCCGCTGGAGGTGCGGCAATTGTCACGCTTTGTTTCGGCGAAAGAAGCCCAAAAAACCCGTGACGGGCTGGCCCGCGGGACAGTGGACATCGTGATCGGAACGCACGCGCTTTTGGCCAAGAACATACGGTTCAACAATCTGGGGCTTCTGATCATTGACGAGGAACAGCATTTTGGCGTGGGTCATAAGGAACGGCTGAAACAGCTGCGCTCAGACATTCACGTGCTGACCCTGACCGCGACACCGATCCCGCGAACGCTGCAACTGTCGTTGACCGGCGTGCGCGACCTGTCGATTATCGGAACACCTCCAATCGACCGACTGGCAATCCGCACCTATGTCAGCGAGTTTGATGCAGTCACAATCCGAGAAGCGCTGCTGCGTGAACACTATCGTGGGGGGCAAAGTTTCTATGTTGTACCGCGCATCTCGGACCTGCCTGAGATCGAAGAATTTCTGAAAGATCAACTGCCTGAGCTCACTTACGTGGTTGCCCATGGCCAGATGGCAGCGGGTGAGCTCGATGATCGGATGAACGCGTTTTATGACGGCAAGTACGATGTGCTGCTGGCCACAACAATCGTCGAAAGCGGGTTGGACATCCCGACCGCAAACACGATGGTCGTGCACCGTGCGGACATGTTTGGCCTTGCCCAGCTCTATCAGATCCGGGGGCGCGTTGGGCGCTCGAAAACCCGTGCTTATGCTTACCTGACCACCAAACCGCGCCAGAAACTGACTGCTGCCGCCGAAAAACGCCTGCGTGTTCTGGGCTCGCTGGACACGTTGGGGGCCGGCTTTACTTTGGCCTCGCAGGATCTGGACATACGTGGTGCGGGCAACCTGTTGGGTGAAGAACAATCCGGCCAGATGCGCGATGTCGGCTATGAGCTTTACCAATCCATGCTGGAAGAGGCGATTGCCAAGATCAAAGCCGGCGAGATGGAGGGGCTGTCGGATGCAGACGATCAATGGGCCCCGCAGATCAATCTGGGTGTGCCGGTTCTGATCCCCGAGAACTATGTGCCAGATCTGGATGTGCGCCTGGGGCTCTATCGCCGCCTGTCATCGCTGTCGACAAAGGTCGAACTGGAAGGCTTTGCTGCGGAATTGATTGACCGTTTTGGCAAATTGCCGAAGGAGGTGAATACCTTGATGCTGGTTGTGCGGATCAAGGCCATGTGTAAACGCGCAGGGATCGCAAAGCTCGACGGCGGACCGAAAGGCGCGACCATCCAGTTTCACAATGACAAATTCGCTTCGCCGCAGGGACTGGTTGAGTTCATTCAAAATCAACGCGGTATGGCCAAGGTCAAAGACAACAAGATCGTCGTGCGCCGGGACTGGAAAAAAGACAGCGACAAGATTAAAGGGGCTTTTGCAATTGCCCGCGATCTTGCTGAAAAAGTGGTCGCCGCGCAGAAAAAGGTTAAAGCAGGTTGAGATGTGGGAGGGGGCTCTGCCCCCGCTGCGCGTTCCGCGCATCTCCCCCGGGATATTTACGGCCAGATGAAGAAGCGGATCCCTGCTTCATCTGGCTAAAAATATCCCCGCCGGAGGCATTGTGTGTCAGCACGATCAAGACATTTTAGCTACGCATTGCCGCCTGCGCACAGAAGCAGGACGCAGCTACCATTCGGTCGGCGCGGGCCAACGCCTGGTCGAGCCGCTGTTTGATCTGCAGGACTTCGACCTGTTCGCTGCGTGCCTTGAGGCAATCGTAAAGGCCCTTCAAACTCCATACGTTGTCAGGATGTATCGAGGCGCGACTTAGCGTGCCGCCCAAACCCAGATCTTCACGATAGACGTTTTCAGCTTCGGACAGCCGTCCTTGTTCGAAAAGAAGCGCCCCAAGCGCGTGGCGGGTCGGCTGCATCCATCCCCAGGGTTCGTCATAGGGCAAGGTATCGTCCAACTCGACCGAGCGGCGCAGATGGGCAAAAGCGATTTCAAAGTTGCCCTTGCGGTACTCGATCTCACCGCGCAGCATTTCCCGCGCAATTTCCAGCAGGTCAATCACACGGTTGTTGTGCAGTCTGCGTGTTTCCGGAACGCATTCCTTGGCAGCAAGGAACAGATTTTCTTCGGCCTCGGCATTGGCGATATCACCGGTTGCTGCATGAGCGATGGCGCGCGCGTAGTGCGTTGTGGCGGTCAGAGTGCGGAACAGGTCAGGATCTGAGGGCAGTTTCAGTGCCTTAGCCTCGTCCCAGCGGCCAAACCGGATCAGGATGTGAGGGCCCATGGACATGTAGCTTTCGAAGTAATCGGCCATCGGGGGACTTTCGACGCGCAGCAATTCTTCGGGCGTTGTATCCCACAATCCCTGATTTGCACGTAGGGCCGGTTCCATCTGTCCAAGAAAAAGCGCACCGTATATGGCAAAGTGATAATTGTGCTGTCGATAGCCTGTGTAGATGTTGAACGCGCCTTCGCGCTCGTAATATTTCAGGTCGGCTTCCGAGGCTTTTTCGTTCCAGTGCACAACGTTGTGGTAATGTCCGCAGAGCACATCGATATGTGTCGGCATATGTACCAAGTGGCCTGCATCCGGAACCAATGTGCGCAGGATATCCCCTGCTTTCAGGGCTTTTTCTGGTGTTGGAGACATCTCCATCAAATGAACATAGAGGTGCAGCAGGCCCGGGTGAGACATCGCAGACGGATCGTTTGCCATGGCCCATTCAAGCGCATCCTGCGCTTCCTTCGTTGCCGCGCCCTGGGCGGGTTGGCCCGTTTTCAAATCCCACATCTGCCATGGTGTCAGGTTCAGCAGCGCTTCGACATAAATGGTACGCAAGTCGAGGTGGTCCGGGTGTGCCGCAAATGCCGTGCGCATCGCGTCGGCAAAACCGTGGTCCCATTGGTGCATGTCCTCAACCGGACCGCGTTGCGGGTAACGCGCAGGCAAGGCCTGAATTAAGGCCTGTTCGACGGCAGTGCATCCTGCGAGCAGGCTAAGAGCTTTCTGCATCGCGTCGTAAGCCCGTGACAACGCTTCTTCCCGACCTCTCTCATCCAGCAGGTCCCAGGGGAGGTTGTAGTTTGGTCCGGCGGCATACGCGACACCCCAATAGGCCATCGCGCAATTCGGATCATGCTCGGCCGCGCGTTGAAAACAGACCACCGCCTCTTCGTGATTGTAACCGTATGTCCAGTTCAGGCCACGGTCAAACCACAGCTGAGCTTCGGGACTGGATGTGGAAATCGCGCAGGAATAGTTGCCCAGATCGTAGTAATCGCACATCGCAGTTCCTCCCCTTAAGTTCTGGGTAGGATAGCGTGATTCACCCGCGATTCACAGGTCAGGCTGGCAGCCGTTCTTCGATGCGACCCATGTGGATCATCAGGCCAAACGCCAGAACGCACATACTCAGAATGCCAATTGTCAAAGGCGCGATGGACCCGTTGAACAGAAGCCCGATCGGGGCGGCGATTGCCGCGGCCAGTACGGTTGAAATCGACCCGACAACCGACGCGGCCATGCCCGCGATGTGGCCCATGGGTTCCATGGCAATGGCATTCAGATTGCCGATGGTTACACCAGCCATGAAAAAGACCATCGTCTGCCAGAAGACAAACAGGGCAAATGACATCGCGGGTGAAAGGTTCGCCATGTTCAGGATGATGACGACAGACGTGATGGCAATCTGCGCGCCGAAGGCAAAAGTCACCATCCGGCGCATCCCGACACGCACCACCAAAGCCGCGTTCAAAAGGCTGGCCGAACCTGACATCAGGGCGACAAATCCGAACCAGAAGGGAAAGCTGTCGGCCCGATCATGGATCACATCATAGACCGGTTGCACCATAGTCAGCATGGTGAACAAGGTCCCCATGCACAAGGTTTGCACGAAGATAGACAAGCGCACAGTGGGATGCGCAAACATTTCGTTCACAGCCGCAATCATCAGATGCAGACGGAAGGGACGGCGGTCCTCGACAGCCAGGGATTCGGGCAGTCGTGTGCTCATCCACAATACGACGATCAGAGCAAACAGGATGAAAGACACGAAGATCCCGCGCCAACCGAAGAGGGCTATAACGCCCGCGCCCAGCATCGGGGCCGCTGCTGGTACCAAAGTGAATATCATCATGGCAATCGAGATGATGCGTGCCATTTCCCGGCCCGAATACAAGTCACGCGTGATGGCCATCGCCACGACACGTGGCCCGGCAGCGCCCAGACCCTGCACAACACGCGCAATCAGCACAAGCTCCAGCGAAGAACTGGCCCAGGCCACAGCCGAAGCCGCAATGTACAAAAGCGCACCGCAAAAGATCACTGGCTTGCGCCCCAGCGCATCCGATAGCGGGCCGGTAAAGAATGTACCGATACCCATTCCCAGAACGAAGGACGTCAGGATCAGTTGGGCGCGATTGACGTCCTCTGGGCTGAGCTGCGCGCCGATTTCGGGCAGGGCGGGCAGCATTGAATCGATCGAAAACGCGATAGTGGCGAACATCATTGCGATCAGCGCAATGAATTCCGCCTTCGACATGCGGTTGGCCATGAAGCACTCCTAACCTGTTCGCGCTACCATGGCGGGTCAGGTTAGACCAGACTGGAAATTCGCACAGACCTCTGTGCTATTCTGCAGGATAAGTGTCAAGTTGAGACATGATTTCAGCGATCACTTTTTCCCACATTTCAGGCGGTTGAGCACCCGGAACGGCATGTTGATTGGCAACAATGTAGGTCGGGACCGAACTGACGCCCATTTCGCGTGAGTGGGTATCGCGGTTTCGAATATCCTCGCGGTCAGCGTCGGATTTCAGCAGCTTCATGACCACCGCAGCATCCATTCCGGCACTGTCTGCAATGTCGGACAGGACCTCGGGGTCGCCGATATCGCGGGCCTGAACGAAGTAGGCATCGAACAGCGCATCGACGACAGCATTCTGTTTGCCTTCGATCCCGGCCCAATGGATCAGGCGATGTGCATCCAGTGTATTAGGTGTGCGTTTCATGCCTTCGAAGTCGATCTTCAGACCGGCGTTTTCAGCGTGTTCAACCACGGGCGCATAAGCACGTACGGCACCGTCCTTGCCACCGAACTTGCGTTCCAGATATTCGCGACGATCCATACCTGCGTCCGGCATATCAGGGTTCAACTGAAACGGATGCCATTCGATGACAAAAGGGTGCTGGGGCACATTGGCCAATGCTTTGTCCAGATGCGTTTTGCCGATATAGCACCACGGGCAGATCGGATCGGACAGGATGTCGAGCTTGACGGTCTGGGTCATGTGGCTGGTGCCTCGAAATAGGCCGGCAACGCCCGGCGCAGGAGTTTGCCGTTGCCGCCGGTGGGCAGCGCAGACAGGTGGATGAAGGCGCGCGGTTGTTTATAACGTGCCAGATTGGCCTCGACATAGGCGCGCAGGGCCGCATCGTCCAGCTTTTCCGGGCCGGTATAGAAGGCTGCTATCACAAATGTGTCCGGTTTGACCTCGACCGGGGCCGCGCCGACCTGCGTGATACCGGGAAAACGGGACAGGGCGGCTTCGACCTCGACCGGGGATACGCGGTAGCCTCCGGCATTCATCATGTCGTCGTCCCGGCCCAGATAACTGATCTGGCCGTCCACAGCCATTGCCCCTTGATCTCCGGTCAGGAACCATTCGCCTTGCATCCGGGTTTCAACTTCATCCGGTGCATTGAGGTAGGTCAGCATCAATCCAGGGTCAGACCGATGAATGGCGATGGTGCCTTCTTGCCCCTGCGGCACCGGGCCGTCCGGGCCCAGAATGGCCACGCGACGGCCCGGTTGCGGGTGCCCCAATGCGTCGCCGCGCGCAGGGTGTGCCGGGCTGGAGGATATGAAGGTCGAGCATTCGGACATGCCATAGGCTTCGAACAATTCCGTACCGGTGGCGCTTAGCCATTTCTCGTGCAGGGCGCGCGACAGCTTTTCCCCCGCGCATAAACCGTGGCGCAGGTCAGGTAAGTTGATTTGCTCATACTCTTGCACCAATTTTCGAAAGACCCCCGGTGCCGCCGCAAAGATCGTTGCGCGATGCTGGCGGAGCAGAGCGGGCAGGGCGGAGATGTCCGTGCCCGGTTCCGGGATCAAGGCGGTTGCGCCGATGGTCCACGGGTCCATCAGACCGGTGCCAAGTGTATAGGTCCAGTTGAACGCTCCGGCGTGACACAGCCGATCGGACGCGCGCAGACCATACCAACCATCAACCATCATCTGCCGCGCCCAGATTGCCCGATGGGCGTGGGCCACGGCACGCGGACTGCCCGAGGTTCCCGAGGTGTAGACGACATATGCCATGCGCTCGGGGTCGCCCAGGTCATAGCTGGCGGGTGGAATGTCGCGCATGGCCTTTAATGCATCCAACTCGATCTGTCTGGGATGAGGCGCGCATGAGACAGCGGGATCACGAAGAACCGCAGCCGGGGACAGATCGTCGATCATTCTGGCGGTTTCGGGTTCCGTCAGTTGCGACGAAGTCGGCACCGGAATGATACCCACTGAAATCGCGCCCAGATAGGCAATCGGGAAATCCACCGTATTGCCGAGCCGCATCAGAACGGTATCGCCGGGTGTCAGACCTGATTGCAGCAACCCCGCGCCTGTGCCCAACACGGCAGATTGCAGGTCGCGATAGGTCCAGTCCTGCGCGCCGTGGGGCATTAGTACCGACAACGCCACTTTGTCAGGGACCTGATCGGCACGGCCAAGGACATGCGCCGCCAGATTGAACGGTGCGGGGCAGGGCGCGGGCGCCCCCTGATCGAAGACAGATAACATGGCCATTGGCTAACGCGGTGTCTGGCGCGTTGCAAGCGCGGCTGGCCAAGCCTATAGAGAATGGCATGAGCACCCAAGATCCCAAATCCCTGATCCGAATTGCCCGCGATTCCGGCGATCACACCGAAGTTGAACCGCTGGACCTTGGCGCGCGCGTGCGCGAATTGCGAAAAGCGCGGAAATGGACGCTGGAGCAGGCCGCCAGTCAGGCCGGTTTGGCCCGTTCGACGCTCAGCAAGATCGAGAACGGGCAGATGTCACCTACCTATGACGCGCTCAAAAAGCTTGCGGTTGGGTTGGAAATCTCGGTGCCTCAGCTTTTCACACCGCCGCAGCGGGACCAGGTCATCGGACGGATGGCGATTACCCGGATGGGCGAAGGGGCGGCCCACGCGACAACGACCTACGAGCATGAGTTGCTGGCCGAAACCCTGACCAAGAAGCACATGCTGCCCTACCGTGCGCGGGTTCGGGCGCGATCCATGGACGAATTCGACGGCTGGGTGCGCCACGATGGCGAAGAGTTCATGTATGTTCTGACCGGTGTTGTCCGGCTTTATACCGAATTCTATGAGCCGGTTGAAATGCGCAGGGGTGACAGCGCCTATTACGATGGCAGCATGGGCCACAACGTGATCTCCGTCAGCGACGAAGACGCGACAATCCTTTGGGTCACATCACTTGCTTAGCGACGCGCGGCAGTATTCTCTGTTCAGGCCTTCGGTAAACAGGAAATCTTCGACCTCTTCATGAGCTTCGTTCATGGTTAACTGGTGACGCTCTGCCAGATAGGCTTCGAACCCTTTACGATCTTGTGATACGCGCATCATGTCCTGGTCACGCAAATTCGGAAAACGCCGCTTTGCACGTGCGTAGGCCGCATTCCAGTCTTGTGTCAAATCCGTCCAGTTCATCATGTATGAGCTTTCCTTATGTAGCGATTAGGACTGCTCTCCCCCTCCTTAGGGTACGTAATGGGTGCCGTAAGGGAAGACATGACAAAATGTCGCAGCATGTCACTGCATTCCTTTTATAAGATTGTGCCTCTGCAATAGCTGCCGCAACAGGGCGGCGGGCTTGAAACTGTTTAAAGCACCTGCGGATCAGGAGATCTGTTTGGTGCGGAACCGGGTATTCCCGGCGCGCGAGTTGTAAAGGCGACCTCCATCTTTGGGCTATGTCTAAATACCGCGATTCAATGCAGCTTTTAACGTTGACCGAAGCAGGCTGAAGGTGCGTCTCATGGGATCATCCGGCATCCGATATGGCCTGCATCTGATGCTGCGACCTGCTGTCGCGAAACGTATCCCTAGTGTGATGGCCATGTGCTGAATTCCGCCGACAGGCGTGGTTTTCCGGGGCCAATCGTGCTGGAAGCGCGAAGGAATCGCGTTTTTCAAGGGGTCCGCCAACACCCCGCGGAGAACAGCCGGTGTCGTGCAAAGCCCGGCTGCCCTGATGTTCACGTGATTACCCGGCGTCGTACCACCACACTTCCGGCATGTATTGCGGTCCGTCGCCATAGATTGGCACAGTCTCAGGGAACTTGAGCTCGCGGATGTGGGCAATCCGCCCGACATCAAAACTCCAGATCGGGATGACATAGCGACCGGCTGTCAGAACTCGATCAAGCGCGCGGGTTGCAGCGGTAAAATCTTCAGGTGTTTCCGAGGCGAGCATGGCGTCAATCATAGCATCAACAGCGGGCGAGGCCACGCCCATCAGGTTGCGTGTACCGGGTGTGTCCGCGTTCTCGCTTCCCCAATACAAACGCTGTTCGTTGCCGGGAGACAGTGAAAGAGCACGCCGGAAGGGCGTAACATCAAAATCCAGTTCCCCGGTGCGCCCGACATACTGCGCGTTGTCAACCTGTTCCGCTATGACCTGAATGCCAAGCCGTTCCAGCGCGCGGGAATAAATCTCGACCACCGACGCCATCTCGCTATCCCCCTGCTGTAGCAAGACCGTCATTTTGAACGGGTCACCATTCGTGTTGCGCAGGACCCCGTCCTGAACGGTCCAGCCCGATTCGGTCAGCAGTTTGGTGGCTTTGCGGATGTTTGCGCGGTTGCGGGCTGAACCGTCGCCGTTCGGCAGTTCATACCCTTCCAGCGTGCCGGGGATCAGAACCGAGGCATAGGGTTCCAACAGGGCTTTTACCTGCCCTTGGGCCGGTCCGGGCTGCATGGCCAGGTCTGAGCCCGAGAAGTAGGACGTGATCCTTGGCTGCGCCCCACCAGTGATCGTGTCGTTGATGAATTCGAAATTGAAGGCCAGCGTCAGGGCCTCGCGAACGCGCCAGTCGTTAAACGGGGCTTTGCGGGTGTTCATCACGAACCCGGTCATGCCTGACGGTTTGCCATGCGGTATCTCGGTCTTGATGACATCACCGCGCTGAACGGCGGGGAAGCTGTATTGCGTGTCCCATTTGTCGCCGTTGAACTCACGCACCGCTGATAGTTCACCGGCTTTGAAGGCTTCGAACAGGACGCTGCCGTCGCCGTAGAACTCGATCCGCATTTCATCCAGATTCATGGTACCGCGACGGAACGGGATATCCTGCCCCCAATACTCAGGGTTGCGACGAAGGTTCACATAGCGCCCCGCCTCGTAGCTATCGATCACATAGGGGCCGGTGCCGATTGGGACATCGTGCAGGGCGGCGTCGGCAAAATCCTTGTCCTGCCACTGCGCCTTTTGCAGAATCGGACGCATCCCTGCGAGCAGGGCAAGTTCGCGATCAGGCACGTTGAAAGTAATCCGAACCGAACGCGGGCCAGTCTGTTCGATCCTGTCGATTTTGTCCCAAAAACCGCGATAGCGCAGATGCCCCTGAGTGCCGAGCGTCTCATATGACCAAATCACGTCGTCAATCGTGACCGGGCTGCCGTCAGAAAACCGGGCCTCTTCCCGCAGGGTAAATTCAACCCACGACCGGTCCGGCGCCGTCTCAACTGATTCGGCTAACAGCCCGTAAAGTGAGAAAGGTTCGTCCCAGGATCGCCCCATCAGGCTTTCATGGGTCCAAAATGGCAATTGCCAGGGCGAGGTGCCTTTTTGCAAAAACGGGTTCAGGCTGTTATAGCCGCCAGTATTTCCGAAAACGACTTTGCCGCCTTTGGGCGCATCGGGGTTGGCATAGGGTAGGGACACAAAATCCGGTGGTAGGGCCGGGTCCCCATACATAGCTATGCCATGAGACGATTCTGCATGGGCGGACGAGATCATGAAAATGCTGGCGATTCCCGCCGCAAGTGGTCGAAACGGTCGGAGAAAATCCGGGCTCATTTTGGAAACAATCCTGCTCTGGCCTTATTTTGTTGGGATTCACCGTAGTGATGATTTTTCATATTATCAAACTTTTAGCTTGGACGAAGGCGTGGAATTGCTTATAAAGGATGCACTGCTCGATAGGTTTCTTGCCTGTATGAAACCTGCCTCAATAACTTAACGCCCGCTTCGTGCGGGCGTTTTTTTTGGCTGCTTGAGAAGTGTCAGGCTGGGATTTCAGGCAGTTGTGTTTCCCCGTTTTCTTTGCAGGTGCAGCATGGCATTGTGCACCAAATCATCGCTTCAGGGAGAACGGTCATGAGCCTTTCCGGCAAAACAGCAATCATCACGGGGTCTAATTCTGGCATCGGTCTGGGGGTCGCGCGCGAGCTGGCGAAGGCCGGAGCAGATGTTGTCCTGAATTCCTTTACGGACCGAGACGAAGATCACGCGCTGGCCGCTGAGATTGCCAAAGAGACCGGAACCAAAGCGCGTTACATCAAGGCGGACATGTCAAAAGGCGAAGAGTGCCGGGCGCTGATTAAGCAGGCCGGAGCTTGCGACATACTTGTGAACAACGCGGGCATTCAGTTTGTGTCCCCGATCGATCAGTTTCCGGCGGAAAAATGGGATGCGATTATTGCGATCAACATGAACTCGGTCTTTCACACGACCGCTGCCGCACTGCCGATGATGCGCAAGGCGGGTTGGGGTCGTATCGTGAATATCGCCTCGGCCCACGGCCTGACGGCGTCGCCATTCAAGGCAGCCTATGTTGCCGCCAAGCACGGGGTGGTGGGGATGACCAAGACCGTTGCGTTGGAAACCGCGCAAGAACCTATCACCTGCAACGCCATTTGCCCGGGCTATGTGCTGACACCCCTGGTTGAGGCCCAAATCCCGAACACGATGAAAGAATACAATATGAGCCGCGAGGAGGTTGTAAAAAACGTGCTTCTGGAACGGCAACCTTCCAAGGAATTCGCCACGGTTGAGCAACTGGGCGGGACAACCATTTTCCTGTGCTCGGACGCAGCGGCGCAGATCACGGGAACCACGATTTCTGTCGATGGCGGCTGGACCGCCTTGTGATTGGCCTTGGGGGCGCTGCCCCCAAACCCCCGGAGTATTTCTGAAAAGATGAAGGGTGAGGGCGGTGATACGGATCAATCTGGCTTTGCAGGGCGGCGGTGCGCATGGGGCATTCACCTGGGGTGTGCTTGACCGACTGCTGGATGAGGAAGACATCGAGGTAGCCGCGATCACCGGAACATCCGCCGGTGCGTTGAACGGTGCGGCGTTCAAATCGGGGATGGTTCATTCAGGACGTGAGGGTGCGCGCGCGCAGCTGGACGGGCTTTGGAGGCGTATGGGTGCGATTGGAGACATGCGTATAGCCAATTGGTTTCGCGGGTTGGAACCGGCCGCAATCGCGCAGGCGATGGAATATTCGGTGCCGTTTTCAATCGGTGATGCCTGGTCGCGGATGGTGTCGCCTTATGCCTATGGTCCATTCTACAGCAATCCGCTGGAGCCGGTGGTGGACAGGTTCAATTTTGCGGAAGTATGCGCCGATGCGGGACCCCGCCTGTTTGTGTGCGCCACCTGCGTGAGAAGTGGGAAAATCCGCGTCTTTACTGGCGAGGAGGTCTCGACAGATGCCATTCTGGCTTCAGCTTGCCTGCCGACCCTGTTCAAGGCAGTCGAGATATTTGATCCAAATACTAACCGGGTCGAAGCCTACTGGGATGGCGGTTATACTGGTAATCCGGCGCTCTATCCGCTGTTCAACAATGACCTGCCGGATGACGTAGTGATCGTGAATATCAACCCGTTGGAGCGCGACGCGGTACCGGTCACACCGCAGCAGATCCAGAACCGGATCAACGAGATCAGCTTCAATTCCTCCCTGTTTCGCGAATTGCGGGCAATCAGCTTTGTTCAGCGGCTTCTGAAAGAGGGCAAGCTGAAGGCCGGGGACATGAGCCGCGTTCTGGTGCATATGATTGCGGATAACGAGTTGATGAGCAGCCTGTCTGTTGCCACCAAAACCGTGCCCAACCCGGTTATTTTGCACAAGCTGAAACAGGCGGGGCGGGCGGCAGCGGATCGTTTTCTGGCCAAGCACAAGAGTGATCTGGGCCAGACCAGTACAGTCGATCTGCCGACCATGTTCGGTTAATCACTCGGGTGGTTGCGTAGGGTCTTTTTCGTTAGGATAAACGAGCCCGGCCGAGATCACCAGTTTCGCGGCATCCTCAATTGTCATGTCCAGCAAAATTACGTCTTCCGCCGGGAAAAACAGCAAAAAGCCCGAGGTCGGGTTGGGGGTGGTCGGAACAAAGACGCTTAGCAGCTCTCCTCCGGTCTCTGCGCGTTTGCTGATTTCGCCCCTGGCGGTTGTCGAGACGAACCCAATGGCCCAGATCCCGCGGCGGGGGTACTGGATCAGGCAAGCCTTTTCAAAAGAGCGTTCGGTTTGGGCAAATACGGTTTCCGAGATTTGTTTGATCCCGGAATAGATCGAGCGGACGACCGGCATCCGATCTACCACGCTTTCGGCGAACAGGATCAGGGACCGGCCCAGAATGCCTTTGGCGATCCACCCTACAATCACGGTAAAGATCAGGAAGATCACGACGCCCACACCGCGCAGGTTGATACCAACGTATTGTTCCGGTTGGAACTGATGAGGCACCAGTGGCAAAACGGCACTGTC
Organism: Ruegeria sp. L11; assembly: GCF_056531755.1. Lineage (NCBI taxonomy): Bacteria > Pseudomonadati > Pseudomonadota > Alphaproteobacteria > Rhodobacterales > Roseobacteraceae > Ruegeria > Ruegeria sp. L11. The sequence goes on from NZ_JBQFMI010000001.1 coordinate 483,279, forward strand.
GATCCAGCCGACTACCGACCAAATCAGCCAAACCGTCAGCCAGACCGGTGCAATGACAACGAGGCCGGTCAGGAAAGATGCGCGCAGCCGTGCCAGCATGCCAGGGCGGCGATGATGCGGTTCTTCGTCGAACGGTGTATTCATCTTGGTTCCGAGTGGTTATCGGGATTTAGGTAGTCAATCGGTATCCATGGCACAATAGGCTTGCGTTATCCCTGTTCTGCCAGTGCCCGTGCAATCGCCGCCGCAAGGCGCGCATTGTTGCGCACGAGGGCAATGTTGGCGGTCAGCGAACGTCCTTCGGTCTTTTCAAAGATACGTTGCAGCAGATAGGGCGTTACATCTTTTCCGGTGATCCGATGCGCATCTGCATCAGCCTGTGCCTCGGCGATGATGGGGGCCAGTATTTCGGCAGGGATCTGATCCGAGATCGGGATCGGGTTGGCCACCAGCTGCCCGCCGGGCAGGCCCAACGCGCGACGGGTTGCATGGGCCTTGGCGATAGCCTCTGGAGTGTCCATGCGCAGGGGGGCGGCATAGGGTGATTTTGCAGACCAGAAGGCAGGAAACGCATCCTGGCCATGGGCGATGACGGGCACACCCAGCGTTTCCAAAACCTCAAGAGTTTTGGCCAGATCAAGGATGGCCTTGGCCCCGGCAGCGACGACAGTGACTGGAGTATGGCCAAGTTCGTGCAGATCAGCCGAGATGTCGAACGTGGTTTCGGCGCCTTGATGCACGCCACCGATGCCGCCGGTGGCAAATACCTCGATCCCGGCATAATGCGCGGCGATCATGGTGGCGGCGACGGTTGTGGCTCCGGTACCACCGGTCGAGATGCAGGCCGCCATATCTGCGCGCGAGATTTTGGCAACGCCTTGCGCCTGACCCAGCCATTGCAACTGGTCAGGCTCGAGCCCCACGTGCAATTTGCCTTCAATCACCGCCATGGTCGCCGGAACCGCCCCCGCATCGCGGATGTCCTGTTCGACCTGCGCCGCAACTTCGACGTTTTGCGGGTAGGGCATGCCATGGGTGATGATGGTGCTTTCCAGCGCAACGATGGGATGACCCGCGTCCTTGGCAGCTCGGACCTCGGCTGAATATTGAATGTCGATCACAGTGGGGTTTCTCCGGAAACGTAGGTTGCTGCGGCATGTAGAGCGCGGGTCAGAGCCTCATCACTCGATGCGCCGCCGGATTCTGAGGCGATATGAGCCGCCATGAAGGTATCCCCGGCGCCGGTCACACGGGTGACCAGAACGGAGGGGGGTGTTTGGGTCAGAATTTCGTCCGAACTGCCGACCGTGGCCGAGCTGCCGCCATCGGTGACCAGCACGCGCAGTGCGCCACGATCCAGAAGGCCCTTTGCGGCAGATTCAGAATCGGTGAATTCACGCTGGCACAATATTCCTGCTTCTTCGAGGTTCACATAAAGCGTGGCGCGGGCATGTTTCAGGAAGGGCAACAGGCGCTCGGCCTTACCGGGCGAGGCCGGGGCAACACGCAGATCGGCACGGGCAAATGCAGGGCTTTGGGCGATTTCTTCCAGCAGGTTCAGGGTCAGGTTGCCGTCAAGCGCAATGGGCCCCTCAAAGGGCGTGTTTTCATAGCCAAGCGGGCCGTGCATCAGCGGACGCAGTATCTTAGCGCCAGCGGCTTCCAGCGAATGCGCGTCGGCAATGGCCGCGATCAACCCGTTGGCACCTTCGACGGCCATATATCGGTCGGTCGGCAGGTCCTGCGAGCGATAGATGTGATCCGTGATCATACCGAGGCGGGAACAGGCATGAATCAGCTCGTCGCCCTCGGGGTCGCGGCCAATGGCGGTCAGCAGGGTGGGCGTCATACCAAAACGCACCAGCGTCATGGCTATGTTCATCGCAACACCACCCGGCAGGCGGGTAATCCGGCCAGGCACGTCCGAGCCTTGCCGCATGGCACTGGCCGATCGTCCGATCACGTCCCACAGGACCGAGCCGATACACAGGATATTACTGTTCTGAGTCATAAAGGACGTCATGCCGCAGCGGTGATGCCCATGCAAGTCAGAACGTTACCGCAATCAGAGATTTGCGGTGCACAGGTCCCATATGCCCTTTGGGCTTGCGATCTGCCGCCTTCGCGGGAACAATCGAAGGCAATGATTGGTGATTTGATTTTCCTGTTGGAGCTTTTCGTATGAATGGCCCTGTTTTCCGCGCCATCTTTCGAATCCTCAAAACCTGTGCCCTGAGTTTTCTTGTTCTTGTAACTTTGCATCCCGGATCGGGCAGGGCGCAATCCGCCCCGCCGACCGTCGTTGATTTCTGGGTCAAGTCCGACACTTTGTTTCTTGAGTTGAAATGGAATGCCGAGGCTATGTTGACCGGGAACAATCCCGCGCAGCCCGGTTCGTTTTCCGACGATCCAAACTACAAATCCTTGCGGCGACTGGTTTCCTCTGAACTGGAGCCCCAGATCAAAGAGTTCGTTCAGCTCTGGAAACAAAATCTTGTGGTTGAGGCACCAGAGCGATTGAGTTTGTCTTATGAAGGTGTGCGTATTCCTGTAGTGGGAGATACGGAAAAAGTACGCATTTCCAAACTGTTGCTGACTGCACCTTTACCCGATCAGGTGTCAAACCTGCGTCTGACCTGGCCGTCAGAAAGCGGGCCAATCGTTCTGCGACAGCAAAATGTTGCAGCCCCATACACCGGGTATTTGGCTGCCGGTGAAACCAGCCCGCTGATCCCCTTGCAAGGCGGGGCATCTCTGACAACGCAACAAACATTGCAGACATATTTCACAAAAGGGGTCGATCAATTTCTCCGAAACCCAATTAAGCCATCCATTCTTGTTTTGGCGCTAGTGTTTCTGTCTTTGAAATTGCGCCCAGTGGTATCTCAACTGGTGTTCCTGTCAGCGGGCGCTCTGATCGGGCTTGGGCTGGGTTTGCATGGCGTATTGGATGCAGGAAAAGTGAGCGAGGCCCCGGTTCTGGTGGCTTCGACCATCGTTCTGGCGCTGTGGAACCTGGTTGCCCGGCGATTGCAGGTCTGGCGTTTGTTGGCGGTTCTCGCCATTGGCGGTCTTCAAGGTCTGGTATTTGCCTCGGCCCTGATCGGGATCGGAGTGCCGCCAGATCATCTGCCCCCGGCCATCTTGGGCTTTGGCGCCGGGAATATTCTGCCGCTTGTTGTAGTAGCCTTTGCCGGGCTTGCTCTGGCGCTTTTGTTTTCTGGCGGCTCACACCGTAAACGAGGCCGGGTATCGGTTCTGGCCTCGATGCTGATTGCAGGTGCCGGGGTCTACTGGATAGTCGAGCCTTGGGTGCAGGGTTAAGGCAACGCGGCCAGCAGCGTTTTCAGTGCGCCAAGCGGATCGTCATTGCCCCAGATCTCATCGCCAATGCCAAAGAAATCGGTGCAGGGGGCCAGATCGCGGATCAATTCGGGCGTCAACCCACCTTCGGCCACAACCGGAACCTCGATCATCTCGGACCACCATTGGAACAGGTCCTTTTCGGCGCGGGTCCCGTCCCTCAGTTTGGCCGAGCCGACAGGACCGAAGGCCACATAATCCGCTCCGTTTTCACCAGCAGTCATACCATCATGGCTGGACGCGCCGCAAAAGCTTCCGACGATTGCATCGGCGCCCAGTTCCTTGCGCGCGGTGCGGACCGAGCGTGCAGCATCATCCAGGTGCACCCCGTCCAGCCCCAGACGCTGCGCCAGCAATACATGGTTCGAGATTACGATGGCCACGTCGCGCGCGTGGGCGATTTCACGGCAAGCGTCGGCCGCGCGAGCGATGGTATCTTCGTCACTTCCGGCCAACGCGAGGCGGACACAGGCAATCTCGACCCCGTCCAGCACAGTCGCCAGCTTGTTCGTGAACGTGCTCAACTCGATAGTCGGAGGCGTGATCAGGTAAATCTGCGGCTGCTCGGGGGTGTCCATGGGCGCGTCCTTCGGCTTTCAGTCTTTGGCGCGGTTTAGCGGATTGCGGCTGGGAAGCAAACTTTTATGGTCAAGAGCCTGCAAATAACGCCCCTGCGCCTTGCCCTGCAAGAGCCTGCCAATTACAGCAGGCCAAGTTTTCTTAAGGTGAGCCATGCCCAGCGACAAACCCCAGCCTTCCTTCGTGCTTGTGCGCCCGCAGATGGGCGAAAACATCGGTGCTGCTGCGCGGGCGATGTGGAACTTTGGGCTGGACCGGATGCGTATCGTAGCCCCTCGTGACGGCTGGCCGAACCCCAAAGCGGTGGCAATGTCCAGCGGCGCAGGGCGCTTGCTGGATGAGGCGCAGCTGTTTGACGACTTGGCCGGGTCGCTGGCCGACAGCACGTTTGTCTTCGCCACGACAGCCCGTCAGCGGGGCTTGACCAAACCTGTCTACAGCCCCGAACACGCAATGAAGATTGCCGCCGAAAAGATCGCCGCGGGCGAGAAGGTTACCGTTCTGTTCGGCCCTGAACGCGCGGGGCTAGAGAATGAAGACATCGCCAAGGCCAACGCGATCATCTCGGTGCCGGTAAACCCGGAATATGCCTCGCTGAACCTTGGTCAATGCGTATTGCTGACCGCCTATGAGTGGATGCGCCAGACCGGGGATGTGGTGCATGAATCGACCGACCTGGGCAAAGGTGACTGGGCCACTGGGATCGAAGTTGAAAAACTTGTCGAACATTACGAGGACAGGCTGGAAGAGGCGGGGTTCTTCTACCCTCCCGAAAAGGCCGAAGGGATGAAGGTAAACCTTCGCAACCTGTGGTCGCGGATGCGGATGACGCGGGCCGATGTGCAGATGTTGCACGGGATCATGCGTCAGATGGTCCGCTGGAAGGATAAAGGCTGAGGCTGGACCTATCTTCACCCAAGCCCTAGCTTGCGACGAAATCAGGACATGAGGACAGCATGAGCGGTAAGCGCAGCATCTTCGAAGAGGTCACGAACACCAAAAAACAACAGGCGGTTCAACCCGGTATGATCGACCGGGGGCGCGGCGGCGCTCGCAATGCGATCCGCATCTGGCTGATGATCCTGTTTGCGCTGGTCGTTGTGATGATCGCGGTTGGCGGCCTGACGCGCCTGACCGACAGCGGCCTCTCGATCACCGAATGGCGTCCGATCACCGGAGCTTTGCCGCCGATGACCGAGGCGGACTGGCAGGCAGAGTTCGACAAGTACAAGCAGATTGACCAATGGCGCATCCAGAACCAGTGGATGGAACTGGGTGATTTCAAATCCATCTATTGGTGGGAATGGGGCCATCGTCAGTTGGGCCGCATGATCGGTTTGGTCTGGGCCGTTGGATTTCTGACCTTTCTTCTCACCCGCAAGATCCCGACAGGGTGGATGGGAAAGCTGATCGTTCCGGGTCTTCTTGGCGGTCTGCAGGGCGCTGTTGGTTGGTGGATGGTGGCCTCGGGCGTCACCCAGGGTGAAGGCATGACGGCTGTTGCAAGTTACCGTCTGGCAACGCATTTGGGGCTGGCTTTTGTGATCCTGGGAGTCCTGGCCTGGTACATCTTTGAACTCGGCCGGGAAGAACGTGACCTGATGCAGGCGCGCCGGGCCAAAGAGGTCAGGCTGTTTTCATTGTCCACAGGGCTGATGCACTTCGCCTTTTTACAAATACTCATTGGCGCGCTTGTCGCCGGGATCGACGCCGGGCGGTCTTACACCGACTGGCCGCTGATGGGAGGGCAGTTGCTTCCACCGGATGCGACTATGTTGGAGCCGATGTGGCGAAACTTCTTTGAAAGCCCCGGTCTGGTACAGTTCATCCACCGGTGTGCAGGGTATCTGCTGTTCATCTTCGCCGTTGTCGTCTGGCGACGTGGCAGCGGCAGCGCGCATCCGCAGACGCGTTTTGCCTTCAACGCTGCTTTCGCCGCGCTTTCGTTACAGGTCGTCGTCGGCATCGTGACCGTGGTTTACGGCGCGCCATGGCAGGTCGCTATCTTCCACCAGTTTATGGCCGTCATCGTTTGGACGCTGATCCTGCGCGCGCGGTTCCTCACGGCTTATCCAATCGCAACATCTGTGCGCGGAGTTTGAAATTATGACCGCTTTCAATGAACTGATGACCTTTCAGCGGGAAACTTCGGCTTTGGGCCAGATCGCCGGTCGGCTTGGCTGGGACCAGGAAACCGTCATGCCGCGCGGCGCTGCGCCACAGCGCGCCGAAGAAATGGCAGCTATCGAATCTGTCCTGCACGCACGTCGTTCTGATCCTCGTGTTGCCGAATGGCTGGATCAGGCCGCGCCTCAGGATGAGGTCGGCAAGGCGCAGATGCGTGAAATCCGGCGCGCATATGATCGCGCGGTGAAGGTGCCTGCCGATCTGGCGACGGCGATTGCCCGTGTGACATCCGCTGCGCAGGGAAAGTGGGCGCAGGCGCGCGCGGACGAAGATGTCTCGGCCTTTCTTCCGGTTCTGGAAGAGGTCGTATCGCTGAAACGACAGGAAGGCGAGGCGCTGGCGCAAGGGGGCGACGTATACGACGCCATGGTCGAAGATTACGAGCCTTACACGACCAGCGCACAGATTGCGGATATCTTCGACCAGATGCGCCCACGACTGGTGGCCCTGCGCGCCGCTGTGCTGGAGCGGCCCGAGCCCGCTGCCCTGAACCGCAGTTTTGATGAGCAGACCCAGATGCGTCTGACACAAAAACTGGCGGTCGCCTTTGGCTATGACCTGAACAATGGCCGCGTGGACAAGGCGGTTCACCCGTTCAGTTCAGGCAGTGGTCTTGATGTCCGCATCACCACGCGAACCAGCGAAACGGACCCGTTCAATTGTTTCTATTCCACCATTCACGAGGTGGGCCACGCCGCCTATGAACAGGGGATCGACAGGAAATACCTGCTGACACCGCTCGGGTCTGGTGTGTCGATGGGCGTGCATGAAAGTCAAAGCCGGATCTACGAAAACCAGTTGGGTCGGTCGCGGGCCTTTACCGGTTGGTTGTTCGAACAAATGAAAGAGGCGTTCGGCGAGTTCGGCATTGCCGATCCGGATGCGTTTTATGCGACGGTCAACCGCGTCCATAACGGCTATATCCGCACCGAGGCGGATGAGGTTCAATACAATCTGCACATCATGCTGCGGTTTGATCTGGAACGCGCGCTGATGGCCGGAGACTTGCAGGTCGGCGATCTGGAAGCCGCCTGGAATGATCGGTTCAAGGCAGATTTCGGTTATGCGGTCGACAAGCCCTCGAACGGTTGTTTGCAGGATGTGCATTGGTCGGTTGGGTTGTTCGGTTACTTCCCGACATACTCGCTGGGCAATGTCTATGCTGGGTGCCTCTATCAGGCTTTGCGCGGTTCAGAGCCCGATCTTGATGCGCAACTGGCTCGCGGCGACACCACCGGTGCAACCGGCTGGTTGCGCGAGCATGTGCAGCAGCATGGCGGCCTTTATGCACCGCGCGAGGTGATTGCCCGTGCAAGCGGCATCGAGCCCGGACCGGACCCACTGCTAAGCTATCTCGAGACCAAGTTCGGCGCGCTTTACGATTTGTGAGTTTCCGAATTGCAGCCTAGGCGTTAGAATCGGTGCACCGATACCATCGCCTGGGAGGCAACGATGACCGGAAACGCCCGCAAGAAAGCCAGTGATTTTGATCCGCGTATCCTCGAAATATTCGACGGATATGTGCACGGCACGATGTCCAAGCGTGAGTTCATCTCAAAAGCCGGTAAATACACGGCTGCCGGAATGACAGGCGCAATGATTCTGGACCAGTTGCAACCCAATTACGCCTGGGCGCAACAGGTGGCCCCGGACGATCCCGCGATCCAAACCATGGTGGTCGCATATGACAGCCCGGATGGGCATAGCGAAACCAGCGGCCTGATGGCGATGCCGGCAAATGCCGAAGGAAAATTGCCAGCGGTACTGGTCGTACACGAGAACCGGGGTCTAAACCCCTATATCGAGGACGTTGTGCGCCGCGCGGCCAAGGCCGGTTTTCTGGCTTTTGGACCTGATGGGTTGTCGCCCCTTGGCGGCTATCCCGGTACTGATGAAGAAGGGCGAGAAATGCAGCGCTCGATGGACCGGGAAAAACTGATGGCGGATTTCTTCGCCGCCTTTGAATTCCTTCGTGATCATGAACTTTCGACAGGCAAGGTTGGCGCTGTCGGCTTCTGCTATGGCGGAGGTGTTTGCAACGCGTTGGCCGTAGCCTATCCGGACCTTGCGGCCTCGGTGCCATTCTACGGTCGGCAACCACCAGCCGAAGATGTTCCGTCCATCGAAGCACCTCTTATGATCCACTATGCCGGTCTGGATGAGCGTATCAACGCTGGATGGCCTGCATATTCAGAGGCGTTGAAAGCCAATCAAAAGAAATTCAGCGTGCACTTCTATCCGGACGTCAATCACGGCTTTCACAACGATACGACGCCCAGATATGACGAAGCCGCGGCAAATCTGGCATGGAGCCGGACCATCGCTTTTTTCAATACCTACCTGACATGAACTGAACCCCGGGAACCGTCGAACCGGTGCCCGGGGTTACTGTCATTCTTCCTCGTCGCCCTGATCTGCGATCCACGCGACGCTGACGACTTCTTCGCCCTTGCCGGTATTGAACACCTTCACGCCACCTGCGGATCTTGAGCGGAAAGAGATACCATCGACCGGCACCCGGATAGATTGGCCTTTCGATGTGGCCAGCATGATCTGATCGTCGATCTCGACCGGGAAGGATGCAACCAAGTCCCCGCCGCGCATGGCCTTGTCCATCGCCGCCACACCCATGCCGCCACGTCCGCGCACAGGATAGTCGTGGCTTGAACTCAACTTGCCTGCACCACCAGCGGTGATAGTGAGGATAAGGTTTTCGGCAGCCGACATCTCGGCGTATTTTTCCTGGCTGAAATCGCTGCTTGCTGCGGCTTCCTCGTCTTCACCAGCGTCTTCTTCGGTAAGCCCCGCGACCGCACGCCGCATCTTGAGATAGGCCACACGATCTTCGGGTGTCGCCTCGAAATGACGGATCACGGACATCGACACGACGCGGTCACCGTTGGTCAGCCTGATCCCTCGGACACCTGTGGATTCGCGCGAGTTGAAGACACGCACGTCAGTTGTCCGGAAGCGGATCGCGCGGCCGGAATTGGTGACCAGCATCACGTCTTCGTCTTCCGAACAGATGCGCGCATTCACCAGTTCAATGCCGTCGGGCAGCTTCATGGCAATCTTGCCGTTGCGCCGGACATTGGTGAAGTCCGACAACCGGTTACGACGCACGTCACCTGCGCTGGTGGCAAAGACGATCTGGAGGTTTTCCCATTCCTCGTCCGGTACATCCACGGGCATGATCGCGGCGATGGAAACGCCAGTTGGGATCGGAAGGATGTTGACGATGGCCTTACCTTTGCCGGTGCGCCCGGATTGGGGCAAGCGCCAGGTCTTGAGCTTGTAGACCATCCCGTCCGTCGTGAAGAACAGCAGCTGTGTATGGGTGTTTGCAACGAAGAGGTTGGTCACAACGTCCTCTTCCTTGGTCTGCATCCCCGACAGGCCCTTGCCACCGCGTTTCTGGGCGCGGAAATCTGCCAGCGGCGTGCGTTTGATGTACCCGCCCGAAGTGACGGTCACGACCATGTCTTCACGCTCGATCAGGTCTTCGTCTTCCATGTCACCGGACCAGTCAACGATCTCAGTGCGGCGGTCGACCGCGAACTGTTCACGCACGCTGCGCAACTCATCAGCGATGATGCTCATGATCCGTTCGCGCGAGGACAGAATATCAAGGTATTCCTTGATCTTGGCCGCCAGTTCTTCCAGCTCGTCCGTGACCTCTTTGACGCCCAGTTGGGTCAGGCGTTGCAAGCGCAACTCCAGAATGGCACGGGCCTGAACCTCAGTCAGATTATAGGTGCCATCGTCATTCATCTTGGACAGAGGATCATCGATCAGGCGCAGATAACTTTCGATTCCTGAGGCAGGCCAACGGCGGGTCATCAGTTTTTCGCGGGCCTCGGCGGCGTCCGCCGACGACCGGATCGTTGCGACCACTTCATCGACATTGGACACGGCCACAGCCAGACCACACAGGATGTGGCTGCGTTCGCGCGCCTTGCGCAGGTCATAGGCTGTACGGCGGGCAACGACATCTTCACGGAAGTCGATGAACGAGGTCAGGAACCGGCGCAGGGTCAGCTGTTCGGGGCGGCCACCATTCAGCGCCAGCATATTGCAGCCAAAGGAGGTCTGCATCGGCGAAAAGCGGTAGAGCTGGTTCAGCACCACCTCGGGCGTCGCATCGCGCTTGAGCTCGACCACAACGCGCACGCCGTTGCGGTCGGATTCGTCCTGTACATGGGCCACGCCTTCGATCCGCTTCTCGCGAACCGCCTCGGCGATCTTTTCGATCATCGCGGCCTTGTTCACCTGATAGGGAATCTCGTCGACAACGATGGCATAGCGGTCCTTGCGAATTTCTTCCACCCGGGTCTTGGCGCGGATGATGACGCTGCCGCGGCCCTCCAGATAGGCCTTACGCGCACCTGAGCGCCCAAGCATCACACCGCCGGTTGGAAAGTCGGGGCCGGGGACGTATTCGATCAACTGTTCTGATGTAAGGTCGGGATCGTCGATCAGCGCCAGAGTCGCATCGACTACTTCGCCAAGGTTGTGCGGTGGAATGTTTGTCGCCATCCCCACGGCGATACCTCCGGCACCATTGACCAGCATGTTCGGGAAACGGGCCGGCAGAACTGTCGGCTCCCGGTCCTTGCCGTCATAGTTGTCCTGAAAATCGACCGTTTCTTTTTCGATATCAGCCAACAGGGAAGCGGCGGGCTTGTCCATCCGCACTTCGGTATACCGCATAGCCGCCGGGTTGTCGCCGTCCATCGAGCCAAAGTTGCCCTGACCATCCAGCAGCGGCAGCGACATCGAGAAATCCTGCGCCATCCGCACCAGCGCGTCATAGATCGCACTGTCACCATGCGGGTGGTACTTACCCATCACGTCGCCCACCGGGCGTGCCGATTTGCGGTACGCCTTATCGTGGGTATTCCCCGTTTCGTGCATTGCATAAAGGATACGCCGGTGAACCGGTTTCAGCCCGTCGCGCAAATCAGGGATCGCGCGGCTGACGATGACCGACATGGCATAGTCCAGATAGGACGTGCGCATTTCGGATTCGATGGAAACCGTCGGGCCGTCATAGACTGGGCGCTCGGGCGGGGTTTCATCCATGTTTTCAGGAATTTCTGGCGTATCGCTCACGTAAACTGCCCGTGTCTTGTTCTGGGTCTATATCTTGTGGGTGTATCTTATCAGACCCGGCACATAAGGTGCAAGCAAGCAGCGCCTTTACGGGGAAATTCCCCGGTAATACTCAAGTAACATATTGTTATATAAGTATTAGAAGGTTTTCGTGGTATCTTGAACAGGCCTTGTATCAAACAGGAGGTCTGCATGAATCCAAGCGAAACCGAATTGATGCTCAAGGGGTACGGGCTGACGACGGCGGAGTTTTTCTATCATATGCCAGACTATATCCACGTCTTGAACACGTTCATCTGGCAGGATTACGACCTTGCGCCGGATCATCCGAAATTGTTCAAATTCATCGACTTCTGGCAGCGCGAAATCGAAGGCCCGCTGCATTCTGTCAAATTCACCCACCGCAAAATGATCGCACCGGGTGAGTGGCGCAACATGGTAGGCGAGTTTCGTGTGAATTGAGCGAGGGGCAGGCGCAGTTTCCGTTAGTGCATGCTCTTCAAACAATGAACCGAAGCGGTCGGCGCGTATCTGATGATGCGTCTGAAATGAAATCAGGAACTTCCTGGCCCAATCAGCCAGAACAACTGGCGCCGCCCAGCACGCAGAATTTGGCACAGTGGGGGTGGTTCAGGTGAACGTCAGCCTCGGATTCGGCCAGAGAATGACCCATCTCGAATTCCGGCTCGTAGGGCAGCAGGGTGCAGGCCAACACGGCAGGCCGGTCAGCGCCTTTCCGTTTCACCACCATGCGGGCGCTGGCACACATCAATGCATCGGGTGACTTACTCAGTATTCCCCAGCAAGCCGTTGTAATCTCGGGTACTTCGACAGTTTCGTCCATCTCGGGAAACAGGACGGTCTGTGCCGGGTTATGCGGGTCAATGTCAAAGCCGTGCTCTGTAAAGAATGCGGCATAACCCGCACGACTTTCCGTGTCAGACTCACCCCAAACGGTGCGCCCGGCAACAGCGATGTTAAAGCCGTGATCGCGCAGCCACTTCATACCCGTCAGGGTTTTTTCAAAGCTCCCCTTGCCGCGTTCAAGGTCGTGCAGTTCTGCGCGGTAATGATCGACGGAAACGCGCAGGGTCAGCTTGTCATTGAATGTCTTTTGCAATGCCAGCAGCCCGTCGCGCATCTTGCTGCGCATCATCGGGGCCATCGCGTTGGTGAGGATCAGAACTTCGTATCCACGCTCCAGCGCGGCACGTGTCATGTCGATCATCTCGGGGTTCAGGAAAGGCTCGCCGCCTGTAAAACCGATTTCACGCACCGGCCAATTGCGGGCTTTGATTTGATCCAGGTAGTCACGAACCTCGTCCGCAGTGATATAAACCAGTGCGTCATTGGTCGGGCTGCTGGCGATATAACAGTTTACGCATTCAATATTGCACAGCGTGCCGGTGTTGAACCACAGGGTCTGAGGGTTGGTCAGGGAAACCTTTGCGCGGGTCTGGCCATCGGCCGTTACCAGTTTACGCTGAAACTTGCCGATATTGGCAAGCTGAGGGGCGTTGTCTTTCATTCCCACATCCGGTTCGTTGAAGTCATCAAACTGATCTAGCCCTTTGTCGCGGATTTGGTAAGTCTGGTGCAGAGGTTCTGACAGAGTTTTGATCAACAAGATTTCTTGGATTTTGGTTGCGCTAACATTGGACATGCCGGAAGGGTCAGGGTAAGGACAACTCATGGTTTCACGTGTCATCCCTGTTGATCCATTTGATCTGGTTATTTTCGGCGGCACCGGTGATCTGGCGCAGCGTAAGATTCTGCCTGCGCTTTACCGTCGGTATTGTGCAGGTCAGTGGCATGAGGATGCCCGGATTATTGCAGCCGCGCGCGCCGGTCATTCAGCGGATGAATTTCGAAAGATGGTTGCAGCGTCGCTGCAACGGCATGCTTCGGAACGGGCCCGGAATTCGCAAGCCCTGACCCGTTTCCTGCAACGGGTCGACTATGTATCGCTGGATGCCTTGACGACCGAAGGTTGGAATGTGTTGGGCGAAAAGCTGTCACCGGACCGGGTTCGCGCTTTCTATTTCTCGGTCGGTCCCAGCCTGTTCGGGCCATTGGCCGAACGGGTTAGGGCGTATGATCTGGTGACAGAAGAAACCCGTATCGTGGTCGAAAAGCCGTTTGGACATGATTTGGCAAGCGCGCGGGACTTGAATGCCACGCTAGCCGCGCATTTTAATGAAAATCAGATCTACCGGATCGACCATTATCTGGGCAAAGAAACCGTCCAGAATCTGATGGCGGTCCGGTTTGGCAATATGCTGTTCGAACCGCTGTGGAACAGCCAGTATGTCGACCATATCCAGATAACGGTTGCGGAAACTGTTGGTGTCGCAGGGCGCGAAGATTATTATGAGCGCGCGGGCGCGATGCGGGACATGGTGCAGAACCACTTGATGCAGCTGCTCTGCCTGATTGCGATGGAACCTCCGGCCAAGTTTGATCCTGACGCAGTTCGGGATGAAAAGCTCAAGGTGATCCGGGCGCTTGATTCGGTTGAACCGCACCACATCGTGCGGGGGCAGTTTGCGGTCGGTCCAGACGGGCCGGGGTACCGGGACTGCGTTGGCAATCCGCGATCAACCACCGAAAGCTATGTGGCGTTAAAGGCCCACATCAGCAACTGGCGTTGGGCAGGTACACCGTTCTACCTGCGCACCGGTAAGCGTCTGGTGGCGCGCTCGTCGGTGATCAACGTGATGTTCAAGGACGCGCCGCATTCGATATTCGGGGAAGAGGCGGGGCGCCATGCAAATACGTTGTCGATCCGGTTGCAGCCGAACGAGGGGATCACGCTGAAGGTGACGATCAAGGAACCCGGGCAGGGGGGGATGCGACTGATCGACGTTCCCTTGGACATGAGCTTTGCCGAAGCCCTGGGCCCCGAAAATCAGGACCCGCCAGATGCGTATGAACGCCTGGTGATGGACGTGATCCGCGGAAACCAGACCCTGTTCATGCGCGGGGATGAGGTCGAGGCCGCCTGGGCCTGGACCGATCCGATCATCGCCGGATGGTTGGCACGTGGGGATGTGCCCAAGCCTTATGACAGCGGCAGCACGGGGCCGGGCGACGCCGAACTTCTGATGAAACGTGACGGACGTCACTGGCAAGGGATAAAGCCATGAAAATTCAGGAATATGCTGATCGCGAAATGCTTGCCATCGACGTGGCCAACGTGCTGGCGGGCGACCTTGAGGCCGCATTGCTGCACCATGATACCGTTGCAATGGCCGTTCCTGGGGGAACAACTCCGGGCCCTGTTTTTGATAGCCTGTGTGCCGCTGATCTTGAATGGGATCGTGTGCGTGTGTTGCCGACGGATGAACGCTGTGTGCCAGCAGATCATGACCGCTCGAACGAACGTTTGATCCGCGAAAGGTTGCTGACCAGCCGGGCCTCTGTGGCACAATACATTCCGCTTTATGTCCCTGATTCAGAACCTGAGGCAGCGTTGCCCGAAATCGAGTCGCTGATTGCGCCGGTATTGCCATTGTCGGTGCTGGTACTAGGAATGGGCGAAGACATGCACACGGCCTCATTGTTTCCGGGAATGGAAGGGCTGGACGAGGCATTGCGCAGTGATGCACCTACGTTGATCGTCGCCCGGACCGAAACGCAGCCAGAGGCGCGAATTTCCCTGACCGCTCCGGTCCTGGACGGGGCGCTGTCGAAACATCTGATCATCTATGGACAGGCAAAACGCGCCGTTCTTGAAAAAGCCATGTCGCTACCACCGGAAGAGGCACCGATCGCCGCAGTTCTTGGTGGCATGACCGTACACTGGGCGGAGTAAAGCAATGCATCTGGATGCTTTGAAAACACTGGCTCAGACGACAAGTGACCGTCGTATCCTTGACCTGTTTGCGGCAGATGCAAACCGGGCCGAAGTATTTTCAGCCTCAACCGGGGATGTGGTATTCGACTATTCAAAAACACAGATCGATGATGTGGTGCGATCCGCGCTCATTCAATTGTGTGCAGAGGCTGGTCTTGCGTCTCGGCGTGATGCGATGTTCGCGGGCGAGAAGATCAACGAGACCGAAGGGCGCGCGGTGTTGCACACGGCCTTGCGCAACCTTGATGGCGGGCCGGTTGAAGTGGACGGTCAGGACGTTATGCCCGAGGTTCTGGATACGCTGCAACGGATGCGCGTGTTCGCGGAAGAGGTGCGCGGCGGCGCTATCGCTGGGGCGGGGGGCAACTTTACCGATGTGGTCAATATCGGCATCGGCGGGTCAGACCTCGGCCCTGTCATGGCCACTTTGGCGCTGGCACCTTATCACGATGGACCACGGGTGCATTACGTCTCGAATGTGGATGGGGCGCATATTGCGGACACGTTGCGGCAGCTTGACCCGACGCGCACGCTGGTCATTGTCGCCTCAAAAACCTTTACCACAATCGAAACGATGACCAATGCGCGCACCGCCCGCGCGTGGATGTCAGAAGGCGGCGGCGATCCGTTGCGCCAGTTCGCCGCCGTTTCCAGCGCTCTGGACAAGACGAAGGCCTTCGGTATTCCCGAGGCGCATGTATTTGGTTTCGCCGATTGGGTCGGTGGGCGTTATTCGGTTTGGGGGCCGGTCGGCTTGCCGGTCATGATTGCTGTTGGTTCAAACGCATTTGACGCGTTTTTACGCGGCGGGCAGGCGATGGACCTGCATTTCCGCTCGGCTGACTGGGATGAAAACATGCCTGTGATGCTGGCATTGGTTGGCATCTGGCATCGTCAGGTTCTGGGGCATACCAGTCGTGCGGTGCTGCCTTATGACCAGCGGCTTTTGCGTCTGCCCGCATATTTCCAGCAGTTGGAAATGGAATCGAATGGCAAATCCGTGGCGATGGATGGGTCGTCCTTGACCATGCCTTCAGGACCTGTCGTCTGGGGTGAGCCGGGCACCAATGGACAACACGCGTTTTACCAGCTGATCCATCAGGGCACAGATGTCATTCCCTGCGAATTCATGGTTGCGGCCGAGGGGCATGAACCAGAACTGACCCATCACCACCGTCTGCTTTTGGCCAATTGTCTGGCGCAGTCCGAGGCCCTGATGCGTGGCCGTTCGTTCGAAGAAGCGCGCCAACGCATGACGCAGCAGGGGTATCTGGGTGATGAACTGGACCGGCAGGCCCGGCACCGGGTTTTCCCCGGCAATCGTCCCTCGACAACATTGATTTACCCCAAACTCACACCGTTTGTGTTGGGTCAGATTATTGCGCTTTATGAACACCGGGTGTTTGTCGAAGGCGTGTTGCTGGGCATCAACTCTTTCGACCAGTGGGGGGTTGAGCTGGGCAAGGAACTGGCCAATTCGCTTGGCCCCATCGTGGATGGCGAAGAAAGCGCCGAGGGCAAGGATGGGTCGACCGCAGCATTGGTCGCCTACGCGCTGAAACACCGGGATTAGGCGACGGGATGTATTCCGCTACCGGTGTGGGTTGCATTCTTTTATTGTCAGACAATTAAATGATTGGCAGGGTTCCTTATAGGAAACGGCTGGACTGACGTGACGGGGAACACCCCTGCCTGTCTGTGCCAGACGGAACAGGCAGGGGCCAGGCAAGGTCCCGCCCATGACGGGAGGATGTCCATGCTGGGACAGATGATGACACAGCCTTTGCTGATTTCGTCGCTGATTGATCACGCACAGCGTTACCACGGTCAGACCGAGATTTTCTCGGTCGAAACGGATGGATCAGTGACAGAAACCAATTGGTCCGAGATAGCCGTGAACGCCCGGCGTTTGGCGTCGGCCCTGACGCAGCTGGGTCTGGAGCCGCAGGACAGGGTCGGGACGCTGGCCTGGAACAATCGTCGGCATCTGGAGATCTATTATGCCACCTCGGGTGCGGGATATGTCTGTCACACGGTCAATCCGAGGCTTTTTCCTGAACAACTGACTTACATTATCAACCATGCTCAGGATCGGGTGTTGTTCTTTGATGCAACCTTCGTCCCGCTGGTTGCTGCCTTGCACGGTGCGCTGACGGATGTTCGCCATTTTGTTCTGATGGGCCCCCGCAACGATGACGCTGCAGCAAAGATACCCGACCTGAAATTTTATGATGAGCTGATCGAAACCGGTGACGCGGCCTTTGATTGGCCTGAACTGGATGAAAACACCGCGTCAGGGCTGTGTTACACGTCGGGTACAACCGGCCATCCCAAGGGGGTTCTTTATTCCCACAGATCGACGGTCCTGCACAGTTTCGCGTCGAATACGCGCGACGTGATCGGCTTTTCGGCGATGGATGTCGTGATGCCCGTCGTTCCTATGTTCCACGTTAATGCATGGGGCTCGCCTTATGCCTGCGCCATGTCCGGATCGCGACTGGTTTTACCCGGCCCGGATTTGCATGGCGAGGCGCTGGTCAATCTGATCGACACCTATGGCGTGACGCTGGCCATGGGGGTGCCTACAATCTGGCAGGGACTGTTGGCGCATGCAGCCAAATGCGGGACGAGTTTGAAAAGCCTCGAACGGACCGTGATTGGAGGTGCCGCTTGCCCACCTTCGATGATGGAGACTTTCCGGAATAAATATGACGTCGATACGGTACATGCGTGGGGAATGAGCGAGATGAGCCCGCTTGGTACGGCCAACTACCCATTGGCCAAACATCTGGTGCTGCCGCTTGAAGAACAACACCTTATCCGTCTGAGTCAGGGTCGGCCACCGTTTGGGGTTGAACTGAAAATCGTGGATGATGACGGCAAAGATCTGCCACATGACGGTGAAACGCAGGGCGATCTGATGGTGCGGGGGCATTGGGTACTGGACAGCTATTTCCTGATGCAGGATCAGGATCTGTTGCAAGACGGTTGGTTCGCCACAGGCGATGTCGCAACGCTGGACACCGATGGTTACATGACCATTCGTGACCGATCCAAGGACATCATCAAGTCCGGAGGGGAGTGGATCAGCTCGGTCGAACTTGAAAATATCGCTGTTGCGCATCCGAAACTGGCAACTGCCGCCGTGGTCGGTGTTCCGCATCCGAAATGGGACGAACGCCCCTTGCTAGTTGCAGTAAGGGCCGAGGGCGAAAACCCAAGCGAAAAGGAACTTCTGGCCTTCTTCGAAGGGAAAATTGCCAAATGGCAGATTCCGGACAAGGTTGTTTTTGTTGACGCGCTGCCGCTGAACGCAACCGGAAAGGTGCTGAAACGCAACCTGCGTGCGGATTTCAAGGATGCCCTTGCGGGGTGAGATGTGATCTAGCGGGGTAAATTGGCTCCGGCGGTAGGGATCGAACCTACGACCAATTGATTAACAGTCAACTGCTCTACCGCTGAGCTACGCCGGAACGGTCCGCGCCGTATAGCAACCGGAGTATCCGGCGTCCAGAGGGCGGATATTATTTTTTCAACGAAAAAGCCCCAGAATACCGATGTGGTTTCTGACCCTGACAAAAGGTTGAATATTGGGAAGTTTTGGCTCCGGCGGTAGGGATCGAACCTACGACCAATTGATTAACAGTCAACTGCTCTACCGCTGAGCTACGCCGGAACTGAGGGGCGTATAGCAACCCGGAATCCCGGCGTCCAGAGGTTAAGCACGCGAACTTTGAAAATTTTTCGCGGCTTCATAGATCTTTGCGAAAAACCGCTGTGGCAGATAGTTCGCCGAGCGGTGACACCTGTTTTTTTCCCGTCAGATCAACGAGGTGGGCAAAAACATTCCGCTCCGCGGCTGACAGCAGTGTCGCGGGTGTGTCGGTGTAGATACGTTCGGCCAGGTGCCGCGCCGATCCGTCTGCTTCCTCGAGCGCAGACAGAATCTGGGCTTCGCGGTTTTGCCTGTGCCGGATCAGCCAATCCAATCGCGCGGCGGGGTTTGTAATCGGTGCACCGTGGCCCGCGTGAAAAACGGACCAATCGCGCGCGCGCAGGCGGTGGCAGGCCGTCATGAAATCGGTCAGGTCTCCGTCCGGTGGCGACACCAGCGAACTGGCCCATCCCATCACATGGTCGGCGGTGAAACAGGTATCCTGCCATGCCAGGGCAATGTGGTTTCCCAGATGCCCCGGAGTGTGAATAACCTCAAGCTGCCAGTCATCGCCAAAGATGACCTCACCATCCGCAACCTCGATATCCGGACGAAACGCGGTGTCGATGCCTTCGCCACCTCCGGCCAACCCACGCGCTGCAAGGGTCGCCATAACAGCGCTGCGACCGGATTCGGGACCACCAAACGCATAGATCGCAGCTCCCGTTCGCGCGGCAAGGGGTGCTGCCAAGGGTGAGTGATCCAGATGTGTGTGCGTGACGACTATGTGGCTGATTCTCTGGCCAGGTCGCAGTTCACTCAGGATCGCGTTCAAATGCTCTTCGCTTGCGGGGCCGGGATCAATGACGGCAATGTCACGATCGCCCAGCAGATAGGTGTTGGTGCCGCGATAGGTCATCGGTGACGGGTTGGGGGCCAGAATGCGCCGAAGACCCGGTTGCAATTCTGTCGCAACACCCGAAGGCGGATTGAATTCGTCAGGTGCCTGCATTCTGTGCTCTTCCTCTTGTACGGGCAGCCCGCTAGGTTTAGCGCATGTCCACGCACTGGCTCAAACCCTATATGCCACGCAGCCTTTACGCCCGGGCAGCATTGATTCTGGTTCTTCCTGTGATCGTGCTGCTTCTGGTCGTTGGAGTTGCTTTTCTTCAAAAGCATCTGGAAGATGTCACTGACCAGATGACGCGCGCAGCCTCAAGGGAAGTGATGCTGATCACCACCATGATGGATGGGGCCGAGACGCAGCACCAGGCATTGGCCGAAGTGCGCCCGGATCTTCTGGCGCTGGAAATGCAGGCCAGATTTCTGCCAGCCAACGAAACTCCCAAAATTGACCGTCCACGGTGGTACGACTTCATAGCACCGCAGGTCGAGGCCGAACTTCGCGCAAGGTTGCCAGAGCTGAGTGCTGTAGCGTTGCCAAGCAGCCGCGAAGCGCGTCTGTACCTGGATACACATCTGGGGGTGCTGGAACTGACGTTTGACCGGCGCAGATTGTCGCCAGCGGCGCCGCATCAGTTGATCGTGACGATGCTGTTTTTCGCGATCATAATGACCTCGATTTCATTTCTGTACATGCGAAACCAGTTGCGCCCCATCACACGGCTGGCCAATGCGGCGCAGGCGTTTGGACGAGGGCGGAGCGTACCATATTCACCGGGCGGTGCCATCGAAGTACGCGCGGCGGGGAATGCGTTTTTGGATATGCGGTCACGGATCGAACGTCAGATCGAACAACGGACGCTGATGTTATCAGGCGTAAGCCATGATCTGCGCACGCCTTTGACGCGCCTGAAGCTAGGACTGGCCATGCTGCCCGAGGATGAGGCACGACCTTTGCTACAGGATGTAAAGGAAATGCAGTCCTTGGTTGATGCATTCCTCGAATTTTCGCGCGGGGCGTCCGAAGGATCGCCCGAGGAAATCAATCCGGCGGAATTTGTTCGACAGATTGTGGATGACGCCAATCGGGCAGGGCATCGGGCCGAGTTGGTCACTGTCGAGGGTGAGGGAACGGCAATGCTGCGCCCTATGGCTGTTCGTCGGGCCGTTGAAAACCTGATCGGCAACGCTGTGCGCTACGGCAGCCGTGCTGAGGTCAGCCTATCGCTGAACGCCAAGTCGATGCGCATCCGTGTCGAAGATGATGGCCCTGGAATTCCCGCAGAGCAGCGCACAGAGGCGGTCAAACCCTTTACGCGGCTCGACCCAGCGCGCAATCAGAATCAGGGTAGTGGCGTGGGTTTGGGGTTGGCGATCGTGGCGGACGTTGCGCGCGCACATGGTGGCACTTTGCGATTGGCCAAAAGTGAACGCCTGGGCGGTTTGTGCGCGGATATAATTATTGGACGGTAAACGCCTGACACCTTTGCCGCTCCAAACCTGCGCCAATATGACGATATTCTGAGCCGAGGCGCTGGATTACTCGCGAAATGATTTCGGAGTTTTTAGCAAGACCTGTCATCCCACGGCGATTAAACCGAAAGCGAAAATCGATGAACTGAATAAATGCGTCTGATTTCCAAGCGTATGTAGACAGGGTACGCAAGACGTGACGAACGCCTGAGGTCATAAATACAAACAAAACCAGCAGGATGGGCGGTGTGTTCAAGGCACGTGGCGGTGATTTGGTAGGCCCGGAGGGACTCGAACCCCCAACCAAAGCGTTATGAGCGCTCTGCTCTAACCAATTGAGCTACAGGCCCGCCTAGGCGCATTGCGTATCACGGTGAACAGCCGCGTCAAGCCTGACCGTTGCAACAAACGCCACAATCGAATAACCCGCCCGCAAAGCATTCAAAAGGAACTGGCCATGAAAGCGGGCAAGAACGGAATCACCTATGCCGATGCAGGCGTGGATATCGACGCGGGCAATGCTCTGGTTGACCGGATCAAGCCCGCAGCAAAGCGAACCAACCGCCCCGGCGTGATGAGCGGACTGGGCGGTTTCGGCGCACTGTTCGACCTGAAAGCTGCTGGGTATCAGGATCCCATTCTGGTTGGTGCCACGGACGGGGTTGGTACAAAACTGCGAATTGCGATCGATACCGGCGTCGTGGATGGGGTTGGCATCGATCTGGTGGCAATGTGTGTCAATGACCTGATCTGTCAGGGGGCCGAGCCCCTGTTTTTTCTCGACTATTTCGCGACAGGAAAGCTGGACACAGATACAGCCGCGCGGATCATTGAAGGAATTGCCGAAGGCTGTGCACAATCCGGTTGTGCTCTGATTGGTGGCGAAACTGCCGAGATGCCCGGCATGTACCCTGATGGCGATTTCGATCTGGCCGGATTCTCGGTCGGGGCAATGGAACGCGGTGCCGATCTGCCTTCGGGGGTGCAGGCGGGGGATGTGCTGCTTGGTCTGGCCTCGAACGGAGTGCATTCCAACGGGTACTCACTGGTACGTAAACTCGTCGAACTGTCTGGGCTGGGCTGGGATGCACCGTGCCCCTTTGGTGAAGGTTCGTTGGGCGAGGCGCTGCTTACGCCGACGCGCCTTTATGTCAAACCGGCCCTGTCCGCGATCCGCGATGGTGGCGTTCACGCACTGGCCCATATCACCGGTGGCGGTCTGACCGAGAACCTGCCGCGCGTATTGCCGGAAGGGCTGGGGGCCCAGATTGATCTGGACAGCTGGCAATTGCCGTCTGTATTCAGTTGGATGGCGCAGATTGGCGGTATTGCGGAAGCCGAGATGCTCAAGACCTTCAACTGTGGCATCGGTCTGATCATTGTGTGCGACCCAGATAGGGCCGATCAGCTTTCGACATTGCTGGCCGAGGCCGGCGAGACGGTGGCGCGGATCGGCACTGTCACCGAAACGCCCGGAGTTGCCTATTCGGGCAAACTGTTGTGAGCCCCAAGCGCGTCGCGATCCTGATTTCGGGGGGCGGGTCCAACATGGTGTCGCTTGTCGACAGCATGACCGGTGATCATCCGGCGCGGCCCTGTTTGGTTCTGTCCAACAATGCGCAGGCGGACGGGCTGAAAAAAGCTGCGGACCGTGGCATTCCGACCGCAGTGGTTGATCACCGGCCATTCAAGGGCAATCGCGCAGCCTTTGAGGCTGAGTTGCTGAAGCCTTTGGAAGAAGCGCGGCCGGATATTGTCTGCCTGGCCGGGTTCATGCGGGTCCTGACTGCGGATTTCGTAACCCGCTTTCAGGGGCGAATGTTGAACATCCATCCGTCATTGCTGCCGAAATACAAGGGGTTACATACCCACGCCCGCGCAATTGAAGCGGGTGATGCGGAACATGGCTGCTCGGTCCATGAGGTGACGGCGGCCCTGGATGATGGCCCGATTTTGGGGCAGGCGCGGGTGGATATCGAACCAGCAGATACCCCGGACACTTTGGCAGCAAAAGTTCTGATCTGGGAACATGAACTTTATCCGGCGGTGCTGCGCCGCTTTGCCGAAGGCAACAGGTCACCCGTTCTCATGCAGTGAGGTTCCGAGGGTGATTTACACTCGCCTGAAAATCGTCCTATGGTCGTCGGTATCGCTTGGGGGCGAGGGAAATTACGGGCACTCACAAGAGCAAGAGCAAAACTAGTACGGCGCATGAAAACTCTGACGACGACGCAAGAACTGGCTGATTTCTGCAAGGCGGCCGCAAGCTATCCATATATCACAGTCGATACCGAGTTTCTGCGCGAGCGGACCTATTATTCGAAACTGTGCCTCGTGCAACTGGCGCTTCCCTCTGATGATGAAGACAGCGCGGTTCTGGTTGATCCGCTGGTTGATGGCCTGTCTCTCGAACCGCTGTATGAGCTTTTCCGAAACGAGAACGTGGTCAAGGTGTTTCACGCCGCGCGTCAGGATCTTGAGATTTTCTGGGTCGAGGCCGGTGTTTTTCCCAACCCGTTGTTCGACACACAGGTCGCCGCAATGGTCTGCGGGTTTGGCGAGCAGGTCGGCTATGAGACGCTGGTGCGGAAAATCTGCAAACAGGGCGTCGACAAGACGTCGCGGTTCACCGATTGGTCCCGTCGTCCTTTGACGGAAGCCCAGAAAACATATGCATTGGCGGATGTGACGCATCTTCGCAAGATCTACGAATATCTTGCTGCGGAACTCAAAAAGACGATGCGCAGCCACTGGGTGGCTGAAGAGCTGCGGACGCTGACACAGCCTGCCACGTATGACATTCGCCCCGAAGAGGCGTGGAAGCGGGTCAAAACGCGAACCAACTCGGCCAAGTTCTTGGCTGTTGTGCGCGAGCTGGCGCAGTTTCGCGAAGGGTATGCGCAGGAGCATAACGTGCCGCGCAACCGGGTCTTTAAGGATGACGCCCTGGTCGAACTGGCGTCGACCAAGCCTAAAACAATCGCCGATCTCGGTGCGTCTAGGCTTTTGCTGCGCGAGGCGCGCAAAGGCCCGATTGCCGAAGGTATTCTTGCTGCGGTGACGAAGGGCGTGAATTGTCCTCAGGAAAATCTGCCGAAGATCGACAATTCCCGCGACAATCTCAAGGTCAACCCGGCTTTGGCTGACTTGCTTCGTGTTCTGCTGAAATCCAAAACCGAAAGTTCGGGCGTTGCGGCCAAACTGATCGCAACTAGTTCCGAACTGGACCAGATTGCCGCTGGCGAGCGAGAATTGCCCGCAATGTCGGGGTGGCGTTACGAGGTCTTTGGTGAAGACGCGCTGAAACTGTGCGAGGGAAAAATCGCGCTGGCGGCCAAAGGGCAGGCGGTCAAGGTCGTCTCGCTTTAGCGGCGATTACCGCCGCCGCGATTCCAAGGTGTTCTGTTGCCCGACGACACGGATCAGGCGAATGCCTTCAAGATCCTGGGTCGAAACATTTATGGCATCCGACACCATTCTTGTGCGTTCAGATCCTTGCGGGGTCTCTGAACTGGGGTAATTCACGCGGAATACAAACTCCAGAATCCCCTTTTCTTTGTTTTCTTCTGAATTAACCGAAACCAAGCGTGCGTTATAGGCACCCTGCCGAAGCGCGGTGCCAGAGGAGTAGATGATCGCGCCTGATGGTATAGGTTCGATCCGCAGCTCATCGATTTTGGCGATTGGAACACTGGTGTCTTCGGCATCTGGGCGCGAAAACAGGCCGCTTCCCTCACTTGTCTTGGGAACCAACGCATCGGCGGCATTTGGGTCCGGCGGCGTTTCAGACTTCACAGATCGGCTGGAGCCAAACCAGTTTGACGGATTCACCCGCGAGTCGCGCCAGCTGCCGCAGGCAGTCAGGGTCAGCATGGCGATGATAAGAACGGACAGAGACTTTTGCATGGACCCACTGCTTTTCACACGAATTCAGACAATGGGTTAGCGTATATTCTTCGCGTTGAAAAGCCACAGCTGGGGCTGGACAGCAGGTGGTCGTCGGCTTAGGTCACATTGTGATTTCAACGAAAGGATCACTGCGCCATGGCCACGCCTGCCTTTGAAGACATTGTCGAGGATTTCGAGTTTCTCGAAGACTGGGAAGACCGGTATCGCCATGTCATCGAACAGGGCAAGGCGATGGAGCCTTTGGATGACGCGTTGAAAGTTCCGGCGACAAAGGTTCACGGCTGCGCCAGTCAGGTCTGGCTGCACCCGATGATCGAAGCAGGCGTGTTCAAGTTTGATGGCGACAGTGATGCACTGATCGTTCGCGGGCTGATCGCCGTGCTTCGGTCCCTATACAACGGGCTGCCGGTGTCCGAGGTGCCTCAGGTCGATGCGGCAGCGGAACTGGCCCGATTGGGCTTGAACGATCATCTGTCAGCGCAGCGGTCCAATGGTCTGCGGGCCATGATTGAACGCATCCGCCAGGTCGCGCAGGAAAACGCCTGAGGTCACTCGGGGCGGTTTGCCCAGTCTGACAAAGTGGTTTCCAGATCGCCGTAGCCGGTGAAACGCCGTTCGAACGCCAATCCCATGCGGTCCGCGCATTCCCGTGCGCGTTCGGTCAGTTTCGGATCGTCGATCTGGGCCTGATAAATCAGTTTGGTGTAGTTGCCGAAATACATGTCCCGCAGTTCCGGGTGGCGATCCAGACCCAGTGGTTTCCAGACAAATGCGTCGAACTGGCGGGCCAGAAAATCAGTCAGGTAGAAGGCAGTTGTTTCGTCCTCGCCGCGTTCCTGAAAGGCCTGATTGCCTTCGAAGAACGAATAGCAATGAGGGCCTTTTACCATCTCGACGCCCAGTTTTTCACAAGCGGATTGCAGCAGACCTCCGGTTCCGCAATCGGCGTAAACCACATAGATTTTTTCGAACCTGTCGCGGTGTTTGGCCACGCTGTCTTCAACTGCTTGGGTGATCCGTTCCGGATGAACATGCAGGATTGCAGGCAGGCAGGTCAGCGCCATGTGATCCCAGCCGTTGCGCGTTTTGATATCCAGAATTTCGCGCGCTAGCGCCCCGCAGGCGATCAGCAGGATGCTTGCGTTTTCCACGCCGTCATAGCCTTTGGTCGTCAGGCTTGCATCATCTGGTAACGTATCGCTTGGCATGGATCGGCATCCTTATGGGCTCATAGCACAAGAGAATGAAAACAGCTTGCAGGCAAGCCTTCTTCCGACATCTCGTGTCAGGCTGCCGACGTTCGTGTTTCGAATGCCGATAACAGAGGCCGAGCGGGCGGGCCGTAGGCGACAGTACCTTGCTTTGATATCTCGGGGAACAAGGACAGGATCTCTTGTCGGGCTGACTGTTCAAGGGCGTTCCAGCTTTGGGCACCGGGATGAAAGCTCTCGCTCAGGCAGCCTTCCGACCAGAGCAGCTCATGCTGATCAAACAGAATGTGAATGTAGGTTACGACCCCGCCGGGTTTGAGGATGATGTCATGTCCGTTGATCAGGTGTTTGGCGGGGGCCAGTGCTTCGTTTTGGCCGGTATGCAGTTCCAGGCGCCAGCTCTGGATCAGCATCCTGTGTTGCTGCGACACCAGCAGATCGCGGGTGTTCCCAAGCGCGCCTGCCTTGAACAGGACCGGCGCGAACACGCCAACCGCCTGAACCCGCCGCTGCCCGACCCAGCGCACCGTTTGAAACCCGTGATCAAGGGTTTCCACCCAGTCGCCGGGGCGCAGCGTTTCCACTGGGCGTTCCCCTTTGCGGGTTCTGATCAGCGTGCCAGAGGTAAAGCAGGGGACCAGGTCCCAGTCTTCACGGCTGGACACCATGCCTGAATATCGATTGCCAGCAAGGCTGTTGAAGGTGATCGAATGTATAGGCCCCGCTTCCAGAGCGCCTTGATCTGCATTGGCCGAGAACTCAGGCACCAAATATGTGTTGCCATCCACATCCTGCGCGACAACGGCAGTAATGTTTGCACTTGTGCCGTCGAAATAAGTGACGGTGGCGTGGTACACTGATGTGCCATCAAAGGTTTGCGGCGCGCCGCCGTCGATCGAAAACCGATCATTGGCAGACATGTTGTTCATGTCATAGGCAGAGCCGGAGTTTCCAACCACGTTCCACGTCACGCTGTTATGCGCCAACGGCGCGTCCGCGTGACCGAAGGTTTGCCCAACCAGGGCAGAGGCGTTTTCGGCGACATTGTTGCCCTCGGCGATATCGATATCGGCAAGTTTGCCCAACGAAATGGCTGTGAAAGACTGTGGCACGGAACCCCCGAAACTTGGACGTTTCGGTTTTTTAACCGCACTTTCGTTTACAAACGGATAAACGATACACCTCATGAAGGGGCGGAGCGCTAAAACGAAAAAGACCGCCCGAAATGGGCGGTCTTTTAAGAAAAACCTTAAAGGTCTTAGCCAGCCAGTTGGTTGTGCTTGCGGCCCACGAAATCCTTGGCGGTTTCCACTGCAACCGCAGCGTCACGGCAGTAGGCGTCTGCACCGATGGCTTTGCCGAACTCTTCGTTCAGCGGCGCGCCACCGACCAGAACAATGTAATCGTCGCGCACGCCCTGTTCGACCAGGGTGTCGATAACGACTTTCATGTAGGGCATCGTGGTGGTCAGCAGGGCGGACATGCCCAGAATGTCGGGCTGTTCCGTTTCCAGTGCTTCCAGGTAATTCTCGACCGGGTTGTTGATTCCCAGATCGACAACCTCGAATCCTGCACCTTCCATCATCATCGACACAAGGTTCTTGCCGATATCGTGGATGTCACCCTTCACGGTGCCGATGACCATCTTGCCAACACGCGGAGCACCGGTTTCGGCCAGCAGCGGCTTGAGGATCGACATGCCGCCTTTCATCGCGTTGGCTGCCAGCAGAACCTCGGGAACGAACAGAATGCCGTCGCGGAAGTCATGGCCCACAATGGTCATGCCGCCAACCAGAGCTTTGGTCAGGATGTCATACGGCGTCCATCCGCGTTCCAGCAGGATATTGGTGCCTTCTTCGATCTCTTCTTTCAATCCGTCATAGAGATCGTCGAACATCTGATCGACCAGTTCGTCATCATTCAGTTCGGACAGGACGATATCTTCTTCGTCGGACATGGGGTATTCCCTGTGCTGGGCGGGCCATCGGCCCGTGGTGGCATTTTTTCCGTTTTGGCCAAAACGTCGCATTCTGACTGTGACGATTGCGACGTTGGTCGTTTCGGGACCGACCTATATGCCAAAAATGGCACCGGCTCGATTGAAAAGTCTGCAATATTATCCTGTTTATTTTTCATCAATGCTTCCCGGTTTCTTCGCGGTGCTGGCTTGCACAGGATTCGTTTCAGGTTTATCGTCAGATAGGAACAAAAAGGGAACATATGTGCCGTGAGCATCGGGCATATCATCAAAGCAAGGGGGGTGACGTCCAATACGACCGGGCGGTTTGAACGGTTTGCAACGCAGGCTGTTGATGACGGGTGGGACATCGATGAAGACTTGCCGCCCTTGCGAACCGAGACGCGGGATGAGGTGGCGCGCAGTGCCATCACCTTTAACCGTTCACCTGATTTGCCTTTTGATCGTTCGATCAACCCATATCGGGGCTGTGAGCATGGCTGTGTCTATTGTTTCGCCAGACCAAGCCACGCCTATCTGGGCTTGTCCGCTGGACTGGATTTCGAAACCCGCCTTGTTGCGCGCGCCAACATGAGCGTTGTTCTGCGCAAGGAACTGTCGGCGAAGTCCTACAAGGTCGCCACGCTCGCGATCGGGACAAACACTGACCCATACCAGCCCATTGAAAAAAACCGCCTGATTACAAGGTCGTGCCTTGAGGTCTTGCAAGAGTTCAACCACCCCGTCGCAATCGTGACCAAAGGAACACTGATCGAGCGTGATCTGGATATTCTGGCTGACATGGCCAGCCGGGGGTTGGTGCGGGTCGGTATATCGCTCACCACGCTGGATGCGGGTCTGTCCCGGCGGATGGAGCCTCGCGCACCGTCTCCGGCGCGTCGGTTGCAGACGATCAGAGCGTTGACCGATGCCGGTGTTCCGGTTCGCGTAATGACCTCGCCTATTGTGCCTGGGCTGACAGATCATGAGTTGGAGAGCCTGTTGGACGCTGGAAAAGAGGCGGGCGCAGATGCGGCAAGCTGGATCATGTTGCGATTGCCCCGCGAAGTCTCTCAGCTTTGGCAGGACTGGCTGGCAGAGCATGAACCCGCCCGTGCAGAAAAGGTCATGTCCAAGCTGCGTGAAATGCATGGCGGGCGCGACTATGATCCGCGCTGGGGGCACAGGATGCGGGGTGAGGGGGAATACGCCGAGCTCATCGCGCTGAGGTTTGCTAAAACTTGCAAAAGACTGGGGCTTTCGATCAAATCCGCTCCGTTACGATGCGACCGGTTTGCAGTTCCGCCGCAACCCGGGGATCAAATGAGCTTGTTCTGAAACCAAATACCCAACCGTCCGCTGCTTCAGTATCGAAAGCAAAAGACCCCGGTTTAACCGGGGCCTTCTGGATTTATTGCGTGCTTTGATGGATCAGCGGTTTTCGATGTCCACGTAATCGCGCAGCGTCTCACCCAGGTACAGCTGACGCGGGCGGCCGATCTTGTTCTGTGGATCTTCAATCATTTCTTTCCACTGGCTGACCCAGCCAACAGTCCGCGAAAGTGCAAAGATTGGTGTGAACATTGAGGTCGGGAAACCCATCGCCTCGAGGATGATACCCGAATAGAAGTCAACGTTCGGGAACAGTTTTTTGTCGGCGAAATACGGGTCTTCCAGCGCTTCGCGTTCCAGCTCTTTAGCAACTTGCAGTTTAGGGTTGTCTTCAATGCCCAGCAGATCCAGAACCTCGTCGGCCGACTGTTTCATCACCTTTGCGCGTGGGTCAAAGTTTTTGTACACGCGGTGGCCAAAGCCCATCAGGCGGAACGGGTCGTTCTTGTCTTTGGCACGGGCGATGAATTCGGGAATGCGATCTACGGTGCCGATCTCTTCCAACATTTCCAGACATGCCTGGTTGGCGCCACCATGGGACGGCCCCCACAAGCAGGCAATACCAGCGGCGATGCATGCAAACGGATTTGCGCCCGATGACGACGCCAGACGCACGGTGGACGTTGACGCATTCTGCTCGTGGTCTGCGTGAAGCGTTAAGATACGGTCCATCGCGCGGCTGAGGATCGGGTTGACCTCATATTCTTCGGCAGGAACGCTGAAACACATGCGCAGGAAGTTCGACGCATAATCCAAGTCATTGCGCGGATACACGAAGGGCTGCCCCGTGTGGTATTTATAAGCCCATGCGGCGATTGTCGGCATTTTGGCGATCAGGCGATGCGAGGCGACCTCGCGCTGATGCGGGTCCGCGATATCGGTCGAATCGTGATAGAAGGCCGACATTGCGCCGACAACACCGACCATAATGGCCATGGGATGCGCGTCGCGGCGGAAACCACGGTAGAAATACTGCATCTGCTCATGCAGCATGGTGTGGCGGGTGATCGTGGTTTCGAATTTCTCCAGATCTTTTGCGACCGGCAGCTCTCCGTAGAGCAGCAGGTAGCAGACCTCAAGAAAGTGCGATTTCTCTGCCAGTTGGTCGATCGGGTAGCCACGGTGCAGCAACTCGCCTTTTTCACCATCGATAAAGGTTATTGTGCTGTCACAGCTTGCGGTTGAAGTGAAACCGGGATCATAGGTGAATACCCCTGCCTGACCGTAAAGCTTCCGAATATCAATGACATCCGGACCGGCGGTCGGGGTATGAACCGGCAACTCATACTCTTTGCCGTGAACGGTCAGAGTGGCTGTTTTGTTGCTGTCTGTCATGGTTATCCCTTCTTCATTCATACGCATGCCAAAGAAACCTCGGGCAGTGCGGGCAACGACTGCGCGCTTTCGCGCAGTCCGGGTGTTAGCGGAGCAGCGTTACCCGTTTATGAAATTCGGGTTATTTCGCTGCTTCTGAAAGCCGCGCCAGGGTTTCATCCCGTCCCAGCACAAGCATCATGTCAAAAACCGAAGGCGTGACGGCCCGACCAGCCAAGGCGGCCCTGAGTGGGCCAGCCAGCTTGCCGAACGTGAGCTCCTTTGACTCGGCAAAGGAATTCAGGGTCTCCTCCAGTTCGTCTCGAGACCAGCTAGCATTTTGCAACTGCGGCGTCAATTCTTCCAGTATACCGTCGGATACAGATGCCAGCGCCTTTGCGGCTTTCTCGTCGGGAACGATTGGGCGTTCCGTCAAGGCAAAGTGAGCCTTTTCAAGGAGTTCAGGAAAAGTCCGCGCCCGATCCTTGAGGCAATACATCGCACGTTCCAAATCACTCGATTGTGAATCTGTCAGGGGTGGTAAAGCAGCTGCGGCCAGGTAGGCTCCGATTTCATGCCGCAACGCAGCATCCTCAGAAATGGCGATGTGTTGACCACACAGGTTTTCCAGTTTTTTCAGATCAAACCGGGCAGGGCTTTTGCCGATGCCGTTCAGATCAAACCACTCCTTTGCCTGTGCATCAGTAAAGAATTCATCGTCACCATGGCTCCAGCCCAGACGGGCCAGATAGTTGCGCATCCCGGCGGCAGGATAGCCCATGGCCTGATACTCCTGCGCGCCAAGCGCGCCATGGCGTTTGGACAATTTCTTACCGTCTGGCCCGTGGATCAGCGGAATATGGGCCCAGACCGGAACATCCCAGCCCATTGCCTCATAGATCATCATCTGGCGCGCCGCGTTATTGAGGTGGTCATCGCCGCGAATGACATGGGTAACACCCATATCATGATCGTCGACCACCACTGCCAGCATGTAGACCGGTGTCCCGTCGGAACGCAGCAGAACCATGTCGTCCAGTTGGTCGTTGCGAATGGTCACGTCGCCCTGAACCTGATCGCGGATCACTGTTGTACCGTCCTGCGGAGCCTTGATGCGAATGACAAATGGCAGTTCGGGAAGAGCCGAAGGATCAGCGTCACGCCAGGGGCTGCGGAACAGGGTCGACTTGCCCTCGGCCCGCGCCTGTTCCCGAAAGGCGGCAATTTCGTCCTGCGTCGAGAAGCATTTATATGCCTTTCCCTCGGCCAGAAGCTGGTGCGCGACTTCGGCATGCCGGGCAGCTCCTTCGAACTGGCTGATTACATCGCCATCATGATCCAGTCCCAGCCATTCCATACCCTGAAGGATCGCGGCGGTCGCCTCGGGGGTCGAGCGTTCCCGGTCGGTGTCTTCGATCCGCAGCAGGAACTTTCCACCACGTCCGCGGGCGTAAAGCCAGTTGAACAATGCGGTGCGCGCGCCACCGATGTGCAGAAAACCTGTGGGCGAGGGGGCAAAACGTGTGACGACCTGTTCGGACATGTTGAGGATTAACCTTTTGGTAACCGTATCTGGCATAGTTTGACGCCTGTCTAACGAGCCCGAAGGACGGGGGCAACCATGCGTGTTCTTGCACGGGTCGAGGCCGCGCTGCTGCACCAGACAGGTTACCTGTTTCCGTGGACGCCAGTCATGCTGGCAACGGGGATCGGTCTCTATTTCGGTGCCCGGAGCGAGCCCGGCTGGCCGGTATATGCAGGTCTGTCGTGCTTGTTCCTGGCTCTTTTTGCCTTAAGCCGCCGGCTGCCACCGGGGGTGGGAACGTTAGCGACCGGGGGGGCGCTGATTGCGGTCGGTGTAATACTGGCAGGTACTCGCGCCCATATGGTGGCAGAACCGGTTCTGTCCTGGCGGTACTATGGCCCTGTCGAGGGGAGGGTCGTCGCCATGGATCGGTCTGCCTCGGATGCGTTGCGGTTGACGCTCGATCAGGTGCGCGTAGGGGACGTACCGAATGAGCGCAGGCCGCGACGCATCCGTCTTTCTGTTCATGGCACGACAGACCCTTTTGCGCCTGGCCAACGGATCATGACCACAGCGCATCTTTCGCCGCCGCAGGGCCCGGTTGAACCTGGCGGGTTCGATTTTCGTCGCCATGCCTGGTTTCAGGGGTTGGGTGCGGTCGGGTATACCCGCGTTCCTGTTTTGACGATTGCGCCAGCCAAAGACGGTATTGGCGGTGTTCGGATTACCGCAATCCGAATGGCGATATCGCGGCGAGTGAAACAAATCCTGCCCGGAGAAATCGGTGGGTTTGCTGCTGCCGTCACCACAGGTGATCGCAGTGGTATGGGGCAAGAGACGCTCTTGTCCCTGCGCGCGTCGAACCTGGCGCATTTGCTTGCCATTTCCGGACTTCACATGGGGTTACTGACGGGTTTTGTTTTTGTGGCCTGTCGCATTGGTTTGTCACTGATCCCCTACGTGGCATTGAGGCTACCTGTTCGAAAAGTTGCGGCTGTGTTCGCGCTGATCGCGGCAACGCTCTATTTGCTGTTGTCCGGCGGGAATATCGCAACCGAACGCGCCTATGTCATGGTCAGTGTCATGCTGGGGGCCGTGTTGATCGACAGGCGTGCGATTTCATTGCGTGCGGTTTCTGTTGCTGCGCTGATCGTTCTGGTTCTTTGGCCCGAGTCGCTGCTTAGCCCAGGGTTTCAGATGTCCTTTGCCGCAACGACAGCATTGGTCGCCGTCTTCGGTGCATTGCAAAAGGTGGGTCCGTTACCGGGCCCGAATTGGTTAAAACCGATTGCTGGCGTGGTTATGTCCTCGGCGATAGCCGGGCTTGCCACGGCCCCAATTGGCGCTGCGCATTTCAATACGATGTCTCACTATGGACTGTTGGCGAATCTGCTGTCCGTGCCCGTGATGGGCCTTGTTGTTGTACCAGCGGCAGTTATCGCCGCACTGGCGGCCCCATTTGGGTTGGAGGCTGTCCCGCTGACCGTAATGGGCTGGGCTCTGCATTGGATCCTGTGGGTGTCAAACTGGGTGTCACATCTCGGCGGTGCTCAGGGTTTTGTAGTCAGTCCGTCCTGGTATGTATTGCCACTTGTTGCTGTTGGGGCTTTGTGGCTGGCCTTGTGGCAAGGGCGCGCGCGTTGGTACGGGGTCGGGCCCGTCATTCTTTCATTTTTGCTTTGGAATTCGGGCCACAGGCCAGATGTTCTGATTGCAGAAAACGGGGGGTTGGTCGGCGTGATGACCTCTCAGGGTCGGGCCCTGAGTAAAAGCAAAGGCAGTGGGTTTGTCGCCAGCGTCTGGCTGGAGAATGACGGTGACGGTGTTGATCAGATTGCGGCAGCAGGCCGATGGCCGGATAGCAGCACCGTTCAGCGATACCCTTATCAGGATATGGAAATCATCCATATTTCGGGCAAAAAGGCTGCGCGCGCGTTCGACGAATGCAAACACAACCAGATCATTGTTTCGACGGTCGCGCTGCCCCTTGCGGGCGCGTGCGCCATCTTCGATCCGGATCACCTGAGCGAAACCGGCAGCCTGTCATTGTCGGACGGAAAGCTGACTTCCAGCGCAGAACTGACAGGCCAACGGCTCTGGTCCCCGAAGCCCGCCGGGGACCGTCGTTTGAAGCAAGATTAATAGGTCCGGATCAGACCGACTAGGCGACCCTGAACCTTGACCATTTCTTCGGGAAGAACGCGCGTCTCATAAGCCGGGTTGGCCGCTTCGAGTGCAATAGCGTTGCCGCGGCGGAAAAAGCGTTTCAGCGTCGCTTCCTGATCTTCTACCAGTGCAACCACGATATCACCGTTATCAGCAGTCGCGGTTTCGCGGATGACGACCACATCCCCGTCATTGATGCCCGCGTCGATCATCGAGTCGCCGCGAACCTCAAGCGCATAGTGCTGGCCCTTCCCGGAAACCATGGTGCCGGGGACCGCTACGTGATGAGACACGTGGCTGATCGCCTCAATGGGGACACCCGCCGCGATCCGACCCATCACCGGCAATTCCAGCGCATCCACAGCAACTGGCTCAATATTGGTCGGGCGGGGGCCCTTGGGCCTGTCACCCTCGATCACGCGGGGTGAAAAACCGGCAGTTGGTTCGCCGCCAAGGCTTTCGGGAAGTTTCACAATTTCAATCGCGCGGGCACGATGCGCGAGGCGACGAATAAAGCCACGTTCCTCCAGTGCAGTGATCAGCCTGTGGATGCCGGATTTCGACCGCAGGTCAAGCGCGGCCTTCATTTCATCGAAACTGGGCGGAACACCGTCCGCCTGCACGCGTTTTTGGATGAATTTCAACAAATCCAATTGCTTCTTGGTCAGCATTGCTCACACCTCGTCGCTCATGCGTTTTCTTTTGTTCTACGCATGTTCACGTTTTGTGTCAATGAATTTGGGAGAAGTTCAGATCGGCAGGTACTGAACCGTTTCCCCGGTCTTGCGGGCGGGATCGTTCGGGGGACGGACCAATAGGGCGTTTGCCTGCGCCAGAACGCTAAGGAGAGAGCTGTCCTGATCTGCACAGGCCCGGATACCCGTTTCGCCCAGAACCGCGCGCATGTAATGCTCGCGCGGGCCGTTTTCTGTCAGTGGTTCGGTCAAGTGGGCAGACCGAAAGGGCGGCAGAACCAATTCCAACCCCAGCATCCGGCGCACCATCGGGGCAAGGAACAGATAGCCACAGACCATCGCGCTGACCGGGTTCCCAGGAAGTCCGACCATCGCGGTGCCACCCATGCGACCAGCCATCAGGGGTTTTCCGGGGCGCATTCGGATCTTGTAGAAAGACCGATCCATCCCCAAACCCTGCGATACATCAGACACAAGGTCGTAGTCACCAACCGACGCACCGCCAATTGTCACGACGAGATCGGCCCCTCGCGCCAGATCAAACGCAGTCTCAAGCGATGAAACCGTGTCCCGTGCAATCGGAAGGACACGAACCACAGCACCGAGCCCTTCAAGCAATGCCCGCAATCCAAACGTGTTCGACGCGATAATCTGGTCCGGTCCCGGTTCTTCGCCGGGCATGACAAGTTCGTCGCCGGTCGAGATCAGGGCAATCACGGGTTTTCGAGAAACCGGGACCTGCGCGATATTCATCGCAGCCATCAGGGCAACGTCTTCGGCGCGGATCAAACGCGGTGCCGTGATGGGTGTGCCTGCCATAAAATCCACACCGGCAGGGCGGATGTTCGTTTTGGGGCCGGGGTCGTCTGTGATCGTGATCAGATCGCCACGCCGGTCGGTATCTTCCTGAATCACAACGAAGTCTGAGCCCTCAGGAACCGGAGCGCCGGTAAAGATACGTACGGCCTGACCGGGGCCTACTGAGCCGTCGAAACGACGGCCCGCGGCGGATTCTCCCACCACTTTGAACATGGCATGAAGCTCGACTTCGTCGGCTTTGACGGCGTAGCCATCCATCGATGATGCGGCAAATGGCGGCTGGTCGCGCGTTGCCACAACCTCGTGTGACAGAATACGTCCCGCAGACTGGGCCAGAGGAACCTGTTCCGAAGGTAGAGGGTTGACAAGATCGAACAGCAGGGCGCGCGCTTCTTCGACGGTAATCATTTCGCTTCGTAACGCCCTGATTTTCCGCCGTCTTTGAGGCTTACATGAATGCCGCCAATTTCCATCGCTTTGTCGACGGCTTTGGTCATATCGTACACAGTCAAGGCTGCGGTGGAAACGGCGGTCAGGGCCTCCATTTCAACACCGGTTTGACCTGACGTCTTGACTGTCGCTTCGATCTGAACACCCGGCAGATCCGGGTCGAGGGTCAGCTCAACGGCAACCTTGGTCACTGGCAAAGGATGGCAGAGCGGGATCAGATCCGGTGTCTTCTTTGCACCCATGATACCGGCCAGGCGGGCAACGCCCAAAACATCGCCCTTTGCCGCGCGTTGTTCTGAAATGATTTCAAAGGTTTCCGGCGCCATCTTCACGTAACCCACAGCCACGGCTATGCGATCTGTGACCTCTTTGCCCGAGACGTCGACCATATGCGCCTGACCTTGAGCATCGAAATGGGTCAGCGGCATCACATCACTCCGGGGATAAGC
The DNA here is from genome assembly GCF_056531755.1 of Ruegeria sp. L11. NCBI lineage: Bacteria > Pseudomonadati > Pseudomonadota > Alphaproteobacteria > Rhodobacterales > Roseobacteraceae > Ruegeria > Ruegeria sp. L11. The sequence goes on from NZ_JBQFMI010000001.1 coordinate 520,294, forward strand.
GGATTGGACAGGATGTGGCGCGTGGCCGCTTCGACATCGTCCTGGCGCATCAGGCTTTCGCCGATCAAAAAGCACCGGGCGCCATAGCGCGCAATATCCCGCAAATCTTCCGGGCTGCCCAACCCGCTTTCACACACGATAGTACGGTCTGCCGGTACCAGTTTGGACAGGCGTCGTGTTGTATCAAGAGTTGTCTCGAAGGTCTTGAGATTGCGGTTATTTATGCCAATCAATGGGCTTTTCAGTTGGGCTGCGCGTTCAAGCTCGGCTTCGTCGTGCACCTCAATCAGAACATCCATCTCCCAATCAAAAGCGGTCTGTTCCAACTCGGCTGCTTGATCATCGCTGACGGATGCCATGATGATCAGAATACAGTCGGCTTCCAAAGCACGTGCCTCGACCACCTGATAAGGGTCATACATGAAATCCTTACGCAAAGCGGGCAGAGATGTCGCGTTACGCGCTTGTGTCAAATATTCCTTGGCACCCTGAAAGCTGGGCGTGTCGGTGAGCACGGATAAACACGCAGCACCGCCTTCTTCATAAGCTTTGGCCAAGGCAGGCGGGTCAAAATCAGGCCGGATCAAACCCTTGGAAGGGCTGGCTTTCTTGACCTCAGCGATCAGGCCGTAACCTTGCCGGGACGCAGCTTGAAGCGCTGCGGCAAACCCGCGGGTTTCCGAAGCGGCACGTGCGTCACTTTCCAGCGTTTCCAAGGACTTCTGAGCCTTGTCTGTTGCGATTTCTTCCAGTTTGTAGGCTTTGATCTTGTCCAGAACGGTTTCGGTCATGCGGCCTCCTGAGTCTTGGCGGCCAAGGCCGTGATTTTGTTTTTGGCTTCGCCGCTGTCGATGCTCTCGGCGGCCATGACCACACCTTCGCGCAGATCACCTGCCGCATCAGCGACAACCAATGCGGCGGCAGAGTTCAGCAACACTGCGTCACGATACGCGGACGGGGCGCCGTCCAGCAGCGCACGAAATGCGATGGCGTTCTCTTCAGGGGTTCCACCAAGGATGTCATCAAAAGGGTGCACAGGCAGGCCAGCATCCTCGGGGTGCAGCTCGACCTCTTTGATCACGTCATCTTCCAAAGCGGCGACCCAGCTGATACCGGTGATCGTCAACTCGTCAGTCCCGTCCGATCCGTGTACCAACCACGCGCGGTCTGACCCAAGCAAGCCTAGTGTTTCAGCCATGGGGCGGATCAGCTCGCGGCTAAAGGCACCCGTCAGTTGCCGTTTGACACCGGCAGGGTTGGTCAGCGGGCCCAGGATATTGAAAATCGTGCGCGTTCCCAGTTCCTGCCGCGAGGGCATAACATGCGCAATGGCCGGGTGATGCATCGGTGCCATCATGAAACCGATACCGACATCTTTCAGAGCACTTTCAACAACTTGCGGTCCAACCATAACGTTGATACCCATTTGCCCCAGTGCATCCGCTGCGCCGGATTTGGAGCTTAGGTTGCGGTTGCCGTGTTTGGCGACTGTCACGCCAGCGCCTGCGACGACAAATGCAGTCGCGGTCGAGATGTTCAGGGTGCCTTTCCCGTCTCCGCCCGTGCCAACGATGTCGATCGCCCCTTCGGGCGCCCGCACGGCATTGCACTTGGCGCGCATCACAGCCGCGGCCGCGGCATATTCATCAACCGTTTCCCCCCTTGTACGCATGGCCATCAACAGCCCGCCAATCTGGCTTGGCGTGGCTTCGCCGTTGAACAGGATGCCAAAGGCAGTCTCGGCCTCTTTACGGGTCAGCGGACGATCGGCGGCTGCTCCAATCAGCGGTTTCAGCGCGTCGCTCATGCGGGGACTTTCAGTTCTTGCAGGAAATTCTTGAGAAGGGCGTGACCATGCTCGGACGCAATCGATTCAGGGTGGAACTGAACACCGTGAATAGGCAGTTCCCTGTGTTGCAGCCCCATGATCGTGCCGTCTTCCAGCTCGGCTGTGATCTCAAGACAGTCGGGCAGCGTCTCACGCTCGACCACCAGCGAATGGTAACGTGTGGCTTCAAAGGGCGATGGAAGGCCAGCAAAGACGCCTTTTCCGGTGTGGTGCATGATGCCCATCTTGCCATGCACAATTTCGTGGCATCGTACCACCTTGCCACCGAATGCCTGTCCGATGGTCTGATGCCCAAGACAAACCCCCAAAAGGGGCGTTTTGGTCTCGGCGGCGGCTTCGGTCAGAGCCAGACAGATGCCCGCCTGATCCGGGTCGCAGGGGCCGGGGCTTAGCAGGATCCCAGCCGGGTTCATGGCCATTGCTTCTTGCACATCCAGCGCATCATTGCGGCGAATGACCATTTCGGCACCAAGTTCGCCCAAATAATGTACCAAATTGTAGGTAAACGAGTCGTAGTTGTCGATCAGCAGCAGCATATGGGCACTTATCTTCGCTTGGGCATTTCGGGCTGGCGATGCAACCCCGGGCCACGGTATAATGTCCGCACATACATGCTCAGGCTTGGGCGGCAGCGTCAAGAGGACATACGGTTTCTGACGCCTCCAATTGACCGAGCGCCACACCAGATGGCGCAGAGCAGGGCGAGGCAGGGAAAAGAGGCGAAAGGCAGGAAATATGGGCGGATTTTTCGGAGGAATGGTCGCAGGGGCGATCGTTGTTTTGATCTTGGGTGCGGTCGTGTCGCTCAACACGCCGATGGTCAATACGCCGGTTGTTGCGACCGAAGCACCAGCGCCGACGATTTCAGAAACACCAGAGGCGCCTAGTGAACTTGCCGAGGACGTTTCTGATGCCGATCTGGTGGAACTGGCCCCGCGTGCGCCAGAAGCCGCCGATAATGCCAGCGAAGATCTGGCCGACCTGTCCGGGCTGGAAGCGTCATCCGAGCCGCAGCCCGAGGTTGGTAAAGCGGCTGAGGCCCCGAACGAGCCCACTGCAACGGTGGCGACCGAAGTGTCTGTCATGACCGAAGCCCCCGCTGCGCCGCCCGAGCCTAGCCAGGTGCCCGCAGTTCAGCAGGAACAGTCGTTGCCGGTTGTAATTGATGAAACCCCCACACCGCCGACCGAGTCTGACACAACCGAGGTCGCAGTTCTTGAGCCCGAACCAAATCCGTTGCCACAGGTCGAGGCTGATCCACAAACAAATGACGCCACGACTGATAATTCATTTGAAAGCAGTCCGATTGCGGTGGAAGGGGATGAAGACACCTTGCCCCGCGAGCTTCCGCGCATTGCTGCGCTGCCTCAGATCGGGGGAGAACAGGAAGAAAGTACCAGTTCGATCGTCGGAAAACGTATCCTGCCGTTGACGGAACGAGATGATGAGCCTGTTGCAGAACAGGCGATTTCCGAACAGCCATCTGCGGAAAAACCGATTGAACGTTTTGCCGCCAAGTTCGAGAACCCGGAATCTAAGCCGCTGATGTCGATCATTCTGATTGATGACGAAGGCGCATTCGGCGCTGAAGCGTTGCAGGATTTCCCTTACCCGATCAGCTTTGCCGTGAACCCGTCTGATCCGGATGCGGCGGAAAAGATGGCACGGCACCGCGCGGCCGGGTTCGAAGTTCTGGCCCTTGCGGACTTGCCCGAGGCAGCAAGCGCGCAGGATGCCGAAGTTTCGCTGTCTGTGTGGCTGGATACATTGCCTGAAACAGTGGGTATTCTGGAAGGCGTGAACAGCGGCATTCAGGGAAATCGCAAGCTGGCCGATCAGGTCGCGGCGATTGCCGCCGGAACCGGACGAGGGTTGATCACTCAGGACAATGGGCTGAATACTGTCCAGAAGTTGGCGGTTCGCAATGGCATTCCGTCCAGCGTTGTGTTCCGCGATATCGATGGGGCGCGACAGGATCCCAGAATCATGCGCCGGTTCCTGGATCAAGCCGCGTTCCGGGCAGGTCAGGAAGGAACCGTTGTCATGCTGGGGCGGGTGCGGCCCGAGACAATCTCGGCCCTGTTGCTGTGGGGTCTTGAGGATCGCGGCAGCCGGGTAGCGATGGCGCCGATCTCGGCCGTCTTGATGAAACAGGTACAGTGACAGCTTGAGACAGGGCGGTGATCAATTGATCAGCCGCCCTTGTTTTTTAACTGTTGCCGTTTCCGGTGAACCGAGCGGCATCTTCCGCCGCGCGCCGAATGGCGTTTGACTTGTGGACAGTCTCCATGAACTCGGCCTCGGGGTCGCTGTCATAGACAACACCGCCGCCAGCCTGAATATAGAGTTTCTGATCCTTCACGATGGCGGTGCGCAGGGCAATGCACATGTCCATGTCACCGCCCGCACTGAAATAGCCGACACCTCCGCCATAGACGCCGCGTTTTTCCGGCTCAAGCTCGTCAATGATCTCCATCGCGCGCACTTTTGGCGCGCCCGAGACGGTGCCTGCAGGCATCCCGGCAAAGAAGGCGTCCAACGCATCTTTGTCTTCCGCCAATTCACCCACCACGTTCGAGACAATGTGCATCACATGGCTGTAGCGTTCGATGATGAACTCTTCGGTGGGACGTACAGTGCCGATTTTGGACACGCGGCCGGTATCATTGCGCCCGAGGTCCAGAAGCATGAGGTGTTCGGCCAGCTCTTTCTTGTCGGCCAACAAGTCAAGCTCGTTCGCTTTGTCTTCCTCGGGGGTCGCGCCACGGGGACGTGTGCCTGCAATCGGGCGAATGGTGACTTCGCTGCCGAACACCCGCACCAGAATCTCGGGGCTGGCCCCAACGACCTGAAAACCGCCGAAGTTGAAGTAGAACATAAACGGCGAGGGGTTGGTGCGCCGCAGCGAACGATAAAGCGCAAAAGGCGGCAGCGGAAATTCCTGCGTCCAACGCTGCGCTGGAACTACCTGGAAGATATCGCCAGCACGGATGTATTCCTTGGCCTTTTCAACCGCTTCCAAATAGCCGGATTTGGTGAAGTTCGACACCGGCGCCGCAATTTCGCGCGCGTCGCCCAGATCACGGGTTTCGGCGGGCATCGCGCGTTCCAGATCGCGGACCGCATCCATCACACGCTCGGCCGCCTGCGCATAGGCAGCTTTGGCAGATTGACCGTCGCTGGCCCAGGCGGGTGAAACCACCGTCACCTCGCCTTTGACGCCATCCAATACTGCGACAACAGACGGGCGCAACATGATCGCATCTGGCAGTCCCAGCGGATCGGGGTTCACGCCCGGCAAGCATTCGACCAGCCGGACCATGTCATAGCCCAGATATCCAAACAGCCCGGCGGCAGCCTGAGGCAGGTCGTCTGGCAGTTCAATACGGCTTTCGGCTAGCAAGGCACGCAGATTGTCCATCGGATTGCCGTCCTGCGCGGCAAAGGCGTCGGCATCGAACCGCGCCGAACGGTTCAACTCGGACGTTTCACCGTGGCAGCGCCAGATCAGGTCCGGTTTCATGCCGATGATCGAATAGCGGCCACGCACCTCACCGCCCGTAACCGACTCCAGCATGAACGCATCTTTCTGCGCTCCCGTCAGTTTGAGCATTAGCGACACGGGTGTGTCCAGGTCGGCGGCGAGACGTGTGTAAACCACCTGGTTTTCGCCCGCTTCATAGGCGCGCGCGAAGGTATCGAAATCGGGTGTCAGGGCCATCTTGGTCTCGCTTAAAAGCTCGCCTGCACGGCGTTTAGCGCCTGCTGATCCACGACCGGGCGGGCGCGGGTCTGAGCGTCCCGTACGTATGCGTCAAAAATATTCTGCGACAGCGCCTGATCCATCTGCGTTGCCAGTGCGTCGCGCAACCGGCGCAGTTCGTCGGAATCCTCGGGGGGCAGAACCTCGTCCAGACGCACCAGCAAGGCTGCACCATTTCCTCCAATGACGCGCAACTCACCGAGTTCCATCTGGAACACTTCATTCATGAAACTGGCGGGGACGTCATCAAGAAACGCGGTACGCGTCAGTGCGTTTTCAACGCGGAAGGGCAGGCCAGTCGCAGCGAAGTCACCATCAGTGGCCAGTTGGCTCAGTGCGGCGTTTGCTTTGTCCAGCAAGGCTTTGTTGGTCTCTGCCTGTACCCAGGCAGCGGCGACACGGTCGCGTGCGCTTTCCAGTGGTTCAGGGCGACGCGGCAGAACGTCGTTCAGGCGCAAGGCAAAGATCGATCCATCTTCGAGAAATGCGATTTCAGGGAAATCTCCTTCTTGCACGGCTTCGGCCGCCGCGCGGAACCCGTCATAGGCCGCTATGTCCTCGGCGCTGTCTCGGGTCCAGTCGATCTGACCCAGTTCCATTTCGGTTTCATTTGCCAGTTCTTCCAGAGTCGCACCGCCAGCCAGCATGTCGTTTATGTCTTCGGACTGAGACTCGATCAGGCGGCGGGCGCGTTCTGTCGCCAGTTCTTCGCGCAGGGCCGGTTCGGCCTCCTCAAAGGGAACGCTGTTTGCAGCCAGGGATCCGTTGACACGGAACAGGGCGGGGCCAAATACCGATGGCAGAGGGCCGACAACAGCATCAAGCTCTGCCGCGAACACGGCGTCGGCGGCCTCGCCCAGATCCTCACGCGTCAGGTCGCCGAGATCGATATCGGAAAGTTCCAGATCACGGTCACGAACCAGTTGTTCAAAGGTCGTTCCGCCGACCTCAAGTTGCGCCTTGGCGTCGTTGGCTGCTTGTTCATCCGGGAAATTCAGGCGCTCAACCAGACGGCGTTCCGGTTGATTATATTCGTCCGACCGCTCTTCAAAAAGTTTGCGAAGGGAATCTTCGTCAACCTCAACCGTGTCCACCAACATAGCCGGAGACAGAATCGCATAAGTCAGCTGTTTGGTACGGGGCAGGGTGAACTGTTCAGCGTTTTCGTCATAGAAGGTCTGAATCTGCGCGTCAGTCGGTTCGGCCACGGGGGTTTCCAATGACTCGGCCCCTGCCGTCGCAACGGTAAAGCTGCGACGGGCGCCAATGTAGTTGGCCATCGTTTCTGTCACGGTGGCAGGCATTTCCACACCCCCCATGATCGCACCTTGAACGATCGTACGGGCGGATTCTTTGCGCAGGTCCGTCTCGAACTCGGAATCCGTCATGCCGACCTGTTCAAGCTGAAAGCGGTATGCCTCGCGGTCGAAACTGCCGTCTACGCCCTGAAAGGCCGGAACTGACACGATCTCTTTTTGCAGGTTCTCATCGCCTATGGAAATCCCGAGCTGGCTCACCTCGTTGTCCAACGCCGCCAAGGCCGTCAGGCGGGCAAGCGCATTGCGATCCAGCCCCAGATCGCGTGCCTGCGACATTTGCAGGGGCTGACCCGATTGCGCCTCAACCGCGCGGATCTCGCGCTGTAACTCGCGGACAAAATCATCGATCGAGATGCTTTCATCACCAACTTGCGCCACAGTACGGACTGTGCCGCTCAGGTTGACCGCGCCGAACCCCGCAAGCCCCAGCATCAGCATGCCCATCAGAATCCAGACAAAGGTTTTCGAAAGACTTTTAGCGCCTGCGGCCATGGTGCCCTCTTGTTATTTCGGCAGCGTTCTGCCCTGTCGGTTGCCGCCTTGAATACGACGCACACCGCCGGGGGGCAAGCTTAGAAGGACAGGCCCTGCAATCGTTTGAACAATTGGCCCAAACCTGTGCGGTCGAGGTTGGCGAATGCAATGCGCACTTGCCGTTTCCCGTCCGGGTGGTGAGCGGGCATGAACATGGTACCGGGCAATAACAGAACACCGGCTTCACGCACCAAACGCCGGGCAAGCTCGTCAGACGGAATGTCAAACGGATGCTCCAGATAGGCGAAATACGCCCCAAGTCCCAAAAGGCGCCAACCTTCGGATTCCAGCGCGGGCATACCCTCAAGGATGGCAGCACGACGGTCGAGTATTTCGTCGCGTTCCCCTGCCAGCCATTGCGACAAGTATTGCATACCCCAAAGCGCGGCGAACTGTCCGATCTGACCAGGGCAAATGGCAACGGTGTCGAGAAACTTTTCGACCTCAGCCAAAAGCGCAGGGCCCGTTGCAATGGCACCGACCCTGTGACCCGTCAGCCTGTAGGCCTTAGAGAAGGAATAAAGGTGGATCAGCGTCTGATCCCAGTCAGGTTGCTGGAACAGGTCATGTGGCGGCCCGCTGCGACTGTCGAAGTCACGGTAGGTTTCGTCGACGATCAGGTAAATTCCGGTTTCGCGCGCCAGCTCAAAGAAGGCGCGGACAAGGTCTGCCGGGTATTCAACGCCGCCGGGATTATTGGGCGTGACCAGAGCGATGGCACGTGTTTTGTCCGTGATCAGCGCGCGTGCGCTCTCAGGGTCGGGCAGTAAGTCGTCGCCGGTCTTCAGGCCAACTGCATGGACACCGGACATATCCAACCACATTTTGTGATTGAAATACCAAGGGGTTGGTAGAATAACCTCATCCCCTTCGCCGGTGATGGCCGAAATCACTGCTGAAAACGCCTGATTGCAGCCTGAGGTAATTGCAACCTCAGATGCCTCAACACTTGCTGCGTAATGCGCGCTGATCTGCGCAGCCAGTTCCGCGCGAAGATCATTATTTCCCAGCACAGGGCCATAAAGATGCGCATGGTCTTCGCGCACGGTAAATTCGGCCATAGCCTCGCGCAACGCCAGCGGCGGCGGGTCAACCGGCGCCGCCTGGCTGACGTTGATCAACGGACGTTCGGGCGGGAACGTAACACCCTCGAGCCATCGGCGCGCTTCCATCACTGGCGGCGCGAATGTTGCGGCGGTGCGGCTGAGCGTCATGTGCTGCCTACTGATCTGATTTCAATCGGTGCCGCGATAGGGCTCGACATATTGAAGGGCCATGTCCCACGGGAAAAAGATCCATGTGTCCTGACTGACTTCGGTGATGAACGTATCCACCATAGGGCGTCCCTTGGGCTTGGCATAAACCGTCGCAAAATGCGCGTTCGGATACATCTCTCGAACCAGTTCCAGGGTTTTCCCGCTGTCCACAAGATCGTCGATGATCAGAATTCCGGTTCCGTCGCCCATTAACTTGGCATCGGGTGCTTTCAGAACTTCCGCCTCACCCTGAGCTTGATGGTGGTAGGATTTCACGCTGACCGTGTCGACGGTACGAATATCCAGTTCCCGGCTGACGATCATCGCAGGGGCCATGCCGCCACGGGTGATCGCCACAACAGCACGCCAGCTGCCATCATCGGGGCCTTGCCCGTCCAGACGCCACGCCAATGCGCGCGAGTCGCGGTGGATCTGGTCCCAGCTGATGTGAAATCCTTTTTCGTGCGGCAGGCGGTCCTTAGCGCTCATGTTCTTAACCTTTTTCCACGTCAGGGGCGTCAACGGCCTTCATTCCGACAATATGGTAACCCGAATCCACGTGCAGATTCTCTCCGGTGACGCCGCTGCTGAGGTCCGACAGCAGGTACAGGGCCGACTTGCCGACATCGTCAATGGTCACGTTGCGGCGCAGCGGAGAGTTGTACTCGTTCCATTTCATGATGTAGCGAAAATCGCCAATGCCGCTGGCAGCCAGGGTTTTGATCGGGCCGGCCGAGATCGCGTTCACGCGAATACCGTCCTTGCCCAGGTCCTCGGCCAGGTATTTGACCGACGCTTCCAGAGCGGCCTTGGCAACACCCATCACGTTATAGTGGGGCATCACCTGCTCGGCTCCGTAATAGGTCAGTGTTATGGCACTGCCGCCTTCGGACATCATCTTTTCCGCGCGCTGCATAACCGCGGTGAACGAATAGACGGAGACATCCATTGTCAGCGTGAAGTTGGCCCGGCTGGTATCCACATAACGTCCACGCAATTCGTTCTTGTCAGAAAACCCGATGGCGTGAACGATAAAGTCCAGCTTGCCCCATTTCTCTTCCAGCGCCGAGAAAAGCCCATCAATTGAAGCCTCATCGCTCACGTCGCAGGGCAGAACAATTTCGCTGCCCAATTGCGCAGCCAGCGGGTCCACACGTTTTTTTAAAGCGTCACCCTGATAAGAAAAGGCAAGTTCAGCTCCGGCTTCGGACAAGGCGCGGGCGATTCCCCATGCGATTGATTTGTCATTGGCCAGTCCCATGATGAGGCCACGTTTGCCGGCCATCAACTGATTTGACATGTTTGGTTCTCCGCCTGTCTTCGCGTTAGATTGGCATGGTTTATGCCATTGGTAGCGCTGCATCAAGGCCGTGCGCTCTTGCTCGCAGCGGGTTCTCGCCTTAGGCTCGTCATTAATACTTTCCAGGGGATGGAAATGACCGAGCGTGATGGCATCTTTGCTGGCTCCGATCCGTTTGAAATTGCGGCCCGGTGGTTAGCTGAGGCTGAAGAAACTGAATTGAATGATCCGAATGCGATTGCGCTTGCAACCGTTGACCCGGATGGTTTGCCAAATGCACGCATGGTTCTGCTGAAAGAAATCGAAGCGGATTCATTTGTATTCTATACAAACTACGAAAGCGTCAAAGCGAGTGAGCTGGATACGTCGGAAAAAGCTGCATTTGTAATGCATTGGAAATCTTTGCGGCGTCAACTTCGTGTTCGTGGTACAGTATGTCGTGAAAACGGGCCCCAGGCTGATGCGTATTATGCATCAAGGTCATTGAAAAGCCGGTTGGGTGCCTGGGCTTCAAAGCAGTCACAACCGCTTTCAAGTCGGACAGCTTTGATGGCAGAGGTCGCGAAAGTGACCGCTAAACTTGGGCCGAATCCACCTCGTCCTCCATTCTGGGGCGGGTACCGATTAACGCCGACAGAGATTGAGTTCTGGGCTGATGGAGCATTTCGCTTGCATGACCGGTTCAGATGGAAACGAATTGAGCCGGGATCGGCATGGCATGTTGAAAGGTTGAATCCATGACGTTCACGTGTCGTGAAATGCAACAGGCAGAAAGTAAACGATTTTTTCAGCTTGAATTTGCCCGCCAATCCCATAAACAACAGACCCTTAACGAACTGCTAAAATTCGCGATGGGAAAACCGTGCCAGAAGACCTGAACAACATGTATCGCGTCCGTGGACACGTGAAATGGTTCGATCCCGCCAAGGGATACGGCTTTGTTGTGTCTGACGAAGGCGGCCCGGATATTCTGTTGCACGTGAACGTATTGCGCAATTTCGGCCAAAGTTCCGTCGCGGACGGAGCGGGTATCGAGATCATGACACACCGCACGGACAGAGGTGTTCAGGCGGTTGAGGTTGTTGCAATTGACCCGCCAGCGCGCGCCGAGTCGATGATGTTGGCCGATTTCGCCGAGTTGGATCCAGACGCTATCGCAGAAGCCCCTCTGGAGGCCGCGCGGGTGAAGTGGTTCGACAAAGGCAAGGGCTTCGGGTTCGCAAATGTTTTTGGGCGCGGTGAAGACGTGTTCTTGCATATCGAAGTGTTGCGGCGCTCGGGGCTTGCTGACCTCCAGCCCGGAGAGGCGCTTGCGATGCGCGTAATTGATGGCAAGCGCGGCCGAATGGCGGCGCAGGTTCTCGCCTGGGAAGCCGCGCTGGACGGCTGACACTTCGATGACTCGTTTTCTGGTATTCTGGACACTTCTGATCACACTGTGGACAGGGGGGGCGTTTGCTGCGTGCAGCGTTGATCATATCACTCTCCGAAACGACAGCTCGACAATCCGATTTGACGTGGAATTGGCGGTTACGCCTCAGGAACGGTCAAAAGGGTTGATGTTTCGCGAGTCGTTGCCGAATCGATCCGGTATGCTGTTCGTGTTCGATCCACCGCAACCTGTCGCGTTCTGGATGAAGAACACACTGATTCCGCTCGACATGATATTTCTGGACCGTACGGGCACAGTGTCACACGTGCATGAGAGTGCGATTCCCGGCGATCTGACACCGATTGAAGGTGGGGATGCCGTTTTTGCGGTGCTGGAAATCAATGCCGGATTGTCCGCGCGCTACTCTATCGGCGTCGGCACTCAGATGCAGCACGAAATTTTTTCGCAAGGTCCTGCGATTTGGCCCTGTTAGGGCTTTTCAAATCAGATTGTCATCGTTAGGAAGGCGCACGGTCCGGGGCGTGGCGCAGTCTGGTAGCGCACCTGTTTTGGGTACAGGGGGTCGTAGGTTCGAATCCTGCCGCCCCGACCACTTCCTTCACATTCTCATGTGGGCGTTCCGCCCATCGCCAGATACAACGAGCTGATCGCCTGATCCAGCGCGTCACTTTCCAGTGGAACCTCAACGATTGCTCCGGTTTTCTGCGGCACTTTAAAGTACGATCGTGCGTCGACGCGATAGCCGGAACCTGTTTTTGACGATGTCAGGCGCATGACACTTTGGGGCAGGTCCTGCGGAAATCCGTCATAGTTCAGAATCAAATAGGCTGCCGCTTTTGGGGGCAGGTATTCGCTGCACTCAAAAGCCTGTTTGCCGATTTTCTCAAATACCTTGCCGGGTCCAGAACAACTGGATTCAAATGCCTCAAACAACCTTTGAGGCTGCGTTTCGAACAGCGCGCTACGTGACGGGGTGGGCGTTTCTTGTGGCGTGCAGGCCACGATACAGGCCAACGCGGGGATAAAGCGAAGCAACTTCATTCATTTGGCCTTTCTCATTCCGAAGTGAACCTTTGGTCGTTCAGCGTGGGTTCGACAGACCCGGCGAAGATGATTCCTTTACAGCCTAACCAGCGCGGCGTTGGTTGATCAAATACAGATAACTATGCTGGTAAAAACGGTAATTCGATTTGAGACTTCGAGATGTGACCGAGAATTTGCCGAAGGCGAGCCTGTGGAGGAATCGGACCTTGAGTTTCACACCCCTCGTGTCTGGGTCTGGTCAACAAAAAAGATTTCAAATTTGGCTGAAAAAGGGCGTTGACCTTCTATGGCAATATACGTCAAATTGTATGAGCCGAAGAGATTGCCACAATATCTGGTGTTCAAGCCGGGACGGCAACAGGCGAGGGTCGGATAAGCACAGTCTATTAACGTGCAGCCGTTGTAACGGCTTTTTCGCTGTCCAAAACAGCGACCAGTACCTTTGCGCGCTTCTGTCGGCGTTGCGGGTGGTGCTCCGCAACTCAAAATGTAGTGCCGTGAACCGAAAATTAGGCGGAATTTAACTAGGGCTGCGGACATGAAGATTGAAAGAAAATTCACCAAACCAGATCAGGATGCCTATTCGGAACTGGATTTTGTGTCTGCGACATCTGAAATCCGCAATCCTGATGGAACCATTGTATTCCGTCTGGAAGGGATCGAAGTTCCATCATCCTGGTCGCAGGTGGCCAGTGACGTAATCGCCCAGAAGTACTTTCGCAAAGCTGGTGTTCCGTCCAAACTGAAGAAAGTTAAGGAAAAAGACGTACCCGAATTCCTTTGGCGGTCGGTTCCCGCTGAAGATGCTGAATTCGACGGCGAAATTTCCTCCAAGCAGGTCTTTGACCGGCTGGCCGGTGCGTGGGCATACTGGGGGTGGAAAGGTGGCTACTTTTCGACCGAAGAGGATGCGCGCGCCTATTTCGACGAAATGCGGTACATGCTGGCGACTCAGCGCGCCGCCCCAAACAGCCCGCAATGGTTCAATACTGGCCTGCACTGGGCCTATGGAATCGACGGTCCGGCGCAAGGGCACCACTATGTCGACTACAAGACCGGCAAACTGACCAAATCCAAATCCGCCTACGAACATCCGCAGCCACATGCCTGCTTCATCCAGTCCGTCGATGATGATCTGGTGAACGAAGGCGGCATCATGGATCTGTGGGTGCGCGAAGCACGGTTGTTCAAATACGGCTCGGGCACCGGGACCAACTTCAGCCATCTGCGTGCGGAAGGTGAGGCACTGTCGGGTGGCGGCAAATCCTCGGGCCTGATGGGCTTTCTCAAGATCGGCGACCGCGCCGCTGGCGCGATCAAATCAGGCGGGACAACCCGTCGGGCAGCAAAGATGGTTATTGTCGATGCGGATCACCCCGATATCGAACAATTCATCGAATGGAAGGTAATCGAAGAGCAGAAAGTGGCCTCGATCGTTGCCGGATCGAAGATGCACGAGAAGATGCTGAACGGTATTTTCGAGGCCATTCGCTCATGGGACGGTGCTGCCGAGGATGCCTATGATCCCAACAAGAACGAAGCGCTGAAAAAGGCGATCCGCGAGGCGAAAAAGGTAGCAATCCCCGAGACTTACATCAAACGTGTGTTGGATTATGCCAAGCAGGGTCACGACAGCATCGAATTCCCGACATATGACACGGACTGGGACTCGGAAGCCTATAGCTCGGTTTCGGGCCAGAACTCGAACAACTCCATCCGCGTGACCAATGCGTTTCTGACCGCTGTTGAGAAAGACGCCGATTGGGAGCTGATCAACCGCACCGATGGCAAGGTTGCCAAGACGGTCAAGGCGAGGGACCTGTGGGAGAAAGTCGGCCACGCTGCATGGGCCTGTGCCGATCCAGGTATCCAGTTCCACGACACGGTCAACGAATGGCACACATGCCCCGAAGATGGTGAAATTCGCGGATCGAATCCGTGTTCGGAATACATGTTCCTGGATGACACGGCCTGTAACCTGGCCTCGATGAACCTGCTGACCTTCCTCAAGGATGGTGAGTTCCAGGCAGCCGACTACATGCATGCCTCGCGCCTTTGGACCCTGACGCTGGAAATCTCGGTAACCATGGCGCAATTCCCGTCAAAGGAAATCGCGCAGCTGTCGTACGACTTCCGCACTCTGGGCCTGGGTTACGCAAACATTGGCGGCCTGCTGATGAACATGGGCTACAGCTATGACTCGGACGAGGGGCGGGCGATCTGCGGTGCCCTGACCGCGATCATGACCGGTGTGGCATATGCCACTTCAGCTGAAATTGCCGGTGAGCTTGGCCCGTTCAAGGGATACAAGCGCAATGCCGACCATATGCTGCGCGTTATCCGCAACCATCGCCGCGCGGCGCAGGGTGTGACCGAGGGGTATGAGAAGCTGGCCGTCAAGCCGGTGCCTCTGGACCATGGTAACTGCCCCGACAAGCGTTTGGTCGATCTGGCCATGTCGGCGTGGGATGAGGCGCTGAGCCTTGGCGAGCAGAACGGTTACCGCAACGCACAGGCCACTGTGATTGCCCCCACCGGCACCATCGGTCTGGTGATGGACTGCGACACCACGGGAATCGAGCCCGATTTTGCGCTGGTGAAGTTCAAGAAGCTGGCAGGCGGCGGTTACTTCAAGATCATCAACCGCTCGGTACCTTCTGCGCTGGAAAAGCTTGGCTATTCCTCGTCGCAGATCGAAGAGATTGTATCCTATGCGGTCGGCCACGGCACCATCGGCAACGCGCCGGGGATCAACCACACTTCACTGACGGGTCATGGCTTTGGCCCGAACGAGTTGGCCAAGGTGGATGCCGCGCTGGAAAGCGCCTTCGACATCCGGTTCGTCTTCAACCAGTGGACACTGGGCGAAGATTTCTGCACCGGTGTTCTGGGCATTCCAGCGACCAAGCTGAATGACCCAACGTTTGATCTGCTGCGCCATCTGGGCTTTACCAAGGCGGATATCGACGCGGCGAACGATCATGTCTGCGGAACCATGACTCTGGAAGGTGCACCGCATCTGAAGGAAGAACACTACGCGATCTTCGACTGCGCCAACCCGTGCGGCAAGAAAGGCAAGCGTTTCCTTGGGGTTGACAGCCACATCACCATGATGGCGGCGGCACAAAGTTTTATTTCGGGCGCGATCAGCAAAACGATCAACATGCCGAATGATGCGACAATCGAGGATTGCCAGAAGGCCTATGAGCTTAGCTGGTCGCTGGGTGTAAAGGCCAACGCGCTGTACCGCGACGGCTCGAAACTGTCTCAGCCCCTTGCGGCTGCGCTGGTCGAGGATGATGACGAGGCGGCCGAGGTGCTGGAAAGCGGCTCTGCACAGGAAAAAGCCGTCGTTCTCGCCGAGAAGGTGATCGAGAAAGTTGTGGTCAAGGAAATCATCCGCAGCCATCGCGAGAAACTGCCGCATCGCCGCAAGGGGTATACTCAGAAGGCAATCGTTGGCGGCCACAAGGTGTACTTGCGCACGGGTGAGTTTGAAGACGGTCAATTGGGCGAGATTTTCATCGACATGCACAAGGAAGGCGCTGGCTTCCGGGCGATGATGAACAACTTTGCCATCGCCGTGTCGGTCGGCCTGCAATATGGCGTGCCGCTGGAGGAGTTTGTCGACGCCTTCACCTTTACCAAGTTCGAACCGGCAGGGATGGTGCAGGGCAACGACTCGATCAAGAACGCGACTTCGATCCTGGATTACATCTTCCGCGAACTGGCCGTGTCTTATCTGGACCGTACCGATCTCGCCCATGTGAAACCCGAGGGTGCTACCTTTGATGATCTTGGCCGCGGAGAAGAGGAAGGCGTTTCCAATGTCTCGGAAATCAGTGAAACTGCGGCGTCCAAGTCTTTGGAAGTGTTGAAACAAATCAGCTCGACCGGGTATCTGCGCAAGCGTCTGCCGCAGGATTTGATGGTGTTAAACGGCAGTTATGGCGACGTGGCCGGAATGTCGGAAACAGCAACTGTGTTCGAAGCGCCTGCCACCGAAACGGCAGTGGCAACCGGAATGGACGCCCGCACCAAAGCCAAGATGCAGGGCTATGAGGGCGACCCCTGTGGCGAATGCGGAAACTACACGCTGGTGCGTAACGGCACTTGCATGAAGTGCAACACCTGCGGCGCGACAAGCGGGTGTAGCTGACTTTAACGCCCCGGCACCCCGGGGCGTAGGGGTCGGACGCTGCCCTAAGTAACTGACCCCGACGAATACGGAGAACAGGTCTGAGACTTACCGACTGACCTTTCTCCACTCGGCCGACATGCCCGTGTTGGCCGGGAACAGGGTGGGGCGGAATATTTGCTCCTTCCCACTCTTTCACGGGGCGGGTGCGCTCGCCCCACGCGCAGTCCAGGCCGCAGGCAAAAAAACACCGGGCGGTCAACGAAATGAGCCTGGAAGGCGAAACTGACAGGGGGCTTCGGCCCCCTTTCTTTTTTACCCACCGAGTCGTCCCGGATAAGCGCCACATTGCCGGATTGAGGTGGTCCTGTCGGGCAAGAGCCGCCGACAACGGTTTCATGGTTTTCTTCAGGCGGTGAACCGCAAACCCGACTCGAGCAAACACGCAAAGATTGGCGTGAAATCACGAAGTTCTACCAAAACGCGTGACGCGTAGGGGCGTCCATGTGCTTCTGGGCGCTGTCCGGACGTAAACACAAACACACCTTTCAGGAGGCACTGAAATGAAATCGCATTATTTGATCGGGCTTTCCATGGCCGTTCTGGGCTTGCCCGGCGTTGCTTCGGCCCAATCCTCAGCCGATACCAACGGCGATGGTCTGCTGACCATCGAGGAAATTCAGGCGGTCGTACCGGAAGTCAACGCAGACACCTTCTCGGCCATGGATGCCAATGGTGACGGAGCGCTGGATGCGGACGAGGTCGCGATCGCGCAGGAGGCAGGATTGCTGCCGCCCAGTGACGGGTAGGCATCGTATGAACAGGCGGCCCGGTCCATTTCGGGCCGCCTTTTCCATCACCTTAAGCGGGAAGATGGATTTTGAATTTTTTTCGAAGTTCGGCGTCCAGAACCGGGTCGAACCTTGCTGGGGAAGGGGTGGAAAGGATTTCCTCTTTCCTTGCCACAGCTTTTTCCACCAGATCGGGCTTGCCAAGCTCAACCCACTCTTTCGGCGAGGAGCGATCTCCGAATGTCGGATAGACGTAATCTGACTGCATCCGGCTCAGCGTTGCGTCAGTCCCCAGATAGTGGCCTGGGCCGCCCATGCAGACCGCCGCCATTTGATCCAGTGCCAGCGTGTCATCCGTCACTTCGATTCCACGTACACAGCGTTGCGCCTGTCCGATCAGATCGTCGCTGAGGATCAGGCTTTCCAGGCAGAACCCCAGCAACGAGGCATGCATCCCGGCCGCCTCATATACCATGTTCAGACCGGACAGACCTGCCATGACATTCGAACACATCTGTTCCCAGCCGGCCTGCATATCGGGCAGTTTCGAATCCGATGCGCCAGCCGCAGCACCGCCCGGCAAGTCATAGAACCGGTGCATCTGGGCACATCCGGCGGTCAGAAGGGCCTGTTCCCCTGAACCAATCGACATGGCACCGGTCCGCAGGTCCAGACCAAATGGCCAGGTGCCAAAAATCGCCGGAGCACCGGGACTTACGGCATTAACATAAACCAATCCCGCAAGGCATTCCGCCGTTGCTTGCGTGATCGCACCGGCGATGGTTGACGGCGCTGTAGCTCCGGCCATACCGGCAGATAGCAGCAAGACTGGCATTCCGGCCTTGATGCACGCTTCCATCACTTCGCAACTTTCTGTCGCGAATTTCATTGGAGGAACAACAAAGCAATTCGAATTCGAAACGAAGGGCCGCTCGCGAAATTTGTCTTCACCGCCCGCAATCATATAGATCATCTCCATCGCCGGAGCGACGTGGCTTGGCTCGGTGAAGGATGTCCCGACATGTTTGAAGGACCCCGAACAGCAGGCGTAAATCGTGTTGAGGTCCATTTCGAGGTTGTCGGCGATGTCACGACAAACCATTGGCCGTTGCACAAAGTGAATGTTATCAAGCTGTTGGCAGATACGTGCGGCATCGTGCAGATCTTGCACGGTGGAATGACGATATTCCCGACCGTGCACGTCAACCATGGACACGGCGGCTCCGGCCGTACCGTAGTGCACTTTGGTGCCGGACAATTCCAGATCGGTGTTTCCATCCCGGCTGTACAAAGTGACCGAGCGGTTCGCCTTAGCAATCGTGTCCTCGACAAGGGCACGCGGGAAACGGATACGGCCATCGTCGCCCAAGGTGCAGCCTGCACCGACCAGATAGTCAATGCCACTTTGCGGGGCGTCCGCCAGGCCAATGGTTTCAAGCGCGGTCAGTGCTGCTTCGTGGATGCGTTCGATCTGCGCCTGTGTCAGTACATTCAGGACGCCGCCTTCCATTCCGGGGCGGACAGGTCGCAGGTGCTCGGGCAGTGCGGTTGCACGGGCAGCACGGCGCGCGGCGCGGCCGCCACTGCGCGATGAATTGCGGGGTTGGTCGTTCATTTCAAGAATCCGGTCGTTGAGTGATGTCTTAAGGTGTCAGCAAGCACACCTTTACGGCCGTCCCCGTGCGGCACGGCCGCGATCTGCCCCAATGGTGCGGCTGATCAGGCTGATTTTCCAGTCGTCGTCTGCCATTTTGCCCCTCAACGTCTTGCGCGACCATTCCAAAACGCGGCGACACAATCTGTTCTATTTGCGACCTTTGATAATTATTCACATGAACAATTCTTAGGGCTTTTGGGGTCAAAGAACCAAACGCCGAGATTTTCACCCGTTTTGGAAGAAATCTGTTATACTGCATTCACTTACTTCCAAGGTCTGCTGAGCGGAGTTGAATTATGACCAGCAGGTCACAGATTGAATTGAAGTCATGCCTCTGATCGAAACCAGAGCGGTGTTGCATTGAGCCCGACTATGAACCCTTTTTCCGTCCTTGTTGTTGCGATATTGATCGCCGGAGCTAGCCCTGTTGCGGCTGAGGATTGGACTGGCGGGTATGCAGGGTTCAGTTTTGGATTTGCAGATGCCGACGGTCCGGGCGGTGCGAATGGCGATGATACGGCCTTTGGTGCGCATCTGGGCTATGATCAGGACTTTGGGAATTTCGTTCTGGGCGGTGAGTTGGAATATAACCGGCTGTCCCTGAACCTTGGCCAGTCTCAGGGCAGTCTCGACAGCATGACCAGCTTGAAACTGCGTGGCGGATATGAATTCGGTAACGCTCTGGGATACGTGGTCGTAGGCGCGGCGCGGGCTGATACGTCGGTCGACAGTGACACGGCAGCGGTTTACGGAATCGGATTGGCCTATCCGATTGGCGAGAATTTCGTTATCAGCGGTGAGGCACTGCGGCAGAATTTCGACGATGTCACCCGATCCAGCGGCAGTCTGGACACCAATGTTTTCAACCTGCGTACGACATTTCGGTTTTAGATGCAGCTATTCAGCCGCGTGTCGCTTGGCGAGCTGCGCTGAAAACATGCACAGGGTTCTCAAGGCACTGACAAATTTCTCATCATCCACGGTCATGGCAACCCGAATGTGACCCGCTGCGGCTTTGCCAAAGCTTTCGCCCGGCATGACGGCAATCGCATGAGTGTCCAGCAGGGCGTTCGCAAACCCTTCGCCCGTCAGCCCGGTCGCCCGTATATCCAGCATCAGATACATAGAACCCTGCGCCGGGACGAGCCCCACTGTGTTCTGTGCCGCCAATACGTCTATCGCCAATGAACGGCGGCGACGGAATGGCGCGGCGATCTTGTTTTCAAGTTCCTGTCCTGCGGTCAGTGCAAAGCTGGCCGCGTCCTGAATGAACCCCGGAACGCCATAGGTTGTATGAGTAGCCAGATCTATCAGGTGACGGATCACGTATTCCGGACCAACGATCCACCCGCATCGGGACCCGGTCATGGCATGTGATTTGGACATTGATCCAACCACTAAGGTACGGTCGGCCATTCCGGGCAGCGCGCGGGCAGACAGGTGCTCGCCCTCCCAGATCTGGGTGTCATAGACTTCGTCTGATATCAGCCACAGGTCACGGCGTTGGCAAACATCGGCAATGGCTTCAAGTGACTGACGGGAATACACCACTCCGGTCGGGTTGTTCGGCGTGTTGATCAACAGCGAAACCGCGCCTTCCGCCGCTGCATCAATCAAATCTGCGCGCGGTTGAAATGCATCTTCTGCGGTGGTTCGAACAGCGCGGGCAATGGCCCCGGCACCGCGAATCGTTCCGGGGTAGGTGGCATAATACGGGTCCAGATACAGCCCGGTGTCGCCGGGATCGCACACCGCCATATGCGCGGCGAAAAGGGCGGACTGCCCACCGGGCGTGATCAGTACATTGTTACGCGTCGTTGGGATACCTGTGCGGGACTGAACCCGGGCAGCAACCGTATCGCGCAGCAAATCTGTTCCGGGCACCGTGGCATAACCGGTGTGACCGTTGCGGGCCGACAGGTCCATAGCGTGCCGGATCGACGGGTCGGTACGAACGTCATGCTCGCCGATTGTCAATTCTGTCACGGCATGCCCTTCATTCAGCATCCGTCGGGCCCGATTGAACACCTCCCACCCGTCGCTGCCGCCGGTGACCTGCGTGATGCGCTTGGACAATTCCATGACAAGGGCCTCGGTTACTCTGCGCTGAATGGGACAGAGCGGCAGGCGTTTGTCAATCAGCTTCGCGGCGCTATCGAGGCCTGAAGTTTTTTGGTCAATGATGCGCGGACAAGGTCATAGGACACAGTCAAACGATGGCGCATTTCGTCTGCACCGGTGTCAAACGGAAGACGCACCCAGCTGCGGTGGAAATAGGGGGCATTTACGCCGATCCCAGTGTCTATCAGCATCTGCGCCGTTTCGATATCGGGCGTTTTTACGGAAACACCGTCATTTGCGATCCCGATACAGGCGAACATTTTGCCACCAATTTTCCAGGCGTCATGGCCACCGCCCCAGGGATCGGACAGTTCAGCGCCGGGCAGCGTTTTGCAGATGGAATTGACGAAATCTCGGTCCATGTTCGGCACTGTGCCGAACGGGGATGGCAAACTCAACACTTGGCTTGGGAATGATCCCATGCTAACCGATGTCCCATGAACCCGGTGACCTGCATCATTATTATCTGCTGCATTACCTGCTGATTTATCAAGCGGGCCGGTTTCTTTCGTTTTCATCCCTGAGACAAGTTGCTAAGCCCGCGCCAACGCGCAAGCCTTTGCTGTTTCTTAGGAGCCCGACCGATGACGACGATCAAGCTGCACAACACACGGACGCGGACGAAGGAAGACTTCGTACCGATCGATCCTGAAAACGTGCGGATGTATGTCTGTGGCCCAACGGTCTATGATCGTGCCCATTTGGGTAATGCCCGCCCGGTGGTTGTGT
This sequence comes from Ruegeria sp. L11, assembly GCF_056531755.1. Classification (NCBI taxonomy): domain Bacteria; kingdom Pseudomonadati; phylum Pseudomonadota; class Alphaproteobacteria; order Rhodobacterales; family Roseobacteraceae; genus Ruegeria; species Ruegeria sp. L11. The sequence continues at coordinate 542,188 of NZ_JBQFMI010000001.1, forward strand.
TCGATGTGCTCTACCGCCTGTTGCGTCACGTCTACGGCGCAGATCACGTGACCTATGTGCGCAACTTCACCGACGTGGACGACAAGATCAACGCAACGGCATTGGCGCGCAAACAGGCGGGCGCAGAAGGCACGCTTGAGCAACTGGTGCAGGAGCGGTCGGACGAGACCATCGACTGGTACTTGCACGACATGGGCGCGTTGGGAGCGTTGGAACCCAACCAGATGCCACGCGCGACCCAGTATATCGCCCAGATGATCGCGATGATCGAGGGCCTGATTGCAAAGGGTCACGCCTATGCCGCCGAAGGTCATGTTCTGTTCGCGGTCGACAGCTGGAAAGAAAGCTATGGCAAACTGTCTGGCCGGTCGGTCGATGACATGATCGCAGGTGCGCGAGTCGAGGTCGCGCCATACAAGAAGAACCCGATGGATTTTGTCTTGTGGAAGCCTTCGACTGATGATCTGCCGGGCTGGGACAGCCCATGGGGCCGGGGACGTCCGGGCTGGCACATCGAATGCTCGGCCATGAGCTATGAATTGCTGGGCGAGAGCTTTGATATCCACGGGGGTGGCAATGACCTGATGTTCCCGCACCACGAAAACGAGATCGCCCAGAGCAAATGCGCTCACCCGCACGGTGAATTCGCGCGGGTCTGGCTGCATAACGAGATGTTGCAGGTCGAAGGTAAGAAAATGTCCAAATCGCTGGGCAATTTCTTTACCGTGCACGATTTGCTGGAGCAGGGCGTGCCGGGCGAGGTAATCCGCTTCGTCTTTCTGCAGACGCATTATCGCAAGCCAATGGATTGGACCGAGAAGAAGGCGCGTGAGGCCGAGGCGACGCTGCGCAAGTGGCGGGCGCTGACAGCGGGCATCGAGCCCGCAGCCAGCGCGGCACCTGAAGTCATCGCAGCACTAAGTGACGATCTGAATACGGCAGGTGCCATGAGCGAGCTTTATCGTCTGGCTTCAGACGGTGACGCCGCAGGTCTGCTGGCCAGTGCGCAACTGCTGGGTTTGCTTTTACCTGAGATGAGCGACTGGGCAGATACCGCATCTGTCGATTTGACCTCTCATGCGGACCGTTTAGCGAAGGCACGCGAAATCGCGATGCAAAGCAAGGACTTCTCAGAAGTTGATCGCTTGAAGGCAGCATATGTAGCGGCGGGGCTTGAGGTTCGAATGAGCAAGGACAGTGTCGAACTGGTGCCCGGCGCCGGTTTTGATGCTGCCAAGCTGGAGGAGGTCTGATGGCTAAGGAACGCCTCTACCTCTACGACACAACCCTGCGCGATGGGCAGCAAACGCAGGGCGTGCAGTTTTCGACCGCAGAAAAAGTGCAGATCGCGCAGGCGCTGGACACTTTGGGCGTGGATTACATCGAAGGCGGTTGGCCCGGCGCCAACCCGACCGATAGCGCGTTTTTCGAGGTGGCCCCAAAGACCGCGGCCCGGTTGACGGCGTTCGGCATGACCAAACGCGCAGGACGATCAGCCGAGAATGACGATGTGCTGGCAGCCGTGATGAATGCGGGAACGCAGGCTGTTTGTCTGGTCGGCAAGTCGCATGATTATCACGTCACCCACGCGCTTGGTATTTCACTGGAAGAGAACACAGAAAACGTGCGCGCCTCGGTCGCGCATATCGTCGCGCAGGGGCGAGAAGCGCTGTTTGATGCGGAACATTTCTTTGACGGCTACAAGGACAATCCGGAATATGCCGTGGATGTTTGTCGCGCAGCGCTTGAGGCTGGCGCGCGGTGGGTTGTCCTGTGCGACACAAATGGTGGCGCTTTGCCGTCCGAGGTCGGGCGGATTGTATCCGAGGTGATCGCAGCCGGGCTGCCCGGTGATCGGCTGGGCATTCACACCCATAACGATACCGAAAATGCCGTTGCCTGTTCTCTGGCTGCTGTTGAGGCCGGTGCACGGCAAATTCAGGGTACATTGAATGGTTTGGGCGAACGTTGCGGCAATGCGAACCTGACCGCTTTGATCCCGACGCTGTTGTTGAAGGAACCCTATGCGTCGCAGTTTGATATTGGTGTCAGCCGTGAGGCTTTGGCTGGTTTGACCCGGATCAGCCGGATGCTGGATGATGTCCTGAATCGGGTGCCCAGCAAGCAGGCGGCTTATGTCGGGGCGTCGGCTTTTGCACATAAGGCCGGACTGCACGCCAGCGCGATCCTCAAGGACCCATCGACATATGAGCATGTGGACCCCGCAAGCGTCGGGAACACCCGCATCATTCCGATGTCGAACCAAGCTGGTCAGTCAAACCTGCGCAAGCGTTTGACCGAGGCTGGTTTGCGTGTTGAGGCAGGTGACCCCGCACTTGGCCGCATCCTTGACCAGATAAAGGCACGCGAGGCGGATGGATATTCCTATGACACCGCTCAGGCCAGTTTTGAACTGCTGGCGCGGGAAGAGCTGGGTCAATTGCCTGAGTTCTTCGAGGTCAAGCGTTACAAAGTCACCGTTGAACGGCGTAAGAACAAATACAACAAGATGGTCAGCCTGTCCGAGGCCGTTGTTGTCGTAAGAGTGGATGGTGAAAAGAAGCTGTCTGTCAGCGAATCCATGGACGAGTCAGGCAGCGACAGGGGGCCGGTGAACGCCCTAGCCAAAGCCTTGGCCAAGGATCTGGGCCAGTATTCACAGGTGTTGTCAGATATGCGTCTGGTCGACTTCAAGGTGCGGATTACGCAAGGCGGCACCGAAGCGGTCACGCGTGTCATCATCGACAGCGAAGACGGGCAGGGGCGGCGCTGGTCCACCGTGGGCGTCAGCGCGAATATAGTCGATGCGTCTTTCGAGGCGCTTCTGGATGCGATTCAATGGAAACTGGTGCGCGATTGTGATCCGAAAAAGGCAGCAGCCGAGTGAGCGTGGTCTTTGACCAAGACGTCAAGGCCTGCGCGGAACTTGTGCAACGGGCTGATCCAGATCGTTTCCGCGCAGCGATGGCTGCACCGGTGGCAGACCGTGCAGTCCTGTTCCCGATTTACGCGTTGAACGTCGAAGTTGCCCGCGCGCCCTGGGTGACGCAAGAGCCGATGATCGCCGAGATGCGGCTGCAATGGTGGCGTGACGCGCTACAGGAAATTGCTGAAGGGGCAACCGTACGGCGGCACGAGGTAGTAACACCCTTGTCACAGGTTCTTTCGCCCCATCTGGCTGGTGTTTTGGATGAATATGTGGCCGTAAGGCGTTGGGATATATATCGTGATCCGTTCGAGGATCAGGAGCACTTTGACGCCTACATCGATCACAGCACGGGCTCATTGGTTGTTGCATCAGCCCAGGCGCTGGGGGTGGCCGATGAAACTGTGTTGCGTGACTTTGGATATGCGGTTGGGGTGGCGAATTGGCTTAGGGCTATTCCTGAACTGGAACAACGCGGGCGGATACCGCTTTTGGACGGTACCCTTGAAGGGGTGCGTGCCTTGGCCGGAACCGCCTTGAATCGCCTGCAAAAAGCCAGATCGCATCGGGCTGAGATTTCGGCCAAGGCACGGCCGGCATTATATTCCGGTTGGTTGGCCGAACGGATTTTGAAGCAAGCCATAGCTAGCCCAGAACGTGTTGCCACAGGTGCGCTTGCACCGGGAGAAATACGGCAACGACTGTCCTTGATGTGGACTGCGGGCAGCGGGCGCTGGTGATCAGGCCCGTTCCGGGTCGGCCGGTCGCAGAACCAGCCACAACAGGGCCCCGCCTGCCAGTGTCAGCAATGGGATCATTGCAAGGTTGACTGCTGTCCACCCTTCGACCGGGGAACCGCCCGAGCAGTTCATCAATCCACCCGAAGCCAGCGAGGCCATAGTCACTCCGCCAAACACCAGCAGGTCGTTGAGGCCCTGCATCCGGCCGCGCTCCTGCGGCTCATGCGATGCGGCCAGCATCGTGGTCGCGCCGATAAAGCCAAAGTTCCACCCAACACCAAGAAGAATGAGAGCGACGAAAAAGTTCCCTAAATCAACGCCCTGCAAGGCGACCAGTCCAGCGGCTGCAAGAATTGCCAGACCCAGCGCCACAATCCTTTCGATGCCAAACCGGGCGATCAGGTGACCCGTAAAGAAACTGGGCACATACATGGCCAGCACGTGGCTGGTGACGATGTCAGCCGCGTCATTAGCCGAGTAACCACAACCTACCACGGCCAACGGCGTCGAAGTCATCACAAGATTCATCAGTGCGTAAGATACCATGGCACATATGATGGCCACGGCGATGCGGGGTGTTTTCAGCAATTCCAGTCGCGACCGCCCCTTGGGCTCGGTGCCGGTGGGTTTTGCAGGCGTTGGGATATCAAGGAAGAAGAACAGGGCGGACCCCAGAACATTGATCCCAATGACAGCCAGATAGGTGCCCAGAAACGGGATGACGTAGGCTTCGGACGTGAGCTTTACGATCTGCGGGCCAATGATGGCAGCTGCCAATCCACCAGCCATGACATAGGAAATCGCTTTGGGGCGGAACTCGTCCGATGCCGTGTCCGCTGCGGCGAACCGGTAGAATCCGTGGGCGCTCATGTAGATGCCTGTTAACAGGCTGCCGACAAGGAAGACGGGGAAAGAGCCAAGAAACAGGCCATAGGCTCCGATCAGCCCGCCCAACGCACCGGATGTCGCGCCAACAAGGAACCCGACCCGACGCCCCCATTTTTGCATGATGGCCGAGATTGGCGTGGCTGCCAGCATCGATCCCAGAACAATCAGCGAAATGGGCAATGTTGCCAGGCAGGGATTGGTCGCCAGCGACTGACCTGCCAGCCCTCCGACGATGAACATCATTGGCATCTGCGCGCCCAGAATGGCCTGCGCCGCCACCAAGACGGCAACGTTGCGTTTGGCCTGACGGTCATCGGGAAGGGTCGAGATCATGGTCATGGCGGAATGGTTATCGGCTAAGTGTATGCGGCACAAGCCGGTTGCATCTGCGGCACATGCGCCTAACGTGCCAGTAGCAACCGAGCAGGGAGAACAGATGCCCGTTGGCCGCATCATCGAAACGCCGGATTGTGTGGCGGAAGGGGCTGAATGGCTGGCCCAGAGCTGTCCGCGCATGGCCTATGCAATGGAACAGACTGGCCCATTGCCGTTACGTCGCCGTCCCGACGGGTTCGCGCAACTGCTGAGTGCCATTGTCAGCCAACAGGTCAGTGTGGCTTCGGCCAATGCAATATGGAAACGCCTGCAAGATGCCAAATTGACGGGTCCGCGAAAGATCATGTGGGCAACGGATGACGATCTGCGGGCCGTAGGGTTAAGCCGTCAAAAGATCCGATATGCAAAGGCGTTGGCAGAAGCGCGTATAGATTACAAAGCGTTGCGTGATGCTCCTGATGCAGAAGTTGTGGCCACGTTGACGCAGGTGTCTGGCATCGGCGTCTGGACTGCGGAGATATACGCCATGTTCTCACTTGGTCGTGCTGATGTGATCGCCCCCGGCGACCTGGCGCTGCAAGAGGCCGCGCGCATCCTTTATGACCTGCCCAACCGCCCAACAGATAAAGAACTGCGCAAGATGGCCGAGGCCTGGTCGCCCTGGCGCTCGGTTGCGGCGCGGGTGCTGTGGGCCTATTACCGGGTTGCAAAGCAAAGAGAAGGGATCAGATGACACGGGTTTTGAATGCGCTCCGGAAAGAGCCTGTTTCGGGCGACACGCGCTCGGTTGTGGTTTTCGTACATGGCTATGGCGCAAACGGTGCCGATCTGCTGGGTTTGGCCGACCCGCTGGGTGAACATCTGCCCGACACATTGTTCGTGGCCCCGGACGCGCCCGAGCAGATCCCCGGAATGCCCAATGGTTTTCAGTGGTTTCCGATTCCCTGGATTGACGGGTCGTCCGAAGAAGAGGCGCGCAGGGGCATGGAAATGGCGGTCGAGGATTTCAACGCCTTTCTGGATGCTCTGATGGTGGATGAAGACCTGTTGCCAGAACAGGTTGTCCTGTTTGGTTTCAGCCAGGGCACGATGATGAGCCTGTATGTCGCGCCCCGCCGTGAAGACCCCGTGGCCGGAATTGTCGCTTTCTCAGGCCGTTTGCTAGAGGCGGACCTTCTGGCAGACGAAACCGTCAGCCGGATGCCTGTACTGCTGGTGCATGGCGATGCCGACGACGTCGTCCCGCCGCAATCCTTGCCCGAAGCGGCAGAGGCCCTGCAATCCGCCGGTTTCAAAGAGGTCTATGCTCATGTCATGAAGGGCACCGGGCACGGAATCGCCCCGGACGGGCTGAGTGTGGCCCTGGCCTTCATGCGCGACAAGCTGAGCCTTTAGCCAGTAAGGTCAGTTCAACGGAACACGGTCGTTCTGTATTGGCTCAAGACCAAAGATGGGCTTCCGCAAATTCGACTGAGTTTCCGGCCGGGTCGCGCACGTACAAGGAACGTGCGCCTCCGGGCCAGTCGAATTCTGCATCTACGGGGACATTCCAGTCCAGAAGGTGCTTGCGCATTACCGCGATTTCATCTCGGGTCAGCACAAGACACACGTGTCCTGCACCACGGGCGCCGTGGGACGGAACAGGCATGTCCGGGTTGAGGGGCGGCTGTTCCGTCTGTTCCGGGTTAAAGATCAGCAGGACCGATCCGCCAATTCGGTAAAACACGTGGCGGTCGGCGACGCGCTGAATGCGTTCCAGGCCCAGTACTTCGCCGTAAAACTGTTCCGCTGCGTCCAGATCATCGACATAAAGCGACGCTTCCAGAATCGCCGAAGGGGCCGGTATTCCGGGAGTTAGTTTCATGACCCGAGTTTAGCAGATCAGGGCAGGGTATGTCACCGGCGCGGTCGACGGTCGCGTTTTCGTTGCGTTGTGGTGTTCAGGGACGGCATGGGCAGGCTGTCCCACTGGCCAGGTGCCAGGTCGTCCAATGTCCAGTCACCGATGCGGCAGCGGATCAGGCGCAGGGTCGGTAGGCCCACGGCGGCCGTCATTCGACGCACCTGACGGTTTTTGCCCTCGCGTATGGACAGTTCTATCCAACTGTCTGGTACAGTCTCGCGTTCGCGGATTGGCGGGGTGCGGGGCCACAGGTCGTCCGGCTCGTCGATCTGCCGCACCTTCGCCGGACGGGTCAGGCCGTCTTTCAACTCGACGCCGTTTCGCAGCGCTTTCAGGGCGGTTTCGTCCGGAATACCTTCGACCTGAACCCAATAGGTTTTTGCCATCTTGTGCTTGGGGTCCGAGATCTGCGCCTGTAACTTGCCGTGGTCAGTCAGCAGCATCAAACCTTCGCTGTCACGGTCCAGTCGACCGGCGGGATAAACCCCGGGCAGATCGATGAAATCGGACAGTGTACTGCGCGGAGTATCCGCATTGTCGCGGTCGGTGAACTGCGGCAGCACATCATAAGGTTTGTTGAAGCGAATGAACCAGGACATGACGTGCGCATACCCCGAAGAGTGCACCCCGCGCAAGCTGTGGATAACTGTCATGCGCTTGTTACGGATTCGCATTACCCAGTTTGCGACATATTGTGGAAAATCAGGGCTTGTCAGAGTATTAACACGATATATAGTTATACTAAGGCCGGGGCGGGTGTTCCCCGCTCTGATGTCAAAAACAGGCAGAGCAGAGCGAGGAGCGATTCTGATATGGACGGAGACTTCAGGACCGAATTTGTCAGGGAGCCTGGTGCGCTGAAGCATCATCCCGCATTGGTTTTGAACGCCGATTATCGCCCCCTGTCTTATTACCCGTTGTCCCTGTGGCCCTGGCAAGAGGCGATCAAGGCCGCTTGGCTGGATCGGGTCGACATCGTGGCCGAATACGACGAAGTGGTTCGCAGCCCGAGTACGCAGATCCGAATACCTTCGGTCGTTGTTTTGAAAGACTATGTAAAACCCAGAAAGCGCGTGGCCTTCACGCGCTTTAATTTATTTCTGAGGGACGAGTTCCGATGCCAGTACTGTGGCAGTCGCGGTGATCTTACCTTTGATCATGTGGTGCCACGCGCCGCTGGCGGGGTGACCAGTTGGCAGAACGTTGTGGCGGCGTGCAGCCCTTGCAACCTGCGCAAAGGGTCGAAATCACTGCGTCAGGCAGGAATGAACCTGCGTAAGCCGCCGCGCCAGCCTGACGCCGAAGCACTGCGCAATGTTGGTCGGAAATTCCCCCCCAATCACTTGCACGAAAGCTGGATCGATTTTCTGTATTGGGACGCGGAGCTGGACGAATTCTAGGCCCGCTCTGACTTCCACGCCGCGAGCCAGATCAGCACCAGAACAGCCGAGGCAATGGCATTCCACCCAGCCATCGAGATGTTGAACATTTCCCACGGAATATCGTCGCAGCGAACCAAAGGCGCGGACATAATCTGATCGAACAGATCGTCATTCGACATCCCAGTGATGCTGCCGGATGTGCAACTGGTCGGACCTTCCCACCACCCCTGCTCAACGCCGGCGTGATAGAACCCGATGCCCGAAGTGGCGGCGGCGGCCATTGCGCCACAGAGGGGCAGGAAACTTAGCCTTGGTAAGGCCAACGCCAAAACGCCAATCGCGATTGCGACCCCATGCGGGTAGCGCTGCCAGATACACATTTTACAGGGGGCAAGGCCGCCCAGATATTGAAAGCCGAAAGCTGCCAGCAGAAGGGCCAGGGACCCAAGACTTGCCAGTGCGATAAGTTGTGAACGTCTCGTCATAGGTATTTCACCACCAGGAAGCCGCCAAACAACAGGATGATGAACAAGGTGAACATCAGCCCCAGGCGTTTTTCGATAAATTCACGGATCGGCTCGCCAAAGCCCCAAAGCAGGGCCGCAACAAGGAAGAACCTGAGCGCGCGTGCCAGTATCGACGTTGCGATGAATGTTCCAAGCGGCATTCCTGTCCAGCCGGACATGATGGTGATGACCTTGTAGGGGAAAGGCGTCACTCCGGCGGCCAGTACCGCCCAGAACCCGAAATCGTTGAAGCGGGTGTTGAATTCTTCCATCGCATGGGCCTTGCCCATGGATTCAAGAATGGGCTGCCCAAGGCTTTCATAGAAAAACGCGCCAATCGCGTAGCCCAGCATCCCGCCCAGAACCGAAGCCACCAGGGCAACGGTTGCAATCAGCCAGGCGCGCGACGGGCGCGCTAGGATCATTGGAATCATCAGAACGTCGGGGGGGATTGGAAAGAACGAGCTTTCGACAAAAGCCACTACGGCTAGCGCCCACAGCGCATGAGGGTGTTCCGCCAGACGAATTGTCCAGTCATAAAGCGATCGCAACATTTAGCACTCAAATCCCGTTCTCGACCCGGGAAAGCCAAACCACGCACCTGACGGCCCGTCAACCATCACGGCAGTAACAAATGGAATAATGGATGATTTTTGCCTCTGGACCTTCCCTTTGATGGGCGCTAATCCAGTGTCCGTGGCCCAAGTGGCGGAATGGTAGACGCAGGGGATTCAAAATCCCCCGGTAGTGATACCGTGCCGGTTCGAGTCCGGCCTTGGGTACCAAAGTAAAAACAGGGGGTTAGGGGAACCTGCTTCCTGTTTTTTCTTTTCGGGATTTTCGAGTGCTTGGGCACTTAACTCTCAATTCTTCGTTCTGGTCTGGTTCTTTTCCTGCCTCTGGTATCACCCTCATCCCGGATGAGGGTGCCGTATACGATCCGCTGTTGAACAAACCTGAACAAAAATGGGCGCAAAGATAAAGTAGACCGATCAGGCGGGTTTTCCTGTGTGCCAGAGGGGAAAATTCAAAAATTACGCTCATATATGCGGATAGATGCGAGTCAGGCCGGTGCTGGCCTTGACATTGAATGTATCTGGATGAACCCTCAAAGAGGTTGGGAGAAACTGGAAAATTCAACAGGTTGCACCTGCTGTGAGGCATGCCGATCATCGTTATCGGCACAGTTTCATGGGCAGGTCATCGATTTGAATTCCAACTGCCAGACAAAAATATGTGGGAGTATTGAAATGAAAAACAGCAGCAAAATGAGCCTCGGCGCGTTTGTAACCGCAGCCATGTTGGCTCCGGCGGCCTATGCCGAAGAGTTCATTACAATTGGTACCGGCGGCGTGACCGGTGTTTACTATCCGACAGGTGGCGCGATCTGCCGTCTGGTGAACAAGGGCCGGAAAGAGCACGGCGTGCGCTGCTCGGTCGAATCGACCGGTGGCTCGGTCTACAACATCAACACCATTCGCGAAGGCGAGCTGGAATTCGGCGTTGCCCAGTCCGACTGGCAGTATCACGCGTATAACGGCTCCTCTAAATTTGAAGAGGCAGGTCCCTTCGAAAAGCTGCGTGCCGTTTTCTCTGTCCACCCCGAGCCATTTACGGTTGTGGCCCGCGCCGATGCGGGCATCACAAACTTTGAAGACCTGAAAGGCAAGCGCGTGAACATCGGGAACCCCGGTTCCGGTCAGCGGGGCACCATGGAAGTTCTTCTGAGCGAAATGGGCTGGACCACCGATGATTTCGAACTGGCGACAGAGCTGAAAGCGGCTGAACAATCGGCTGCCCTGTGCGACAACCAGATCGATGCTATGGTTTATACCGTTGGTCACCCGTCGGGTTCGATTCAGGAAGCCACCACAGCCTGTGACTCGGTTCTGGTGAATGTCAGCGGTGAAGCCGTGGACAAGCTGGTCAATGACAATTCGTTCTACCGCACTGCAACCATCCCCGGTGGCATGTATCGTGGTTCTGACGGCGACACCCAGACATTCGGCGTAGGCGCGACTTTCGTAACTTCGGCAGATGTGTCGGACGACGCGGTATATGCGGTGGTCAGCTCTGTCTTTGAAAACTTCGAAGACTTCAAAAAGCTGCATCCGGCGTTTGCCAACCTCAAGCCCGAAGAGATGATCGCAGATGGCCTGTCGGCACCGCTGCATCCGGGTGCCGAGAAGTATTACAAAGAAAAAGGCTGGATTCAGTAAGCCAGACCTAGGGCAGGGCGCCTAAGGGCGCCCTGCAACCCAAACCCGCACAAAGCGGGTAATTCAGAAGGCCAAAAATGGTCGCGACGGGGAGACATTTTATGAATTCCGACACTCAATCCAATCGTCCGCTTTCCGAAGAAGAGCTTCAGGATCTGGTCGCATCATCTGACGCGGGCGGGCGTAATCCGGTCGGGAATGTAGGTGTCTTCCTGGCGATTGTAGCTGCGATTTGGTCGATTTTTCAGGTTATCCTGGCGTCGCCGCTCGCAAACTACGTGTTGCCGGGCAGCGTGGTAAACAATGCGCGGCAATTCCACCTTGCCTTCGCTCTGTTTCTGGCCTTTGCGGCTTATCCGGCACTAAAGTCCAGCCCGCGCGGCTATATTCCGGTTCAGGATTGGATCATGGGCTTGGTCGGTGCGTTCGTCGCGCTTTATGGCTATTTTTTCTATGACAAGATCGTTAATGCGGGCGGTTTGGCCGACGATACGGACAAATGGGTCGCGTTGCTTGGCTTGGTGCTACTGTTCGAGGCCGCGCGACGCGCGCTTGGCCCGGCCATGGCAATTATCGCGACGATTTTTTTGGCCTATGTCTTCTTTGGCGCATCCGAATGGGTACCGGAAGTAATCCGATGGAAGGGTGCAAGTCTGAAAAAGGCCATGAGCCATATGTGGATCACGTCGGAGGGCGTGTTTGGCATCGCCTTGGGCGTTTCCACCAAATTCGTGTTCCTGTTCGTGCTGTTTGGTGCGCTGCTGGATAAGGCAGGGGCAGGGAACTATTTCATCAAGATGGCCTTTGGTGCGCTCGGGCATCTGCGCGGTGGTCCGGCAAAGGCGGCCGTTGTTGGTTCTGCCGCAACCGGCCTGATCTCGGGCTCGTCGATTGCCAACGTTGTGACAACCGGGACATTCACCATTCCGCTGATGAAGCGTGTGGGCTTTAGTAGTGAACAGGCCGGATCGGTCGAAGTGGCCTCATCGGTCAACGGTCAGATCATGCCACCTGTGATGGGCGCGGCTGCCTTCCTGATGGTGGAATATGTGGGCATCTCATATGTCGAGGTGATCACCCACGCCTTCCTCCCTGCGGCGATTTCTTACATCGCGCTGGTCTATATCGTGCATTTGGAAGCTGTGAAGCGAAACATGCCGACTTTGGGCGACCGTGACGTGCATCTGGCGCGAACCGTTGTGGGTATGTTGGCTTTCTTCCTGGTGTTTGCAGGGCTTTGTTACGGCTCGCAATTCCCGGTCGATGCTGTAACAAGCTGGGTACCGTCTGCGGCAGGCCTGGTGCTGAGCTTGATCGTCTGCGCGGTTTATGTCGGATTGCTCTATCTGGCCGCTCAGGTGCCGGACCTTGAGCCGGACGACCCGAATGCAAAAGAGGTCACGCTTCCTGTTATCGCTGATATTTATAAGGCAGGCTTGCATTACCTGCTGCCGATCATCGTTCTGGTTTACTTCCTGATGATCGAACAGAAATCGCCGGGACTGTCGGCGTTCTGGGCGACCGCTTTGCTGTTCGTAATCCTGCTGACGCAGAAACCGCTCAAGGCTCTTTTCCGGGGGCAGAGCAATCTCAAGAACACCTTTGTCGATGGCGTCGCTGACCTGTGGCAGGGGTTGATTGATGGTGCACGGAACATGATCGGTATCGCGCTGGCAACTGCCACTGCGGGCGTGATCGTCGGCACAGTGACTTTGACGGGTGTTGGTCAGGTAATGGCTGACCTGGTCGAGTTCCTTTCAGGCGGCAATCTTATCCTTATGCTGGTCATGGTTGGGCTGCTCAGCCTGATTCTGGGCATGGGTCTGCCGACCACGGCGAATTATATCGTAGTCAGCTCGTTGATGGCCGGGGTAGTCGTTGAACTGGGCGCGCAAAGCGGGCTGATTGTACCGTTGATCGCTGTGCACCTGTTTGTGTTTTACTTCGGGATTATGGCCGATGTTACACCGCCTGTTGGGCTTGCAAGCTTTGCGGCGGCTGCTGTGTCGGGCGGTGATGCGATCAAAACCGGTTTCACGGCGTTTTTCTACAGCCTGCGCACCGTGGCACTGCCTTTTGTGTTCATCTTCAACACTGATCTTCTTTTGATCGACGTTACATGGCTTGAAGGGATCACGGTGGCCGTTTTCGCGACCATAGCGATTCTGGTCTTCACGGCAGGTACGATGGGGTATTTCCTGACCCGCAGCCGTATCTATGAAAGTGTCGCGCTCGTTCTGGTGGCATTTGCCCTGTTCCGACCGGACTATTTCATGGATCGCATCTCGCCTCCGTTCAAATCGGTTGAACCCGCTGCATTCGAAGAGACCATTGGTCAGACACGGCCGGGAACAGATGTACGTCTGGTCGTCGCAGGCCCCGATTTCGATACGCTCGAGATGGTGGATACAACCGTTGTTGTCACTGTGGGCGACGAAGAAGGAGGGGCCGCGCGAGTCGAGGCGATGGGCTTGCTGCTGGTCCCCGAGGACGGGTTGGTCAAGCTTGACGAGCCGCTGTTCGGCACGCCGGTGGCCGACGATCTGGGCATCTTCGACTACTATGGCGATGAACCCGTACGCCTGGCCTCGGTCAGCTTACCGTCCGACCAGCTGCCCAAGCAGTTGGTGTATATCCCAGCGATGGTCCTTTTGGGTCTCATCGCGTTCCTGCAACGCGGCCGTGCCGCCAGACAAGGGGTGCCCGCATGACACGTTCTGTTCTGTGTGCCATTGATATCAGCAATGGCGAGATTGATGCTCCGGTCCTGCAAAAAGCCGCCGCTTTGGCGGATATGGAAGGGGCACAGTTGGATGTTGTGACAGTGTTGCCCGATTTCGGGGAAAGCTGGGTGTCCGGGTTCTTTGAATCCGATTTTCACGACAAGGCGTTGGCCGAGGCGCAGGCCAAACTGACGGCGCTGTGTGTTTCGGCATTGGGGGCCGAGCGCAATGAAAGCATCCGCCATGTCGTTGCGACAGGCACAGCCTATCAGGAGATTCTGAAAACCGCCGAAAGCGCCGGTTCCGATCTGATTGTGATTGGCGCGCATAAGCCGGATTTTAAGGACTATCTGCTTGGTCCGAATGCAGCGCGAGTGGTGCGGCATTCCAACGTCTCGGTGTATGTCGTTCGCTGACTGATTTTCCAGCACGCAAAAGATCGCGTCGCTGGTCGTGAACAAATATCGGGTGGGTTCAGTAGCCTGTCATCTCAAGATAGCCAACGCCTTCATGGCTGCCGGTTACGGTGACAGGACCTTCCCAGTATTCGAAACTGGTCCCCATCCACGCATCAGGTGTCAGGGCTGAGACCTGAATATCTATGCCCCGGTCCGCAAGATTGACGTGCCAGTGTGTCGGGATATTGCGTCCGGCGACCTCATCGGTACTCAGCGGCAAAAGGCTGATTGAGCCGTTGGGGATGGCTTCAGTACTGCCGTCTGAATTGATCCAGGTGGCCGAGGTGAAATCGCCACGATCCCCGCGCAGGCGAAAAGCCATCAGTTTGTCGCCGTCCTCAAAACTGAGCGAGAACCAATCCCAGCCCCTTTGATCCGTCGCCAAAGGTTGTGAGGACCATTCCCGATCCAGCCAACCCTGACCGGTTACACGGACTTCACTATCCGGCAAATGCAGCACGCCTTCGATTGTATAGAAGGGCTGCGAGTAATAGTAACTTGCCTGCCCATCAGAAGATTTGACCGAATAGCCCGCGTCGCCGTGACGAACCAATGGCCCTTGCGCAGTCAGCGAAAGGTCATAGCCGAAGTCTTCACCATTTGCCGTCAGCGACAGGCTGTCCAAATCCGATCCGGCCATGCGCCATTCATCAATCCAGGCCTCAAACGGTTGTGCAGTTACACCGGCCTGCCCAATCCCCCCGCGTGACAATCGCTCGGTGAAAAAATGAGCCTTGGGGGTCGTAACAGCAGCATGACCCATCCAAAGTTGCGGGCTTTGCCACCCGTCGCTGTCATAGGGTTTCAGGGCTGACCGGAACAGGGTCCATTGAATGCCATAGTCCAGGCCGTCGTCCCCTTGGAGATTGGCGGTCAGATACCACCATTCGATGCGGTAGGCCGGGTGGGGGCCGTGGTCCCTTGGGAAATCAAACTCAAACCCGGCTACTGGCACGTCAAAGCCTTCGGCCGACCCGCCGAGACCTGCGTAGCCCTGCGCCCAAAGCGGTATCGGGTAGAGCCACATAAGAAGGAACAGGAGGGTCCTAACGTTCATTGGCGAACACTCTCAGCAGATCGGCGGGTGGCAGGCGCAGCATCCGTAGCGCGGGCAGGGCGGCGGCAAGCAGGGCAGCAAGAAGGGTCAGTAGAAACAGCCGCAGCCAATCCCAGGGGAAGACGAACATCGGCAGGCGCCAACCAAAAGCCTGAACGTTGATCACCGTCAGCAGAACCCATGCCAGAACAAGCCCAAGTGGCAACGCCAGACAGGCGGTCAATGCCGCCAGCAATAAGCTGCGCAACAGTTCCAGCCCTGCAAGTTGCGCCCTGTTTAGCCCCAGCGCCCAGACCGGTGCGATCTGTGGCAGGCGCTGGGTCCACAGGGTCAGTAGACTGGTGAGAATGGCAAATCCTGCCACGCCGAGGGTCAGCACATTCAAGGCCGAGGTCACGACAAAAGTCTTCTCAAATATCGACAACGACTGCGCCTTCATTGCAGCTTGCTGTACGACAGACTGACGTGGAAGATTGAACCGTTCCCTTAAGGTTTGCACCATTTCGGTTGCGTTTTCGGGGTTTAGACGAATGCCAAAGCGGCGGGCCTCCGTACCCGGAGCGATCCGGTTCAGTTGGTCCATCGAGACGATGGCTTGCCCGGTAGGATTCCCATAATCCGAATAGACCCCGGCGATGGTCAGGATGTGGTCCCGCGATAAGGCCAAAGCACCGCCGGGCCAGAGATCGGCACGCCGGGCCAGTTGCTCGTTGATCAGAACCGCACGTCCGGCCATGACGTCATCCCATGCATTCGGGCTTGAGGTGATCACCGGCCAGTTCTGCCGATAGACCGGATCATCCACGACACCGTAAAGAAACAGAGGCCCCGTTTCGTGCGACAATTCCACATTTCGGATTGGCAGAATGGCTTCGACCTGAGGGCGCAGCCAGTCGGTAATCTCCTGCCCCTGATCGTCGTCGCTGGCAGTCAGGTAGAGTTCTGACGTCAGGCGCTGGTCAAGCCACCCGACGAATGTCAGCCGGAAACTGGATACCATTGTGCCTACGCCGACATTCGCTGCCAAGGCCAGCAACAGGGCCATCAGGGCAAGTGACAATCCGGGCAGTTGTGCCCGCATATCCGCCCAGACCCATTGGGCAACAGGCCCCCGCGCTGTGCTGGCGCAGAATGAAAGCATTACTGACAAAAGCGCAGGCAGCATCAGCGCTGCACCGGTCAGCAAGCCAGCCAACAGGGTAAACCCGGCGATCAGCCCCCCGAAACTGACATAGGCCAAACCGCCACCCAGGATCATCACCAATCCGAATGCCGCTGCAAGATGGCGCGCACGGGGGTCGCCCCGCCACGCTTGAACGCCCGAACTTGTCAGCAGGGGCATACGCGACAGGCGCCACAATGCGTGGCCGCTGGCCAGCAATGTGCCAAAGACTGCCATGGCAATCCCAGCCAAAAACCATTCCAGTTGCAGCGTCAGTTGCCCTGTTACTGGTGCGCCGTAAAGGCCACGCAACGTGGCCGCGACATCGGGCAGAAGTGCTCCGGCCAGAAAGAAGCCCAAAAGCAACCCGACGAGCCCACCGATCAAGGCCAGAAATGTCAGCTCGGCAAGGATCAGCCAGACCAGTAATCGCATCGAAACACCCAGTGCCCGCAGCGTGCGGATAATGCCCCTGCGTTGGGCAAATGCCAGCCCGACTGTGCCGTTCACGATAAAAAGGCCGACTGCAAAGGACAGCAATCCAAAGGCTGACAGGTTCAGGTGGAAACTGTCGGTCAGCCGAGCAGTGTCGATCTTTTGTGACGGGCTGATGCGTTCCAGCTCTGGCGCGATCGTGGTCAGGGGCTGAAGCCCGCGGGGTTGATCGGGCAGAATAATGAGCCGCGAGACTGAACCGGGCTGATTCAGAAGACGTTCGGCAACGCCGATATCCGTCAGGATCACATCCGGCGGCAGCGCTGAGGTACTGAGAACCGGGGGCAGAGTATCGTGACCGCGCAACAAGTGCTCCAACTCTGTCGAAACC
The DNA here is from genome assembly GCF_056531755.1 of Ruegeria sp. L11. NCBI lineage: Bacteria > Pseudomonadati > Pseudomonadota > Alphaproteobacteria > Rhodobacterales > Roseobacteraceae > Ruegeria > Ruegeria sp. L11. The sequence goes on from NZ_JBQFMI010000001.1 coordinate 559,314, forward strand.
AGCAGGCGGCCCGGAGCAGTCAATATGTCCGCCGGGTCGGGCGGCGCACCGCTTTGCTGGGCCTCGGTAATTGCGGGCAAGGCGGGATAGGCCACCATATCCACGCCCATCAAACGCAACGTACGTCCAGCGACCCGATAAGGGCCTTCCAGTACGGCGGCCACCTGCCATCCTGCGCGACGCAGGTCGACATAACGGGACATGGGGATGAAACCGGCTGGATCGCGCAATTCGTCAAACTGCCCAAGTGCCAGCTGGGCGTCGGCACGGGAATAGCTGGCGCGGGCCTCGGCATTGATGGCCTGTACAGCGGACCACAGACCAGTTGCCAGTGCGATACCGGTCAGCAGCGTTGCCAGTTGCAACCAATGCACCCGCCAATGGGACAGCAGGGCCTGGACGACGGCAGATGTCATTGGATGCACCCGCCGCTCAGGCGTAGGTGCGTGTCCAGACGGGCCGCGATCTGCGGGGAATGCGTCACCAGCAGCAAAGCTGCGCCAGTATCAGACACAAGTGACAGCATCAGGTCCAGCACTTTGGCGCTGGCGGTTTCGTCAAGATTGCCCGTCGGTTCGTCCGCCAGCAACAGTTTCGGGCGCGCTGCCATGGCGCGTCCGATGGCCACCCGCTGTTGCTGTCCGCCCGACAAGCTTTCGGGGTAGCGGTCCAGCAGATCCGAAAGCCCAAGCCGGTCTGCCAATTGCCCGGACCATTGGGCATTTTCGGTACCTGCAAGGCGGGCATGAAAGGACAGGTTTTGCCCCACGGTCAGCGATGGGATCAGGTTGAACTGCTGGAACACAAGCGAAACCTTTCTGCGCCGCAACCCGGCCCGGCCCGCATCATCCAAAGGGGACAGGGGCGTGCCATCCAGCGTAATCTCGCCTCTGTCGAAACTGTCCAGGGCGGCGGCCAGATTCAGCAAGGTGCTCTTACCGCTGCCGCTTTCACCGGTCAGAGCAAGCGTTTGTCCCTGATCCAGTGTCAGAGACACATCGCGCAGAACGGGCCGCCCGCCGGGGTAGGTTTTCTGAACTCGGTCGATGATCAACAGCATGAAGCGCCCTTTTTTGCACAGGATGTGCGTTGGACTTCCCAACTGTCCAGTGCAGACCTTACTCCGGTTCCTTTCGCCGCAGGCTACCTTATCCGGTGGCGGGGTTGTGCCTTGCGTTTTGAAAGGTCATTGTGCCCTGACAGTTCGTGGCCGAAAATCAGGGTGTAAATACATGACGTTGCTGCATCAGATCGTTTGGGGCAGTACCTTTCTGGGTATTTGCATCCTGATCGAGATTCTCTTTCTGACCTGGTGCACGATGTCCATTATCAAGATGGACAAAAAATGGGTCACACGCGGGGTGTTTGTGGCAACCGCGGGGCCGATTGCCGTTGCCTTGGGCTTCATTATCGCAACGCACACCATTCAGGTCTGGATCTGGGCTATCGTCTGGGTGTTGCTAAATGTTCTGCCGGACTGGAACTCGGCCATCTATTTCTCGTTGGTGACGTTTACGACGCTCGGATACGGCGACATCGTTTTGGGTGAAGGGCTGCGCATTTTCGGCTCGTTTGCTTCGGTCACCGGGCTGTTGGCGTTTGGATTGTCGACCGCGTATCTGGTCGCATTGATGACCCGCGTTTTTCAGGAGAAGTTCTTTTCCTAAAGGATCGGTGCAAACAACCGTGCCAGCGGCGCACCAAAGCGGATGTGGGCCGGTTGTTGACGCAACCTACGGGTCAATTCGAAACTGGTTTCGAAATCTTCTTGTAGCATCTGGTCGACGGCCTGGGCAGCCCGGGCATCAAAGAACAGCGCCATTGCTTCGAAGTTGAGGCGGAAAGATCGGTTGTCGAGGTTTGTTGTTCCAACAGCGGCCAGCGTATCGTCGACAACGAACGCCTTTTGATGCATGAACCCGCCGGTATAGCGGAATACGCGCACGCCACAGTCGCGGATTTCATCGAAATAGGCAAACGCGGCCAGCCATGGCAGGCGATGGTCGATCATGTCAGGAACAAGGATGCGCACATCCACACCGCGCATCGCGGCATGTTGCAGCGCTGTCATGACATCGATGTCGGGTACGAAGTAAGGCGACGCAATCCACAACCGTTCTTTTGCCTCGGCGATTGCTGCAAAAAACATCATGGCGCCAGTTTCGGTTTCGTCTCCGGGTCCGGTCGCGACCAGCAGGGCATTCATGTTCTGTTCGGATTCACTGCCCGCCCAGTCAAGTTCATCAATCAGGTCTTCGTTATGCGCCCAATGCCAATCTTCAGTGAAGATAAGCTGCAATTGCCGGACGACATGACCGGACATCATTATGTGAGTGTCGCGCCAATGACCGAAATGCGGATGTTTGCCCAGATATTCCTCGCCAACATTGTGGCCACCGATAAAGCCTGTCTCGCCATCGATAATGACAGTTTTACGATGGTTTCGGTAATTCAGCTGAAACCGGAAATTCGGGCCGCGTTGCTGACGCGGGTCGGCTACATCAATTCCGGCTTCACGCATGGTATCCAGATACGCGCGCGGCAATCCGTAACTGCCGACTGCATCGGTCATGAAACGGACGTGAACCCCACGTTTCGTCGCCTCGATCAGCTTGGATTGCAGTTTGCGGCCCAGTGCGTCGTCTCTGATGATGTAGAACTGAATGAGGATATAGTTCTTGGCCTTGTCGATGGCGTCGAAAATGGCGTCGAATGTGGCTTGCCCATCAACCAGTAGCCGGGCACCGTTTCCGCTGGACACAGGAAGATGCGCAAGAAACTCGAACGGGCGCGGATTGATCGACATAGACGAGGGATCGGGCCTTGAGTAATCGGCAAAGGTTTTGATCCCTTCAACGACCCGCTCACTTTTCTGGCGCGCGATGCGATACCCGTGAAAGCGATGGTGTCCCAGAAAAAGATACAACGGCACCGCCAGGAAAGGTGCTGATACCAGAAAGACCACCCACCCAACTGCACCTTGCGGTGTTCGCGCGGTTTGTGCTGCTCGGATCGAGAACACAAATGCAGCCACGTACAACGTGAATACAAAGATAGATACCAGCGCTGTCCACATGGGGTCTTACATCTTTCGGGCCGTTTAGTTTTCCCCAGTGTAGATGCGTGACCAGTCTTGCGCCATATCGACAATGATCCATCCCTTGTCAGGACCCTGATCCAGCCCGTCTGCCAGCTTTCCTATCGGGCTTTCGCGGTCATAGGCCCATTCGCGTTCGGCGTCCGTGTGATGGATCAGAATTCCCAAACGCGGGCCGTCACCCGACGTTGTCCAATCCAGCATAGCGAAATCTCCGTCTGAGTTGCCTGCGGCCAGAATCGGGCGTCTGCCAATCGTGCGCTCGATGTTGATCGGCTTGCCTTCCTTGTCGTCGATGAAGGCTAACCCCGGTGCCTTGATGATCGTCGGGTTGCCGTCGATCACCTTATAGGTGCTGTCAGCAAAGCTCCCCAATATCTGTTCCGGCGGGATACCATATGCATCCTCGGCAAAGACGCGCATGAAATGAATGCCGCCGCCGGATACGATGTAGGTCTTGAAACCTTCGTCACGTAGATAACGCAGCAACTCGACCATCGGCTGATAGGTCATCTGGTCATAACGAAGGCCGGTGTTGGGGTGGCGTTCGGTTTCCAGCCACTGCGCAACAGCTGCCTGAAAGTCTTCGACGCTGGTGCCAGAATGCGATGCGTTGACAACTTCGATCAGCGCCTCATGCCCGCCTTCAAGAACGGTCGCTAGATCACCCTTTGCAGCAGCTTCCAGAGCAGGAGTTGTCAGGATCGACGGGTCCCGCTTGGCCAGATCGGCCAGACGATCCATGGCGAAAAGGAACTGAAAATACACCGGCTGTTCGGCCCAAAGCGTTCCGTCATTGTCGAATACGGCGATCCGATCATCAGGCGTCACGTAATGAGCTGAGGCAGGGTCGGTTACCTCGTCAACAAACGAAACGATTTTCGCTTTGGATTCTAAATTGTTCCATGACGGCAAGGGGTCAGCGATGGCGACCGTCGCTCCTAGCACACTGCACAATATCAAAAACAGACGCACGGATTATTCCTCAATTTTCAACCGCTAATGAGAAGGGCCGGGGCCCCGGTATCGGGACTCCGGCTTTGCTGTGTCTTGGATCAAACAGTCAGGTTCACGGTGCGCCCGGAGGTGACGTCAACTTCTCCATCACCTTGTCGAGGCTGAAGCTCGCCGCTTCCTGTCGGGGTGGGTATTCCTTGAAGGTTTCAAGGAACTGCGCGACATAGGCCTGCGCAGGTACCAGCATGTAGGCACGGTCGAGCATCCAGTCATAGTAGGTGTTCGATGTGCGGTAGCCACGCTCGTACGGGTCGCGTCGCAAGTTGGTGATCAATGGCACGCGCAGAGGGGTCAGTGGCTCCATCCAGGCGCGCAAAGTTGCCCATGCCTTCTGTTCCAGGAAGGTGATTTTCCAATCACCGAAGCGCAGTGCCGCAAGGTCACCATCGTCCGTGAAATAGAAGATTTCCCTGCGCGGACTCTTGTCTGTTTCGCCGGTCAGCAACGGCAAGATGTTGTAGCCATCCAGATGCACGCGATAGTCGCGCCCGCCGCCAACTTCGGCCACGGTGACACCTTCCAGAAGATCTTCTTTCACGGTTTCGTTGCCAGCTGCAGCCAGGAATGTCGGCAACCAATCCATATGATGCACGATCTCGTTCGACACAGCACCTTCGGTAATCTTGCCGGGCCACCGAACCATGGCAGGTACGCGCCATGCGCCCTCCCATTGGGTATTCTTTTCACCCCAGAACGGGGTCATCGCGGCATCTGGCCAGGTATTCATGTGCGGACCATTGTCGGTCGAGTAAAACACGATGGTCTTGTCGGCGATGCCCAGCTCATCCAGCGCAGTCAGGAAGTCGCCAATATGCATATCATGTTCGATCATGCCAGCCGTATACTCATCTACCTGCTTGCCGACGATTTCATTGGCCTTTGCCCATTTCTCTTCGGAAACATGCGTGCGGAAATGCATCCGGGTGCCTGACCACCAGACGAACCACGGCGTGCCGCTTTCCTCTTGTTTGCGGATGAATTCAATCGCAGCCGCCGCGGTTTCATCGTCGACCGTTTCCATACGCTTCTTGGTCAGCGGGCCGGTATCCTCGATCTCGCCACCCGCTGTCGACTTGATTACACCGCGCGGGCCAAAAGCCTGTCGGAAGGTTCTGCCATCGGGCAGAACAGCATCATTGGGATAGTCGATGTTTTCCGGCTCTTCCTCGGCGTTGAGATGGTAGAGGTTGCCAAAAAATTCGTCAAAACCGTGGTTTGTCGGCAGATGTTCATCCCGGTCGCCCAGGTGGTTTTTTCCGAACTGACCCGTGGCGTAGCCTTCCGCTTTCAGAAGGCCCGCAATGGTCGGGTCTTCGATCTGCATGCCTTCCTCAGCGCCCGGCAGGCCAACTTTGGACAGGCCCGTACGGAAAACGGATTGCCCCATGATGAAAGATGATCGCCCAGCCGTGCACGACTGTTCACCGTAGTAATCCGTGAACATCATGCCTTCTTCGGCAATACGGTCGATATTGGGTGTCTGATACCCCATCAGACCCCGCGTGTAGGCCGAGATGTTGGACTGGCCGACATCGTCGCCCCAGATCACAAGGATATTCGGTTTCTGGTCCTGCGCCCAGGCGGGTATGGCCAGTGTCAATGTGGCGGTTACCACGGCAAGTCGGCGCAAGTTACTGCGCCAGGTGCCGGATGGCGAACATGGAGGTAACATGGTTTGCTCCTGATCTGATAGGATCTTTGTGACCCTTGGAAAATAAAATCTCCGGCGTTCAAACGCATGAACAACACGGCAGCAATGTGTTGATTCCCATGTCGAAAATATCAGATTCCGGGAATCGAACGTTTCCAGCATAGGTCAGTTCTTGCGTCGGAAACTCATCATATGATTATATCTCAAAGTACAAATGTGAAACAAAATGAATAATCTGACGCTATTAAGAAACACCGGATGGTTCAGTGAACGCTCTTCAGAGTTTCAGGCCGATTTGGCAGCCCTTGGCATAGCGAAATCGGTAGAAGCAGGAGAGACGCTGTACCACTACGGTGATCCGGCAAATGGAATCTACGCGATTCTCAGCGGTGGTGTGCAGATAACGGCCCCCGCGGATGACGGTCAGGAGTTTGTTTTGCACCGCGATGGCGCTGGGTTCTGGATTGGCGATCTTGCATTGTTTGCAGGTGCACTGCGTCTGGTCAGTGTTGTCACGACGCAAGCCACTCAAGCCTTGTTTTTCCCTAACCTGAGCATCTCGCGGTTGATTCAGAACAATCCTGACTACATCCGGGATTTCTATGCGTTAACGCATGAGAATATGCGGACCGCTTTGCGCATCATGGCAAATCTGGCCGTGACGGGAACGGAAAAGCGGCTGGTTTTGCGGTTGCTTCACTTGGACGAAGGAACCTCGAAAACCGAGGGCTGGATTGATGTTTCCCAAGACGATCTGGCGGCGATGATTGCTGTATCGCAGCCGACTTTGCACAGGAACCTTCACCGGCTTGTGGATTTGGGGTTAATCGAACTGGGGTATGGCCGGGTTCGACTGCTGGATCGGGGCGCATTGATAGCCAGTTGTCAGACCTGAGGTTTCGGGTAGCGACACCGGCATGCGGTCCAACATACGCGGACAGGCTGGCCGCTGCGTACGGCACCCGACGAACTTAAGCCTACGCCACGCCGCGGTTCAGTTTTTCGCACGCGCCTGACTGTCCTCCTCGCCCAATTGGCCGTCCAGAGACATCAGGATTGCAACCGGGCGCAAAGCGGGGATGTGGCTGAACACGATCAGGATGCAGACCGTCAGCGGTACGCTGAGGAAAGCACCGATCAGGCCCCAGACAGTTGTCCAAAAGGTCAACGCCAGAATGACAAGGAATGTCGACATGTTCAGCGAACGGCCCAGCATGGCCGGATCAAGGAAGTTACCGATCAGGAATTGAAGGGTGCCGCACCCAAACAAGATGATCAGAAACGGTACGATCGTATCAAACTGAACAAGCGCGATCATGGCTGGGAAAAACACCGCTATGATCGACCCGATCGAAGGAATGAAGTTCAAAGCAAAGGTCAAAACGGCCCAGGTTTCCGCATATTCCAAACCAAGGGCCCTGAATACAAAATAACTGATGCCCGCTGTGATCAGGCTGATTAGTGTCTTTACCCCAACATATCGTTGCAGGCTGATCGATATGGCATCAAGCATGGTCGCAAAATCTGCGCCGGTTTGGGGGTCGCCAGCCGCAAGTTGAATTTTCTTGCGAAAGGCCAGACGCTCGGCCATCAGGAACGCGACATAGAGGCTGATCAGAAAGAACTGGTTCAGTAGGGACGTAGCGCTGCCCAGCAACAGGCGTGCGACATAGGTCATGTCGATGCTGACCAGATTGTCGCGGATGAAAGTGGTGACGTCGTTGCCGACAAGACCGGTTATGCGCTCAACCGCCCCGTCGAACTGGTTTTCGTATGTGCTGACGGACCGTGCAAACTGCGTTGCCTGACTGCCCAGCACGTACATGATCATGAACAAACCCGCCAGAACGATGGTCACACCAGCGATATTTGCCAGCCAGACTGGAGCGCGGGTTAGCGCGACGACGCGGTCGCTCAGCGCAATGATCAGAACGTTGACCAGCAGCGCCATGGCAAGCGGGATCAGGAAGTTCGCCCCAGCATAAAGCCCCAACACTATCAGCGTCGCGATAATGCAGGTGTCGCGGACAACAGACAGTTTTAGCCTGGGGCGAGCCGTGAAATCTTCCTGATCCGGGATCATTCAGTATCCTGTTTATCTGTTCTTACGCAGGCTGGTGATCGCCCCGCTTTTTCCAATCCTGCACCTGCAATCCGTTTTTAGCAATGCAGTCAGCCGTTTGCAGATCGGCATTTGTCACTTTGATACCGATGACGGGTTCTGTGTTTTATTTCGGCAGGTTAGGGTTGCAGGATGACAAAGCCCACGATTCCCCCGTTTGGCCGCCCGCTTCAGGCACTGTGGCTGGCACTTCGCCGGTTCGTCAGGAAAAACGGACCTGTCATGAGCAGCCACGTCGCCATGTCGCTGATGATGGCCCTGTTTCCCTTTGTGTTGTTCACCGTGGCGCTGGCCGGGGCATTGTCGCAGGACTATGTCACTGATGAGTTGATTGATCTGCTGTTCGGGGCATGGCCCAAGGATGTTGCGGACCCTATCGTGGCCGAATTGCGTGCCGTTCTGGCCGGGGCAGGGTCGGGTGTGATTACGCTGGGTGGCTTACTTGCGATCTACTTTGCCTCCAACGGGGTTGCCGCAGTTCGCGCTGCGATGAATCAGGCCTATCACGATCAGGACAGTTGGCCTTTTTGGAAGACCCGGCTTTTGTGTCTGGTTCTGGTTATCCTTGGCGGTTCGGCAATCCTTGTTATTGCAACGGTCGAGGTGGTCTTGCCGGTCTACACGAAACTGGTGGCAGAGCATACCGAAGCTCCGGTAGCGGACTGGCTGTCCGTAGATCGCCTGCGGTGGACGTTTACCGTGGCCGTTCCGGCAGGCACCGTCCTGCTGGCTCATCTAATCCTGCCAACCCGCAGGCACAGCCTGACCCAGATCCTGCCCGGCGTCATACTGACATTGGTTTTGTGGGCAGCTGGCGGATGGGCATTTTCAGTCTATATCAGCCAGTTCGCCACCTACAGTGCCACATATGCGGGTTTGGCCGGGGCAATGGCTGCGCTGATCTTCCTGTATCTGTGTTCTGCGATGCTGATCCTTGGCGCTGAATACAACGGCGCATTAATCGACCTTCGGAACGCCGCTGAAGGAGATATGGCATGAGATTTGCCATTCTGGCGGCTTGCTTAACCCTCGCAAGTGAAGGGCAGGCGCAGTCACTGGAATATGTCGGGTCGGATCAATGTTCGGACTGCCATCAACGCGAGGCCGAGGCATGGGCTTCGTCTCATCATGCCTTGGCCTGGACGGAAGTTGGCGACGGCCATCTGGTCGCCGATTTCGATGGAACCCGGTTCGTGCAGAACGGGATGACGGTTGAATTTACTAAACAGGCAGACAGGTTCACAGCTCGTGTAACTGAAAAAGACGGTGCGACGACGGCATATGATGTGCATTCCGTCGTTGGGATTACGCCTCTGCAACAATTTCTGTTTGAAACCGAACCGGGGCGGTTGCAAAGTTTTGATGTGGTCTGGGATACCGAGCAGAAGCGCTGGTATCACTTATACCCCGATCAGGATCTGCCGCCAGAAGACGGGCTGCACTGGACGGGCCCTTACAAGAACTGGAACGCGCGCTGCGCCGAATGTCACGCCACAGGGTTTGAAAAGAACTACGACGCGCAATCCAGAACATACTCTTCCCGACAGGCTGAGATTGGAGTTGGCTGCGAAGCTTGCCATGGACCGGGGTCGGCACATATCGATTGGACCAAAGGGCAGGGCGTTGCCGGGGGTCTGAGTGATAGAGGCTTTTCGATGAGCTGGGGCAAGGGCCAGACCGAGGCCGAGATCCAGCAATGCGCCGGATGTCATTCGCGGCGCGAGGCGCACGGCAACGGAAATCCTTTGCCGGGAACCCCGTATCATGATGCCTATAACCTGGCTGTGTTGCGGCCCGGTTCGTATCATCCGGACGGGCAAATACTTGATGAGGTCTACGTTTACGGCTCATTCCTGCAATCCAAAATGTATGCCCGAGGGGTCGGGTGTATGAACTGCCACGAGCCACACAGCGCGCAGTTGAAGGCCGAAGGCAACGGTATTTGCACGCAATGTCATTCCACGGCCGCAAACCCTGAATTCCCGACGCTAGCGAAACAGGAATACGATACCCCCAGTCACCATCATCACGTTATGGATAGCGCGGGTGCCCAGTGCAAAAGCTGCCACATGATCGAACGCACTTATATGGGAGTGGACGGTCGCCGGGATCACAGCTTTCGCGTGCCGCGACCGGATTTGGGATTAGGGGCTGATGCCTGCACTGATTGCCACCAGAATAAGGATCAGGTCTGGGCTGCCAGCCGGATCAAAGGGTGGTTTCCTGACACAGCCAATCGGGGCGCACATTTTGGTACGGTATTCAAAGCTGCTGCCGATGGTCAGTTGAATACGCCAGAGGGTTTGATTTCTGTCGCAACGGATCCCTCGCAACCCGCTATCGTGCGCGCAACAGCGGCGTATTTGCTGCAACCTTTTGGCTCGCCCGAAGTTGCCGCGCGCACAGCGCCACTGTTGCAGGAAGACGATCCGCTGATACGCGCAAATGCAGCAGCCTTGCAGCGTCAGGCGAGCCCTACGGATCGTGCGCAAAGGTTAGAGCCACTTTTGTCTGATCCTTTTCGCAACGTTCGCATTGCCGCCGCCAAGGAGTATCTGAGTATCCCTCCTCAAGCTCTGACGCCTCAGCAACAGGGTCTGGCCGGGCAGGGTATGGCCGAGTGGCAGGCGGCGATCTCGAACAGGCTGGATGCCCCTGAAACGCATCTGGTTCTGGGGGGCATGGCGTTGACGCTGCGCAACGCCCCGGCCGCCGAACGGGCCTTTCGCGAGGTTGTCGCGCTGGACCCTCAGCGCGCCGAAGCGTGGCCCATGGTGGTACAGCTGGCTCAGATCAACAGCGGCCCGGAAGCCGCACGTATCGCCTTACGCGAAGCCTTGATCAGGTTGCCCGATGACCCGGCCTTGCTGCAATTGTTGCAACAACTGGGCCCCTGATCCGGCACAGGCTTGCCCGATTTGTTCCATCTTCACGGCAAGATTTTACGCTAACAGCATTTCAGAACTGTTGTTTTGAGGTGATGCATGTCCACTGAGTCAACAAGACAGAAAGCAACCGGGCCGAACCCTGCTACGCTGGCGCAGCGCATTGAAGAGCTGCGCAATCGCGAGCCTGTATATGTTTCGCACGGGGATACTCTGATGTTGCAGGGTATGGCGGCCACGTCGTTGCGTGAACAACGTCTGACCGGAAACCGTATCCGTTTGGAAGATTAAGTTCAGCCGCGAAACCCGGTTGCTATAACGAATTTCTCGGAGCTGTCCGAACGGGATGCGGGCGGTTTCACATGCGCCACTTTCTGAAATTTCTGCTTCAGAAGTTTTTGCAAATCGCCCTCGGCGCCGCCAGCAAGAACCTTGGCTACAAATGTGCCACCTTCTTCCAGCACGTCAAAGGCGAAATGGGCCGCAGTTTCACACAGCGCGATGATCCGCAGATGGTCGGTCTGCTTGTGACCCGAGGACGCTGCGGCCATGTCCGACATTACAACATCCGCCTTGCCACCCAGCCAGTCCTTGACCTTCTGGTCGGCGTCATCCTCCATGAAGTCCAGCACATGGGTATCGGCACCCGCAACCGGTTCGACTTCCTGTAAGTCGATGCCCAGCACCGTTCCGATCCGTTTCCCCGATTTTTCACCAAGCGCGTTTACCCGTTTGACTGCAACCTGGCACCAGCCACCGGGTGCGCATCCCAGATCAACAACCCGTGCTCCGGGTACGAGAAAGCGGAACTTGTCGTCAAGTTCCATGATCTTATACGCGGCCCGCCCACGGTATCCTTCGGTCTGGGCGCGCTTGACATACGGGTCGTTCAATTGCCGTTCGAGCCAGCGGGTCGAACTCAGCTTGCGACCACGAGCGGTTTTTACCTTTACCTTCAGGTCACGTTGCCCGCGCCCCGAGTTGTTTTTGCCAGTTGGTGTCTTCGCCATCAGAACGGTCCGTCTTCCAGTACCCCGTCCGCGCTCATCTGTGCATAAAGCAGGCCCTCGCGCAGCCCCCGATCTGCCACGGAAAGGCGATCAGTGGGCCAACAGCGCAACAATGCCTGCAAAATGGCCGAGCCGGACATGATCAGGGCCTGCCGGTCTTCCCCAATCCGAGGATCCCGGCGGCGCCCATGAGGGCCGAGTTCTAAATACCCGCGTATCACTTTGTCAATCTGGTCACTGGTCATACGCAGCCCGTCAACTTTGGTCCGGTCATACCGCTTGAGCCCCAGATGCGATGCCGCAACCGTAGTGACAGTTCCGCTGGTGCCGACGATCTGAAAACCTTCACGGGTTTGTTCATCTTTGTAAGGTGCGAAATCGGCCAGGTTTTCTTCGAAAAACCAGCTCATTAACGCAAACCGCGCGGCGTCGTTTTCGACGTCATTGAACTGATCCCGCAACGTGGCAACACCCAGCGGCACGCTGATCCAGTCCACGACTTTTGCAGCCGGAAAAGGGCTGTCGACCGTGTGAAATCCGTTATGCAAACGCATGATCGCAGCCGGGCGGTCACGGCGAGGGACAGACGAAATGTCGATCCAGACCAGCTCGGTCGAACCGCCGCCAATATCGACAACCAACAGCTGTTCGGTCTTGGTGGACACCAGCGGGGCGCAGGAAATCACCGCCAAACGGGCTTCTTCTTCGGGTTGGATGATTTCAAGCGTCAGCCCGGTTTCGCGTTTGACCTGTCGGATGAATTCGCGGGAATTCTTGGCGCGGCGGCAGGCCTCGGTTGCGATCAGACGCATCCGTTTCACTTTGTTCCGTTTCAGCTTTTGCTGACAGATTCGCAGCGCTTGAACGGTGCGTGCCATCGACGCCCGCGACAGACGTCCGGTGCGTTCCAGACCCGCGCCCAGCTGCACGGACTTGGAGAAGCTGTCAACCACATGAAACCCGCTGCCCTTGGGCTGGGCTATCAACATGCGGCAACTATTTGTTCCCAAATCCAGAGCCGCATACAGGGCATCCGGATCGGGTCTTGCCGGCGCGGGGCTTTCGACCGCTTGCGGGAACGCGCCCGCACCTTTGGGACGCTTGGGCGCCATCGTAACGCCCTCCGATTTTCGAGTTGATTTGACCCTAGGCGGCGCATCGCCGACGTGCAAGCGATTTCCATTTCGAATTTAGTCTGGATGTCACACGCCGTTCATACTGAGGTGCGATTTGAACTTTGATCCCGGTTGAGGGATTCTTGATCGCAATTAGCCGCAGACGGAGCCTGCCATGAAAGATGAACGTGTCCTGACCTTTGACGAATTCGATGAAGTGGTGAATCCGCGCCCAGAGGTATGTGAGTTTGACCGCGTCGTTGAGCGTGCCTTATCACGTCGTGGGTTTCTGGGCGGCGTATTGGCGATGGGAAGTTTCACGGCGTTGGGTGGGGCGCTGCTTCCGACTGGTGTACGTGCAGCCGCAGATCGCTTTGCGTTCGAGGCGATTCCGGCGTCAACTGCCGATGACGTCATCGTGCCGCCGGGCTACCAGGCCGAGGTGATGGTGCGCTGGGGTGATCCGCTTTGGTCTGATGCGCCCGAATTCGATCCGGCCACCCGTGGAACTGCCGCCAGTCAGGAACGTGCATTCGGTGATAACACCGACGGTCAGGATGTGTTTCTGCACGAGGGTCACGTTCTGCTGGTTGTGAACAACGAATACACCAATCGTGACATCCTTTGGGGCAACAATCCGGACGCCAAGGCCGCCTCGGATGACGATGTTGCCAAAGGCATGATGGCGCATGGTGTGACGGTGGTCGAGATTGCTGCTACCGACGGCAAATGGGGCATCGTCAAGGATAGCCCGTATAACCGCCGCGTCACGCCGCAGACAGACATGTCGCTGACCGGCCCTGCCGCGGGCCATGATCTGTTGAAAACTGCCGCTGATCCGACAGGCACCACCTCTAAGGGCACCTGGAACAACTGTGGCAACGGCATGACCCCATGGGGGACGTATTTGGCCTGTGAAGAGAATTTTAACGGTTACTTCTCGGCTGAGGACGAAAACCATGAAGTCAGCGCCGAACTTCAGCGCTACGGCGTTTCGTCTAAGGATTGGGGATACGGATGGGCCGGAATTGACGAGCGTTTCGATGTCTCGAAAAACCCTAACGAGCCGAACCGCGCAGGCTATGTAGTCGAAATCGATCCAACCGATCCGGCCTCGATCCCTCGCAAGCTGACCGCGCTCGGTCGGTTCAAGCATGAAAACGCCGAGGCCATTGTGAACAATGACGGTCGTGTCGTTGTCTACATGGGCGATGATGAACGGGGTGAGTTCCTGTATCGCTTCGTCTCGGAAGGTGTTTATGCCGCTGGTGTGGATACGAATGCGCTGCTTGAGAACGGTACGTTGTCGGTTGCAAAGTTCAACGACGACGGGACTGGTGAGTGGCTGGACCTGACCCCCGAAACAACTGGTATGACGTCGCAGGCCGAAATCTGCATCCATACGCGGCAAGCTGCGTCGGCCGTGGGCGCGACCACTATGGATCGCCCGGAATGGGTTGCGGCCAATCCGAACGCGCCCGAGGTCTATTGCTGCCTGACCAACAACAAGAACCGCGGTGTCAAACCGAATGCCGGTGGCGACGACACTTCGGTCAACGGGCCGAATCCGCGCGAGGCGAACAAATACGGTCAGATCGTGCGCTGGCGTCCTGAAGGCGGAGACCATGGCGCATCGGGTTTCGAATGGGACCTATATGTACTGGCCGGAAACCCGACCGTGCATCAGGATGCTTATGGCGGCTCGGACAATGTCAACGCCGACAATATGTTCAACTCGCCTGACGGTTTGAAGTTTGACAGCAACGGTCTGCTGTGGATCCAGACCGACGGCAAATACAGCAACGAGGGCGACTTCGAAGGGCAGGGGAACAACCAGATGCTGGCAGGCGACCCCGTTACCGGTGAAATCCGTCGTTTTCTGGTTGGCCCGAACGAGTGTGAGATCACTGGCCTCAGCTGGTCGCCGGATCGCCGCACCATGTTTGTTGGTATTCAGCACCCCGGTGAAGACGGCAATAGCCACTGGCCCGACGGTGGAAACTCGGTTCCTCGTTCTGCCATCATTGCGGTTTCTCGTGAAGACGGCGGGCTGGTCGGTTAACCCCGGCAAGACGTGTTGAAACAAGCCTCGGGCGGGTCATGCTGTCCGGGGCTTTTGTTCATTATGCAGCGCTCTCATAGTGACAATGAGAATTTTGGTATGCGTTTTCGCCGCGAGACGGGTTAAAACCCCGCCACGCCACCGTGGGCGAAAACGTCGCTTGAAAAGCGCCGGGTGTCGAAAATCGACCGACCCATCCCCACATTGAAGTTTAGAACCGGCCCATCGGGTTAGGAGGAATCACAGTAATGCCTGACGTCACCATCGTGTACTGGCGCGACATTCCCGCTCAGGTCATCGTCGGCAAAGGCCGTCGCGGCGCGAAGCGGCAATTGGAAGAACGGTTCGAGCAAGCCATCGACCGCGCCGCCATGAAGGTAAACGCCAAGGACAGTGATGCCTATCTGGCCGAATGGCGCAAGGCCGAGCCTTTTGCGGTTGATGGCGACCCGGCAGAAGTAGCCGAGGCCGAGGCCCTGCGTCTGGAAAAGGAATACGATCAGGACCGCATCAAAGCGCTGATCGCAAATGACGGTTGGGCATAAGCCCGGATCTTAATGGGAGGCCTCAATGGCTTTGCTGAACTTCAAGAAACGTGATGTGGTCGAAAACAGCCCTGTGAACCCGACCGTCGAAGCCTTCCTGCAAGGCTATTCGATCGAGGTCATGCCGCGGACCGCCGAAAAGGTCGAGGATTTCCGCGCGCTGCTGCCCGAAGGCACACGCGTCTACATTGCCCATATCGAAGGCACCCCGATTGAAGATATGGTCAAGACAGCCAAGCGGATTGCAGCCGAAGGCTATCCTGTCATGCCCCACTTCCCGGCGCGGATCATCAAGGATGCGGCGACGTTGGAAAACTGGATCTCGATGTACCAGGGCGAGGCGGGCGTCGAACAGGCGCTGTTGCTGGCCGGTGGCGTGACAAAGCCGCATGGCGATTTCGACAGTTCCATGCAGCTGATGGAAACCGGTCTGTTCGACAAGGCAGGGTTCAAACGTCTTCATGTTGCCGGTCACCCCGAGGGGAACAAGGATATCGATCCCGATGGGTCCACCAAGAATGTCGATGACGCCCTGCGCTGGAAACAGAAATTCAACGAGACCACGGATGCCGAGATGGCGCTGGCAACCCAGTTTGCCTTCGATGCCAAACCGATCATCGCCTGGGCAGATAGTCTGAAAGAGGCGGGTATCGACCTGCCCATCCACATCGGTATCGCCGGTCCGGCCAAACTGCAGACCCTGATCAAGTTCGCAATTGCCTGCGGCGTCGGCCCGTCGCTGAAAGTTCTGCAAAAGCGCGCCATGGATGTGTCGAAGCTTCTGCTGCCCTATGAGCCGAATGATGTTGTGACTGAATTGGCCAACCACAAGGCGGCCAACCCGGATTTCAACATCACCAACGTGCACTTCTTCCCGCTGGGCGGGATCAAAACCAACGCCAACTGGGCGATCAATAATGGCGGCGCCTCGGCGCAGCCTGCAAACTCCTAAGGAACGGACATGACCCGTACAGTCGTAGAATCAAAAACAAAAACCGCCGTTCTGGGCTTTGACGAACCGTTCTGTGTGATCGGCGAGCGGATCAACCCGACCGGTCGGAAAAAGCTGGCGGCCGAGTTGGAGGCGGGCGACTTTTCGACCGTTGAAAAAGATGCTTTGGCTCAGGTAGCGGCTGGCGCGACCGTTCTGGATATCAATGCGGGCGTCGTCTACAACTCGAATCCCAACCCGAACGAGACCGAACCGCCGCTGATGCGCAAGATTGTCGAGCTGGTACAGGGTCTGGTCGAAGTTCCGCTGTGTATCGACTCGTCGGTTCCCGGTGCTCTGGAAGCGGGTCTTGAGGCGGCGGAAGGTCGCCCGCTGCTGAACTCGGTCACAGGTGAGGAAGAGCGCCTGGAACTGGTTCTGCCGCTGGTCAAAAAATACAATGTTCCTGTTGTGGCAATCTCGAACGACGACACAGGCATCTCGGAAGACCCCGATGTCCGTTTCGAAGTGGCCAAAAAGATCGTTGAACGTGCCGCTGATTTCGGCATCCCTGCGCACGACATCGTTGTTGATCCGCTGGTCATGCCGATCGGTGCGATGGCAACTGCCGGTCAGCAGGTGTTTGCTCTGGTCCGTCGCCTGCGCGAGGAGCTGGGCGTTAACACCACCTGTGGCGCGTCCAACATCTCGTTCGGTCTGCCGAACCGCCACGGCATCAACAATGCCTTCCTGCCGATGGCAATGGGTGCCGGCATGACCTCGGCGATCATGAACCCGGTGGCTCTGCCGGTGACGCAGGCAAAAATCGCCGAGAAAAAAGAAGCCGTTGCCGCAGCTGGCATCATCCTGCCCGAAGGCATGGATGACGAGACGTTCGTTCAGATGTTTGGCCTGGGCTCCACCAAGCCGCGCGCCGGTAAGGAGATGGAGGCCATCCGCGCCGCCAACCTGCTGACCAACAACGACCCGCATGGTGGGGAGTGGATCAGGTTCAACAAATCACCTGACGAGGCCGGTGGCGCAGCCGGTGGTCGTCGCGGCGGTGGCCGTCGTCGCCGCGCCTGATTACATCAACAAAGACAGCTAAGGCCGGGCACTGTGCCCGGCCTTTTTCGTTTGCCCCTGATCAATGTCGATTTTACGCAAGGGTTCAGGATATCCTGATCCGGGACGCAACGATCAGGTGGCACCATGCGCAAACATCACCCCCCGAACCTCTCAGAAGCGGAACTGACCAAGCGGTTGGGCAAAAAGGAGTATTTCGAGCAACTGATTGATCTTCAGGCCAAGCTGGCCAGGATTCAACAAGCGTATCTGTTTCACGGGCTCAAGGGTGTGCTGGTGTTCGAGGGTTGGGATGCGGCTGGCAAGGGGGGAACCATTCGTAGGATCAGCCAGGCTTTGGACCCGCGCAGCTTTAAGGTCTGGCCAATTGGGGCGCCCCGGAACTACTACCTCAACCGGCATTACCTGCTGCGGTTTTGGGAACGTTTGCCACCGTCCGGAGCGATATCCGCATTCGACCGCAGCTGGTACGGGCGCGTGTTGGTCGAGCGGATCGAGAACCTGACACCGGAAACACGCTGGCGCGCTGCTTATCAGGAAATCAACGATTTCGAACGCATGCTGGTCGACGATGGTGCCCGGATCGTCAAGCTGTTCTTCCACATCTCTGAAGATGAACAGATGCAGCGGTTTACTGAACGGCTAAGAAACCCGTTGAAGCGCTGGAAATTGACATACGAGGATTTCAGGAATCGCGAGAAATGGGATGATACCGAGATCGCCGTGGATGAAATGCTGGCCCGGACGTCGACCGATCTGGCACCGTGGCACGTGATACCGGCCAATAACAAAAGATACGCGCGCATCAGCGCCATGAAGGCCATTGTCAAAGCCTTTTCAGCCGGGGTCGATCTGAACCCGCAACATCTGGACAGCCGCACGCTTGAGGCGGCCATCCAGGCTTTGGATGTAGATGACTCGCTGATCGACAGTCTTCGTGCGCGGACCGAGTGACTTTTTCCGGGCAACCTGAAACGATCCGGCTTGCGTGTCAGGGAACTCTGGTTATATCTCAGGGGTGCGGCGGGTATGATGTAATGGTAGCCTGTCAGCTTCCCAAGCTGAACGCGCGGGTTCGATTCCCGCTACCCGCTCCAGAACTTTCAGGTCAGACGGCGATTTCCGGTGAAGGCCTGCTCCGGCAGGCATGGGGGTCGTATCGGGACGTTCCACCAAATTGACTTGTGCCTGTAGATATTTCCGGTTTTGGGCATCCCTCTCGCGATTGGTAGGATTCCGGGCGTCTTATGATAGAGTGACCCCATCACTGTTGAGCAGAGCCCAACTATGCGGGAAATGGATCAGATCGGCGCGAAAACGCACCAAGAGCCTTGCGCAGGTGATGTTCATGCCTTTCTGGAGAGCCTGACCGGCCCGTCCCGAGGAACTATTTCCTGGCTTGTCGACAGCGCATTGACTGTTTCTGTTGGCGAAGCCCGTGCGCTAGGCCTGCGCCTGAAAGACAACACACCACCCCATGACGAAGACATCGCAACGCTTCAGTGGTCCGAAAGGGGCTATGTGCTTAACGCGCTGGCAGGGCAAGACATCTGGGTCAATGGCCACAAGATCGTTTCGGCAACGTTGAAACATGGCGACATGATCGAGTTTGGCGAATTGGGCCCGATTTCCCGGTACCGTATTTGTACTCAGAGGTTTCCCATTCGTCATACGGTCGAAGATATCCTGAGTGACGCCTATGCCTATGCGCGGTCAAGTCGCCGGCCCTTTGCCCAAAGAATGTCGGGTGCGCTGCGTGAGAGTGGGCGACGGCTTGTTTCTCAAACCACTATGTTCTTCAGGATTACGGTGGTTGCCGCGATTGCGCTGATCGCAGGTCTGCTGTTCCTGCTTTATCAAAACGACCGGAGACTGGCCGACAGCCTGCAACAGGAAGCCCGCAAGATCGAAGCCGTGGCGGCCATGCTTAGCCAGACGCGGGAAGATGTGCTGACCCCAGAAGACCTTGTGGCGTTGAGGGATGCCTTTCAGAACCAACTGATATCAACCGAGCAGCGGTTGGGTACCCTTGAACAGCGCGCGGGGGCGTCCACCCGGGTTATCACCGCCTCTACTCAATCCGTGGCTTTCATTCAGGGCGCCTACGGATTACGTCATATCGAAAGCGGTAAACTGCTGCGCCATGTGTTGGGGCCAAACGGAGAGAAGTTGCAAACACCCTTCGGTCAACCCTGGATCGAACCGGAGGCAACAGGTGAGCCCGCGGAGTTCCAGTTCACCGGCACCGGGTTTCTGCTGGAGGGTACGCCGCTGTTGGCCACCAACCGCCACGTTGCCTTGCCCTGGACATCCGGCGACAAGGCTCAGGCGCTGAAAAACGCAGGTCTTGAGGCCGAGATGCTGCGGTTGCTGGCCTATCTGCCAGGTCAGGTCGACCCGATCGAGGCCACTTTGGACCGGTTCAGTGAGACCGCTGATCTGGCGCTTTTGTCGGTTGATCCAAACCGTATCGAGGGGCTGGGATTACGTCTGGCCGATGACCTTCCTCGCAGCGGTGACGAAGTCTTTCTTCTGGGGTATCCTACTGGCCTGAAAGCGTTAATTGCGCAGGCGGGGCCGGAATTTCTGAAAACGCTCGAGAAAGACGGGTCCGTCAATTTCTGGACGATCGCCGCACGGTTATCTGCGCAAAACCAGGTTCAACCTCTCGCCAGCCGAGGAATCGTGGCGCAGACAAGCCCGGGTGCAGTCGTTTACGACGCAGAAACAACGTCAGGAGGAAGCGGAGGGCCGGCCCTGAACCGCAAGGGAGAGGTGGTCGCGATTAACGCCGCGATCCTGCCAGAGTTCGGGGGTTCAAACATCGGGGTTCCGGTTTTGCACCTGAAAACCTTGCTGAATGAAACTGTCAGCCAGTAATCAATCACTGGTCTGGAACGGCGATTTTTGAACAAAGAATACGACCGTCAACGGAACGATCACGGAAGTCACGGCTACGGCGATCAACAGGTGTCCAAGTTGGCTGTAATCGGCAATCGATGTGACGACACCGGTTTCCGGGTCGGTTACCGCGCGCGACACCACGAAAATCTGGTTCATGTATTTCGTTGCCAAACTGCTGGCCGACAAGGCCATGTTGGTGAATGACGCCATGACGGCAAAGAAAGTTGCCTTCAGATGCACAGGAGCATTACGTGCGATCCAGGCCAGCATCGGAACCATCGCGATTTGACCCAGCGGAGATTCAACTGCGGTGTCGAGGATTGCAATGAACCTTGCGTCTACGATCCCGCCGGTATGCGCAGATGTCCATTCATGCACGCCGTAATACAGCGCAAGGTTGGGCAGGGCGAGGACCCCCGACGCTATGGTCAGAATGATGACGACCTGCGCAATCGAGCGGTTGGCCATAAACGGTCTCAGGACGATGAGCCCGACCAGTGCAAGCAGGGACGTCAGAAGCGCCAGGATTGCCAGGAACTGCTCGTCAAACCCCAACTCGTCGATTTCGAACCAGGTCAGCCCCGGCCCGGGCAGGGGAACCGCACGAAACACGAAAATGATTATCGCCGTACCAATCAGAGCCTTTGCCTGATTTGGGTTCAGTTCCTTCACCAAGCGCGACATCAGGTACAAGATCACACTCAGTGAGACTACAAAAATAGTTTCCTGGGCGAGTTGGAAATTCGATGTTCCCAACACGATACTCAGTACAACAAAGGCGAGACCGCCCAACAGGATTGGCCATTTGACCTCGGTGGTTTCGTCAGGGTTATGCGGGGGATGACCTAGGCGAAGATGTTGACGCTGTATCAAACCGTGCAAAACCACACCGCTGACGGACAACAGGGGAATGACAAGCGCGATCAGATAGACGTTGCCATACAATGCAAGACGGTCTGATTTCTGCATGCCCTCGGTTCCCGAGAACACCCAGATATTGACCGCGGCTACGGCTGCAAATCCCGAGAAAATGGCGATCCTGCCCAGTGTTTGCATTGTTGTATGCTGCGCACGGGTTTCCTCGGGCGAAAACGGCTGCCCGTCGGGATTGATCTTTGGAACGGCCTCGACCGTCATCGCGTCGGCGACGACATCCTGAATGGCATAGCCGGAAGGCGCCAAGAGCAGGGCAATGATATACCAGTGTTCCAGCGGTATGACATCAACCATATGTCCGGGAAAGGCCACAAGCCCGTACATGGTGAGCAGGGACAAGGTGATCAGGGTTGCCCCCAATAGGATCAGCAATGACTTCCACCGCCAAAACAGATCAACAATATGACCCAGTGGCATTTTCAAGATCCAGGGAAGCCCGGCCCAAAACGCCAGCCCGGCAACAAAGGAAGCGGATAGGTTAAGATAGTCCTTAAGAAAAAAGGCGCCGACGACCGATGTCAGGCCAGAAACCCCGGCGGCAAAGTAGACCATGAGCGGTGGCAGGTAGGACCATCGCATCTGTCGCGCCAGATCAACAAAGGTTCTATGCCACCATGCAGAAAACGGCGCTCCTGTAGAAGGTTGGTCAGTGGTCATGTTCACGTAAATCGCATCGCAGGATTTCCTTGACCCAATGATACAGGCTTACAGAAACGCGGACGCAAAAAGCAACAAACTGGTCACCACCCCAAAGAGGGGAACAACAAGAGGCACGCGGAACTGCGGTTCATCGGTTTCAGCCCGGGTCTTCAAAAGGATCAGTGAAAGATTGACCAGCACAAAGACCCCCAGAACAATTTGCGACGTGCGCTCGGCCAGAATGGCGATTGGAAGCGTTTGGGTCAGCAACAGGATTATCGCCGTGACCATGACTGTCGCCACCGTTGGCGTCTGAGTGACCTGAGATACCGTAGCCAGAAACTTAGGCAAATGATCCCGATCCGCGAGCCCGTAAATCACGCGGGATGCCATGATCATCTGGATCAGAACACCATTGATCGTGGCTACGATGGCAATGGCCGAAAACCCCTGCTGGATAACCTCGGGCGCGTCCGTAAAAATCAGGGCCAGCGGAGCGGCGGACGTCGAAAGGACATTGATCGGCACCACATACAGAACAGTCATGGACGTGCCAAGATACAAGACCGTGGCCAGAATAAGCGTCAACAGGATCGCTTTCGGGATTGTTCCGGCGGGGTCTTTAACTTCTTCAGCGACATTCGCCATGTCCTCGAAACCGACAAAGGCGAAAAACGCCAGAAGCGAAGCGGCAAAAATCCCTCTCCAAGCGTTTGGGTCCAGCCCGGGAACCATCTGGGTGAGGGCATAGCCCTGAGGGTCTGGAAGGGACAGGCCCCAACTAATAACGACAAGTAGCCCGCTGATTTCTATGATGGTAATGACTGCCGCCACCATTACCGACTGCGTGATCCCCCATAGTGCGGTCAGCCCCATGACCAGAACAACACCGATTGTCAGACTTGAAATGCCTAAACCTGTAAGCGTTTGAAGGTACGACGCGGCCCCGATAGCCACGGCCGAGGCCGAGATGATGCCCGAGGCGGCCACCGCGAGGCCAACCAGAACGGCCATCCAGCTTTTCTGAAACCCTGCTTCGACATAAGCGGCTTCACCCGCACTCACAGGATATCGGGTTGCCAATTCTGCGTAAGACAGGGCAGTCAGCGCAACAACAAGTGCAGCAATCAGGAACGAAACAGCGGCAAATGGGCCCGCAATCCCGGCCGTCGCACCAACAAGCACGTAAATTCCGGCTCCAACGGTAACTCCAAGCCCATAGAGCGTGAGCAGCGGGGTCGTCAGCGCCCGCCGCAGCTTTGGTGTCTTTTGTTCAACGATGGACATCATCTATCCGCCAATTGCTTCGCTCCGCGTGTCTTAAGTTGGCTTCGACGTTTCTGTACTTGGCTAGTTGCCTCGATCATATGCAGTGACTGGCGTGCGTTAGGTTCCGAGGAGCCTGAGGGTAGTCGGCAGAAGAGCGCGCCTCGCATTTGCCGCGCCCGTGGAGTGAAACCTTCGCGCCGTTGAAGTGCTGATCACCGGTAAATTTGCTTGGGGTCAGGCAGGTGAGCGTCGGGCCCGTTGATATATTCGTACTTCACTATGTGGTCACTTTGCGTGCTTTGATTCAGGTCAATGAAAGCGGATCGTCACACTGAATCGTAGACCGGTGCGCCTTTTACACGCAATGAACCGCCGAACTTTCTGAGCCTTAAGGAATGCGGTCAAGCAAGGAGTCTCGGGTGACCAAATGGGTCGAAAGCTCCAAAGACTGGCCCGCAGAGTTCGTTTCGATCATTCGTATCAACTCCTGCGCAGCCTTTTGACCCATTTCACGGTGGGGCACGTGAACCGTTGTCAGGGCAGGGCTGACAATGCGCGCGATTTCGATGTCGTCAAAGCCTGTAATCGACACGTCTTCGGGCACTCGGAGCCCCATTTTCTGCGCCTGCCTCAATGCGCCGACTGCCAGAACATCGTTTCCGCACAAAACTGCGGTCGGCGGCATGTCAGTCGCCATGAGATCCCTGAATGCCGTCGCGCCATTCTCGAACTCATATGTGGTTTCGATCACCATTAGGTCATCCGGCTGCAGGCCGTGTTCAGCCATGGCGCTTTTTATCCCAGCGATCCTGAGCCGCGCCCGGTCATTACCCGAACTGATACCCGATATCGTCGCAAGACGCGTATGTCCCTGTCTGATGATCTGGTCTGCCAGCGCTTTCATGGCCTTGCGGTTGTCGAACCCAACTGACGGCACAGGTTTATCCGGCAGAAAGGACCAGGCAACCAGCGCGGGCACTTTCCGTCTGTCCAGATAATCGTAAATATCTGCGTCCCTGTCATGACCGATCAATAACAGCCCATCCGCACCCCGTGCGACCAATGTTCGGATCTGATCCTTTTCCGCTTCGGGCTCATAGGCTGAACTGGAGACCAGCAGCGTGTAACCACGCTGATGTATCTCTTCCTGAAACGCCTGCAACCCCCTTGCGAATATCGCGTTTTCCATGGTGGGGATGATGGCGCCAATGGTAAATGACCGCTTGGCCGCCATCACGCGGGCCGCGAAATTTGGTGTGTACCCCAATTCCTCGACCGTCGACAGGACACGCTTGCGCGTTGCTTCAACAACTTGTTGCGGGTTGTTCAGACACCGGGACACTGTCGCGGTCGAAACACCCGCGGCCTTGGCAACGTCATCCAGTGTCGGAGCAGACCGATGTTTTGACATTCTCGAACTCTCAATTCCAGTTGGCTTAAGTTAATCGCATTTTTCAAATGATGAAAGCACCAATGTAAGCGCTTGCAATATTGATGTAAGCGCTTACAAAGGTGTTGAACCGATTCTGAACGGGAGTCCCGGAAATGGTCCTTGCTGCATCTGTCGTCGTTTTCGCGATCTATTTCGCCAACGTTGCTTTGGGTGCTTTTGCAGGCCGCGCGTTTCTTGGTGACGTAGGAGAGATGTTGGTTCTGTTCGCGGCGTCGATTTTGTTCGTTGTCGCGATTCTGAAAAAGGAAGCTGACCGAAACGCAACAGACGGCAGCTGAACTTTTGCTTGGGAGGGCAATTCATGAACAACGACGAGATTGAACTGGCGTCAACAGAACGTCGCAACTTTCTGAAGCTGAGCGCGAGTGGCGCGTTCACGGCCGCATTGGTTGCCGGGGCAGGGGGTGTTTTGTGGTCTTCCGAGGCTGCCGCGCAAACCGCAAAAGAAGAGAGTGAGCGCGAAAAGGCCGCAGACCACATTATGACGGTGGCGACAGCCTATGTGCTGGGTGCGTCGCGCAGCTATCCGATCATGCAGCTGGATCTGAAGGAAAACATCCAGAATGCTACCAACGGCAAGGTCTATGTCAAATTGGCCCCCGGTGGCCAGCTAGGCGCGGGCGGTGCGCTGGTGCAGAAAGTACAAGGTGGAACCATTCAGGCCGCGCAGCACTCGCTGTCGAATTTTGCGCCTTTTGCGTCCACGGTCGACCTGATCAACATGCCGTATCTGTGCGGGTCGAACCAGCGCTTCACCAACCTTGTCCATTCGGACACGTGGAAAAGCGAAGTCCACCCCAAGGTCGAGGCGGCAGGCTTCAAGGCCCTGTTCTACGTGAATATCGATCCGCGTGTTGTCGCAGTCCGGCAGGGTGGCAATGCGGTCATAACACCGGGGGACATGGGCGGGATCAAGTTCCGCGTTCCCGGTTCGAAGATGCTGCAACAATACTATCGCATGGTTGGTGCCAACCCGACGCCTGTGGCATGGGGTGAAACACCTTCGGCGATCAAGCAGGGTGTTGCCGACGCGCTCGATCCGTCGGTCGGGGCGCTTTATGTTTTCGGTTTCAAGGACATCCTCAGCCATGTGACCTTTACGCAGGCCGTTCCGGACAGTCAGGTGTATTCCTGTAATCTGGAGTGGTTCAACTCGATGCCAGCTGACGTGCAGGAAGGCATCATGTGGGGTGCCGAGATGACCGGTCATCAGAACCTGTCCAAAGTTCCGTCGGCCCGCGCCTATGCCATGGCCGAGTTGAACAAAGCTGGTGTTGAATTCCATTCGCTCAGCGATGATCAGCTGGCGGAATGGCAGGATGCCGGTGGGTATCAGCGTTCGGAATGGGATCCGTTCAAGACGGAACTGGCCGGTTCGATGGACAACTTTGAGAAGCTGGTCGAAGCGGCTGGTACGCAGGGCAAATACTACGTCCACGACGCCTAAGGTGAAACCTGTGGGCGCCTGCGGGCGTCCACGATCTTGTACTGCGCGGCCGACAGTGGCCCGTCAAGGCAGGTGCGGACTTGGCTGTTCCATCGCCGGAGGATCAGATGACCGTTCTTCAGAACATTGACCGAAACGCCGAACGCTGGTTGCTGCTGGTGTTCTACGTGATGCTGGTGATCACCATGGCCATCGAGGTGCTGCGGCGCGAGATATTCGCCTATTCCTCGATCTGGGGCGAGGAAATCGTACGGTATTCCTTTATCTACCTTGCCTGGATCGGTGCTGCTGCCGCGGTGAAAGAGCGCGCCCATATCCGGATCGATGTGATCATGCACTATGTCGGGCCGCGCCCCAAGGCACTGCTGTATATCTTCGGCGATCTGGTGATGTTCCTGGTGGCTATCATCGCACTCTACTGGTCGTATGAAGCGGTTCACGTTTCGGCCAAGTTTGGTTCCGTTACGGACGGTTTGCGGATTTCCAAGGTTTGGTTCCTGATGGCTGTGCCGACCGGGTTTGCCCTGATGATCTGGCGGCTGATCCAATCCCTGTTACGCGATCTGAAATGCCTTCGCGACGGCACGCCCGTCTTCGAAGGCGACAAGCTGTTTGACTGAGGAGAGACCGGATGCTTTGGAATTCCCTCAATCAAACCGTTGAACTGGGCTGGGATTTTTACCTGCCGGTGATCCTGTTCGTAGGCCTGATTGCCTTGGCCGTGCCCGTTTGGGCCGCCATTGGGACAGCAGCGATTGTAATGCTGATCATGTCCGGTGACCTTCCTCTCAGCCTTGTCGGAGAGAGCCTGTTTACTGGCATCGACGCTTTTGCCCTGACTGCTGTGCCCTTGTTTATCCTGACCGGGGATGTTTTGGTTCGGACAGGGTTGTCACGCAAGTTTCTGGATGTTGCCGAGGCTTTGACATGCTTCGCCAAGGGGGGCTTTGGATCGGCCACGGTGCTGGTCTGCGGAATGTTTGCGGCAATTTCGGGATCGGATGCTGCGGGGGCTGCTGCGGTGGGTCGGATGACCATCAACCGGTTGGTGGAAAGCGGGTATCCGCGCCCCTACGCCTGTGCTCTGGTCGCGGCCGGTGCCTGCACGGGCATCCTGATACCGCCCTCAATCGCCTATATCATCATCGGCCTTGTGCTGGGCATCTCCGCATCAACGCTTTTTCTGGCCGCTCTGATCCCGGGTCTGGCTATCCTGGTGTCGATCCTGATCACCAACATCATCATGAACCGCCTTTACGCTTACGAAGGTGGCGGCATGATGACCATGGGGGAGTGGTTGGCCAATCTGGGCAAGGCGCTCAGGTCTGGCTGGTATGCCTTTATCGTGCCGGGGATTATCTTTTACGGCATCTTTTCGGGCCGACTTACGCCGACTGAGGCTGGTGCCACGGCTGTTGTCGTCACCATCATCATGGGCTTCATCCTGCGTACGCTGACATTGGCGGATTTTCCGTCGATGCTGGTCAGCTCTGCAAAGGTGAACGGGGTGATCCTGCCGATCATCGCCTTTTCGGCTCCGCTGGCCGAGGCGCTGGCGATCATGGGTGTTCCTCAGGGGTTTGTCACTTCGGTGACCTCGCTGACAGACGACCCATATCTGCTGATCCTGTTGATGATCGGCATCCTGATCGCAGCGGGCTGCGTCATGGAGACGACGCCGAATATCGTCATCCTGGCACCTATCCTGAAACCACTGGCTGACAATATCGGCATGAACGAGATCCAGTTCTGCATCATGATGATCACCGCGCTGGGAGTGGGTTTTATCACCCCGCCGCTGGGGCTGAACCTGTTCGTCGTATCTGGCATTACCGGTGAATCCATTCTGAAGATTGCCGCCCGAGCCGTGCCTTTCGTATTGACCATGCTGATCGTGGTGATCCTGATCGCCTACGTGCCAGCCGTGTCGACAACATTGCTACCTGAAATCTACCAATAGGACCTGCTGAACATGCCTCGTGAATATCTGAAAAAGGCAACTTTAACGGCTCAATCACACGCCTCAGAGGTGCATGATACGGTTAAGACCATTCTTACCGATATCGAGGCGGGCGGTGATGCAAAGGCAAGAGAATACGCCGCCAAGTTCGACAAGTACGAAGGGAATGTCTTGCTGACCCCGGCTGAGATTGAGGCCGCCTGTGCAAAAGTTTCCGAAAAGCTGAAGGCCGACATCCGTTTCGCCCACGACAATGTGCGGCGCTTTGCCGAGACGCAGAAAGCGACCGTATCTGACGTTCAGACCGAGATCGTTCCGGGCTTCGTTGCCGGGCAGAAGGCAATTCCAGTGGATGCTGCAGGGTGTTACGTGCCAGGGGGGCGATACAGCCACATCGCCAGTGCGATTATGACAGTGACCACAGCGAAAGTTGCGGGATGTCGCCACATCACGGCGTGCTCGCCTCCGCGCCCTGGCGAAGGGGTTGCGCCTGCCATCGTTTATGCGGCGCATATCTGCGGGGCCGACAGCATTCTGGCCATGGGGGGCGTGCAGGGTGTTGCCGCCATGACTTACGGTCTGTTCGGTTTGCCGCGCGCCAACATCCTTGTGGGCCCCGGCAACCAGTTCGTGGCCGAAGCCAAGCGCATCCTTTACGGCAAGGTTGGTATCGACATGATCGCAGGTCCGACCGACAGTTTGATCCTTGCCGATCAGTCTGCCGATGCGCATGTCGTCGCCACCGATTTGGTCAGTCAGGCCGAGCACGGATACAACTCGCCGGTCTGGCTGGTCACTGATGATCGCGACCTTGCGCAAAAGGTGATGGAACTGGTACCTGCGCTCATCGCCGATCTGCCGGAACTGAACCGCGAAAACGCCTCGGCCGCATGGCGCGATTATGCTGAGGTTATCGTCTGTTCCAACCGCGAAGAGATGGCCGCCTGTTCCGACGAATATGCACCCGAACATCTGACGGTTCAGGCTGAGGATCTGGATTGGTGGCTGGAACGACTGACCTGTTATGGATCGCTGTTTCTGGGCGAGGAAACAACCGTGTCATACGGAGATAAGGCGACCGGTACGAACCATGTTCTGCCAACCTCGGGCGCGGCCAGCTATACTGGCGGGCTGAGTGTCCACAAATACATGAAGATCGTGACGTGGCAGCGGGCTACGCGCGAAGGGTCGAAGCCTATTGCCGAAGCGACCGCGCGGATATCGCGGTTAGAAGGAATGGAGGGTCACGCCCGTGCAGCAGATGTGCGTCTTGCGAAGTATTTCCCGGACGAGCAGTTCGACTTGACTGCCGATGGATGACCCGCGCACTTTATTTGACCTGACAGGCCGGGTGGCGTGTATCACCGGTGCCAGCTCGGGACTTGGGCGGCAAGTGGCACGAACCCTTGCCGCAGCAGGTGCCCGTGTTATCGGCGTGGCCCGGCGCAGTGACGCGTTGGCGGAGATGCAGGCCGAGATTGGCACGCGCGCTGCAGCGGTTGTTGCAGACGTTGCAGATCGCGCTGGGGTAGATGCGTTGACACAGGCCGTCACTTCCAAGTTTGGCCCCCCCGACATTCTGGTCCATGCGGCTGGGGTGAATACGCGTGAGGCCGCCGATGATGTTACTCCTGAGGGGTGGGACGCCACGCTTGCCCTGAACCTCAGCGCACCGTTCTTCCTCAGCCAGGCGATGGTTCCGGCGATGAAGGAAAAGGGGTGGGGGCGAATTGTCAATTTCGCCTCGCTGCAAACAACGCGCGCTTTTCCAGGTGGTATCGCCTATGGCGCGTCCAAGGCGGGGATCGGGCAGTTGACACGCGCCATGGCCGAGGCGTGGTCGCCCTTTGGCATAAACGCCAACGCCATTGGACCGGGGTTCTTTCCCACCGAACTGACGCAGGCTGTGTTCGACGACCCCAAGCGCGCGGAACGGAACGCCGCGCAAACCTGTATCGGACGCAATGGGCGGATGCAGGATATCGACGGGCCGATCCTGTTCTTATGCTCTCGGGCATCTGACTATGTCACGGGACAGGTTCTGATGGTTGACGGAGGGTTTACTGCCAAATGAAGGCTCTGGTTTACAAAGGTGTTGAACACATGGTTTTTGACGATGTGCCGAATGCCGAACCGGGCGCATCGGAACACCTGATCCGGGTCGAGGCGGTTGGCATCTGCGGATCGGACATGCACGCCTATCTGGGCCATGATGCACGTCGCCCAGCGCCCCTGATCCTCGGGCACGAGGCAGCCGGTGTCATAGCTGATGGTATCCGCGCCGGTGACCGGGTGACGATCAACCCGCTGGTAACCTGTGGCCAATGCGCGGCATGTCGGGCGGGTCGCGAGAATCTGTGCCCGGACCGCCAGATCATCTCGATGCCACCGCGCGAAGGGGCGTTCGCGCAATATGTCTCGATGCCAGGCAGAAATCTTGTCGACGTGCCCGATGATGTCCCTTTCGCCAAGGCTGCGCTGGCCGAACCTCTGGCGGTAAGCTGGCACGCAGTCAGACTGGGGATCGAGGCTCTGCATTCAGCGATGGACCGCCGCGCCTTGGTGATTGGCGGAGGGGCTATTGGCCTTGCGGCGGCCTTGGCCCTGCGGGCGCAGGGTATTGAAGACGTTACAATCGCGGAACCAAACGCGTTGCGCCGGACTTATCTGGCGGAAATCGAAAGTTTTGCACTTGTGGATGCGCCCAATGGGTCTTTCCCGTTGGTCATTGATGCTGTTGGATATGCCGCGACACGGTCGGTCGCTTCGGCCCTGGCCGCGCCGGGTGGCGTGATCGCGCATGTCGGATTGGGTGAAGATGCCGGAGGTCTGGACGTGCGTCGCATGACCTTGCAGGAGATCACCTTTATCGGAACCTACACCTACACCGCGCAGGATTTCCGCGACACGGCCCAGGCGATCTTTGACGGCCGTCTTGGCGCACTGAATTGGGTTGATGAGCGAGCACTGGCTGATGGCGCGCAGGCGTTTCGCGATATCCGCTCTGGCTCTGTAGCCGCACCGAAGATTATCCTGAGACCCTGGGGATAAACCTGACAGAACTGGAGGCCACCATGTACAAGAATATTCTGGTCCCGATGGCTTTGGATCACGGCATATCACAACATACGCTGGAGGTCGCGCGTGCCTTGTCCGAAAACGGGGCCGAGATTATCGGCTTGCATGTCTACGAAATGCCACAGGGATCAGTCAGCGCCTATCTCGACAAATCCGCAGTGGCCGAAGGGTTCGAACGCGCGAGGCGGGCATTGTTGCAAAAAGTTGACGGGCTGGATGGTGTGAAAGCCGAAATTATCAAAGGACACACCGCCCGCACCATCATTGACTACGCGACCAGCAACAATGTGGACTGCATTGTTATTGGTTCGCACAAACCGGACCTGAGCGACTACTTTCTGGGATCGACAGCGTCACGCGTTGTTCGTCATGCCCCCTGCGCTGTACATGTGCACCGCAGAACCTGATTTCCTTAATCGCGCCAAGCGCCCCAACAGGACCAACAGCCCGACCATGAACATAGACAAGAAGATAACCGACGATCTGGTGGCCAACGATATCTCGTTCGTCACCACCGTCCCGTGCAAGCAACTGGCGGGTGTCATCGCTGAAATCGACCAGCGAGAGGACATCCATCACATCCCGTCCAACAAGGAAGACGAGGGGATGGGCCTGTGCGCCGGGGCATGGATGGGCGGCAAACGTCCCGCGATCATCATGCAAAACACCGCAATCGGTGTGACGATCAACACACTGGCGACACTGATCCAGTTTTATCGCATGCCATTGCCGATGCTGATTTCCTATCGCGGAGAGCTGCGCGAACCGGTTGCCTGCCAGGTTGAAATGGCTGTGCATACCAAAGCGCTGCTGGCTCAGCTGAATATCCCGACTTATCACTTCCACCATCAGTCAGATGTTGAGGAACTCGACGCGATCCTCAAATACACCTTTATGTGCAACAAACCGGTCGCCATTCTGACCGATGCCAGTTTCTGGGGAGGCTATGGCGACCAATGATCCGTTCTGAAATTCTGAAAGAAATCGCTCCGATCCTGCGCGATCAGCTCGTTGTTTGTAACATTGGCATTCCAAGCCAGGAGTTGCACGCCATCGACGACCAGCCCACCAATTTCTACATGCTGGGCACGATGGGGCTGGCCTCATCTATTGGCTTGGGGTTAGCCTTGTCGCAGCCCAAGCCGGTTACCGTTATCGATGGGGATGGGTCGGTCCTGACCAATCTGGGTACCTTGCCGACCATCGCCAATAACGTGGCGGACAACTATATCCTGTTGATCGTCGACAATGGCTCTTACGGGTCCACTGGGGATCAGCCGACTTATGCCGGGCAGAAGACCTCTCTGGCGAAAATGGCGGAAGCCGCGGGATGCGAGCGCGTAATCGAATGTCAGGCCGAAGACACCGGCCGCGTGCTGCAAGAAGCGCTGGATTCGAAACAGATGACCATCATCGTGGCCAAGTGCGAAAGCGGAAACGCCAAGATGCCTGTTATTACTATGGATCCGGTGGTGATCCGCGACCGGTTCATGAAGGCCGTACAGGCCTGATGTTATCCAGCGCTATCCACAGTTCCGAAGACGCCCGCCGCCTGGCGCGGCGGCGTCTGCCGTGGATGGTGTTTGACTATATCGATGGGTCTGCCGGGGCCGAGGTTGGCGCAGCCCGAAACAGGGCTGCACTGGATAAGCTGATCCTTCGCCCTCGGATTCTGAAAGATGTAAGTGAAAGGTCGCTGGCTTGTTCCGTCTTTGGCAGGTCGACCCAGCGCCCGTTTGGCATCGCACCGATGGGTATGTGCAACCTGTCGGCCCCCGGTGCAGATCTGATGCTGGCACGTCTTGCGGCGCGGTACGAGGTGCCGCTTGGGGTGTCAACCGTCGCATCGACCCCGTTGGAAGACCTGATTGTCGAGGCAGAAGGACATGCCTGGTTTCAACTGTATTTCAGCGGCGATGGCAGTGGCACGTTCAAGCTGGTCGAGCGTGCAAAGGCTGCGGGGTACGAAACGCTGGTACTGACGGTCGACGTGCCCGAAGTGGGACGTCGCCCGCGCGAATTGCGCCATGGGTTCAGGATGCCGTTCAAAATGGGTCCGAAACAGGTGCTTGATTTTGCGCTTCATCCGCGGTGGTCGCTGTCGACGCTGCTGCGGGGCAAGCCCGAAATGGCGAATTTCCTGATGGACGGATATGATTTTGATCGCCGGGAAAGCCGGGCCAGGGCGACTTGGGAGACTTTGGCCCGTCTGCGCGACCAGTGGGCCGGGAAACTGGTGGTCAAGGGCGTTCTGGATGCAGAGGACGCGCTGAGCCTCAGGTCGGCAGGTGTCGATGCCATTCAGGTCTCAAGCCACGGTGGGCGCCAGTTGGACAGTGCGCCAGCGCCGATTGCCGTATTGCCAGAAATTCGGAACGCCGTCGGTCCGGATTATCCGCTGTTTTACGACAGCGGTTTGCGCTCGGGCGAGGATGTTTTGAAAGCGTTGGCAAACGGGGCAGATTTTGCCTTCTTCGGCCGCATCCTGCAATTTGCAATCGCGGCAGAAGGGGAAGAAGGGCTTGAGCAGCTGTGGTCTGTGCTGAGTGATGAAATGAGTATTGCCATGGCGCAGATGGGCGTTTCGTCGCTGGGCGAGGTGCGACGCGCAACCTGAAACCAGTTTGGGGAACGACCCAAGGCGTACCTGCGAGTCGTTCCTTTGCTGGTTTAACCGCGACGTCTGCGACGGCGTCCACCGCCTGTTTCGCTTTCTCCGCCCGTGTTGAAGCTTGGATTGGGCAGCGTGACAACCTGCGTCAGTTCCGGGAACGGATCGGTTTTGTGCGGGATCGCGTTGGCGGCCACGAAATGATCCTGGAACTTCGGCTCAATTGCGGTTTCGATCTTGGTGATCTCGCGCACGACGCGTTCGATTTCAGCGCGTGATCCGATATTGCACAGCGCAATCCGCGCGCCTGTACCAGCGGCATTACCCGCGCTGGTGACCTTGTCCAGCGGTGCATCAGGGATCATGCCCAGAACCATGGCGTGTTTGGTCGAAATATGAGCTCCAAAGGCACCGGCCAGAACCACACGATCCACCTTGTCAACTTCCATCTCGTCCATCAGCAGACGCGCACCGGCATATAGCGCGGATTTTGCCAGCTGGATGGCGCGGATGTCGCCCTGCGTGACGGTGATGCGGGGGCCACCTTCGGCGCTGGCATCGTGAATCAGGTAAGCGTGTGTGCGGCCTTCAGGAATGCAGCGGGCCGTTCCTGTCTGTTCGGCCGATCCGATCAGGCCACTTTCATCCAGAAGGCCAGCCATACGCATCTCGGCCACAGCTTCGATAATGCCCGAGCCGCAGATACCGGTGATACCAGTGGTGGCGACATCAAGGTCAAAGCCGTCTTCGTCCGACCATTTCTCGGACCCGATGATGCGAAAGCGGGGTTCCTTGGTAAGGGGATCGATTTCGATCCGCTCGATCGCGCCGGGTGCCGCGCGCTGGCCAGAACTGATCTGTGCGCCTTCAAACGCAGGCCCTGTGGGCGAGGAACAGGCCAGAACGCGGCTGGTGTTGCCCAGCAGGATTTCGGCATTGGTGCCCACATCGACGATCAGAACCAAATCCTCGGACTTGCCGGGTTCTTCGGACAGAGCTACCGCCGCGCAATCCGCGCCTACGTGCCCCGCGATGCAAGGCAGGATATAGACCTGCGCGCGGGGGTTCATGGTGGTCAGTTCCATCTCGCGTGCGGGCAGGGACATCGACTCGGACGTGGCCAGGGCAAAGGGCGCCTGACCCAGCTCGACCGGGTCCAGACCCAGCAGCAGATGGTGCATGACCGGGTTGCAGACAAACACCGTTTCAACGATCAGCACGGTGTCAATCCCAGCTTCTTCAGCGATTGAGGTGGTCAGATCATTGATCGCCTCGCGCACGGCTTTTGTCATTTCCTGATCCCCGCCGGGGTTCATCATGGAATATGAAACACGGCTCATCAGGTCTTCGCCAAAGCGGATTTGCGGGTTCATCAGACCCGACGACGCCTTGACTTCGCCGGTTTCCAAGTCGGTCAGATGAGCCGCAATCGTAGTTGAGCCGAGGTCGATGGCCAGCCCATACAGCCCGCCTTCGTGCAGGCCGGGCCAGATTTCGACGACGCGTGCGACGCTGTCCTTGTGACCTTTGTGAACGGCCACAGTGACTTCCCATTTGCCTTTGCGCAGAACCGGTTGCAGCTTGGACAGAAGCGATAGGTCCGCCGTGGCCGCGTCAATTTTCCATTGCTCGCGCAGCGCACGTTCAAGGCGCTCCAGATCGCCGGTTGGCGAATGCATGTCGGGTTCTTCGACCACCACGAAATACAGACGCGTTGCTGAATCCATGGTGATGGCGCGTGCCGTGGCGGCCTTGCGAACGACCTGACGATGTACCTGGCTTTCTGGCGGTACGTCGATCACGACATCGCCCTGAACCGAAGCCTGACAGCCCAGTCGACGACCGGGTTTCAGACCGCGCTTGTCGTCGTATCGTTGCTCGACAGCGTTCCATTCGCTCAGCGCATCCTTGGCCACCGTGACGCCGTGCTTGGGAAACTCGCCATAGCTTGGGGTGATCTGACACTTTGAACAGATACCACGGCCCCCGCAAACCGAATCCAGATCCACTCCCAATTGGCGGGCTGCGGTCAGAATGGGCGTTCCGACAGGAAAATGCCCGCGTTTGCCGGACGGGGTAAAGACGACAAGTGGGTCGGTGGTCATGAGTGACATGCCTTTTTGTGTTCGCGTGTTTTCCCGGCAAGATATGGGTTTGAGCGCAAAGGGAAAGGGCTATCAGCGGCACGATTTGCGCGGCATGCGTCGTTTTCTTCGGCTGTATAGGCAACTGGAGCCACAGAGTTGCCCCCAAGGGCTTTTCCTTTGGTTCAATCCATGCAATAGGGTCACCGCCAAACGGGCTTTTGCATGGGGTATTCAGATGCAGATTCGTGAGGCACTCACCTTTGACGACGTTCTTCTGGTTCCGGCCGCATCTTCAGTGCTGCCGGCAACAGCGAACACCACCACGCGTGTCACGCGTGAGATTACCATGAACATCCCGCTGCTGAGCTCGGCCATGGACACTGTGACCGAGGCGCGCATGGCCATTGCCATGGCACAGGCGGGCGGTATCGGGGTCATCCACAAGAACCTTTCCGTAGAAGAGCAGTCTCGCGAAGTTCGCCGCGTCAAACGGTTCGAGTCGGGTATCGTCTACAACCCCGTTACCTTGCGCGCGGATCAAACCCTGGCCGATGCGAAGGCTCTGGTCGAGCGCTATAATTTTACCGGTTTCCCGGTAGTTGACGCGGATGGCCGCGTTGTTGGTATCGTGACCAACAGGGATATGCGCTTTGCCAATTCCGACAACACACCGATCAAGGCGATGATGACCTCGGAAAACCTGGCAATGCTGAAAGAACCCGCCGATCTGGAAGAGGCTAAAAGCCTGATGCGGGCCCGTCGTATCGAAAAATTGCTTGTGGTCGATGGCACGGGAAAACTTACAGGTCTGCTAACGTTGAAAGACACCGAACAGGCCGTTCTGAACCCAACTGCCTGCAAAGACCGGCTTGGCCGCCTGCGAGTGGCTGCCGCGACATCGGTTGGAGACGCGGGATTTGAGCGGTCCGAGCAACTGGTGGCTTCGGGCGTGGATATCATTGTCGTCGATACGGCGCATGGTCATTCTCAGGGTGTGCTGGATGCGGTCAGACGGGTCAAAACCCTGTCGAACGAGGTTCAGATCATTGCGGGAAACGTGGCCACAGGCGAGGCGACCAAGGCACTGATCGACGCGGGTGCTGACGCCATCAAGGTGGGCATTGGCCCCGGCTCGATCTGTACAACACGCATGGTGGCGGGCGTTGGTGTCCCTCAGCTGACCGCGATCAGTGATTGTGCGGCTGCGGCGGGAGATGTTCCGGTCATTGCGGATGGTGGCATCAAGTTCTCGGGCGATTTTGCCAAGGCAATCGCGGCTGGCGCGTCCTGCGCCATGGTCGGTTCGATGATCGCGGGCACAGACGAAAGCCCGGGTGAGGTCATTTTGTATCAGGGCCGGTCGTTCAAATCCTATCGCGGTATGGGCAGTCTTGGTGCGATGGCGCGCGGATCGGCGGATCGGTATTTCCAGAAGGACGCAGCAAATGACAAGCTGGTACCCGAAGGGATTGAAGGGCAGGTTCCTTACAAAGGATCAGCCAGTGCAGTGATCCACCAGCTAGTTGGTGGTTTGCGCGCCGCGATGGGATACACCGGCTGCGCGACTGTCGAAGAGATGCGCAGAAACTGCCAATTCGTAAAGATCACGGGCGCAGGTCTGAAAGAGAGCCACGTGC
Organism: Ruegeria sp. L11; assembly: GCF_056531755.1. Taxonomy (NCBI): domain Bacteria; kingdom Pseudomonadati; phylum Pseudomonadota; class Alphaproteobacteria; order Rhodobacterales; family Roseobacteraceae; genus Ruegeria; species Ruegeria sp. L11. The sequence goes on from NZ_JBQFMI010000001.1 coordinate 596,856, forward strand.
ACGATGTTCAGATCACACGTGAAAGCCCGAACTACCGGGTGATGTAAGCCGTTGCGCGTGACATACGGCACCCATGCTCGGGGTGCCGTAGCTATTTTGTATTGGCCTGTCACGGCCTGTTTCAGTCAAGGTAATCCGTGATGACACCTGCTGCCCGCGTTCAGGCCTCGATTGAAATATTGGATCAAATTCTGGCCGGGGCCCCGGTTGAAAAAGCGCTGACCGGCTGGGCGCGGCGCAGCAGGTTTGCGGGCTCCAAGGATCGGGCAGCTATTCGCGATCATGTGTTTGACGCTGTGCGGTGCAAACGCTCATTTGCTGCTTTGGGTGGTTCCGGAACTGGCCGCGGCCTGATGATCGGCGCAATTCGCGCATCGGGTGAAGATCCGGTTGAGTTGTTTACCGGTGACCGCCACGCGCCAGAAGCCCTTCAAAATGACGAAGTATCAAGGGATTTTGCATCCGACGCCGAGAGATATGATCTTCCCGACTGGCTGTGGCCAAGGTTCGTTGCATCCTTGAACGATGCCGCCGTGCCTTGCGCATTGGCATTGCAAGAGCGCGCCCCGGTTTTTCTGCGGCTCAATCTGTTGAAAACGGATGCAACCCGGGCGATTAATGCATTGGCGACCGACGGTATTTCTGCCTGTCCAACACCGATATGCGAGACTGGCCTAGAGGTGACAGAGGGCACGCGTCGGATCGCGCAAAGCCAGGCATACGCTCAGGGCTTGGTCGAGCTTCAGGATGCGGCAAGTCAGGCGGTTGTTGCTGCCTTGGATCTGCGCCCTGGAATGCGCGTTTTGGACTATTGCGCCGGGGGCGGCGGCAAGTCGCTTGCGATTGCTGCAAACAAAGGCGTCGAAGTATACGCTCATGATGTAAACGCACGCCGAATGAAGGATATTCCAGCGCGGGCAGAACGGGCAGGGGCCAGAATAACCATCCTGAACAGCGCGGAACTTGCTGGTCACGGGCCTTTTGACGTCGTTTTGGCCGACGCCCCGTGTTCTGGCAGCGGTTCGTGGCGGCGCGCACCGGCAGGCAAATGGGCGTTGACTGAAGAACGGTTGCAAGAACTCACGGTCATTCAGGCTGACATTCTCGCAGATATCACGCCATTGGTCCAAGCAGGTGGAGTGCTGGCTTATGCAACGTGTTCGGTTCTTGCCGACGAGAACGATGCGGTTGTCGACAGGTTTCTGACAAAACATGCGGGCTGGCGTGAAACCTTCCGGCAGGCGTGGCAGGTAACGCGCGGGTCCGACGGGTTCTTTACGTCACACTTGACGCGCTGATCTTTCGGTAAATACAACCCTGGGTAGCTGATTTGTTTTTTAGCGCCGTTAGGCGAGTGTTAACCAATTCTACCTGTTATTACCGCAAAACCTGTGCCCGAGCCGTTTATGCCTGACATCACTGAATTTGTTCCAGTCCCTTCAACCGCCGATACTCCATCGGTGTTTCGGATCGGGTCGTTGGTGTTTGTGGCGCTGTTGATCAGCCTGGCACCTGCGGTTGGGTTTCTGCCGTCGGATTGGACAAAAGGTTTGCTGGCAACAGGCATTTCCCTTTTGGTTGTGGCGCTCTTGTTTGGGATCAAGGGGGCGATTACGAACAGGCATTTGCAACAGATATCAGCCCTTTTGGCCGCTTTCGCAGAGCGCGAGGATGCTCCGGTCGTGATCTCAAACGGGTATGGTGACATATTGGCCGCGAACGTCCTGGCGGACAAAAAGCTGGGGGCCATACGAGGCGAAAACCTAGCCCGCTGTTTGCGCTCCAGGTTTGCTAACCCTTCGGCGATCTTGTTGAGCCTACAATCGCGGGCGCAATCCACAGGAAGCGCCCAGAGCGAGTTTCCCGGTGGCGATCGGACTATTTCGGTTTCCGTGCACCGATTGCGGCCGGGACTGTTCTACTGGAACTTTAGCTGTGTTCAACAGGATAGCTGGCAAACCCTTGGCTTGCCGGTCGTAACCCTTGGACGCGCAGGTGACGTATTGCGCGTCAATGCCACGGCCGAGCGTTTGTTTGGTGCGCACCCTGCCAGGGCGCAGGATATTTTCAGCGAAGCCGAACCGCGGACCGGGGCTGTCAACGCAGTCAGGACCCGCGATTGTCATATTCTGGCAGCCGTGTCCGAATTTTCTCAATCCGGGTCGGAACGAAGCCTTTGTTTGTTACCGATTACGCAGATGCCCGCACAGGATGCGGTCATGTCCTTCTCTGACCTCCCGGTTCCAATCCTCAGACTTTCCGAGGACGGCATCATTCTGGACAGTAATCGGCTGGCGGCGAAACTGTTGGGAAAGAAGCAGCTTGAAGGCAGTAACATCAGCGACATCATGCGGGGCGTAGGGGGCCCTGTGCTGGATTGGTTGAAACGAACCGAGGCGCATGAAGAAACGCAGCGATCAGAGTTTTTGCAGTTCATTAGGGACGACAAGGAAATCTTTGTTCAAGTCACCCTGAGCCGTATGTTTGTCGATGGAAAGATATGCCTGATCGCGGTTCTGAACGATGCGACTGAACTGAAGACTCTGGAAGCTCAATTCGTTCAGGGCCAGAAGATGCAGGCCGTAGGGCAATTGGCCGGAGGTGTTGCACATGATTTCAACAACCTGCTGACGGCCATTTCCGGTCACTGCGATCTGCTGCTGTTGCGCCATGACCAGAATGACCCGGACTACGGGGATTTGGTGCAGATCAATCAGAATGCCAACCGGGCCGCCGCGCTGGTCAGTCAGCTTTTGGCGTTTTCGCGAAAACAGACCCTCAGGCCGGAAGTGTTGGATCTGCGTGACACGATCTCGGACCTTATTCACCTGCTGAACCGTTTGGTTGGCGAGAAGGTGCAATTGACGCTGAGCCACGATCCGGTGCTCAAACCCGTGCGGGCGGACAAGCGTCAACTTGAGCAGGTGCTGATGAACCTTGTCGTTAACGCACGAGATGCCATGCCGGACGGTGGTGAAATTCGCATTGAAACCAGTGTGTTGACCCTTTTGCAGCCTCTCATGCGGGACAGGGCAACCGTACAACCGGGCGACTATGTGACAGTCAAGGTTGTGGATGGCGGTGTTGGTATCCCAGCAGATAAGCTGCAGAAGATTTTCGAACCCTTCTACACCACGAAACGAACTGGTGAGGGCACCGGGTTGGGGTTGTCAACGGCCTACGGGATCGTAAAGCAAACCGGTGGGTTTATCTTTGTCGACAGCGCAATTGGACGGGGCACCGAGTTCACTGTCTTTCTTCCGGTTTGCGCGACGACGTCCGAGGTCGAAACTGAATCGCCAGTCCAGCCCGAAGCCCAGAGCGCCAGGCAGGGCGAAGGCGTGGTGCTGCTGGTCGAGGATGAGGCGCCTGTTCGCGCCTTTGCGACCCGCGCCCTGCGGCTGAAAGGTTACACCGTGCTCGAGGCGGACTCGGCGGAAGAGGCGCTTCGACTGCTTGAAGATTCCGCGTTAAGTGTTGATGTATTCGTCACAGATGTTGTCATGCCAGGAATGGACGGGCCCACTTGGGTGCGCAAGGCTAGGGAGACGCGCCCGGACGCGCGTGTGATCTTCGTGTCCGGGTATACCGAAGGCGTTTTCGGCGATACCGGTCCGGATATTGCCAACTCAACCTTTCTGCCCAAACCGTTTTCCCTCAACCAATTGACAGAGGCTGTGTTTCAACAACTCAACTGATGGATCACAATGCGGCTTTGTGCAGCGCAAATTCTTCTGGGCAGGCATTTCGAAACTTCTGTTCGGTAGCAGGTGACAGATGCAAATCTCCCGGAGGCGATACGTTTTCGCGCTTCAGGTCGATCTGCATGTCCAGACGTGCTTGCAGAAAGTCTAACACCTTGTCTTGATGCTCGTATTTGAAGATATGACGAGCGCTAGAACTGTCTTTGCGAGTACGAAAGAATTGCGCCTGGCTGCCGACATTGGCGAACTCGGGACGTGTGTCCAGCAAATAGGCTTGCACGAATGCGTCAAAACTCATGTCACGTGTCGAGCGCGGTTGACCTATCAAGTCTTCACGACTGCGAAACCGGTACCAGCTGCCCAGCCAATCCAACGGCTCGCGCACAACGGCCATAATTTCCATCTCGGTATCAAACAGTTTTCGAAACATGGTCTGGAAAAACCGGTCATACCGACGCACCGGGGCGTGTTTCAGCTCAGGTGGATGTGTCACGATGAGATCGGCCCGGTCACGCAACGCCGTGTGATAAGCCGTGCTTCCGGTCTTGGGGACTGAAAGAAAAGCAAGTCGTTCTTTATAAAAAACAAGCATTTATCGGTTCCCAAGGTTGCCATGTTTCTTATGCAGATTGTCGTAAACGACTCTTTAACACAATTGCAGAAGACTGATTTCTGTAAGTTTTAGTTGAAATGTTCTCTTTTTGATCTCATAAGGAACAAGAGGCGAACAAAGCAGCGATTGCCGCCCGATTAAGGGTGTGACAAAAGGGAAGGCGACAGGACAATGGCGGATCTTCTGACAATGAGCGACAAGAAAAACGCAGACAAGCAAAAGGCGCTCGACAGTGCGCTGGCCCAGATCGAACGGCAGTTCGGCAAGGGGTCGATCATGAAGCTGGGAGAAGATGCCCGGCAGGACATCGAGGCGAGCTCGACCGGGTCGCTGGGTCTGGATATCGCGCTGGGTATCGGCGGGCTGCCGATGGGGCGTATCGTTGAGATTTACGGGCCTGAGAGCTCGGGTAAAACCACTTTGACCCTTCATTGCATTGCTGAGCAGCAAAAGCGCGGCGGAGTTTGCGCGTTCGTAGATGCGGAACACGCTCTGGACCCGCAATATGCCCGCAAGCTGGGCGTTGATCTGGATGAGCTTTTGATCTCCCAGCCTGACACCGGTGAGCAGGCGCTTGAAATCACAGATACTCTGGTACGCTCGGGCGCAGTCAATATGGTTGTTGTCGACTCGGTCGCTGCCCTGACGCCGAAATCGGAACTCGAAGGGGACATGGGAGACAGCAGCGTGGGTGTTCAGGCCCGGCTGATGAGCCAGGCAATGCGCAAACTGACAGGCTCGATCAGCCGTTCGAACTGCATGGTCATCTTCATCAACCAGATCCGGATGAAGATCGGCGTGATGTTCGGCAGCCCGGAAACCACAACCGGTGGCAATGCGCTGAAATTCTACAGCTCGGTTCGGCTGGATATCCGCCGGATTGGCGCAATCAAGGACCGGGATGAAGTGGTCGGGAACCAGACCCGCGTCAAAGTTGTGAAGAACAAGGTCGCACCGCCGTTCAAGCAGGTCGAGTTCGATATCATGTATGGCGAAGGCATCTCGAAGATGGGCGAATTGCTGGATTTGGGTGTTAAAGCTGGTGTTGTCGAAAAGTCCGGGTCCTGGTTCAGCTATGGTGATGAGCGGATCGGGCAGGGGCGTGAGAACGCCAAACAATACCTGCGGGAAAACAGCCGGGTGGCGCTGGACATCGAAGACAAGATCCGCGCGGCGCATGGGCTGGAATTCGATATGTCGCCAGGCGTTGCCGAGGATGACGATATTCTGGAGGCCTGATGTCCTGAGGTGGGTAACCCCTGACATCTGCGCAAAGACTGTAACACTTGAAACAAGGCGGCTTGATCGGGTCGCCTTGTTTCGTTCCTGTGTGCCTCTGCTGTGGACACTCACCTGACACGGGGCTAAACCAACGGAGACCAAGATATATGTGCGCCGAGAGAGCCCTATGCCAACCCTGAACGACATCCGATCGACTTTTCTGAACTACTTTGAAAAACAAGGGCATGAGATCGTCGCGTCCAGCCCGCTGGTGCCGCGCAATGACCCGACACTGATGTTCGTGAACTCAGGCATGGTGCAGTTCAAGAACCTGTTTACCGGTCTGGAAACCCGCGATTACAAACGCGCCACCACGGCGCAGAAATGTGTGCGTGCGGGTGGCAAGCACAACGATCTTGACAATGTTGGCTATACGGCGCGTCACCATACGTTTTTTGAGATGCTGGGAAACTTTTCATTCGGGGATTACTTCAAACATGAAGCGATCCCTTTTGCCTGGGAACTGATCACCAGAGAATTCGGTATCGACAAAACCCGCCTGTTGACCACTGTCTATCATACCGATGATGAAGCCTTTGAAATCTGGAAAAAGGTCGGTGTGCCCGAGGACCGGATCATTCGCATCGCCACCAATGACAATTTCTGGCAGATGGGTCCGACCGGACCTTGCGGCCCGTGTACCGAGATCTTCTATGATCACGGCGATCACATCTGGGGCGGCCCTCCGGGATCACCCGAGGAAGATGGCGACCGGTTCATCGAAATCTGGAACGTCGTTTTCATGCAAAACGAGCAGTTCGAAGATGGCTCGATGGTCGAGCTTGACATGCAGTCCATCGACACAGGTATGGGGCTTGAACGGATTGGGGCGCTGTTGCAGGGCAGCCATGACAATTACGACACCGACTTGTTCAAAACCTTGATCGAGGCTTCGGCAGATGCGACCGGTGTCGACCCGTATGGCGACCAGAACGTGCATCACAGGGTGATCGCGGATCACCTGCGGTCGACCTCGTTCCTGATTGCAGACGGTGTGATGCCCAGCAATGACGGCCGGGGATATGTTCTGCGCCGGATCATGCGCCGCGCCATGCGCCATGCGCACCTGCTGGGCGCCAAGGATCCTGTCATGCATCGCCTGGTACCTACGCTGGTGCAGCAGATGGGCGGGCATTATTCTGAACTGAAACAGGCGCAACCGCTTATCGAAGAGACGCTGCTGCTGGAAGAAACCCGGTTCAAGCAGACACTGGACCGTGGTCTGAAGTTGCTGGATGATGAGGTTTCAGGGCTTTCTGAGGGGGCACCCCTGTCAGGTGAAGCGGCCTTTAAGCTTTACGACACGTATGGCTTCCCACTGGATCTTACGCAGGATGCGCTGCGTGAAAAGGGCCTGAGCGTCGACACGGACGGTTTTGACACCGCGATGGCTGAACAGAAGGCCAAGGCACGTGCCGCATGGGCCGGGTCAGGTGAAGCAGCGGATCAGGTCGTATGGTTTGATGTGCTGGATACCGCCGGTGCGACGGATTTTCTCGGCTACGATACCGAGAAAGCCGAAGCGCAGGTTGCCGCTTTGGTTGTTGATGGCGCAATGGTCGACAAGATCGACGCGGGCAGCAGCGGTTGGGTCGTCGTGAACCAGACCCCGTTCTACGGGGAGGCCGGCGGTCAGGTCGGCGATACTGGCGCGTTGCGTAGGCTGGAGGATCGCGATCACCTGAGCCGCGTGGAGGACACGAGGAAGTTTGCCGACGGCAAGGTCTATGCTCATAAGGTGGCGGTTCAAAGCGGCGTTGTTTGCAAGGGCGACGCGGTAGAGCTTGAGGTTGATCACGCCCGCCGTTCCGCCATTCGCGCCAATCACTCGGCCACGCACCTGCTGCATGAAGCCCTGCGCGAAACGCTAGGTGACCACGTAGCACAACGCGGTTCGCTGAACGCAGCGGATCGTCTGCGGTTCGACTTCAGTCATTCCAAAGCGCTGAGCCTGGAGGAAATCCAAAAAGTCGAACGCGAGGTGAACGATTTCATCCGCCAGAATTCGACTGTTGAAACCCGGGTCATGACACCCGACGACGCGCGCGCATTGGGCGCGCAGGCCCTGTTCGGCGAGAAATATGGTGACGAGGTTCGTGTCGTCTCCATGGGCAAGGCACCAACAGGCAAAGGCCATGACGGCGATACGTGGTCGATAGAACTCTGTGGCGGTACACATGTGCGCCAGACAGGAGATATCGGCACCTTTGTTGTGTTGGGTGACAGCGCCAGCAGTGCAGGTGTGCGCCGGATCGAAGCGCTGACCGGGGATGAAGCCTTCCGCTATCTTTCGGCACAGGATCAACGTCTGGCTCAGGTCGCATCAGAACTGAAGGCGCAACCGGACGACGTTGTGGCGCGCGTGAAAAGCCTTCTGGACGAACGCAAGGCTTTGCAGAACGAAGTGGCTCAGTTGCGCCGGGATCTGGCTATGGCTGGTGGGGCCGGTCACGGCGGTGGTGCCGAGGCGCGGGATGTAAATGGTGTGAAATTCCTGGCGCAAGCCCTTAGCGGTGTTTCAGGTAAGGACCTCCCTGCGTTGATCGACGAACACAAAAGCCGCCTTGGATCGGGTGCGGTGCTGCTGATTGCGGATACGGGCGGCAAGGCGGCCGTTGCCGCTGGTGTGACGGAAGATCTGACCGGGCGAATTTCGGCGGTGGATCTTGTAAAAGCGGCCGTGATCGAGTTGGGCGGAAAAGGAGGCGGCGGCCGCCCTGACATGGCCCAGGGCGGCGGCAAGGATGCGTCAAATGCAGAGGCGGCAATCAAGGCCGCACAACAGGTTTTGGGAGGATAATATGGCTGCTCTTTGGATTGCGCATGTCACGGTGACGGACACCGAGGCGTACGGCAAATACGCTGAACTGGCCGGACCGGCCATCGCCAAGCACGGGGGCGAGTTTATCGCCCGTGCTGCGCGGTACGTTCAACTGGAAGGCAAGGAACGTCCACGAAACGTGGTGGCCCGCTTCCCGACGCTGGAGGCAGCGGTTGATTGCTATAACTCGGATGACTACCAGCAGGCCCTGAATCACGCGCGCGGCGCAAGCGAGCGTGAACTGGTAGTGGTCGAAATCACGGAGTGAACTTCGGGTTTAGTATCCAAGATACTGATAATTCCGAGAAAACTGACGGTGAATAAGCAAGATTCGGCTTATGTCATGTTTGGTTGATACTGATTAGCCCGCGACAGCGGGCTTTTTTTGTTTAATAGTTTTATTTCAATCGCTTACCCTTCAACGCTCCCGCTCTGCCGAATGGTTCTTGGCTGAATTGTGGCCGCGCCAACAAAATTCTTACGTGAAATTGTCAGATTCTCGGACGAATTTTCGCCCCGTTTCCTTTGCAGGGTCTCAAAAGATTGCGCGAAACGCCTGATCACAGATAGTTTCAAGAAACAGAATGTGGTGCAGTTGGACATGCAATCGTTCGAAGAACATCGGATCGGGGAACTCGCATGATTTCATTCGCGAATTTAGCCAAGAGGTGTGTTGCCGCTCTTGCATCGGCTGCGGCGCGCGCATTGGGTATCTGCACCGTGTGTATCGGCGTAATCGCCTCCGCACCTGTCGCGCAGGCATCCGACGGCGTCTTTATCCCAATCGTTGCGTCTTCACCTCCGCCCTCAGGCGCAATCAACCTATGCAACCAATATAACTGGGCTTGCACTGCAAAACGCTCGGTCACGTTGTCCAGCCACCAAGAGCTGACGGTGGTAAATCAAGTGAATCGCCGCGTAAACGCGTCGACCCGGGAAGTTACGGATCAGTCCCAGTACAAAACGCGCGAGCGATGGGCCTTGCCAACACCCAGAGGCGGTGATTGTGAAGACTTTGCATTGTTGAAGAAAAGGGATCTGATCCATGCCGGGGTTGATCCAAGTAAGCTTTTGATTGCGACCGTTCTGGACACACGCCGGACGCCTCATGCGGTTCTGGTCTACCGCTCGGCGCAGGGCGACCTGATCTTGGACAATCTCACAAACCGGATCAAACCCTGGACAGCTACGCGCTATTTGTTCCTGCGCATGCAAGATCCGAAGCGGCCCAGTCAATGGGTCGGCGTTTACGGGCGCAGCTGACCTCAGCGGTATATTTACCTACCCAAAATCTTACCCTTGGACGCAGATTTGGTCTGCGCCCAAGAGTGTAGTCTTTGACCTTACGCTTGGACGGATTAATCCGAACGTTTTGCGTATCGACGTATTCCAGCCCCGAAGCCTCGACCAGCAGAGTTTTTTCTATCGAATATGCTCCGCGTTCCTAGGGCCGGTTCGCTGGTATTCGGTTTCGTCTTTATCAGTCTTCTTCGTGCTCTTCACCACCGGGCTCTTCACCACCGGGTTCTTCCCCACCGGGTTCTTCTCCACCGGGCTCTTCGCCACCAGGTTCTTCACCACCGGGCTCTTCTCCACCGGGCTCTTCTCCACCGGGCTCTTCGCCACCGGGCTCTTCTCCACCGGGCTCTTCGCCACCGGGCTCTTCGCCACCGGGCTCTTCGCCACCGGGTTCTTCTCCACCGGGCTCTTCGCCACCGGGTTCTTCACCACCGGGTTCTTCGCCACCGGGTTCTTCGCCACCGGGCTCTTCACCACCGGGTTCTTCACCACCAGGTTCTTCGCCACCGGTTGGGTTACCGCCGCCACCATCGGGGGGCGTGCCATTTTCCTGGGAAGGTCCGTCGCCGGATCTCTGGTCTGAGACACCGATCGATGCGGTCGGGAAGTCACTTAGCAGACCTGCCAGCGGGGCGCATTCTGCACCGACGCGCGCCAGAATCTGATCGAAGTCATGACGGCGTTGAATGTAGCGGATCATGCCGGATGTCACAGCATCGCATTCGCACAAAACCTGCGCGGACGCAGCGGATTGCCGTGCTGTTGCAACCGTACATGTCCCAGCGGCAAAGGTTTCACCGGCAGGTGAAAGCAGAAAAGTTGTCGCAATAAAAAACAGTGGAAACTTGCGAGCTCTATTACCCATTTTGAACTCCTTGGAACTCGATAACTAAACTACGTCCTTCTATGCACCATTCCCGTATCGGTGTTTGTGAAGGACGTCACACTTCTGACGTGTTTTGACCATAATTCGAGGGCGCCTACAATATCTTGTTGGTGAGGTTTGTGTCAGAAATCTTCAACCATGCGGAGAAAGATGTTAGTTTTCAATTAAAAACCGGGCAGTGAGCCCGGTTTTTCTGATTTCGTCTTTTGTCGTATTGGAAGCAAATATGCCACACTAATGCCATTGTTTCCGTTTGGTCAGTTTGCAACCTGAGGGTGTTCTAGGCAGATTTGGCCATCCGTTTACGCTCGTGCGGGTCAAGAAAACGCTTCCGCAGGCGCACCGCGTTTGGTGTGACTTCCACCAGTTCATCATCGTCGATATAGGCAATTGCCTCTTCCAGTGAGAACTGAATATGCGGCGTCAGGCGGACCGCGTCGTCGGATCCACTGGCGCGCACGTTTGTCAACTTCTTGCCTTTGAGCGGGTTCACTTCCAGATCGTTGTCTCGCGAGTGTTCGCCGATCACCATACCCTGATATACGTCTGTTTGCGGACCAACAAACATACGGCCACGCTCTTCCAGGTTCCACAGCGCATAAGCCACAGCCTGACCTTTCTCCATCGAGATCAGAACGCCTGCGCGACGGCCCGGAATTTGCCCCTTATGTGGCGCCCAATCGTGGAACACACGGTTCAGTACACCGGTACCGCGCGTGTCGGTCAGAAATTCGCCGTGGTAACCAATCAGACCACGGGACGGGACATGGGCGATGATCCGCGTCTTGCCGGTACCAGCCGGGCGCATCTCGACCAGTTCACCTTTGCGGGCGCCGGTGATCTTTTCGATAACGGAACCAGAATATTCGTCATCCACGTCGATGGTGACTTCTTCGATGGGCTCAAGCCGCTGCCCGTCTTCCTCACGGAACAGAACCTGCGGGCGCGAGATGCTAAGCTCAAAGCCTTCTCGGCGCATGTTCTCGATCAGAACTCCCATTTGCAGCTCTCCGCGGCCCGCAACTTCGAACGCCTCGCCGCCGGGGGTGTCGGTGACACGGATGGCGACGTTCGACTCGGCTTCCTTCATCAGGCGGTCTCGAATGACGCGTGATTGAACTTTTTTGCCGTCACGGCCTGCTAGCGGAGAATCATTGATACCGAAGGTCACGGTAATGGTCGGTGGATCAATGGGCTGCGCGGGCAGGGCCTCAGTGACCTGAGGGGCAACCAGTGAATCCGCTACGGTGGCTTTGCTCATGCCAGCGATGGTCACGATGTCGCCTGCTTCGGCCACATCAATGGGCTGCTGGGCCAGTCCCCGAAACGCCAGGATTTTCGTGGCGCGGAAGTTTTCGATGACCGAACCATCGCGGCTGAGCGCCTTGAGGCTGTCGCCAGCCTTCAGCGTACCGCTTTCCACACGGCCGGTCAGGATACGGCCGATGAAGGGATCGCTGCCCAGTGTCGTCGCCAGCATCCGGAAGGGTTCATTTTTGTGATCGACCTGCTTCGGAGCAGGAACATGATCGACAATCAGGTCGAATAGCGCGCTCAAGTCCTTGCGGGGACCGTCCAGCTCCATGTCCGCCCAGCCAGAACGGCCCGAGGCGTACATTGAAGGGAAATCCAACTGGTCGTCATCCGCGCCGAGGTTGGCGAACAGGTCAAAGCATTCGTCCAGCGCGCGATCCGGTTCGGCATCCGGCTTGTCGACCTTGTTCAGAACAACGATCGGGCGTAGGCCCAGCGCCAGTGCCTTGGACGTTACAAACTTGGTCTGGGGCATTGGGCCTTCTGCGGCGTCCACCAAAAGAACAACACCGTCGACCATGCTGAGGATGCGCTCGACCTCGCCGCCGAAATCGGCGTGGCCAGGGGTGTCGACAATATTGATGCGTGTGTCTTTCCACTCAACCGAGGTGGCCTTGGCCAGGATGGTGATGCCGCGTTCACGCTCCAGGTCGTTACTGTCCATGGCGCGTTCCGCGACGGCCTGATTTTCCCGGAATGCACCGGATTGTTTAAGCAGCTCGTCCACCAGGGTCGTTTTGCCGTGGTCCACGTGAGCGATGATTGCGATGTTGCGCAGGTCCATGAGAGGTCAGCCTTTGAACGGGAAGTTGCCGCGCGCATAACGCGGCGCGGCAAAATATACCAGCCCTAACCGGCCTTCAGTGCCCGGCAGTCTTTGAAAAGAGGTGAATGATCAGGATTCCGGACAATATCAACGTCAACCCCAGGATCGCAGGCCAGTCCAGCCTTTGGCCGAACACGATGAATCCGATCACGGCGATCAGGAATATACCGAGACCGGACCAGATAGCATAAACAATACCGACAGGCATGAATTTCAGCGTTAGCGCCATGAGGTAAAACGCAAACGCGTACCCAACGACAACGATCACGGATGGCCAGAACCGCGAAAACTGCTGGCTGGCTTGCAAGGCCGTCGTGCCAATGGTTTCCGCCAGCACCGCCAGTAACAGATACAGATAGGCTTGGGGCATTTGAGTACCTCGAAAAGGGTGGGTCCGGTGGCTTGGTGGCGATTTTCGTGAGTGAAATACGTCGACCGCCATGCAGTCTGCAAGGTTACCTTGGGTCAGGTATACCTGACTGTTTTTTCAATCGAATGAATGTAATATTCGCCCTATATTTTTTATTTTTGTTAATGAGTTTTGAGCGATGACGTTATTTGCGAAATCAATCATATTTGCTTCGGGTCTGATAGTGGCGATTGGGTGGCTTGCTGACGGGGGGTCCGTCGAAGTGAATGCAGCCAACGTGGTTCAACAGTTTGATGGTAGTAGTGTTTTTTGAACGCCGCTAGAAACCAAGCAAGAAAAAAGGAGCCTTCAGGCTCCTTTTTTTATGTTTGAGGATCGGGTGTTTCGACATGTTCAAAATGCACAACCAGTTGTGGTTGCAGCCAGTCCCACAGCTGAGGTGCTCCCGCTGCAATAGCTGGTCGGACACGTGTTACAATCTGATCGAATTTTACTTTGTATTCGACCCATGATCCGCCACCTGTTTCCAGATTTGCTATGGGTGTTTGAAACCGGTCAACAGCCTTTGCAAATCTGGCTTCCGGGGTTTCAGCCGCCTCAAACTCGCGCCATAGTTCAGTAAATGACCTGTGTTGACAGTCAGGCAGAAGGCCAAACAGTCGTTTGGCGGCGGCCTGTTCCTTGGCTTCTTGTTCCGCGTGGTCGACATGTCCGTGGATCGGGTGGTCGCCCGCGTCGATTTCGACAACATCGTGCAAAAGCAACATCTGGAGGATTCGGTCCACTTGAACATCCGAATGCGCGTATTCCGACAATACCCAGGCGTAGAGCATGACATGCCACGAATGTTCCGCCGAGTTTTCGAACCGGTCACTGGCCATCAGGCGTGACGCGCGCAAAACGGATTTCAACTGATCCGCTTCTGTGAGAAACGCCAATCTTTTCGTGAATGCGTCATCCTGAGGGTCGGACTTGGTCAAGAGGTTTGTGGCATGCTGATGGGCCAGTGGAAACGCATGGGCCAGGTAAGCTGCGCGCCCACCCGCCAGGTTCGACCGCGCAATGTCCACATGATCGTGTCGCGGGTCAGTGGCGCACAGGACCTGAAACAGCGGCTGGCAGCGATCCAGAATCTTGGCAAACCGGGCATCCGGGGTCTGGTCCGCCTCGAACTCGTGCCAGAGAGAAAGAAATTCCTGTGCCTGTTCGTCGGGCAACAGACCAAACAATTCCTGTGCTGCGGCCTGTTCAGCCTTGGCCACGGTATCCCAATCCGTGTTGAGGTGAATCGGGTGATCACCTGTCACGATCTCGACCAGATCATGTAGCAGCAACATGCGGATGACCCGGTCGACCGAGATGTCCGGCCCGGCCAGCGGCGCCATGACCATTGCCCACAAAGCCAAGTGCCAGCTGTGTTCGGCGGAGTTTTCGGGCCTTGACTGGTCAAGCAGGACATTTGCCCGCTCGACCAGTTTCAGATTGTCGGCCCGTTTCAGAAATGCGACCTGCGCAACCAGGCGATCGGTCATTGCTTTTCAATCGCCTTGAGTTTCGCGCGATGCGAAGCGAGGCGCTTGATCACAAATTGTCTGGCCTTGCGTTCAGCCAGACGCACGCGGATTTCTGTCAGGAAAGCCTCTTCCAGAGATTGAGACGCCGCACCAAGAACTTCACCCACTTCCACAAAGAACCGGTCTTCGCCGGTTTCGTCCATGACCTTCATCGTATCTTCGGCCAGTTTGGCCGCGAGCGATGTGATGGTGTCGGACATTAGCGGGTGTTCTCGGTCAGCCGACGTTTCACATAGTCGCTGACATCTGTGATCAGCGTGTCCATGTGGCGTTCCTGGAAGAAATGATCCGCGCCCTCAACCTCGTTATGGGTGATTGTGATTCCTTTTTGCTCGTGCAGCTTGTTGACCAGCGCGGTGGTATCCGCTGGTGGTGCCACACGGTCAGCCGATCCGTTGATGATCAGACCCGAAGACGGGCAGGGCGCAAGGAAGGAAAAGTCATACATGTTTGCAGGCGGCGACACGCTGATGAAACCTGTGATTTCGGGGCGGCGCATCAGCAACTGCATTCCAATCCACGCCCCAAACGAAAAGCCCGCAACCCAACAGTGTTTCGAGTTGTTGTTCATGGATTGAAGGTAATCCAGCGCAGATGCCGCATCGCTCAGCTCGCCAACACCTTGATCATATTCACCCTGGCTGCGACCGACGCCGCGGAAGTTAAAGCGCAGCACTGTGAAGCCCATGTTGTAAAAGGCATAGTGCAGGTTATAGACCACCTTGTTGTTCATGGTCCCGCCGAACTGAGGATGCGGGTGAAGCACGATAGCGATCGGTGCGTCTTTTTCCTTTTGCGGGTGGTAACGGCCTTCCAGGCGGCCTTCGGGTCCGGGAAAAATCACCTCGGGCATGTGTGCTTTGGTCCTGTCATTTTCGTGCGGGCATCCGGATATACTTGACTATAATCGTCGGACACCTTAGAACGGTTCTAATTACATTGCTTGGCGCAATCGCGCTGTCAGTCGGAGATACGCACTGGCAGCGTCGGCGTCAATGATTTCGCGCAGATCCGGATAAAAGGGGGCAGGGAATGAAGCTTTCGACCAAAGGGCGTTACGCGATGGTCGCTTTGGCGGATATTGCGCTTCAGCCAACAGACCGGCTGGTAACCCTGGGCGAAATTTCGGAACGGCAGGACATTTCTCTGCCGTATCTTGAGCAGCTTTTCGTCAAGCTGCGTCGCGCGGAACTGGTTGCTTCTGTCCGTGGGCCCGGAGGGGGGTATCGTCTTGCACGTCCCGCGTCCGAGATTCGCGTGGTCGAGGTTCTGGCCGCCGTGGATGAGACAGTTGATGCGCTGCAAAAAGGGGCCGGAGCATCCGGTGCGTCATCGGGTAGCAGGGCGCAATCCCTGACGAACCGCTTGTGGGAAAGCCTGAGCGCGCATGTTTATGTCTTCCTGCACCAGACGCGCCTGTCGGATGTGATCAGAAATGACCTTGCGCCTTGCCCGGCAGTTCCAAGCCTGTTTTCCGTCGTCGATGAATGAGCTGGGTAAGTCGAACATGCATATGAGTTCTGTGCAGGAAAAGATGTATCCATGAAACGTGTTTATCTGGATCATAACGCGACTACGCCGCTGCGACCCGAAGCGCGCGAGGCGATGATCGCGGCGATGGATGTGGTCGGGAACCCGTCATCTGTTCATGCGGAAGGACGTGCCGCAAAAGCGCTGGTCGAACGCGCGCGGGCGCAGGTTGCCGAGGCCGTCGGTTGCCGTCCGCAAGAGGTCATATTTACCTCTGGCGCGACCGAAGCGGCGCGGGTTCTGCAAAACCGCCCCGAAGGCTGCGACGTCTTTGTCGACAGCACCGCCCACGATGCGCTGTGGTCGCATTTCGATCTGACCCATTGTAGCGAACATCCCTTTGGCCCTGGGCACATATTGGCGATGGGGCTTGCGAACTCCGAAACCGGAGTCATCACGCAGCCGCCACAGAAAGTTGAGAACCAGTGGCCCTATGGCGCGCGGCGCGCGGACTGGCTGTTGCTGGATATTACGCAGGTTGTCGGACGCATTCCATTTTCCTTCGCCTGGAGCGGCGCTGATATGGCGATCCTGTCGGCGCATAAGATTGGCGGGCCAAAAGGTGTTGGCGCTTTGATCCTGCGGCAAGGTATCGATATCGAACCTTTGGCCAGCGGTGGCGGACAGGAAATGGGCCGAAGATCCGGTACTGAAAATGTGGTGGGCATTGCCGGATTTGGCGCGGCTGCCGAGGCTGCTCAGCGCGATCTGGCGGATGGAGTATGGGAAAAAGTCAGAGAACTTAGAAATATTCTAGAAAACGCTCTTGAGGCTGGTGCAATATCTACTATTTTTGTCGGGAAAGATCAGGAGCGACTCCCGAACACCCTGTGTTTCGCGACGCCCGGCTGGAAAGGCGAAACGCAGGTGATGCAGATGGATTTGTCTGGCTTTGCCATCAGTGCGGGATCCGCCTGTTCTAGCGGCAGGGTCAAAACCAGTCGGGTTCTGACGGCAATGGGATTTGATGAGACGGTGGCGTCATGCGCAATCCGCGTATCGCTGGGGCCAGAGACGACTGAAGAAGATGTGCTGCGTTTCGCCGAAACGTGGCTTGAAAAAGAGAAAAAGCATCGCGCGCGGGCTGCGTGATCTGACGGAGGGTAAGTCATGGCCGCTTTGGACCAGACCCAGGTAAAAGAAGGTGTCGATCAGGAAACCGTAGACGCGGTTCGCGAGGTCGGCACATACAAATATGGCTGGGATACCGATATCGAGATGGAATACGCGCCCAAAGGCGTGAACCCGGATATCGTCCGTCTGATCTCGGGGAAAAACGATGAGCCCGAGTGGATGACCGAATGGCGTCTGGCCGCGTTCGAGCGTTGGACCAAAATGGAAGAACCCAAATGGGCGATGGTTCACTATCCGCCAATCGATTTTCAAAACCAGTATTACTATGCCCGCCCCAAATCGATGGAAGAGAAGCCCAAATCTCTGGATGAGGTTGATCCAAAGCTGCTCGCCACTTACGAAAAGCTTGGTATCCCTCTGAAAGAACAGATGATTCTGGCTGGCGTTGAAGGGGCTGAGGATGCACCTGCCGAAGGCCGCAAGGTAGCGGTCGATGCAGTGTTTGACTCGGTTTCCGTGGGTACGACCTTTCAGGCCGAACTGAAAAAGGCAGGCGTGATCTTCTGCTCGATCTCTGAGGCGATCAAAGAGCATCCCGAATTGGTCAAGAAGTACCTGGGAACCGTGGTTCCGGTTTCAGACAACTTCTATGCGACACTGAACTCGGCTGTGTTCTCGGATGGTTCGTTCGTCTACATCCCGCCGGGGGTTCGCTGCCCGATGGAACTAAGCACCTACTTCCGGATCAACGCCGAAAATACCGGTCAGTTCGAACGCACTTTGATCATTGCTGATAAGGGCTCGTACGTCTCATATCTGGAAGGCTGTACCGCACCCCAGCGCGACACGGCGCAACTGCATGCCGCTGTGGTCGAGATCATCGTCGAAGAAGATGCCGAGGTGAAATACTCGACCGTTCAGAACTGGTTTCCGGGGGATGAAAACGGCAAGGGTGGTATCTATAACTTCGTGACCAAACGCGCCGACTGCCGGGGTGACCGGTCCAAGGTGATGTGGACACAGGTGGAAACCGGATCGGCCGTGACATGGAAATACCCGTCCTGCATCCTGCGCGGCAATGAAAGCCAGGGTGAGTTCTATTCGATCGCGATAGCCAACAATTATCAGCAGGCCGACACCGGCACCAAGATGATTCATCTGGGCAGGAATACCAAGTCGCGCATCGTGTCCAAGGGCATCAGCGCGGGCAAGGCCCAGAACACCTATCGTGGACTTGTGTCGATGCACCCGAAAGCCAAGGACAGCCGGAACTACACGCAGTGTGACAGTCTGCTGATCGGCGACAAATGCGGTGCACATACGGTTCCCTATATCGAGGTCAAGAACAACTCGAGCCGCGTTGAGCACGAGGCGACGACGTCAAAAGTGGATGACGATCAGCTGTTCTACTGCCGTCAGCGCGGCATGGACGAAGAAGAAGCCGTAGCGCTGGTGGTCAACGGGTTCTGCAAAGATGTGCTTCAGGCGCTTCCAATGGAGTTTGCGATGGAAGCACAGCAGTTGGTGGCCATCTCACTTGAAGGTTCGGTTGGGTAATGACGCGGTCACCCGGAACCCGCATCCGTAAGGATGATGTGCTGACCTGGCTTGGGTACGCATTGCCGGTTCTGGGCGGTCTGCTTGGCGTGGCCTACGTCAACACCCATTACATGGAATTCATCAACCCGGTTTGGGCAGTAGGTGGCGGGGCAATCCTGGGTTGGATCCTCGCCAGACTGATCCGCAGATTACTGGGCTAGAACAATGCGGGGCCACGGCGCCCCTTGCGATACGCAAAAGGACAAAAAATGCTGGAAATCAAAAACCTGCACGTACAGCTTGAAGAAGAAGACAAACAGATTCTCAAAGGTGTGGACCTGACGGTCGAGGCTGGCAAGGTACACGCGATCATGGGGCCGAACGGGTCGGGCAAATCGACCCTCAGCTATGTTTTGTCGGGGCGCGACGGGTACGAAGTGACCGAAGGTTCGGCCACTCTGGACGGTCAGGACCTGCTGGAGATGGAACCGGAGGAACGCGCGGCAGCGGGTGTTTTCCTTGCTTTCCAATACCCGGTTGAAATCCCCGGCGTTGGCAACATGACGTTCCTGCGCACCGCAGTCAACGCGCAGCGCAAGGCCCGTGGAGAAGAGGAACTGTCTGCCGCAGACTTCTTGAAAGAGGTGCGTGCCAAGGCCAAGACGCTGAAGATCGACGCAGAAATGCTCAAGCGTCCGGTCAATGTTGGTTTTTCGGGTGGTGAGAAAAAGCGTAACGAAATCCTGCAGATGGCCATGCTTGAACCCAAGATGTGCATCATGGACGAAACCGACTCGGGCCTTGATGTGGACGCGATGAAGCTGGTGGCCGAAGGCGTGAATGCCCTGCGGGACGAAGGCCGTGGGTTTCTGGTGATCACGCATTATCAGCGCCTGCTGGATCATATTAAACCGGATGTTGTGCATATTATGGCCAATGGTCGCATCGTTAAGACGGGCGGACCTGAACTGGCGCTTGAAGTTGAAAACAACGGTTATGCTGACATTCTGGCCGAGGTGAACTGATGGCTTTGCCGCAAGCGAAACAATCCGCAACCGAGGCGCGTCTGGCTGCGCTGACCATGCCCGACGCGGGCTGCACCCGTGGTGCACGCGAAGACGCTTTGGCGCGTGTTCTGGAATCCGGGCTGCCGGGGCGCCGGGATGAGTATTGGAAATACACTCAGCCCGACAGTCTGATTTCTGCCGAGGCTTTGCCTGCGGCGGTGTTTATCAATGATGAACCGGTACTTTTCAACGACCTTGACCGTTTGAAAATTGTCTTTGTAGACGGGGTGTTCAGCGCCGAGGAATCCGATGACCTGTTGCTGGACGGTGTCAAGATCGACCGGATTGAAGACATCTGCTGCAAAGACATTCATTGGGCAAAAGACCTGTATGGCGTTCTGGAAGCGCGTGGCCAGTCCCCGGTTCAACGTCCGTTGGCTGCATTGAACACGGCCTTTGCGTCGGACGGAGTTGCCATTCACGTTACAGGCAAACCCTCTAAACCGATCAACCTGATTTATCGTCATGCCTCGCCGACATCCGATGCGATCCTGCATCACGTTATTCGCGTGGAAAGCGGGGCCGAGGTGACAATTCTTGAATCCGGCCCGGCGGCGTCGCGTTTCAACAAATGCATGGAAATTGAAATTGCCGACAAGGGGACGCTGCATCATGTGCGGGCGCAGGGCAGGGACCATGAACGTCGCGCCGCGACCCATATGTTCACGCGTTTGGGGGCAGAGTCGGTCTACAAGTCCTTCACCTTGACGGCGAATGGGGTGCTGACCCGTAACGAACAGGTCGTTGAACTGACCGGGGACAATGCGGTGGCGCATGTGGCCGGGGCCTGTGTTGGGGATGGTGATTTCCACCATGATGACACGGTGTTCATCACCCATGACGCGGTAAATTGCGAAAGCCGTCAGGTCTTTAAGAAAGTGCTGCGCAACGGTGCGACCGGAGTGTTTCAGGGCAAGATCCTTGTAAAGGAAGGGGCTCAGAAAACTGATGGCTACCAAATCAGCCAATCGCTGCTTTTGGATGATGACAGCCAATTCCTCGCCAAACCGGAGCTAGAGATCTACGCCGATGACGTGGCGTGTTCCCACGGCTCAACCTCGGGGGCGATTGACGAAACAGCGCTGTTCTATCTTCGGTCACGGGGTGTTCCGGTCAAGGACGCGACCAACATGTTGACGCTGGCGTTCCTGGCCGAAGCGGTGGACGAAATCGAAGACAGTGCTTTGGCAGATGAAATCGTAAGCCGTCTGGAATGGTGGCTGGCGCGCCGAAGCTGATGGCGCTGTCGTCGGATATCCTGGCAACGTACCGGGGGCCGGGGCGCGTGGTGCGCAGGCTTCTGGATATGGGTCAACGAGAAGACCGGGCGCTGATCTTTGTCATGGCGTTTTGTGTGGTGGCATTCATCGCCCAGATGCCTGGCCTTGCGCGCAAGGCGCATCTGGAAGACGTTGAGCTGAATATGCTTCTGGGTGGTGCTCTGCTTGGATCAGTGTTCATTCTGCCCTTGGTCTTTTACACGCTGGCACTGGTGTCTCATTGGGCGGCGCGCCTGTTTGGCGGGCAGGGAAGCGCTTATGGTGCGCGTCTGGCGCTGTTCTGGGCGCTGTTGTCCTCTGCACCGCTGGTTCTGCTGAACGGCCTTGTCGCCGGATTCATCGGGCCAGGGCCTACCTTGACGTTTGTAGGTCTCGCCTGGGTTGCTGTTTTTGTCTGGTTCTGGGTATCCGGTCTCAGACAAGTGCAAAGGTCCGTCGCATGAATTCGAGTTTCCTGGGAAATCTGGCGGTCTTGACGATCAAGAACCCGGCCGAAGCGGCGCGACGGCTGATGGCGCTCAAGCTGGGGCGAGAAGTGCTTTGGTTGGCATTTGCGCTGGCGGTCGTTTTGAACTGCGTTGTCCAATTGGGAATTGATCTGTCGATAACAATGGCGGCGGGTCAACCCTCTCCTGCGCTCGAAAGCATTCCCATGGTTTTGGTGCGCTCGGCCGGGGCCATGATGCTGAGCATTGTCGCGTTCCTGCTGGTCGGGCGAATGCTTGGAGGTCTGGCGAGGTTCGATGATCTGATGGTTCTGACGATCTGGCTGCAATTCCTGCAAATAGCCGCCTTGGTCGTGACGCTGATCTTGAGCCTGACCCTACCGTTCCTGATGATGATGACATTGTTGGCGACAGCAATCCTGAGCCTTTACGTCACGCTTCATTTTCTGAACGAAGCGCATCAGCTCGGGTCGCTCTGGAAATCCTTTGCGGTAATTGTGTTGTCAGCCCTTGTCGCCATCCCTTTTGTTCTGTTTCTAAGCCCAACCGGGCCCGTCTAGGAATACCACTCTTATGTATGATGTGCAGAAAATCCGCTCTGACTTTCCGATCCTGTCGCGTCAGGTGAATGGCAAGCCTTTGACGTATCTCGACAATGGTGCTTCGGCTCAGAAACCTCAGGTGGTCATTGACGCGGTGACGCGGGCCTATGCCGAGGAGTATTCGAATGTCCATCGTGGCCTGCATTTTCTGTCTAATCTTGCGACAGAGAAATACGAGGCCGTTCGTGGCACGATCGCGCGGTTTTTGGGGGCATCGAACGAGAATGAGATCGTCCTGAACTCTGGTACCACCGAAGGGATAAACCTGATCGCCTATGGCTGGGCTATGCCGCGACTAGAAGCGGGGGATGAGATCGTTCTGAGTGTGATGGAGCACCATGCAAACATCGTACCCTGGCATTTCCTACGCGAACGACAGGGTGTCGTGTTGAAATGGGTCGATGTCGACGCAGAGGGCGGGCTTGACCCTCAGGCGGTAATCGATGCAATCGGGCCGAAAACCAAGCTGGTTGCTGTGACACACTGCTCGAACGTGCTGGGTACGGTCGTGGATGTGAAAGCCATAACTAACGGCGCACATGCCAAGGGCGTTCCGGTTCTGGTTGATGGCAGTCAGGGTGCCGTTCACATGCCAGTAAATGTTGAAGAGATTGGGTGTGATTTCTACGCAATCACAGGCCACAAGCTTTATGGTCCGTCAGGGTCGGGTGCGATTTTCATCAAATCCGAACGCATGGCCGAGATGCGCCCCTTCATCGGTGGCGGCGACATGATCAAAGAGGTCAGCAAGGATCAGGTCATCTATAATGACCCGCCAATGAAGTTCGAGGCCGGCACGCCGGGGATCGTACAGACCATCGGTCTTGGCGTGGCGCTGGAGTATATGATGGACCTGGGGATGGAAAACATCGCTGCCCATGAATCCAGCTTGCGCGATTACGCGATGCAACGTCTGACCGGACTGAACTGGTTGCAGGTTCAGGGCACTCGCCCGGACAAGGCAGCGATTTTCAGCTTTACGCTGGACGGTGCTGGCCATGCACACGACGTTTCTACCATTCTCGACAAGAAAGGTGTTGCGGTTCGTGCCGGTCACCACTGTGCAGGGCCGCTGATGGACCACCTGGGGGTGACGGCAACATGCCGCGCCAGTTTTGGTCTCTATAACACTACCGATGAAGTAGATACGCTGATCGAAGCGCTTGAATTGGCGCATAATCTGTTTGCCTGATTTTGGTCTTGATAAGGGTGCGGCAATCGCGATTTGCAGTTGCACCCGGATTGGAACAAGGTTAGCTAACGGCCAAGGCACCTGTAGCTCAGCTGGATAGAGCGCTGCCCTCCGAAGGCAGAGGCCAGAGGTTCGAATCCTCTCAGGTGCGCCATATCTCTCCATAACTCATTGATTTAAAATAAATAATAGAAGTTTTGATTTTCCTTTGTACTGATTTCTGTACTGATATCGCTTGCTAGCGGGTCGAGACTTAGAAGCAATCAAGCTTAGTTAACGAAAAGGTAAAGCGTTCGCGAAACTAGGGGCCACTGAAAGCAATGGAGGCTGTAGAATATTGGTGAGTACCCGCGTTAGCGGCCTTCCTCTACACTCTCTCAGCGGGACAGGCTAGCGCTGAATCTCTGCAATTTTCATAGCGTAGGCGTATTCAGGAGCATTCCTTTGTGAGACCTCGCCGCCGATTGCTGATGTGATTGCCTTGAACGACTGCACGGCAACTTCTTTGCCAGCGGATGGAAAGCCCCCAGAAAAATACGCCGAACCAATAGCGGGGATACCTTCTCTCCAAAAAGACGCTCCGGCAGACTTAAGCGTTCTCTCGGGTGCTTTTCTTACCGCTTCTTCTAGTAACCTCGCTTTCGGCGCAAGCTTTAGCATAGTTTCATTCTCCGCCCAGCGAATGAGTTCCGCGTGGTCTGCCTTGCCAAATCGGTCAAACGCCCCTGTCGAAATCTCAGAAATGACGGACAAGTAAGCAGCACGCTCTTCGCCGAATGTCTCCTTCAGTCGCTCGAGTTCATCAGTGGCCAAAAGATCGAAGTTGATATTTGGTAGCATGATATCCAAGCCGACAGCCGCAAGAGAAAGGGTCACCGTGGTGGCGTTCAGGCCGTTATCCGAAAGATAAGCTTTGTTCACTAACTCACTGTCAGAAAGGACGAAATCACGTGTAGGTACACGGATTGGTAACTTGCTCTCGTCAGTATGTTCATCCCAGTCTATCTCACGCATGCACACCAGACGTGGCATGTTTTCACTGTCGGCTCTTTCAGGTAGTAGTTCCTCGGCTGACAGGAGGTCTCTCTGAGTTTCAGTCAGGTTATCAGGGTCAATTCCGATCTTTAGTAATGACTCGCGCTTGCTCCAATCGCTTTGCACGTAGAATAGCGCTGGAGCGCATTCGTCAGCCACAAGGTAAACGCAACTATAGAACCGTTTTCTGAGTTCGGTGCTGTCCCCTTTGTTGTCTAGTAAAACGTGCTGAAACATTCGTGCCACGATCCCTCGATTTTCGAGCAGGTTCCCGCAGGATTGCAGGCTTGTTCATTTTTGGTCGTTCATCTTATGGGTCAGCATTGCTGACCTTGACCCGTTTTTTCGGTTTTCTTGCTTTGTTCCGTATTCGGGCACATAATTCCCACACAACAGGACGAATGTTCCAAAGAAAACTTTCTATATTTGTGAGTAGGTTAACAAGTGCTGACAGTAAGTCAACTCGATCTGGCCCATGCGGTCGGGCTAACGCGGAATACTGTGACGGTCCGGACGCGTGGGTTGGATTTTACCACAGGTGCAATGGGTGCGCGGCTCTATCGGCTGGCGGACGTATTGCCGTCGGTTAAGCCGCGTGAACGGGGTGCCGTTCCCGACCTTTTCGAAGCAGCCAAGAATGACGGTGAAGAGCTTTGGGTAGGGGACAATGCCGTCGCCCGTGCCAGCCGCTTGGAAAGATGGTTACAGGGTGAGCAGGTCGAACGTCTGTTTGGCGCAAGAGTTGCATTCACCAATGCGCTGGCGCTGTCTGTTCAGTCTTCCGTGCTCTTTGAACACTTAGAGGCGTTGAGGCTCAAGATTGTACTAACTGACCCGGTTCTGCGTTGGACCGTCCTTGGCGATGCCGCTGCACTACCGCCGTTTGAGCACTGGGCTGTGCCGTACGCAATTACCAACGCCCGATACGAAAATCTCTATGAAAAGGAGGCCGCGTAAATGAGCGACCAAAACGAAACCTTCCGTGACATGGTCGCTACTGACCCAGTGCTGCGGGACCGTTGGCTTGGCACGCGGGAGCGTGCTCAGCAAGTAGCCAATCAACTTGGTGTTACGGTCGACTCCGATGACGATTTGATTGCACTTCCATCCGTCCGGTTGGCTGTTCTAGCCGATGACTACAATCCCGAACAGATGCTGAGCGAAATGCAGGCTCTTGAAACGGTCAAGGAACAGGTCAGACAGCGAGAACTACGCGATGCGCTTGAGAAAGGTGAAGAGGATGCCCACGCCGAACTTAACCGTTTGCCGCGCTTTCAGCGTATGGCACGTGCCCGCGAACTTGGGCTGACTGGTGCTGCGCCTGTAAGTGATCCGTCCTCGGTCGCTGACGAGGCTACGCTACTTCGTCGGCTGCTGACACTCAGCCCGTCCGAGAGGCTCGCCAAGGCGCGTGCGTGGGGGTTGGCATGACACTGGATCAGATCGAGTCGGTTATTCGAACTGACCACGGCGGGGCGTGGTGGGCACTGTTCCACGTTTCAGGCGAGGGGTTCCTCTTCCTACCAACGGGTCACAAGCTTACGACACGCGCATACGATGAGATTAAGCGACGCTTTGGGGCTGTTGAAGGCTTTCCCGCAACCGTCTCAAACCGTCGAAGCTCAATTCCTGCAGCGGTGCGTCGGTATGACTAACCCACCCGAGAAGTCGATTTTTGCGGGTGGACCTTTGCCGCCTCCCATGACTGTCGCCCAAGAGAAACGGAAACTGGCGCGTGACGCCAAATGGAACAATGCCCAGCAGTTACGCGCACGCATGACGGATCGAGAACAGGCTGAAGAACAGGCGCGGCTAGAAATGGAGATTCAAGCTTTCTTGGAGGAACGCAATGAAGCAGCGTAGCCTAATTGAGCAAGCACGCGCGCGGTATTTCCGACGTGTAGCGCTGTGGCACTCCGCTTACATGGCGTCACCTTCTTACGAAGATTTTCGGCAAAATATCGGCTCAATCGAACGGGCGATATTCGCACAGATCGAACGCGAATTCGGGGCTTAACTTTAACAACCTGCGAAGCAGTGGGAGTTCACTTTTGTGGAAGGATTTGAACACCGGCCCCGATGCCTCGGCGGTGACGCCCACGTCACCGCCGAGGACCCAACAATCAATCTGACTTGGAGAACAAAAGATGCAGACATTCCACAACGGGCGTTTGCCCGAAACGAAGATTTATGACCGGAACGGAAAGCGAAAGCGCGGCGATAACGAGCTAGTTTATGAGCTTTCTTCGATCCTCCACAGCGTCGTAAATCGGTATCCGCGATACCGTTCATGTGGCGGGCTTCATGTATCGTTCAATTGGATCAAGTTGCATCTGGACGACGATCCTAGCCTAACGACACGGGTACTCTCTTCCGCTGGGTTCGTGCCCGGTGAAAACGGCGAGTGGTGTTGGCGGCAGGGCGCGTGGCCCTTGTCCAAGGTGGTCAACATGGAATCACTTGGTGACTCGTTGACGCGCGCCGTCGATTTTCACCGCCCAATTTGACAAAAAATCCAAAAACAAACTGTTCCTAATTTGGAAACGGTAGCCAAGATGTGCGGTTTTCCAAGTTGTGTGATTTTGCGTGACATTGCCAGAATCCGATTTTCTGAACCCCGGTGTCGCACTTAGCCGACCCGGCGACTTCCTCCAAGTTGTGTGGTTTTGCAAATGTCATTTTCCCTGACAAGATGTGTGATTTTATCTAGCAATTTCATGGCTTTGCTTCGTTTTCTGAACCTGTTTAGATGCGATTAGTTCGTAGCAAGGTGCAGCGGGCAGACAACTAAAACAGGAAAGGAAATGGTATGGACGAGCAGATTATTAAGCTGGCTCACGACATAAAGGAAGTTAGCGAAAAGGAACGGTCTTTGGAGCGTGACGAGCAGTTGAGCGCGATGTGTATGGAACTCATTTGCCTGCTTGGTGCGGCAGACAGCGGGGCAGCGTAATGGACACCGAGAACGACATTGTAGTTGAAGCTGCCCGTACCGCGCTCGTGGCTCTGGACTGGGACGGTCATGACCCACGGCCAATCGGTAGTTTGATTTTGGTGTTGTCCGATGAACTGAACCACGCGGGGCATTCGTATCGAGATGTAGCGATCATGTTGGAGAAGACCGCCGCTTTCCTGAAGGATTTTGAAGCGGGGCGTCTGTAATGATTTGTCTTTGTGCGAACTGCCAGCCGGATGAAATGTGGCTTGATGGCTCTGTGAACTCGGGCGGTGTCCTGACTTTCTATGATCCTGATGGCGATGGTCATCCCCTGAAGATTGAGCGCGGATCGTGTTCCGCATTCAGCGTCGAAACGTTGGAGCATATGGATGATCATGCCGGACGAAGCTCGTCTGTAACTCTCCGATACGTGCCAATTCAGAACATATTGGTTGGCGACACCGATGCTGACGGGTGCGCGCGCGTACCTCTCAGTGACATTTACACGGACCCTATTACCGTAATCAGGCGGCTTGCTGGACGCGGTTTCTACTTCAGCCCGTCTGCAACGCCGGACGAAATCGTGCAGCGCATTCGATGGGCAGTTGACTGCCACGTATTCGAAGCGCGCCGAAAGCACGGCGTACCAAAGTGTTCTGAGGCCGCGTGATGGCTGATGTGTTGTCATCATTTGCCCGGACCAGCGACGCCGTAATGCGCACGACCGGCAACCAGTTATCCCGAGAAATCTATGCTGAGTTTCAGCATGTCAGTGACCCAGACGTGCGGTTTTCACTGATGTGCAACGCGGCGACGGCTGTGGCTGAGCATGATTGGGAAATGCTGATTGAGAACCAGATCGACGCCTATCTCGAAGCGTGTTCGCTGCCCGATGGTGTCGAAGAAGAGAAACCCCCGGTGGTATCACCCACTCGCCGGGGAAGGCGCGGGGCGCGTTAGCGCCCTGCCAAACAGAGGGGAAGAAAATGAAATACTGACTAAGGAGAACGCAAACGAATGACAAAGACCAAGAACACGGACGTCACGATTATCGGCAACGCCCGCATGTCTAACGGCGCGCGCAAGGTTCTAAGTGAACTGACGAAAAAGCAATGTGATGCGATCAAGAAATGCGAACCACTGACGTATTCCGCCACGTTGGAAAAGAAATGGAAGGCGACGCCACAGACCGTTGACCTTGCCGCTATGCTGGCGGGCTTGATCAAGAGTGGTGAAGGTGAAGTCGTGATCCGCAACTTCATGAATACGATGAAGGCCCACTGGCCCGCATTGGACTTGAGGTACCTAAGGGATATCAGGGGCGCGGTAGACACTATCCTCGATGCTGACAAGCGGTCGGCAGCTAAGGGTGATGACACGAATGTAGTAGATGAGGATGACTTTCAGGCTCACTGTAACTACGCCTTGACCACGATAAAAAGCGAGAACCGTTGGAGACCAACCATATTCCAGCGCGACGGAAAGTGGGTAGAAATCCTGAAAACGGGTAAAGATCAAACGGCAACCGTTGTTGAGCTTGATCGGGATACGTTCTCAGCGAGACTGAACATGGCGACGTTCTGGCGCAAACGTGTTGGCGACGGAACGTCCTTTCGGTACGTCAGCGCGCCCAAGGATGTTGTGAACCAGATTTACGCGCATCCTGAAAAGCCGGTTCCTGAACTGCGCGCAGTTATCAGCGCACCTATGTTTACCGCAGATGACGAGTTGGTAATTACGCCTGGCTATCACAAGTCGGGGTATTATTACGCTCCTCCTGCCGGATTGAGTGTTGATCGTCCGCCGAGTCGGATATCTGAAGAACATCTTGCGGACGCACGAGAAACTCTCGTGGACATTCTTTGCGATTTTGAGATGGACGGCGTTAGCCGTGCGGAACTCGAAGATGCTGTCTTGCGTATGAGCGGAGAAATAAAGTGGGGAAGCGGTGAAGGTGTGACCGCAGTCCCGCCGTCCTTCCTGTCTGCCGTTGGCTTCATGCTGGAACAGATCGTGCGTCCGATGATCGATGGTCCGGTCATGCCGTTGCTCATCTCCAAGACTGCCAGACGGGCCGGTGGTGGCTTATTGGCAATGGTGATGCAGACAGTAATTCGTGGTTCTGCTGGAGTTCGACCGCTCGCTCGGAATGAGGATGAAAGGCGCAAGGCCATTCTGGCGGCCCTCAAGTCAGGTTCGAGTGTTATTGCTTGGGATAACTTGCCCACTGGTCGGACCATTGATTCACCAACTCTGGCGACGCTCTTTACTGAGGGTGTCTATGTGGACCGGGAATTGGGAAACAGCATTGAACGAAGTATTCCAGTTCGAGCGTCCTTTGTGATGATTGGCAACCGTCCCCCGTTTAGCGACGAATTGGTGCAGCGGCTGACGCTGTTGGAACTGGTGCCGCAGACTGCGTCACCGGAAACACGCTCAGGTTGGAAGCACGGCGACCTTCCGTCCTACGTTCAGCGCAACCGTGGGCGCATCCTTGGCGCGTTGTTGGTTTTGGTTAAGCATTGGCTGGATAGAGGCCAGCCGGTACCAAAGCACCCGCCGGTGATCGGGAGATTTGAACGCTACCGCCATGTGATCGGCGGCATTCTCGAAGCGGCATCATCGAATTGGACAAGTTGGCAGAGCAATCGCGCCAAGTTGGAAAAGGTGGCGAAGGACGGCGAAGAGGATGGCTGGTCACTGCTTTTCGAGAAATGGGCCATGGATCGTGGAACCGGGCTTGGCGGCAAGATCGAAGCCCGGGATCTTGCAGATATTGCACAGGAGTACGAAATTCCGTTGGATGTAGCCCGCATTCGCGATGGTGGACAGTTCGAATATAACCCCCGCTCGCTAGGCAAGGCCCTGCCGGGAATGCTGGAGCGTATTTTTGATCTGGGCGAATTCGGTAACGTTGCACTCTTGCAGTCAGACAAGCGTGGCAATGGTGGTTATCCTTGGTATCTCAAGCCAGTCGAAACGCGCGGAGCAACGAAGGCGGATGAACCCGCGCAGGTGGAAGACGCAAAGCCGCTGACGCGGCCAGTGGAAGAGAGAACCAATGTGCCTCCTCTTTCACGATCTGAGTGGAGGCGAATGACCCAACAGGAGCGCGCAGATTGGACCAGCCTGACCTCAGATGAAAGGCGCGAACGAACCTTGGAAATTCGAGCGAGGGCCGACAAGGCGGCATAGCAGAAACCAACTTTCCAATTCGTCGAAGGCCGCGTCAGCGGCCTTTTTCGTTACTGGCGGTGTCGCATATTGTTAGCGAGGGGGGCGTCAGCCCCCTAAAACGGTTCAAAAACGGCGCTTAAACGGTTCAAATACGGTGTAAATAATTCAATATTTACAGCGAATTAGGTGGAATACCGTTTTTACCGTATTTGTTTTCCATACCGAACTGCATACAAATTCGTCTTTCCTAATCAAACATGCAATTCCATAGGGGCGTCTCGGCTTTGAATGTCGCGCCAAATACGGTTATTCGAGTTAAACACCTGAATTCGCGTCACTTTCCGACCGTATTTCCCGACCGTATTTGGACCGTTTTCGTGGGATTTGAGATGTCAGTGCCAATGCAGACCCGCGATTGCCCGCCTTATGTGCTTTATCGAAGCAATAACCGCTCTAGTGTCGCCGTTTCCAAATCCTCCTGATGCCAGTTCACTAGCTAGCGGGCCATTTTCCAAACGCTCGCTTAGACGCCTCATGGGGCTGTAACTCCATCCGATCATCCCCGCCACGGGTGCCCAGAAGTATGCATGTCCGGCACCGTTGTTTTCAGCAAGTTTCGCCTCCGACTCCTGAAGGCTGTGCTGATCAAGGTGAGCTATCGCTGGAAGAACCTCACTTAAAAGGTAAGTTTGAAGGATGTCCCTTCTGGCACCTATGAAAGACTTAGAATGCTCGACAAAGTACTCATATAGGTGATCAGACAGGGGGGCATATCGACGGTCGCAGTCTGGAAGTTTTTGCCAAAGCGACCTTTCGTTTCCCTCCCAGTGCAAAGGAATCATATAATGTAGAATGGTGACGTCTTCATTTCGTTCTGCCCATATATTTACATTGAGAAGTGCACGAAGCTCTTTCCATCTGCCGGAATGCACTAGCGCTAAATTCAAAGCTTGGAACGCAAGAACGGCGATGTATCCGCGAATGTTTAGGTAATTGACGTTTCCGCCCACCCGAGGTTGGGAGACTTCCCAAATAGTTTTGATTGCATCGGTGGCGTACCCTAGGTAATTGGCGTCCCCCCAAATGCCGGTAAGACCACATATCTTTACAAGCCCCTCTGACACGCTTTCATACTCGTTCACCCGCCTATTGAATTCTTCGACGGACCAAGGCTTGACCGGGTCCATTTCCGCGCTTTCGAGAACGTCAACTATGCGTGAAATTTCCGCGTTCAAAAGGTCAGAAAAGTCGATCCTGTATTCTGGCTTTGCAAGATAGCGCTTTGCGCGATTCACTAACATGTCAATACCAACCGGGTTCCGCCGCCTGCTTTCTTCAAGCGTCTTCACACGCTCGCCCAAGTCTAGGAAGAACGTGTCCGCGTCGCTTATTGGAACTGTGATACCCCCACGCAAGTTAGATAGGTCTTTCGCGCTCCCTCTCAGCTCACCGCGCGAACCCCAGAATAGCGGGTAGCGCCGGTTTGGTGCGCGTGTGATAGCGTTTCGCAACGCTTGATCCCACTCGCCAGACCATCCGCAGATGATTAGGCCGTATTCATCAAATATGCGATCTAAAAGGACATCGAACTCCTTTGGGTATCCATCCAGTTCTTCTTCGGTGTTCAGTATCCGAGTGTCCTTGTAGTCACCGTGGACCTTAAACACGTAACATGCGGAGTGCGTAAGTGGCTCAGCTCCTTTCAGGGTGTCCACAGATGACACTACAGTCGGTTCTACGCCTTCTTCGCGCAGTGCATTTTCCATTAACCGATCAAAGTTGGTTGTTACTATCACCCGGATATGCCCACTTCTGACGAGCCGCGCGATTGCCCTATGCGCATCTGTAGGGAGTTTTCGCCCTTCTTCTCTGTCGTCATCGTTGGGTTCAATATAACTGTGCAATATCGCCCTGCGTTCAGCCTGCGTCGTGGCTAACTTGGCTAGAAGGTCAGAATAATCTGGCTCTTTACCTTCCTTCTCAACGTACCATTTCGCCCAGTCTGTTTGTTCATCTACTCCCTCTGCCTCAGCTACTCGACGCACGAGATCAAGGGTGACTTCCCAGCCAGTCGGTATTTCTGCTGCCCGTGAGATGCCCGAACCAAGCAACAGAGCAAACACTCCTTTGTTTTCATGAATCGAGAACGCAGCCTGCGTTACGGGATCACCGAATGCCGTCATGGTAAATTCCTCTCGTAAGTCAAATTGCAAAGCGCTATATCTTGCTTCTGCCAAGGTCTTACACACACAATGTTCGAAAGAATGTCCAGTATTCCAGATGATATAGAACCGATAATTCGTGAGATTGACGAGCAGTTGAAGGCAGAGGGGTTTTCGGAAACCGCTCGTTCGATACATGCTCTAAGAGAGTTTGGGCAAAGGTTTCAGATCCCTATGCCAATAGCAAAGCCGCCAAATGGGGCACCAGACGAAATTGCCCGGAACTGGGTCTATGCGGAAAAAATCCATGATTGGTACAATGCGGTCTATGGTGATCGTATCAAGATTGGCCCTGATGAAAGTAACTGTGTCGCTGTTTTCGCGCACGATAGCCTGTGGAAGTTGAGGCTGCCTATATTGTTGGGTAGCGCCGAAGTCATGGTGTCTTGGAAGCTCGGGGGCGGCGGCAATAATATATCAAGGGGGCCGGTATCGATAAACCCCTGCGACAACCTCGAAGGCATTACGCAGCACCGCCTCAATATGTTTGCAGCATCCGATTTAAGCGAAACATTTCGGCAGTTCGTGTTGGGTTCAGAAACGGACCGTGCATTTGAAGGGCTTATGAAAAAACACACGCTGTTTGAACAGTCTCGCGGTGATCTTACGGCGGCAGTGATACACCTGACAGCACGAAACCCAAACTTTGGTCAGTCCCGATGGTCGTCACTCCAATTTGTTGAAAAGTTCATGAAAGGAGTGATTTCCATCAAAGGGGCAAACTTCAGTCAAACTCATGACCTGCGAAAACTCCAGAAACAGTTAGAACAATGCGGAGTACGCTTGAATCTGGACAGCTCGATTGACGACGTATCTTGTACTGCTCAAGTCAGATATGGCGAGGTTCGATCAACACTTGATGAAGCTTACGACGCTCACAAAGCCAGTTTGTTCATAGTTTCAAGCATCGGCAAAGCTGTGTGCTGAATACGGCGTATTGCTCGTCAGTCGCCGCTGACGCGGCGCACACCAACTACGCCAAGTTGCACATGCAATGTATATACAAAAATGAAATAGACGAACCAAACGGACACCCCGCTAACGCGGGATGCAAGAAGTTCGGGAAAATATGAAATGCTGTGCTATTTCAACGCGTTACGGCATATACGGCTGAGTAATAATATTTCGCGAGTATTGCTCTCGATTGAAATTCGTTCGCTTTTTGCGATTCTGTCATAAAAATAAGGGCAATTCATGGATGCCGAAATTTACCATAATGTACGTTATGGAGCGTTTGTGACGCGTATCCGGCGGATCAGCATAGCATAGACGGGATCATAACACGACATTGAAGCTGTTTTGTCGTTGTTCATCGTTGCCGCGTCAGCGGCGAAACGTGAAAAAGTAGTGTAATAACAATTCATTGGAGGGTCCCACTTGGGGATATTGGGGTGCCTCAAATCGGCGCGGGGTACTGCCGGTAGGTGGTTGTGCAACCTTAATAAAACCACCTGCAACTTTCGAACAAATAGCGCAACTTTCCCTGTCTTTTGTACAACTTGAACCGGGGGACCCAGCCGAAAGACGCCACCCCCTGTTTCGATTCAATTCGGGCCGCAAAAAATTACCAGATTTTCCGCCAAAAGGTTGCATTGTTAAGTGACCCGTTTTTTCGGTTTCCTTCCGAGTTTAGCGACCTTCTCGTATACTGAGCACATCTCCCCAAGTCAGCGCGCGCGGTTTTTTTCTTCCTTTGGTCGCGCGCAACTTAGGCGAGGGTCAGGGCGTCATTTCTGCCCCTGTCCTCTGATCCTCGCCACCTCCTTTCCGAGCAGATAAGAAAGAACTGAGCACATGAGTGAAACGCACGAATTGCGTTTGAAGATCAACGCCGCCGCTGCTGAATCCGGCGCGCGCAAATTTACTACAGCGGTGGAAGCCGTAAAGCGGTCTATTCAAGACCTTGACCGAAGCACAGATGGAACATTCACGAAGCTACGCAAAGGCGCGAAACCGCAGTTCGACGTGACCCCTCTAACGCGGGCGACCACCGCCACCGAGAAACTAAGCACAGCCACTGACAAGGCCGCTGCGACGATCCAAAGAACGGCGCTTGCATCTGCATCCGCTCTACGTACCTCCGAACAAGCGGCGCAGCGGCTTGCCCTGCGCATGGGTGATCTTGGTGACGCACGCGGCCTTGCACAGCTCAACGATGCTATGATGCGTTTGCGTTCCAATCTCGTGAACGCCACCAGCACCCTTGATGTGCGCTCTGCCAAGTCGCAGTTTGATGATCTGCGCAGTTCGCTTTTACAGAACGCCGTCGCCGCTGAATATCTGCGCGGGGAACAGGCACAACTTGCCCGCCAAACCGAAGAGGCAGCGCGCAGTGCAGCGGACCAAGCGGCGCAAATGGACCGCCTCCGGGCAAAGTACAATCCGCTTTATCAGGCCAGCAAAGCCTATGAAACTGCGATTGAAGAAATCGCGCTTGCTGAACGTGAAGGGGCCATATCAGCTAAGCTGGCGGCTGACGCGCGTCAGCGCGCAGCGCAACAACTTGCCGGTGTTTCCACTGTCGCCGATCAGCATACCGCAGCCATGCGCCGCAACAACTCTGTGACCCAAAACGGCATCCTTCTGGGCCACCAAATTTCAGATATTTTCATCGTCTCAAGCGCAAATTTTCAAAGTCTTGGCCAAACAGTGATTCAGCAGGGCAGCCAAATCTCAAGCCAACTCGCAACAATGCGCGCTGGCGGCGTGAATGTCTTTCGCACACTGCTTTCGTCGGTGACTTCGCTTATTAACCCGCTTTCGCTTGTGGCATTGGGCGCTGTTGCCGCCGGTAGCTTGATTATCCGTTGGTTCAGCAGCAGCGCAGAAGAAACCAAATCTTTCGGTGACGCCCTGTCCGACGCAAGCAGTAAGATTCAAGCGTTGCGAAGTGCCTCAGACGCGCTGGCAACCGGCAATCTGTCCAACCTTCGCCGCGAGTACGGTGCGGTCAATGAAGAGTTGCGAATTCACCTTGAACGCTTGCAGCAGGTTGCCAAAATCGATGCACGGAACGTCAACCGGGACCTGATTGCATCCATCGAAGACGCCCTTACCAGTGACGGAAATCCGTTTACCGGATCGGTCGATGAGGTTCGTCGCGCCTTTGATACGACCAACGATTCCGCGCGCCATATGCTCGCGTTGATGCAGGATATCCAGACCGCCGCGACCTTCGAAGAACAGGCCGCAAGTGTGACCCGACTGCGTTCTGAGGTTGAGCGCGTTACCGGCGGGCTGGGGCGTGCAGAAGGGAAAGCGCTTGATGCTCTTACGCAGCTTATCAAAAGCGAGGACGCTGCGAAGAAGCTGATGGCCGCACAGGATGGCACGAGCAAGGCAACCGCGCGTGCCGCTAACGCGGCATCCAGCCTGTCAACTCAGCTTGGAACGGCTGCGGATTCCGCCCGTCAGCTTCTTGCCACGTTGGGCGCAGTCCCCGGTGCAGTCGCTGCGTTGGGGCGTTCTGTGGACGATCAGATTGCCGCCATTCAATCTGAAAACAAGTCGCTGAGTCTTCAGCTTGACCTAGGCCTGTCCAGTCAGGCGGCGAACCGGCGTGTGCAACTTGATGACCTCCTGAATTCTGGTGCAATGACCCCGGATCAAGCCGTTTCGGAATTCGCCAAGATTCAGGAATTGGAAGGTCTTGCCAAAACGCAGGCCGCGCTGCGTAAGCAGCTCAGCGAAGCGAATAGCTCTTCGAAGTCCGGTGGTCGCGCTGCGGCCTTGTCCGGCGAAGCCAAGGCACTGGAACAGCTCAATGACAACTTGAGGGACCGCCTTTTGAATCTGCGGGCTGAGCGAATGGAGATGGACCTGCTTTCCAGTGGTCATTTCCAGACCGCAGAGGGTGCTCGCGCAATGGCTGAGGCCATGATTGCCAGTGGTGGCGCAGTAGACGGCCAAACCGCAGCGATGATCCGTCAGATCGATGTTGCCGCAAAGCTCAACGAAGAACTGCGCAAGGTCGCAGAAGACCCGGTGAAGAAGTGGATGGACAGCGTCCCGAACTGGGTCGAAGCAGGTCAGAAGATTGAGTCCGGCGCAATCAATCACGTTAAAGGTGCAATCAGTGAAATGATGCAGACAGGCAAGTTTGACATCGAATCACTAGGCCAAGCGATCCTTGGAACCATTTCGGATATCGTCGCTGACAAGGCCGTCGCCGAGTTGGCAAATGTGTTCGGTCGCGGTGAAGGCGAAGGGTTGGGCGGTGTTCTTGGTGGCCTGTTCAGTTCGCAGGGCGACGAACTTCCAGCGCTTGGCACCAGTGAAGGTGCAGGTGTGGCGCAGGGGGGTGTTCAGGCAGGCCAGTCTATCAGTCAGGCTATGATCCAAGCCGGTCAGCAGGTATCTCAGAACATCACAGCGGCGATGACGCAAGGTGGTCAGCAGGCTGGACAGGCACAGAGTGTCGCCATATCGCAGGGCGGTAGCCAAGCGGCGAATGCGCAGCGCGTGGCAGGCATCCAGCACGGCCATCAAGTTCGGCTGGCGACCCAGACGAGCGGGCAGCAACACGCCACCAAGGTCAAATCTGCTATCGACTCTGGGGCAAACAACCACGCCCAAGCAATCCAAATGGCAAGCTCAAGTTCTGGAGGTGGCGGGATCTGGAAGACGATTTTGGGCGCGCTTGGAGGAGGCAGTGGAATCTTGTCTACTGCCCTGTCGTTCCTACCGATGGTATTCAAGGAAGGGGGGCTGACGTCCAACCCGCATCCGGTGAATTTCCAGCATGCACCACACTTCAGTGAGGGAACAGCAAATACTAGCGGGATTCCTGCCGTACTCCATCCCAACGAGGCGGTCATACCCCTCAGCAAAGGGCGCAAGATTCCGGTTGAGATGGGAGGCGCTAACGGTGCGGCAGGCAATACGGTCATCAATCAACCGCAGACGTTCAATATCACTACACCAGACTCCGATTCATTCCGTCGCAGCCGCAGTCAGATTGAAGCGGACATGGCACGCAGCGGGCAGCGTTCTCTGTCCAAAAACAGCTAACAGGAGGCAAAGTATGGCATATGAAATGAAGAGTCCCGGACACCCAACGGGCATGCACTATCCGAAAGTGCTAAAACGTCGGAAAGAGCTCAGGCTTGATGAGAGAGGTTTTCCCCGTCCGCGTGAAGATCAGGAAAACGAAACCGACGAAGAAATCGGTGATCCCGACGCCCGCTAACGCGGGTGTGATCCTCATTCTTTTCCGTCAGCGATCTGCGTATGTCTAAACCAATTCGCTACGTTTTTCGGGTCACTGTTCCAATCAGCTTCTCTGTCTTTTTTCGATTTCTTTTCAGTGTACTCTCTGAAGTCTTTAAGGTCATTTAGAGAAAGGGACCAATCCTGTCCTTCGTCATCAGTTCGAACAAGAAACGGTGTATCAGCGTCCATACCACCCGAAAGGTACATGCCCCATTTCTCCATGGCATCTAAGCGTTGCCGGAATTGAGACCCCCTTACATACCTCGATTCAACGTCACCATGGATATTGTGGTCCAAGGCCAATTCGGCGACGTCTCTGGAACAGGATTCTGTTTCTGTCGCCCATGTTCTGAATGTCGCGCGCAAACCATGCCCCGTCGAAGGAAAGTTGTTCGACTTGAGCCAGTTGTTGAAGAAGTTCTCAGAGATTATCCCGCGCTTGAATGAACCTGCATATGGGAAAACAAGCTCGTCCGCATCATGGGCTTTCGTCAAAGCCCGTGCGTACTCAAGCTGTATCTGGGAAGCCGTTGATAAGGGAACAATAAATTGCTCTCCACCTTTCATGTTCTCTGGCGGAATTACCCATGCGTCCGCTGTGATCTCTCCCCATTTCATAAGCCTGACAGGAGCCATACGTGGAAGAGTCAGCAGATAGAACTTGAGCGCTACCAAGCGGATATCGTTTTCGGGAATATTCTTGAATAGCTTCGGCCCGTCTTGCCATCCAAGCGCAGCATGAGGTTTGGGTTTGTGACCTGACTTACCAAGCTGAGTAGCTGCCTTGTCGGTTAGCTCTACGTCAACAGCGGCGTCAGCCGCCGCTGCATACTTCAAGACTGCTTTGATGCGGGGGCGGACCTTCTTTGCAGTTGGGTATTGATCATACCACAGCGGCTTTAGAACGCTGACCACATCGCTGACAGATATGTCTCGGCAGCGCAGTTTGCCCAGCTTCGGAAACGTGTGCATTTCGAGGATGCGCAACCACTCCCCAGATTGGTTCTTTCCTCTAAAACCGCGCCGCTTTGACTCGTAGGTGGCTTTTGCGGCGTCAGCGAAGGTAAGGGACTTAGCTGACGTTCCTCGGACTTCCGCCATTACGTCACGTGGAGATCGTCCTATCGCCGCCGCTTCTTGGCAATCCTTGGCTAGTTTCCTTGCTCGCTCCAAGGGTACAGCGGGGTAGGGGCCAAGCCCGGTCTTGGGTGGCAAGCCTCGGCGCTGGGTGCGAAAAAACCAATGCGCGCTGTTCGCGTTCTCGCGTTGGAAATATAGCCCACCGCCATCGTTCAAGGTTGTCTTTTCTGTTCCGCGCAACTGGCTATCTCTGAGCCTATGTAAGCTCGCCATTCGAACCTCAATTTCTGTACTGATTTCTGTACTGATTTTGAGGTGTACCCTCGTTTTCTTGTGGAGTCCAGACTTCTAAATGCCTTTGAAATATAACAAAAATAGGGTTTCAGAAATCACCCTATACGTGTGTATGATTCATCTCAGGTGCGCCACCCAATATTCAACGTCGGATTGAAATCGGAAGCCCTGAACAGCGGACTTGTCGATTGGATTGCTTAATGCGTTGATCGTGCAGTCATCACAACGGCCCATGAGTGCAAAAATACTGCTGAGTTGCAGTATTTGAGGGAGGGATTCGCTGTCGGGTATCGGGAGTTATTGTAGTAGTTGATTTGGCGGCTCTGCCGCCAATCGCCACAAATGTTAGAAAACCGAGTGGGAAACTCAGTCAGTCAAAAGTTCCAAACAGAACCGATGTGTTCAGGTTTTACCCGCGCCAGGTGCGAACCACGCCGCAATCCATGTGTACGAAGTTCGATCCATAATACTGACCAACACCGCCTGCGCGGCACGACATCGCCGCCTTGGCCATCTGCGATACCGAGCGGGAGGCAAGGCGCAAATCAGCTGCTTGCCCTTCCATGTGAAGCGAGTTGCGCGCCACACGGCGGGATCGGGAACGCAGCATTGCGTTGGTCTGAGGTGAGCGATATCCGGACAACAGCATGTAGGGTTCGTTGACATCCATCAAGCTGTGTGATGCCGCCATGATATCAATCGTGCGTAAATCGATGGATTTTACCTGATCTGTGCGCCAATCACGCATGAAGTTGTTCACTTCTTTGACAGCGTCCTTGATATACTTACCATCGACCCAATAGATCATATCCAACCGTTCGCCAGTGCGACCGGAATACATACGAATGCGACGAATATCGCCGCCACCGCGTAAAAAGCCTGCTGCGTTGGAGTAGGTGGGTGCTGCTACGACTGCCGTTGCTGCAAACGCTCCCAATAGGGCACGCCGGGTCAAGCCCGAGGAACTGCTCTCTGTCATTTTGGTTTCGTCCCGTACTGTTCCTGCCTGCACACGATGTTACGTGCACTGTCTTAATTATTCCCATCCCAGATGCGGGATTTATGGCACAATCGGAATCGACGGCCAAGAAGTGTTTCATTTTTACCTTTTCAAGGGGGAATTTTCGGCAGTTTTTTGCGCATTTGCCACAGAGCATCACAAATATTTCGCAGTTGTGGGCTTTGGGCCGCGCAGCCGATGCAAACGCGCATCAGGCCCACGAAGAAGCGATTTGGTAAGGATATCGTGAGTGGACAAGCGTTCTGGCACGACTGCATAGTTGATCGACGTATAAATCACCAGTTCAAACTATTGAATTCCAAGGCCATCCTATGTTTTCTGTTCTCCGCACCAGTACCAGCATCCTGTTTGCCGCGTGTTTCGTGGCTACCGCATCCGTCGCCAATGTGTCGTCTGAAGCTACGCTAGGAACTGCGTTTCAGATGGCGATGGCTGAACATACTCAGCAGGCGCCGCAACTGGTTGAGTTCTACCGGGCAAACGGGTTTTTGCCGCTTTGGGTCGGCGATACGCCTGAACACACTCAACGCCGGGCGGCGCTGATCAATGCGCTTACGAATGCGCATCTGCACGGCCTTCCACAGGCCGAGCCGACTGTTGCCGCCGTGATGGAGAAGATGGAAAAGGCCCGTTCGGTGCGCGATCTCGGTGCGGTTGAAGCAGAACTTAGCCGTATCTTTGTCGAATATGCCGACGCGCTTTATGCGGGCGCAATCCGGCCCGGCAGTGTGGATGATGGGCTGGTTCGGTCCGTAGAACGACGCAGCACTGTTGAGCATTTGCTGGGAATAAGCACTCTGGGCGCGGCCTACTTTACAGTCTTGGCGCCGCAATCACATCAATACCGCGAATTGATGAAGCAGAAGTTGTCCTTGGAAAAGCTGGTATTTCAAGGGGGATGGGGGCCAACAGTTCCCGAAAGCAAACTGGAATACGGCGACACGGGACCGAATGTTGTCAAGCTGCGCGACCGTCTGGTGGTGATGGGTTACATGAAACCGTCCGCCAGCCCGTCTTTCGACAGCGCGTTGCTTGAAGGCGTTCGTGCCTTTCAATCCGCGCATGGGCTTGAAACCGATGGTGTGGCGGGCAAGGGGACGATTGCCGAAATTAACCGTCCAGCCACAGACCGGTTGAAAGCCGTTTACGTTGCGTTGGAACGCGAACGCTGGCTGCCTCGGGAACGCGGCACGCGTCATATCCTTGTGAACCAAGCCGACTTCACGGCCAAGATCGTGGACGAAGGGCAAGTCACTTTTGAAACCCGCGCAGTCATCGGTAAAAATGTGCATGATCGAAGAAGTCCGGAATTTTCGGATGAGATGGAGCATATGGTGATCAACCCAAGCTGGCATGTTCCCCGCTCGATCGTGACCAAGGAATACCTTCCGAAACTGCAATCAAACCCGAATTCCGTGGGACATATTCTGATAACTGACAGAAGCGGCAGGCAGGTCGATCGGGGTGCGGTGGACTTTACCCAGTTTACGACCAGCAATTTTCCCTTCGCAATGCGTCAACCGCCCAGCCAAAGCAATGCGCTGGGTCTGGTGAAGTTCATGTTCCCCAATAAGCACAACATCTATCTGCATGATACTCCACAGAAAAACCTGTTCTCGCGCGAAGTTCGGGCCTTTTCACATGGGTGTATCCGCTTGGCCCAGCCATTTGAATTTGCTTACGCCTTGCTGGCCAAACAAGAGGAAGATCCAAAGGCATTCTTCCATCGCG
This sequence comes from Ruegeria sp. L11, assembly GCF_056531755.1. Lineage (NCBI taxonomy): Bacteria > Pseudomonadati > Pseudomonadota > Alphaproteobacteria > Rhodobacterales > Roseobacteraceae > Ruegeria > Ruegeria sp. L11. Next base: position 638,983 of record NZ_JBQFMI010000001.1, read on the forward strand.
TTCTGAACACCGGAAAAGAGACCAAAGTCAATTTGGAACAGAAAGTTCCGGTGCATCTGATTTACCGCACGGCCTATATCGGGCCCAAAGGCGAAGTGCAGTATCGTCGCGATGTCTATGGGCGGGACGGCAAGATTTGGGATGCCCTACAAAAGGCAGGGGTGGCCCTGCCGGACGTTCAGGGGTAAGCACAGGGCAAATCCTGCCAAAAGGAAGCCCGCCATGCAGTTTACCGTACAACAGATTGCCGAGTCTCTGGGTGCCGAATGTCAGGGCGATGGCGGCCTGACGATTGTGCGCGCCGCCGAACCGGGCGATGCAGGCCCGACAGATCTGGCGATGGCTATGTCTCCGAAGTACGCCGAGGCGCTTACCAACGGAGCCGCTCGTGCGGCCGTCCTATGGGAAGGGGCCGACTGGCAGTCGATGGGATTGCGTGCGGCGATTTTTGTAAAACGTCCCCGTATGGCGATGGCTGGCATCACTTCCATGCTGGACCGGGGGCAAGGGGTCGAGCCGGGGATTCACCCCTCGGCCGTGATAGACCCGACCGCTGAAATTGGTCTGGATGTGGCGATTGGTCCGTTGGTTGTTGTGGGCGCGCGCGCCCGGATCGGCGCAGGCTCTGTCATAGGGGCACATTGCGCGGTGGGAATGGATGCCATATTGGGCGACCAGGCGGTGTTGCGCGAAATGGTCAGCATTGGCGCACGGGCGCAGATCGGAGATCGTTTTATTGCGCAACCCGGTGCCCGGATCGGAGGGGACGGGTTCAGTTTTGTTACCCCCGAAGTCTCGGGCGTCGAAAATGTACGCAAGACAATGGGCGATCAGGGTGAGGCCAAAGCTCAGAGCTGGCTGCGCATTCACTCGCTGGGTGCTGTGGAAATCGGTGACGATGTCGAAATTGGCGCGAATTGCACAATCGACAATGGCACGATCCGAAATACGTATATTGGCCACGGTTCGAAGTTGGATAACCTGGTCCATGTCGGGCACAACACCCGAGTCGGTCAGGACTGCCTGTTGTGCGGTCAGACTGGTGTGTCGGGTTCGGTTGAGATCGGAAACAACGTGGTTCTGGGCGGTCAGACCGGCGTTGTCGACAACATTTTCATCGGGGATGGGGTTATTGCCGGTGGCGGCACTAAGATACTGTCCAACGTACCCGCTGGTCGCGTGATCATGGGGTATCCCGGAGTCAAAATGGAAACGCATACGGACATCTACAAGGCACAACGGCGTTTGCCCCGTATGGCACGCGACGTCGAGGCATTGAAAAAGGCTGTTTTCAAACAGACCCCGAGCGATTAAATCAACCTCAAACTGATAATCAGGGGATCGACATGAGCATCAGCGACCGCGTCATCGCGATCATTGCAGAGCAGGCCGTTCTGGAGCCATCGGATGTAACGCCCGAAAGCACGCTGGAAGATCTGGGTATCGACAGCCTCGGGCTGGTCGAAAGCATATTTGCCATCGAGGAAGAGTTCGACATTTCGATTCCTTTCAATGCCAACGAGCCCGAGGCCAATGACTTCGATATCTCCAATGTGGCCGCGATCATCTCTGGGATCGAAAAGCTTGTGTCGGAAAAGGTCTGACACACGCTCATGAAACGCGTTGTCATTACCGGAGCAGGTACGATCAATTCGCTGGGCCATTCGGTCCCTGACACGCTGGAAGCAATGCGCGAAGGTCGTTGTGGTATTTCGGAACTTGAATTCCGGGATGTTGATCGGTTGGCCATCAAGATCGGCGGACAGGTCCGGGGTTTCGAGGCGGAAGGGCGGTTCAACCGACAGCAGATGTCGCTGTACGACCGCTTCACGCAATTCACCCTGACGGCGGCCAAAGAGGCGATTGAGCAGTCGGGCATCGAGTTTCACGGCGAGTTGGCAGCAAGATCAGGTGTTGTTCTGGGAACCGCGGGTGGTGGTGTTTCGACTTGGGATGACAATTACCGTTCTGTTTATGAGGATGGGAAGAACAGGGTACACCCCTTTGTCGTTCCAAAGCTCATGAACAATGCAGCCGCCAGTCATGTTTCAATGGAACATAACCTGAAGGGCCCCAGTTTCACCGTGTCGACAGCATGTGCGTCATCAAACCATGCGATGGCTCAGGCCTTTCAGATGGTGCGCAGCGGCGCGGCTCCGGTCATGGTTACGGGCGGGTCCGAATCGATGTTGTGTTTCGGCGGTGTAAAAGCCTGGGAAGGTCTGCGCGTGATGTCGAAAGACGCGTGCCGCCCGTTCAGTGCCAACCGCAACGGAATGGTGCAGGGCGAAGGGGCTGGCGTCTTTGTCTTTGAGGAATACGAACACGCCCGCGCCCGAGGGGCCGAAATACTGTGCGAAGTTGTCGGCTTTGCCATGTCATCGGATGCCTCGGACATTGTGATGCCCAGCAAACAAGGGGCCGCGCGTGCCATGGCCGGTGCCTTGGCCGATGCGAAGCTGAACGCAAAAGATGTGGGTTATATCAACGCGCATGGCACCGGAACAGCTGCAAATGACAAGACCGAATGCGCAGCCGTGGCCGACGTGTTTGGGCCGCACGCAGACGATCTGATGATATCGTCCACGAAGTCCATGCACGGCCACATGATAGGCGGGACCGGAGCTGTTGAGCTGCTGGCCTGCATCATGGCACTGCGGGACGGTGTCATTGCACCGACGATTGGATATGAGGAACCGGACCCGGAATGCGCGTTGGACGTGGTACCGAACGAAGCACGCGAAGCAAAGGTCGACGTCGCGCTTAGCAACGCATTCGCCTTCGGTGGGTTGAATGCCGTACTGGCCCTGAAGCGGGTTTAGTGAAAAAGCCGCCGTTGATAAAACGGCGGCTTCCACGGATGTTTTTTCTTAGTTTGTGTTGACGTTCAGAGCGTCAAAGCCCGATGTGAAGCCGGAGAGCGACATGTCCATTTCAAGAACCTGATCCGGGAAACGGGCGGGAACCAGTGAAAACGTCGCTTTGGTACCAGCTTTCATCGCGTCGATATCCCCTTGGCTAAGACCTAGTTGCGCGATGCAGCCCACGGGAACGCATTGGTGGTAGTTGTACAATTTACGCGGCGCGCCATCGATTGACAGGGCCAGTTGCGCTTGCAGCAGAGTTTCGAGGGGTACGATCACATTTGCCCAAGCAACGGCGGCACCACCTTCTGGCAGTTTCCCGATGGAAACTTCTGCGATCGGATCACCATTTTTACCCTCCAGAACCTGAACGATGGCGCAAGGATCCTCGCCTTCCTGTGCCTTGATACAGGATACGTCCCAATCGCCGAATTCTTCCTTTACGAACTGTTCTCCGACCCGGGGGCCTTCCTGACCAAGGTCCAGACCGGCGTCTGGCGCTGTTGTGGGTGTGTCTTGTGCATACGCTGCGCCGGATAGCAGAACAGCGGCGATCGTGTTGAACGAGAGGATTTTCTTGAACATGAATGCCTCGGGTTGATGATTGATCTTTTTGCTTCGTTTAACACTCTTCTGAACCAGTGTCAGGCACTAACAGAGCAGCCTTTGTGAACGTGAACGGATTCTTGCCTGAGGGATGAAGCCGCACCTTCGGAGATTAGAAAAAGGGAGCTGTTCGACCAGCTCCCTTCCCCATAAGTTTCTCCCCGTCGGACTGGCCGACTTATTTATGCGCAAACCCTACGGAAGGGGCGCACACGGGTCAACAGCTATCCTCAATTTTTAATCTATGCGCCAGAATAATAATCTAGGGGCCGAACCAAAAGGGCCGTGCCAGCAGGCACGGCCAGTCGACAGGGAGGAAGTTTGCCCCGCAACGCAAGGCAAATAGACTATCGCAGTCAAAGGTTAACTTTGTATGCTGGCGGCGGATCGGTGAACAATAAGGCAATGTTAATGGGCACGAATATCTTTTTGGGCGGTGGCGGTGTAAACTATGCTCAGCCGCAGGAACTTACGTTGAAATATGCGAACCGCCATGGATTGATTGCCGGGGCAACTGGTACCGGCAAGACCGTGACATTGCAGATTCTTGCAGAAGGTTTTTCTCAGGCGGGTGTCCCGGTATTCCTCTCGGATGTGAAAGGGGACCTGTCTGGGCTGGCCCTTCCCGGAAGCGAGACCCACAAACTGAATCAGGCCTTTCAGGACCGGGCCAGTCGGATCGGGTTCGAGGATTTTGCCTATTCTGCCTGCCCGGTGACATTCTGGGATCTGTTCGGTGAACAGGGCCATCCGGTGCGTACGACAGTGACGGAAATGGGTCCGCTTTTGCTGTCGCGGTTATTGGAGTTGAGCGAGGCGCAGGAAGGTATCCTGAATATCGCGTTCCGCGTGGCCGACGAAGAAGGGATGCCGCTGCTGGACCTCAAGGACTTACAGGCGCTGCTGGTCTGGATCGGAGAGAATCGGGCGCAACTGTCATTGCGATACGGCAACGTATCCACGTCCTCGATTGGGGCGATTCAGCGACGTCTGCTGGTTCTCGAGAATCAGGGTGGTACAAAGCTGTTTGGCGAGCCTGCACTGGATCTGGCCGATCTGATGCGAACTGACGAAAACGGGCAGGGGATGGTGAACATACTGGCGTCCGATCAGCTGATGGCTGCCCCACGGCTTTATGCAACGTTCCTGTTATGGCTGCTGAGCGAACTGTTCGAAGAGTTGCCAGAGGTTGGGGACCCAGAAAAACCAAAGCTGGTGTTCTTTTTTGACGAGGCCCATCTGCTGTTTGACGATGCGCCTAAGGTTCTGGTGGACAAGGTTGAACAGGTCGCCCGCCTGATCCGTTCAAAGGGTGTGGGGGTATATTTTATCACTCAGAGCCCTGCTGACATCCCGGAAGATATTCTTGGACAGCTGGGCAACCGTATACAGCACGCACTAAGGGCATTCACGGCGCGGGACCGAAAGAACCTGAGGCTGGCCGCTGAAACCTATCGCGAAAACCCGACTTTCGACACGGAAACGGCAATTCGCGAAGTCGGCGTTGGCGAAGCTGTCACCTCAATGCTGCAAAAGAAAGGCGTTCCGGGCGTGGTCGAGCGTACGCTTATTCGTCCACCGGGATCTCAGCTGGGGCCAATTTCAGATGCCGAACGCCGGGATATCCTTGCCGCCTCGGCGATGGCAGGGAAATACGATAAGAGCGTAGATCGAAAATCTGCCTTCGAGATTCTTCAGGCGCGAGCCCAAGCTGCGGCCAGTGCAGCGGAACGGGCGGAATCCGACGAAGTTCTTGAAGCGCAATCGCCGATCGAACGCGAATACTCTTCCGCCCGCAGATACTCCGGCAGCCGGGTCGGTCGGTCCTCATCCCGGGTTGAGCGCAAGCAGGACACCTTCGCCACGGCAATGACCGAAGCGGTGATCAAAGAGCTTAAAGGTACAACCGGGCGCCGGATTGTGCGCGGTATCCTTGGCGGTTTGTTTCGCAACAGGTAAGTAACGCAGCGCCCTTTGAGGGCGCTGTCGCGTTTACTTCAGTCGGCGTTGGCCTTCCTGACGACAATAGGCGTCAGCCTCGGGAACCGACATCTTCGTGGCCGGGAAGTCGATTGCACGGTCCCAGGTCACGCGATCCTGACGATATAGCTGACAGGTCACGACACCTTTTGGTGTCTGTACTTTGACCGGCGTCGTCTCAAGATCTTCGGGACTGGGGACGCAGGCGGATACTGCAACGGCAATAGCCGAAAACAGAATGAGTGATTTCAGATGTGGTGCTTTCATTTTCTACTCTTGTCTACTCGTCATGTTGATTGATTAAAACGGTATAGGCGGGTGTGAGTGCCAGGGACCTGCTGCAAATCAAAAACACTGTGGTGGGTTCGTTTATTCAGAAAAACCTTAAGAATCAAGAAACCGCGCCAGATTAGTGGCGCGGTTTTGCGTATTGGAACGTGGCGTTGACCTATTTCTCGGGGATCAGACCCCTTGGGCTGAATCTGAGAACAATCAACAGGATCAGGCCCATCGTGAACAGGCGCATATGTGCGGCACTATCAATAAGATGTGACTTCAGCGCGCTGCCATCCGGTAAGCCAGCGGTGATCACACTCATCAACCACAAACCAATCGGCTCGACCTGGACCCATAAGAACCAGATCAGGAACGCGCCAAGTACGGCTCCGAAGTTGTTGCCGGAACCGCCAACAATCACCATGACCCAAACCAGAAAGGTAAAGCGCAGCGGATTGTAGGTGCCTGGCGTCAGCTGCCCGTCCAGAGTGGTCATCATAGCGCCTGCGATGCCGCAAATGGCCGACCCCAATACGAAAATCTGCAAGTGGCGACGGGTGACGTCCTTGCCCATGGCTTCGGCCGCGACTTCATTGTCGCGGATTGCGCGCATCATGCGACCCCACGGGCTTTTCAGCGCCATCTGCGCCATCCAGAGTAACGCCAGAAGAACCAGCATGAACAGCAGCGAATACCCAAGTTTCACCGAGAGGGTGGATGCAGTGACCGGATCCAGCCCCAGCCATTCGGCGCGGGCCAGAAAAGCCGGATCTTGCTGCAATTCAACTTCGTACCCGACAACCGGTGAGGGGCGCGGAATGCCATAGACATTCTTCACGCCGCGGGCCAGCCAATCCTCGTTCTTCATGACGGCGATGATAATCTCGGCGATACCCAGCGTGGCAATTGCCAGATAATCTGACCGCAGCCCTAGCGCGGTTTTGCCAATCAGCCACGCCGCCCCGGCAGCCAGCAGACCTCCGGCAGGCCAGGCCAGCAGAACGGGCAGGTTCAGTCCACCGATGTTACCGGCAATCGCCGGGTCAATGGCCTCGACCGCGGCAACATTGGGGTCGAACACGGCCCGGTAGAGGAAGAAGCCGACGATAAGGACAGTGATTATTGTCAGAGTCTGCACCCGGCCTTTGGGCATTCTTGTTGCCACCAGTACGGCTGCAACAACGGTGGCAGCCCCCAGAAGCAAGGACAGAACGATACCATAACCGCCTGCGCCCCAGGCGCCCGGGGTAGGCGCTGTTGATACCAGCACAACCGCCAGACCGCCCAGCGCGACGAAGCCCATGACCCCTACGTTAAACAGGCCCGCAAAGCCCCATTGCAGGTTCACACCGATCGCCATGATGGCCGAGATCAGCCCCATGTTCAGGATCAGAACGGCAGTGTTCCAGCTTTGCGTGAAACCGGTCAGCAGAATGAGACTGCCAATAGCTATGAAAAGCAGAGTGTTTTTGACAGATTCGGTCATACTGCTTTTCCCTTGAACAGGCCCGTGGGCTTAAACAGAAGCACGATCAGCAGGATGACAAAGCTGACAGCGAATTTGTAATCGGTGGACAGGAGCTGGACCAATCCGGACGGCTCCAGGTTTTCGGGGGCCACATAGGTCAGTACTTTTTTCCAGGCATAGGTGATCGTCACCTCGGAAAACGCGATGATGAACCCGCCGGCAATTGCGCCCAGTGGGTTACCAAGGCCACCCACGATGGCCGAAGCGAATATCGGCAGCAGAAGCTGGAAATAGACGAAGGGTTTAAAGCTCTTGTCCAACCCGTAAAGAACACCCGCTGTGGTCGCCAAGGCGGCCACGATGATCCAGGTGATCATCACAACACGTTCAGGGTTGATGCCGGACAAAAGCGCCAGATCCTCGTTGTCGGAATAGGCGCGCATCGATTTCCCGGTTCGTGTTTTATTGAGGAACCAGAACAACAAGACCACGGCAATAACGGCCACTATCAGTGTGATCCCTTGCGAGGTCTTGATAGCCAGACCCTCTTGTAGGCCCGTCATGGATTTGAAGTCCCGCGCGGATATCAGGAATCTTGCACCGTCCGAAAACTTTTGGTCATCCGGCCCGATGATAAAGCGCACCAAACCGTTCATGATGAACATTACACCCATTGATACGATCACAAGGATAACCGGCTTGGCCTTTTGTTCGCGGTAAAAGCGGTAGACCAGCCTGTCCGTGACCAACACCAGCAGGATGCAGCCAAGGATGGCAAAGGGCAGGGCGAGCAGGGCAGTCGGCAACGGCCCAAAGCTGACACCAGCGGCCTGTAAGCCCCAAGTGACAAGCACAGCGATCATCGCCCCAAAGGCCATGGTGTCACCATGTGCAAAGTTCGAAAACCGCAGGATGCCGTAGATCAGGGTCACGCCAAGCGCTCCCAATGCCAGCTGGCTGCCATAGGCAATCGCAGGCACGATGACAAAGTTGGCCAGTGTGACCAACGCGTTCAGTAAATCCATGAATTCTTCTCACTGTCCGGGTGCGGCTTTATGGCATGTGTACCATTGGTAATTCAACACACGGCTATGGTTTTCAACGAATTGGGCGAACGTTTTTTGCCAGGGTAACGCGGAACCAGCAAGGCTTGTGAGTTTCCGAGAACCAAACGCGCAGGTGAAGCCGCGCGACTTTTGAGGTCAGCGTGGCCACCCGGCAGTATTGCTTGGATGCAAAGTCACGCCTGAACTTCTTGGCATTTGCCGAAATCCTCGTCGGCATGGGGACCTTTGACAGACAGATCATAGGACATGTCGTCAAGTTGAACCACCAGCGTCATCACGTTCTGACCTTCGATATACATGAACGTCATGCTTCCCACGCCTTTGAGGATCACAGCATCGCCTGCGGCTATTGGGGTTTCAATGTTACCTTTGTCACCGTCCGCGGCACGGCTAAGGCGGATTTCGCTGCCGTCGCGGTCGGAGGTGCACAATAGGTGGCGTTCTTCGGCTACTGCCTGAGTGGCCGAAAATAGGGCAAGCGGCAAAGCGATCCAGAGTTTCATAGTCTGCGGGTCCTTGTCTTCGATTTTGCATTCGCCTTCGAACTGTCGAGCCATTGGTTCAGTAATATGGCCCGACCGGCGTGGATGGCCCGCCTAAAGCTCCATTATGTCACAAATTGAACTTAAGCGTGTTTTTTGCCCTTTGAATAACGCGTGAAAATAACCGATTTGGTCTCGTGAAAGAGCCATTAAAACAAATAAATAATAGTCATGTTTAACGTCCTCAAATTTAACGCACCATTATCCTGACATATTGAAAACACAATCAGACATGGGTTGAGCGATTCAGGTTCAAAGTGACCCGCGCCGGGCCGTTCTGTCTGCCAATCTAGGGCCCCAGATTGTTCTTGTCTCAAGCTGAGCGCACACCACCTCACCAGGCCTCAAGTTCCGGTGAAATAGCTGGTTCAGGTCTATGATACGAAAGGGTTTTTCCTAAATTCACTTCGTTGAGCTGCGGAAGATGTGATTGTCGAGCGCAGCCAGGACCGAAATATAAGGCTGATCTCGCGAGCGTAATAGCGCGCGAAGGCAGGCATAAGTAACAGAAGGAAGAAACTCATGAGATTTACCGCGCTGATCACGGCTGGCCTGTTGATGCCCACATTCGTACAAGCTGCAATCGACGACCCGCTGAATGGCGCGGATTTTGTCGTCAATTGCCTCTCCGACAAAAACGGGGGATCGGTGACTCTGGCGCGGTCGGGTGAGACGGACAAGGGGTTCATCGTGGCCGAAAACATCAAGGGCGAGGCGAAGATTATTCCCGGTCTGAACTCGCTCACCTTCCTGCATATCATGGATCAGGACGTGGTGACCTTTGTGGTGGATTTCGATAACCTGCACTATGACATGTCGGTCAAAGGTCCACATGCCGCGAATGACTCCGGATATTGTAGCAATCCGGCGGGGTGAGAATTAGGAAGGCGGTTGCACTTAGTTATGCAGTGATTTTCTACACTGTTTTCCTTGAAGCAACGTGTTTCTGCGAACCCACTGCTAGAATGAGGAGGACGGTGCGCACCAAATGGGAGTTTGTGCGCCGTCTCATCCTCAACCGCCCAAGAAACTCTTTCTCACTTCCGGATCAGCCAGCAATTCCTTGCCCGTACCGGTATAGGCGTTTCGCCCCTGAACCAGCACATATCCCTTATCGGCAATCTCCAGTGCCTGGCGGGCGTTTTGTTCAACCATCAGGATCGGCAGGCCGGTGCGTGCGACCTCGATGATGCGGTCAAAAAGCTCATCCATCACGATGGGTGAGACACCTGCGGTGGGCTCGTCCAGCATCAGGACCTTGGGTTGCGTCATCAGCGCGCGACCCACGGCAACCTGTTGGCGCTGACCGCCAGACAGTTCGCCGGCAGGTTGGTTGCGTTTGTCACGCAGAATTGGGAACAGATCATAGACCTGCTCCATCGTGTCCGAGAAATCGTCGTGACGGATAAAGGCACCCATTTCCAGATTTTCCTCGACAGTCATCGAGGTGAAAATGTTCGATGTCTGAGGAACAAAGCCCATACCGCGGATCACGCGATCTTGTGGGGTGAGGCTGGTGATATCCTCGCCGTCTAGACGTACAGAGCCGGCGCGCACATCCAGCATCCCAAACACGGCCTTCATCGCCGTTGACTTGCCCGCACCGTTGGGGCCGACGATAACGGCGATCTCACCCTTGTCCACGGCAATGGTGCAGTCATGCAGGATATCCGGGCCTTTGCCATAACCGCCGGTCATGGTGTCGCCGATCAGAAACGGGCCGCCTTCAACGCGATGAGTCGTCCCGCTTTTACGATGGGCAGGCGTCATTGTTCCGATACCTTGCGTGTTGGTAATCGATGCGTCCTTGTTGCCCTTGTCGTCCTGATAGGGGTTGTCGCTCATGCCAGCGGTCATGTCTGGGCCTCCAGCTTGTCTTTGTTTTTGAGGCCGGTGCCAAGATAGGCTTCGATCACGTGCTCGTTTGCCTTGATCTCATCCAGAGTACCCTCGGCCAAAACCTTACCCTCGGCCATGCAGATGACCGGGTCGCAGATCTTGCCGATGAAATCCATGTCGTGCTCGATGACAACAAACGTATAACCACGCTCTTTGTTCAGGCGCAGGATCGTATCAGCGATGGTCATCAGCAGGGTGCGGTTCACGCCTGCTCCGACCTCGTCCAGAAATACGATCTTGGCGTCCACCATCATGGTACGACCAAGTTCCAGCAGTTTCTTTTGACCGCCCGAAACCTGACCGGCCTTGTGATCGGCCAGATGTTCGATGGTCAAAAACTCCAGCACCTCGTCTGCCTTGGCTTTCAACGCGCGCTCTTCATCAGCGATGCGCTTGCGTCCGAACCAGGTATTCCACAGCGCCTCACCCGATTGCGCACCGGGCACCATCATCAGGTTTTCGCGGCAGGTCATCGACGAGAATTCATGCGCGATCTGGAACGTGCGCAGCAAACCTTTGTGAAACAGCTCATGCGGAGGCAGGCCAGTGATATCTTCACCATCCATAACCACCTTTCCGCTGGTCGGAGGCAAAACACCGGCGATCACGTTGAACAGAGTGGTTTTTCCGGCCCCGTTGGGCCCGATCAGGCCGGTGATCGACCCTTTTTGGATTTCCAGCGACGCCCCGTCCACCGCGTGAAACCCGCCGAAATGCTTATGCACGTCCTCGACGACGATCATGGTATCCCCTTGCCTTGTCCCCGTGAAACGAGGTGCAGCCTTTTGTCATTGAAACAGCCCGGACACAAGGCCCGGGCTGTCTGATTTTATAGCTTGATATGCGGGATCAACGGAAGTTGACGGTCTTGTTTTCGCCGTCGGTCACTTCGATCTCGCGGTACGACCCTGCGCTTTCGCCGGGGCCGATCAACTCGACACCGGACGCGCCGACATAGTCGATGTCCTGACCGGCGGCCAGCAGTTCCAGACCTTTGGCCAGTTCACCCGGATAGATCTTTTCACCCGGTGCATTAGCGACGTCCATAACTTTGCCCGCGTAATCTGCCGGGTTGGTCGAACCGGCGGCTTGCATGGCGAACATGAACAGCGCTGCCGCGTCATAGGATTCGGGCGAATAGGGCGACGAACCGTCAAATCCGGCTGCTTCGGCCAGTGCAAAGTACTTTTCTGCACCTTCACCACCCGACCCGGCAATCTGACCGAACGAGCCGTTCAGGTCGGGGCCGACATTTGCGGGCAGCGAGTCACCGATCATGCCACCGGGCAGACCAAAGGTGTCAAACGCACCGCTGTCCAGCGACGACTGGATGATGCCCAGACCACCCTGGTCCAGATAACCCGCGACAACCAGAATGTCTCCACCGGCCGAAGCCAGCGCGCCAACTTCAGCCGAATAGTCGGCCTTGCCATCTTCATGCGCCGTAACGATGGTCACTTCTCCGCCAACCGCTTCGAAGGACGTCTGGATCGCATCGGCCAGACCTTTGCCATAGTCATTGTTGGTATAGGTCAGCGCGATCGAGTTGATGCCGCGATCCTTGAGGATATCAGCCATAACCTGACCTTCGCGCGCATCCGACGGCGCGGTGCGGAAGAACAGGCCGTTGTCCTCCATGGTCGACAGGCCGGGCGAGGTCGCCGAAGGCGAGATCATGACCATGCCGTTTGGAATGGCAACGTTCTGCAGGATCGCGCCGGTTACACCCGAACAGTCGCCGCCAATGATGCCTGCAACGCCGTCGGCGATCATACGCTCGCCGTTCGAGGTGGACAGACCATTGTCGATACAGCCGGTATCGGCACGTACACCAGCCACGCTGGCACCGTTCATGAACTTGCCGGATTCGTTGACTTCGGCGATTGCCAGCTCAGCACCCGACCCCATGGCAGGGGCCAGCGATTCAATGGGGCCGGTAAAGCCGATCAAAATCCCCAGTTTGACATCTTCGGCCATGGCTGCGCCGGCCAGCAATGCAGTTGCTGCAGTTGCAGTAAGCAGCTTTTTCATATGGTTACTCCCAGTTGTGAACGTATTCGTTCTGGCGACGACCCTAGGCAAGCTGTTCGGAAAAGAAAAGTCCTAACGCAAACGTGTCTTTTTCGGTTGAAAATCTATCTGTTTTGTTGGGACTCACCCCTGATTGTCACCGAAAGGGACCAGAATGCTCAGAACGGCGATGATTCTGTCTTTCTCACTCTGCGCCTTGAATGCCGCAGCCCAGACGTTGTCGGTTTCCACCGGGATGATCGAACTGGAAGAAATGATCGGCGGGCTAGAGACCCCATGGGCGGTTGGCATTTTGCCCGATGAAAGCTTCCTCGTCACGGAACGGGATGGAAGGTTGCTGTATGTGCGAAATGGACAAGTTGGGGATGTTTCAGGCGTTCCAAAGGTTGCCGCTCTGGGGCAGGGCGGATTGCTGGACGTCACGATTTCGCGCAATTTCAATCAAAGCCGAGAGATCTTTCTGACCTTCGCAAAACCTCAGGGCGACGGTGCAGGGACTGCGGTTGCGGTTGCGCACCTATCCGAGACTGGCAAAAACCTTCAGAACTTCCGAGTAATTTTCGAGGCATCGCCCGGTGGTACGGGTGGTCGGCATTTTGGCAGTCGTGTGGTCGAAGCGCTGGACGGGACATTGTTCGTGACCCTCGGTGACCGTGGGCAGGCGGAGAATGCACAGGATCGGTCCAATCCCATGGGCTCGGTCATCCGTATCAACCGCGATGGGACGGTTCCGGCAGATAACCCCTTTGTCGGGCAATCGAATATCGAACCCGAAATATGGTCATACGGTCATCGAAATCCGCAGGGCGCGGATTTGGACGCGCTTGGCCGACTTTGGACCTCGGAACACGGGGCGCGGGGTGGAGATGAAATCAACCAACCCCGCGCAGGTGCCAATTACGGCTGGCCTCTCATCTCCTATGGTACGCATTATTCGGGTGAAAAAATCGGGGAAGGTACATCCAAAGAAGGGCTAGAACAGCCAGCTCACTACTGGGATCCTTCCATCGCGCCGTCCGGCCTGCTGGTTTATTCCGGCAAGCTCTGGCCGCAATGGGCAGGTGATGTTTTCGTAGGATCTTTGAAATTTGACTATATCGCCCGACTTCAGGGCGATCCAATGCATGAGGCCGAACAGATCAGAAGCCCTGAAACCGAGCGCGTCCGCGATATCGTCGAAGCGCCAGACGGGTCGATCTGGTTTATTTCGGTTGGTAAGGGGGCAGTTTACAGAATATCTCCGGCGGAGTGACCTTACACCGATAGCCGCCCGCTTTGCGCTCCGCGTTCGCGATAGGGTGTGGTGTTGTAATGCGCGCGGTAGCATTTCGAGAAATGGCTGGGCGAGGCAAAGCCGCATGCCAGGGCTACGTTGATGACGCTCATATCTGTTTGCATCAGCAGGTTCCGCGCTTTGTGCAAGCGAAGTTCCATATAGTACCGCTTGGGCGAGCGGCTGAGATAGCGCCGGAACAGACGCTCAAGCTGGCGAGTCGACATACCGACTTCCTTGGCCAGAATCGAAGGAGAGATCGGCTCTTCTATGTTCTTTTCCATCATCAGGATGACCTGACTCAGCTTGGGGTGACGCACGCCAATCCGTGTCGGTGTAGATAGGCGCTGCGTGTCCTGATCTGTCCGGATAGACGAATAGATCATCTGATCCGCCACCGCATTTGCCAGGTCTTCGCCGAAATCGTCTGCAATCAACTTGAGCATCAGATCGATAGACGAGGTCCCTCCAGCCGTCGTCATACGACCGCCGTCAATCTGAAAGACAGCTTTCGTCAACTCGACCTCATCGAATTCTTCGATGAAACTGTCTGAGTTTTCCCAATGTATCGTGGCGCGCTTGTTGTCCAGCAGGCCGGCCTTGGCCAAGGTATAAGCAGCCGTGCACAGGCCGCCGATCCGCAATCCGCGCCGTGCCTCGCGCCGCAACCAGTTCAGAATGCGTTTGGTGGTCGCGGCTTGTACGTCAACGCCCCCGCAAATCAGAACGACATCGTCGCGTTGCAGTTCGTCCAGGTCACGATCCAGTTTGAATTCGGTTCCGGCCGAGCATGAAATCGAATCTCCGCCTTCACCTGAAAGCGTCCATGTATAAAGTTGTTTGTCGGCCATGCGGTTTGCGATGCGCAGGCTGTCGAGCGCCGACGCAAAAGACAGCAGCGAAAACTTGTCCAGCAGGACAAAAACGAAATGGCGGGGTGTGGCCCCAGCATTTTCCACCGTGACTGCTTGGCGTTGCACTTGCATGACAAAATGTCCTTAATTCTGCGCGGGAAAACCTGGTATCCGGCGACGTATTTGGCAGTCACCATGATCAAAGCTTGTTTGCGGCGTCAAGAGGCGCAAATGGGATATGGTCACTCTTCATTGCTTTTTGTATAGAGGCGACCTGAACACTTCAGCGGAGATCAAAGCTATGACCGAATGGCAAAAGTCGAACTGGCGCAACAAGCCCCGGGTTCAGATGCCAGACTATACCGACGCGGCCGCATTGGCCAAGGTCGAGGCCCAGCTTTCGCAGTATCCCCCGCTGGTCTTTGCCGGTGAAGCGCGGCGCCTCAAGCAACATCTTGGTGCCGCCGGTCGCGGCGAGGCCTTCCTGCTTCAGGGCGGGGACTGTGCTGAAAGCTTTGAACAATTCAGCGCCGATGCGATCCGTGACACCTTCAAGGTGATGCTGCAAATGGCGATGGTTCTGACCTATGGTGCCAAGGTGCCCGTGGTGAAGGTCGGTCGCATGGCCGGTCAATTTGCAAAGCCGCGCAGCGCCCCGACCGAGGTTGTGGATGGTGTAGAACTGCCCAGCTACCGGGGTGACATCATCAACGAACTGGCGTTCACGCCCGAAGCGCGGATTCCGAATCCCGGAAAGATGTTGCAGGCCTACACGCAGGCGGCGGCCACGTTGAACCTGCTGCGTGCCTTCTCAACCGGTGGCTTCGCCGACATGAGCCGTGTTCA
This sequence comes from Ruegeria sp. L11, assembly GCF_056531755.1. Taxonomy (NCBI): domain Bacteria; kingdom Pseudomonadati; phylum Pseudomonadota; class Alphaproteobacteria; order Rhodobacterales; family Roseobacteraceae; genus Ruegeria; species Ruegeria sp. L11. The sequence continues at coordinate 654,689 of NZ_JBQFMI010000001.1, forward strand.
TTCGTGGACGCTGGGCTTTACCGACGAACAGGACGTTCAGAAGTATTCCGAAGTTGCGGACCGCATTCAGGACACCATCGACTTCATGGAAGCGGCTGGTATCACGGCAGACACGACGCACGAATTCTCGACCGTTGAATTCTACACCAGTCACGAAGGTCTGTTGCTGGAATATGAAGAAGCGCTGACCCGTCTGGATTCGACCTCGGGCAACTGGCTGGCCGGGTCTGGCCATATGATCTGGATTGGCGACCGTACACGCCAGCCTGACGGCGCACATGTCGAGTTTTGTCGTGGCGTTCTGAACCCGATCGGATTGAAATGTGGTCCGACGACGACGGCAGAAGACCTCAAGGTTCTCATGTCGAAGCTGAACCCTGAAAATGAAGAGGGCCGCCTGACCCTGATCGCGCGCTTTGGTGCGGGTAAGGCGGGTGAACACCTTCCGCGTCTGGTCAAGGCCGTGAAGGAAGAAGGCGCCAAGGTCACCTGGGTCTGCGACCCGATGCACGGCAATACGATCAAATCGGCCACGGGCTACAAAACCCGCCCGTTCGATTCTGTCCTGCGTGAGGTGCGCGATTTCTTTGGTGTGCATCAATCCGAGGGCACGATCCCTGGCGGTGTCCATTTCGAGATGACCGGTCTCGACGTTACCGAATGCACCGGTGGTGTGCGGGCCGTGACCGAAGAGGATCTGTCGGATCGTTACCACACCGCCTGCGACCCACGCCTGAACGCGTCTCAGTCACTGGAACTGGCGTTCCTTGTGGCGGAAGAACTGACCAACCTGCGCCGTAACGGATCAAAACGCGCCGCAAGTTAAGCGTGCGAAAAGAAGGAAAAACAGCGGGCCAACGGTCCGCTAATTTTTTTGTTCCGGGTGTTCAAACTGGTTCAGTCATCGCGCGACACGACCAGACGAAGGTGTTTGGCCGCGCGTTTGAAATCCGTTTGGTCTTCGGCAAAACCGTCAACGGTTTGAGGCACAGCAGGAACTGGTGCCTGAACTTCCGAAAACGATTTGATCCGCGTATCCGTAATCGAAAATCTGCGTGGGGTTTTACCAATCGCACCATCCGCAACCATGACACCCAGAACCCGGCTGACGTCGCCCAGATCGCTTTTGAGCGGCAAAAGGATCATGCAGGCCTGCATCCGGGTACGTCCCAGTATCCCGCTCGAATCCAACCCCAGTTCGGCAACGGCGGGTGCTGCGAAAACCTGCTCCAGAACGTCCTTAAGACTGGCGCGGTCATCAGGTTGAAAAAAGGCCGTCACAGGCATGCCGCGAACCTCCATCCCCGCAAGTGCGTTCAAGTGGCTTCCGGCAAGGCGAAACCGGGCCAGGCCGGGCGCGATCCGTTCAAGAATGAAAGTATATTCAAGTATGTTTTCCAGTCCACGCGGGTCGACCTGAGACCGCATCGGAACACCGTCACCGCTCAGCAATGCAGTCCAATACGCCTCGGCCTGGCGGATCGGCGTAAGGCTGCGCCCACTGTCAAAGCGATCCATTGCGACGATCTTTCCAAATTCTGACCCGGAACCAGTCCCGAAAAAGGTTTTCATTTTCTTCACCCTTACGTCAATTGGCCGCCATTTTCATAAAATGCAACACAACCGGAGCATTTGTGGCCTGCAAGCCATTACCAGGGGTAGTTTGACTCGGGTTTATTCAATTTTGGAGCAATTCTTTAACGAATGGTTAACTTACGCCAAACAAATGCGGCCTCAGCAAACTCTTGCTCTGCACCGGCCAATCGCATTAGGTGCGGCACACATCCAAATGGGTGAGGTCACAGGAAAGGACAGTCATGATCAGATCCATGACCGGGTTTGCCTCGGGGAAGGGGGAATACGGACCGCACAGCTGGACGTGGGAGTTGCGCAGTGTCAACGGCAAAGGCCTTGATATGCGCTTGCGCGTCCCTGATTGGCTGACCGGGCTTGAGGTGGCCCTTCGGGCCACGCTGTCAAAATCCCTGAGCCGTGGGAATGTGACCCTGTCAATGCGTCTGACCCGCGAGGACTCTGCCTCGGAGCTGGCCTTGAACGAGGTCGCTATGGCCGCTGCCCTGAGCGCATTGGATCAAACACATAAGATGGCAGCTGCGCGCGGTATTGCTCTGGAGCCGGCGCGCGCCTCGGACCTATTGGCACTGAAAGGCATGTTGGATGCAACCGCAGATGCGGATGATCCCGCTCCGCTGGTTGCGCGCCTGACCGAAGATTTCAACGACCTGTTGGCCGCTTTTGTCGATATGCGCCAGGCCGAGGGCGAAGCGTTGACTGCCGTGCTGAACACTCAGCTGGATCAGGTTGCGGCGCTGACAGAACAGGCAGCCGATCTGGCCTTGCATCGTAAGGACAAGATGGCCGCGACACTGCGGGACAATCTGACACAGGTACTGGACAACGCGCAGGGCGCGGACCCGGATCGCGTTGCGCAGGAACTGGCTTTGATCGCGGTCAAAGCCGACATTACCGAAGAGATCGACCGCCTGTCTGCACATGTGGCCGCAGCAAGAGAGCTGCTTGGGCAGGAAGGGGCTGTCGGACGCAAGCTTGATTTCCTGATGCAAGAGTTCAACCGCGAAACCAACACGCTATGCTCCAAGGCTCAGAGTACGGAGCTGACGGCTGTCGGGCTGGAACTGAAGGCGGTGATCGATCAGATGCGCGAACAAGTGCAAAACGTAGAATAAAGATGGGAACGACTGATATGGCGGATCGCCGAGGCCTTTTAATCATCCTGTCTTCCCCGTCCGGGGCAGGCAAATCCACCCTGGCAAAGCGGTTGATGGACTGGGACAAGGACCTTGAGTTTTCGGTTTCGGCCACAACCCGTGCCCCGCGTCCGGGGGAAGAAGATGGGCGGGACTACTATTTTCTTTCTGAAGACGAGTTCAAGCAGAAGGTCGCCGATGGCCAGATGCTGGAACATGCGCATGTCTTCGGTAACTTCTACGGCTCACCCGCTGATCCCGTTCGCAGTTCGATCCACGCAGGCAAGGACGTGCTGTTCGACGTGGACTGGCAAGGCGAGGTTCAGATCCGCAACTCGGATCTGGGTAAGCATGCGTTGTCGATCTTCATCCTGCCGCCTTCGATCCCCGAACTGCGCCGCCGTCTGGAATCACGTGGGCAAGATAGCGATGAAGTTATCGCACGGCGGATGCTCAAAAGCTGGGATGAGATCAGCCATTGGGGCTATTACGATTATGTCCTGATCAATGACGATCTTGAGGCGACCGAAAAGAAGCTGAAGACCATTGTCAGCGCCGAACGGATGCGCCGTATTCAACAGCCAAATCTGCAACAACACGTGCGCAAGCTTCAAAACGAATTCGAGGGGCTGTCATGACGATCTACGCGTTAGGCGAGCACATGCCCGAAATTCACGAGGACACATGGGTTGCACCCGATGCCAACCTGATCGGCAAGGTTGTGCTGGAACAGGGCGCCTCGGTTTGGTTCGGCTGCACGATTCGCGCAGATCACGAGGAAATCCGCGTTGGTGCAGGTAGCAACGTTCAGGAAAACTGCGTCATGCACATCGACGCCGGGTATCCTTTGTCGATCGGTCCGAATTGCACCATCGGACACAAAGTGATGTTGCACGGGTGCACAATCGGAGAAAATACTCTGATCGGAATGGGCGCGATTGTTCTGAATGGTGCCCGGATCGGGCGGAATTGCCTGATCGGGGCAGGGGCCCTGATCACGGAAGGCAAGGAGATTCCGGATAATTCCCTTGTGATGGGGTCTCCGGGCAAAGTGGTGCGCCAGCTTGACGAGGCCGCAGCAAAACGGATTACCCTAAGCGCGCTGCATTATCAGGAAAACATGCGCAGGTTTCGGGACACTCTGAGACCTGTTCAATAAAGCGCGCGGATTGATCGGGGTTTGAAGCATGTCAGATGACCTTCTAGACGGATTTGTTCAGGCCATCCCAATGCCCGCGCTGATGGTGGATCAGACCGAACGGATCATTGCCGCCAATACGGATGCGAAAACCCTTCTGGGGCAGAGTATCGTGGGGCGGCATTTTGCGACCATCCTGCGGCAGCCACAGGTTCTTGAAGCGATTGAACAAAGCCTTCAGTCCAAAGGAACCAAGGCAGCGCGTCATCTTTCCAATGATGGCGCGCAAGACACAACGTTTGATGTGCAATGCCGGTATATGAACGGGGTCGGAGCCGTGTCGGGCGGGGCCGTTCTGTCCACTTTTCAAGATGTCACGCATCTGGAGCAGGCAAGTCAGATGCGCCGCGACTTTGTTGCCAATGTCAGTCACGAATTGCGGACGCCTTTGACGGCGCTGATGGGCTTCATTGAAACCTTGCGCGGCCCTGCACGTAACGATCCGGCTGCGCGCGACCGGTTCCTGCAAATTATGGCCGATGAAGCCAACAGGATGAACCGGCTGGTTGGCGATCTTTTGTCACTGAACCGCGTGGAAAGCGAAGAAAGAGTTCGCCCAAATAAACAGCTGGAGCTGACAGGGCTGCTGCAATCCACCATGAACTCTTTGCGCCCCCTTGCGGAAGAGGCGGGCGTGACGCTGACGCTGACGCTTGACGCACAGGACGGCCCGCTTTCCGTTACCGGAGACAGCGATCAGTTACGGCAGGTATTCACCAACCTGATCGAAAACGGAATAAAATACGGTGCCAGCGGTGGTAGCGTCACAGTCAGCGTTCTGTCATCAGAGCGTGACGCGGCGATGCGTGGGCCAGGGGTGCGGGTGAAGGTCATCGACAAGGGGCCAGGAATTGATTCCGTACACCTGCCACGCCTGACCGAGCGATTCTATCGCGCCGACAACCACAGGTCCCGCCAGTTGGGTGGAACGGGGCTGGGGCTGGCCATCGTCAAGCACATCGTCAATCGCCACCGCGGACGGTTGCGCGTGGAAAGTGAGTTGGGAAAAGGTTCCGTGTTTACGGTCATCTTACCACGGTAGCCCTTCCCGCATTACCACCCTACGAAATCTTCCTCGTTACGATTTTTTGACCCGAAATCTCAGGATATTCGAGAGTTGTCATAAAAGCGTTACACACTTGTCACAAAAGGCTTACGCACGGCCCCTAGGGGTGCACGCAGGATCATCATGGGGGTGATCAATCATACCTTTTCAAGGAGACTGAAATGTCCTTTGTGAAACTGTCGGCTTCTGCGCTGGCAATCGCCGCCGTCTCGGCAACCACCGCCGCTGCCCGTGACAACGTTCAGGTTGCCGGTTCGTCGACCGTTCTGCCATATGCCTCGATCGTCGCGGAACTGTTTGGTGAGAACACCGACTTCCCGACCCCGGTTGTTGAATCGGGCGGTTCGTCAGCTGGTCTGAAGCGTTTCTGTGAGGGTGTTGGTGAAAACACCATCGACATTGCAAACGCATCGCGCGCGATCCGTGAAAAAGAAATCAAAGCCTGCGCCGAAAACGGTGTGACGGACATCATGGAAGTCCGCATTGGTTATGATGGCATCGTTTTTGCAAGCCAGCAGACCGGTCCTGCCTTCACCGCTTTTGAACCTGCTGACATCTTTAACGCTTTGGGCGCAAAAGTTCTGAAAGACGGCGAAGTGGTTGATAACTCTTACACCACCTGGGCCGAATTCAACCCTGAACTGCCTGATGTAGAAATCGCGGGCTTTATTCCGGGCACCAAACACGGCACCCGTGAAGTGTTCGAAGAAAAAGTTCTGCTGATCGGTTGTGAAGCGACTGGCGCGATGGAAGCCATGATTGCTGGCGGCATGAGCGAAGACGACGCAGAAGATGCATGTCTGGCCGTTCGTACCGACGGGAAAGCGGTCGACATCGATGGTGACTACACCGAAACGCTGGCGCGTATCGACACCAACCCCAATGGCATCGGCATCTTCGGCCTGGCGTTCTACGAGAACAACACCGACAAGCTGAAAGTGGCCACCATGTCGGGTATCGCTCCTTCGACCGAAACCATCTCGACCGGTGAATATCCGGTTTCGCGCCCGCTGTTCTTCTACGTGAAGAAAGCCCATATCGGCGTGATTCCCGGCCTGAAAGAATACGCCCAGTTCTTTACCCACGACGAAATCGCAGGTGCTTCGGGTCCTCTGGCAAATTATGGTCTGGTTGCGGACCCTGAGCTGGCAAAGACTCAGGATGCAATCGCCAACGAAGTAACCATGGGTTCGGGCAGCTAATCCGGCCTTTGGTTCGAAATACCGGGGGCGGCATTTATGTCGCCCCCACATTTTTCAGCTTTCCCGGCCAAGACCAAATGGGGGTTTCATGCCGATAGTATGGCTCGTTCTGATCGTGCTTGCGATTGCTTCAGTCGGTTACGTGTTGGGGCGCTCACGCGCCCTGCAAAGCGTCACAGGAGATATCCGGGCTTTGCACTCGCTGCCGTCGTATTATGGCGCAAATGTCGCTCTCAAGACGATCGTACCCGCATTTGGCCTTATGATCCTCTGGTTGCTGGTACAACCGCTTTACGTGAACTCTCAGGTTTCTGAAACGATCTCGGGTTCTGCCATCCAAGACGGCGCGTCCCTAAATCTGGTCATGGCCGAGGTCCGTCGCACCGCGTACGGTCTGGACAACGCGGTTGCCGCCGGGCAGATACCCGAGGAACTGGCGCGCAACGCGCGCGCGGATGTAATCGACATGACCCAGCGTCTGAAGGATGCCGGGCAGGTGGTGACGTCGGATATCACGCAACCTGTGCTGCGCGCGGCGCAAAGCTATCGGATCATGAATGCGACCGGCTATTCGGTCATGACTGTCGCCGTCATACTGACGGCACTCGCCGGTGCTGCGGCCAGCTGGTTTCAAACTCGCGCGGAATACCGCGCGCGCAATGTGGTCGAGCAGGGGGTGCGTATCCTGTTGCTGGCGGCCGCATCCATCGCAATTCTGACCACTGTCGGGATTGTCCTGTCCCTGGTTTTCAACACTTGGGAATTCTTCAAACTCTACCCTGCAACCGATTTCTTTTTCGGCACGACATGGGCCCCCAGCTTTTCGGGGCGCGGCGGGTCGTCTGAACTTGGTATTATTCCCTTGTTGTGGGGGACATTCTATATCTCGCTCGTTGCCCTTCTGGTGGCTGTCCCGATCGGGTTGTTCGCCGCGATTTACCTCAGCGAATACGCGTCACCCCGTGTCCGCGCCGTCGCAAAACCGCTGCTCGAGATTCTGGCCGGTATCCCGACCATCGTTTACGGCCTTTTTGCGCTGCTTACTGTTGGTCCGCTTTTGCTTGGCCTGTTCGGGGATGACGGGCTTGGCTGGATGAAGGCTGGCACGGCAGTCATGACCGCTGGGTTGGTCATGGGCATCATGCTGATCCCGTTTGTGTCCTCGTTGTCGGATGACATCATCAACGCGGTGCCGCAGGCCATGCGCGACGGCTCTTACGGACTGGGTGCAACGCAATCCGAAACCATCCGTCAGGTTGTTTTACCTGCGGCTCTTCCAGGTATCGTGGGGGCGATCCTGCTGGCCGCATCGCGCGCCATAGGTGAGACAATGATCGTGGTTCTCGGGGCAGGGGCGGCAGCGCGGCTGAGCCTGAACCCGTTTGAAGCCATGACGACGGTCACCGCAAAAATCGTGAGCCAGCTGACCGGAGACGCGGATTTCGCATCGCCCGAAGCGCTTGTGGCCTTTGCCCTGGGTATGACCCTTTTCACTCTCACGCTTGGGCTGAACATCTTTGCCCTCTACATCGTGCGTAAGTATCGGGAGCAATACGAATGACCGACGCCAGCATGCAAAGCCCTGAAACAGATCATCGCTCTGTCTCGCTGACTGTAGCGGATGCACATACCAAAAAACGTGCAAATGCAGAGAAACGATTTCGGGCCTACGGGATTGTCGCTATTGCAACGGGCCTGTTCTTCCTGATCGTTCTGTTCGCCTCGATCCTGTCGCAGGGCATTCCGGCTTTTCAGCGCACTGTTGTCAGCGTGGATTTCACCCTGTCTGCTGCGCAACGAGACGAGGCGGAAAGTACGTTGTTCAAGACCAAAGCCTATTCCAACCTGTTCATCGCTCAGTTGAGCAAGGAACTGGAAGACCAGGGGATCAGCGTTGATTTCGACGAAGCGGCCATCGAACGTCTTCTTGGTAAAATCGGTGGAACCATCCGAACTTACTATGCCGATAACCCCGGCAAGCTGGGTGATCCGGTCAAGTTTGATCTGGCCGCATCCAGCCGGGTTGACGGGTATTTCAAAGGCCGCGTGTCCCGTGACACCTTGCAGGACAGCCGGTTTCTACAGCTAAGCGATCTGGATCTGGTTGATGCGCTGAAACAGGCAGGCATCATCAAGCAGGCCTTCAACTGGCCGTTCATCACCGGCGCGGATTCTGGCGTTGACAACCCGGGCGGTGCGGGCATCGGCGCCTCGGTCATTGGGTCGTTCTTCATGATGCTGGTGGTTTTGGGCCTGTCACTGCCCATTGGTGTGGCGGCGTCGATTTATCTTGAAGAATTCGCCCCGCAGAACAGATTCACCGACCTGATTGAAGTGAACATCTCGAACCTTGCCGCCGTGCCGTCGATTGTGTTCGGTATTCTGGGTCTGGCCGTGTTTATCCAGTTCATGCACCTGCCACAATCAGCACCGCTGGTTGGCGGTTTGGTTCTGACTCTCATGACATTGCCGACGATCATCATCTCGACCCGCGCCTCGCTGAAAGCGGTTCCGCCGTCGATCCGTGATGCAGCGTTGGGGGTAGGGGCCTCGAAGATGCAGGCTGTGTTCCACCACGTGCTGCCTTTGGCCGCGCCGGGCATTCTGACCGGTACCATCATCGGTCTGGCACAAGCCTTGGGTGAAACCGCACCGTTACTGCTGATCGGCATGGTAGGTTTTGTGGCGCGGGGATATCCCGACGGGTTCCTTGCCGGCTTTACCGAGCCGAACTCGGCAATGCCCGCCCAGATTTACACTTGGGCCGCACGCGCTGATGTCGGGTTCTACGAAAAGGCCTGGGGCGGAATCATCATCCTTTTGATGTTCCTGCTGACCATGAATATCATCGCTATCATCCTGCGTCGCCGCTTTGAACGCCGCTGGTAACTGGGGGCAACAATGAATGACATGACACGAGTGGAGAGAACCGTGGACTCCAAAGACATCAAGATCAACGCGAAGAAGGTTCAGGTTTATTACGGTGATACCCACGCCATCAAGGACGTGAGTGTTGGGATCGAAGACAAGACCGTCACGGCCTTTATCGGCCCTTCGGGTTGTGGAAAATCGACCTTCCTGCGGTGTCTGAACCGGATGAACGACACCATCGATATCTGCCGAGTCGAAGGTGATATCCTTTTGGATGGCGAAGACATCTATGACAAGCGGGTCGACCCCGTTCAGTTGCGCGCCAAAGTCGGCATGGTGTTCCAAAAACCGAACCCGTTCCCCAAGTCGATCTACGACAACGTGGCCTATGGTCCGCGCATCCACGGCTTGGCCAAGAATAAGGCGGAACTGGATGAGATCGTTGAGAAATCCCTGCGTCGAGGCGCAATCTGGGATGAGGTCAAGGACCGTCTGGATGCGCCTGGCACGGGTTTGTCAGGGGGGCAACAGCAACGTTTGTGTATCGCGCGCGCCGTGGCAACCGAACCGGAGGTCCTGTTGATGGACGAGCCGTGCTCGGCGCTGGACCCGATTGCAACCGCACAGGTCGAAGAGTTGATCGACGAATTGCGTTCCCGATATTCGGTTGTGATCGTCACACACTCGATGCAGCAGGCCGCGCGCGTCAGTCAGAAAACGGCCTTTTTCCACCTGGGTAATCTGGTGGAATTCGGTGAAACCGGTCAGATTTTTACCAATCCGGTCGATCCGCGCACGGAAAGCTACATTACAGGCCGTATCGGCTAAGCACAGGTATCAAACAATGAGCGAACAACATATTGCATCTGCTTTTGACCGCGACCTCGAAACAATCCAGGCGCATATCATGAAGATGGGCGGTCTGGTTGAGGCCGCTATCATGGGCGCGGCGCGCTCGCTTGAAAGCCGTGACGTTGAGCTGGCCCAGGAAATACGACAAGGTGACAAGGCCATCGACGCGTTGGAAGACCTGATCGACGAGGAAACCGCGCGTCTGATTGCGTTGCGCGCGCCCACGGCCAGTGACCTGCGACTGGTTCTTTCGGTCCTGAAAGTATCCGGCAATCTTGAGCGGATTGGCGATTACGCGAAGAACATCGCCAAGCGTACGACCGTTCTGGCCAATGCGGGCGAGATCAGCGGCAGCGCAGCTGCCTTACGCCGCATGGCGCGCGAAGTTGAACGTATGCTGCGCGACGCGTTGGACGCCTATATTCAGCGCGACGCGGAACTGGCCACCGACGTCATCAACCGCGATGAAGAGGTCGACCAGATGTATAACGGCCTGTTCCGCGAATTCCTGACCTTTATGGCCGAGGATCCGCGCAATATTTCGGCCTGTATGCACCTGCATTTCATCGCCAAGAACATCGAGCGTATGGGCGACCATGTAACCTCGATTGCCGAGCAGGTGGTGTATCTGGTTACAGGCGACCGCCCGACCGAGGCTCGGCCCAAGGCCGATATAACGTCGCAAACAGCGTAGGAGAGGCTTGAGATGTCCGCAGATCAACCGACGGTTCTGGTGGTCGAGGATGAGTTGGCCCAACGCGAGGTGCTGGCCTACAACCTTGAAGCCGAAGGTTTTCGCGTCTCAAAGGCGGCCAACGGTGACGAAGCTATGCTGCTGGTCGACGAAGACTGCCCGGATATCATTGTTCTGGACTGGATGATGCCCAACCTAAGCGGGATTGAGGTTTGCCGCCGGCTCAAAAGCCGTCCGGACACACGTTCGATCCCGATAATAATGCTGTCGGCCAGATCAGAAGAGGTAGACAAGGTTCGCGGGCTGGAAACTGGTGCCGACGATTATGTGGTCAAACCATATTCGATCGTCGAACTGATGGCGCGTGTCCGAACACAACTGCGCCGCGTCCGACCTGCAACTGTTGGCTTGCGACTGGAGTACGATGACATCATTCTGGATTCGGAAACCCACAAGGTCAGCCGTGACAGCAAGCCCTTGAAACTTGGTCCAACCGAATTCCGGCTTCTTAGCACGTTCATGGAAAAGCCGGGCAGGGTCTGGAGCCGTGAACAATTGCTGGATCGGGTCTGGGGACGCGACATCTATGTCGATACGCGTACCGTTGATGTTCACATTGGACGACTGCGCAAAGCCTTAACGCAACACGGCGGGGATGATCCGGTTCGAACAGTCCGCGGTGCAGGTTACGCGTTGGGATAAATCGCATCAGACCTGTGTTGATCGCATTGGTCTGATGACTGATTGCAGTGGAATCTGAGTATATCTCCGCTACTTTCAATTAGCGTGTAATTGGTATTATGGTAAAAACGTAATACTTGTAATACGGAAGGCAAGCCAACACATTGAAAACACTGTAACGAACCTGTCCGGAATACGCATGGAGCTTAAGAACAAAACTGTCGTTGTCACCGGCGCTGCCCAAGGTATTGGTCGTGGTCTTGCAGAACGGTTTTCCCAAGAAGGTGCACGTGTAATCTGCTCGGATGTCGACATCGCTGGCGCAAATTTGGTCGCAGAGCAAATTGGTGGTCAGGCGTATCCCTGCGACGTTTCCAGCGAAGCGCAGATCAAGGCTCTGATTGATTTTGTTGAAGAAACTGTCGGTCCAATTGACCTGTTTTGCGCAAATGCCGGAATTCTGACGCTTGGCGGTCTCGATGTTGCGGACGAAGATTGGGATCGGATCTGGAAGATCAATGTCATGTCCCATGTCTGGACTGCTCGCCATCTGGTTCCACGCATGGTTCGTCGCGGCGGCGGATATATAATGATAACTGCGTCTGCGGCAGGTTTGCTGAACCAACCTGGTGCAGCCCCATATGGGGTTACCAAACACGCGGCTGTAGGATTTGCCGAATGGCTTTCGCTGACATATGGCGCTGAAGGATTGAAACTCTCGGTCCTGTGTCCGCAGGCGGTACGTTCGAAAATGACCGAAGGCCATGAAATCTCAGTAGCTTCGATTGATGGGATGCTTGAGCCCAGAGATGTGGCTGAATCCTGTGTGCAAGCTATTCGAAATGAACGGTTTTTGATTCTGCCTCATCCACAAGTCGCTGATTATTTGCAATTCAAAGCGGCTGATTACGATCGGTGGCTTAGCGGAATGCAGAAGTTAAATCAAAGGTTTATTGGCAATACTTAAGGTCGTGCGCGAATTCTGCGCATCAATCCTTCCTGTGCGACAGATGCAACAAGGGTACCGTCCTCGGAATAGATCGATCCACGGTTAAAACTGCGTCCCTGCCCCGTCCACGGCGAGTCCATTACGTACAGATGCCAGTTCTGAAAATTTACCGGTGCGTGAAACCATAGCGCGTGGTCCAGACTTGCGCCGTTGAACTCTCCGCTAAACCAGCTCAGACCGTGTGGCCGCAATCCAGAGGACATCAGGTTCATGTCAGACGCATAAGCCAGCAGTAAGTGCTGCGTTCTGGCGTCAACGGAAGCGGCTGCAGGCATACGGAACCAAGTCTGGTTTCGATCGTCAGAGACTTTCGGTGTGAATGGATCCAGGTGATCGACTTCCCGAACCTCTATCGGGCGCTCGCGCAGCAATTCGCCCCTCAACCTTTCGGGAACACGTTCAACGTATGTTTTACGCAATTCAGATCGGGACGGGTACGCTTCCGGTGCGTTCACGACGGGCATCGGATGCTGATGGTCCCAGCCTTCATCTTGGACATGAAACGATGCAGACATGTTCAGGATTTGCTTTCCGTGCTGAATCGCAACCACGCGGCGGGTTGTGAAAGAACCTCCGTCTCGGGCTCGATCAACTTGATAAATAACGGGTTTCTCCGGATCGCCCGGGCGAATGAAATAGGCGTGCAGCGAATGGCATAACCGTTCTTCAACAGTCCGATACGCCGCAGCCAGCGCCTGCGCGATGACCTGTCCGCCAAAGATGCGTGTGGGCGTTTCACCGCCCGACCCTGTCCCGCGAAACAGATCGACCTCAAGACGTTCAATATCCAGAAGATCCAGTAAGATACGTTCCGCTTCGGTCATCGTCTGCTCGCAAGTTGTGTCGTCCGGCACCGGGTATCAGTACAGAGGAAATCATTCAATCATGGCCGCATGAACCAGTGCCTTGAGTTCGGCGCGGGATGGGTACGAACTTGAGGGGGACAGTTGGGTAAAGAAAATCGCCGTCAGGTCATTCTGCCAGTCAATCCAGAAATAAGTCGAGGCCATGCCACCCCAGCTGAAATCTCCGATTGAGCCGGGAACTTTTACCAGACCGGGGTTCAGGACGACGGCTCCGGCCAGCCCAAAGCCCATTCCGTCCATCGGTTGCTCTGCAAAACTCTGCGGACCCATTGACGCAATGTCGCCGGGAAGGTGATTGCGCATCATGAAATCGACTGTTTTCGGACCAAGTATGCGGCACCCGTTCCCGGCCCCCCGATTTCGAAGCATGTCCGCAAATTTGGCATAATCATCGATTGTCGAAATCAGACCGCCACCGCCGGAAAAGGTCGTCGTGTTTTCGAACGGGGATCCTATGTGGGAATCGAACAGTCGCAGGCTTTCGCTACCGTGATCCGCGGAATTCAGCGCCATCGCGTCGCCAGCCAATGGGGTATAGAGCGATGCGAAACGATCCCCTGCCCCAGCGGGTGCGGAAAAACCTGTTTCGCGCATGTCCAGCGGCTCAAGGATTTCGCTTCGAAAGAACTGCTCCAATGACTGGCCCGAGACCACCTCGATCACTCGACCCAGCACGTCAATCCCGACCGAGTATTCCCAGCGTGCACCGGGTTGGAACGCCAGTGGCAGCCCTGCCAGATCGCGCACAAGATGTTCCAGAAGCCCCTGATTGGGTTTGAAAATAAGGTCCCGTTCATCCATCGCTTGGGGCAAAAGCCCGGGGTTGAACGGATAGCTTAGCCCACTGGTATGCGTCAGTAACTGATGCAGAGTGGGAGGCGGTGCAGCCTCGGTCTGATCTAGTTTCTCCGCCCCCGGGACCAGTGCCTGCAAATCTTTGAATTCAGGTAGAAACTCAGACACAGGCGCGTTCAGGTGAACAAGCCCGCGTTCGACCAATGTCATCAACGCGACCGATGTGACCGGTTTGGTCATGGAATAAATGCGCACCAACGTGTCGCGTTGGAAGGGCCGGCCAGTCTCCAGGCTGCTGAGACCACAGGCATGAAAAAAGGCCTCATTCCCTTTTTGGCGCAGCAAAAAGGATGATCCAGCATATTTGCGCTGCTCAACATAGCTCTCCATCCAATGGCTAAGCCGATCCAGCCGGGTTTGATCAAACATGGATTGCCTGTGGGACATTCGCGAGCTTCCGTGAGGTTCTGAATTGCGACTGTTTAAGCTTGTGACCTGAAATAACAGCAAAAAGCTGCGTGTTGCAGAGAAATTCGTGAACAGACTTCATCAGCGTGTCTCACAATGAAATGTTAGACTGATTTCGACGCAGATTCGCCTGAAGTTCAATGAACAAGATTTCAAGGGACCGAAACGGAGGAACCCTATGACGCAGACCATAGACTTCATTTACGATTTTTGCAGCCCGAACGCGTTTCTCGCCCATAAGATACTTCCCCAACTTGCCGAGCGCCATAACGCAAGCATTACATATGTGCCTGTCCTTCTACCTGCGGTGTTCAAGGCGACGCATAACCAAAGCCCGTTTCAGGCATACTCCGAAAACCGCCAGAAAACGGCCTATTTGACGCATGATCTGCATAGGTTTGCCCGCCGTCGTGGGCTGAGCTTTCATATGAGCCCGCATTTTCCGATCAATACCAAACTTGCCATGCGCGGTGCGTGCTTTGCCAATGGAAAACCTTGGGAAGTCAAATATATAAACGCGATTTTTGATGCAATTTGGGTGCATGGTCAGAAGGCGGACGAGATCGGTGTCTTAACGGATATCCTGCATGAAAACGACTTGCCCGTTCGCAAAATTCGCGAAGCCATGTCGAGCCCAGACGTTAAACTGAAACTAAAAGAGATAACCAAGTCGTCGGTTCGGCGAGGTGTGTTTGGGGTTCCCAGCATGTTCACCGGGGCTGAGCTGTTTTTTGGAAAGAACAGTCTGCCAAATCTTGAAGTTGAACTTTCAAGGCAAGATAGTGACATAAAAACAGCTTGATAGGTCGTCACTCTAATGTGGACTCAAGAGCTTTCAGGCCGTGCTGGGCGAATATAGGAACATATGCGCCAAAAGCCTTTGCGCGGTCGGGGTCTGACGCGTTCCCATTCAGCGCGCGTTTGTAGACACCCTGTAGAATGCCCGCCATGCGAAAGAAATTGAAGCCCAGATAAAAGCCGAAATTGTCTATGCCATCCAGGCCTCGACGTTTGCAGTATTGGGCAATGAATGCCTCATCGCTGGGCAGGCCCAGGCTGTTTCGATCCACACCCGCCAGCCCCCGGCCCTGTTTTCCCGGCGGCAACTGCCATTGCATGATTACTGCGGCCAGATCTGCATAAGGGTGACCGATCGTCGACAGTTCCCAATCCAACACTCCGATACATTCCGCCCGGTTCGGCGCAAACATCAGGTTATCGATGCGGTAATCCCCATGCACCAGCGTGCGCTGCCCGTCATCGGCCGGTACCGAGGTCTCTAGCGCTGAAGCCAGCGCATCCATATCCGCAATGGCCGAGGTCTCGGACGCGCGGTATTGCTTGGTCCAGCGCGCGATCTGACGCTCGTAATAGTTGCCAATCGGCCCATAGTCAGACAGGCCAACGGCATCGATATCCACCATGTGCAATTGGGCAAGAACCCTGTTCATTTCGTCAATGATGGCGGCGCGGGTTTCGTTGCTTTCTTTGGGCAGGGTTGGGTCCGGAAACACCCTGCCCTGCAAGCGTTCCATCACATAGAAGGCCGAGCCGATGACGCTGTCGTCTTCACACAGCAGATACATCGTGGGCACCGGAACCTCGCTCCCGGCAAGGGCGCTTTGAACCCGAAATTCGCGATCAACGGCATGTGCCGATTTCAGCAATACGCCGGCGGGTTTTCGGCGCAGTACGTATTCCTTCTCTGGTGTGCGTAACTCAAACGTCGGGTTGGATTGCCCGACATCAAATTTCCTCGCCTCCAATGGCCCGTTGTAGCCGGAAAGATGCGCGCTCAGATACGCATCTACCGCCGCCAGATCCAGATTGGTTTCGGTTTTCATCGGCTGTCTTCCCGTCACAGGGCCTCGGCAAAGATGTTTCCGGCGGTCACCACGTTGATCCCACCCGAAACCGGGATCACTGCGCCTGTCACATAGCTGCCGCCGCGACCGCACAGGAACAACATACAGCCTGCAATATCCTCGTCCCGTCCGACGCGACCCAGAGGTACAGACTTGCCAACCCGTTCTCTGATATCCTCATCGGCTGTCGCAAAGGCAGTCATGCGCGACACAAACGGCCCCGGAGCGAGTGCGTTAACCGTAATGTGGTGCGGCGAAAGTTCCTTGGCCAAGACCTTGGTCAGGTGCAAAACAGCAGCCTTTGAGGCCGAATAGCTGTAGGCCCCATCGCCCATTGGGACTTCACCCATGACTGACCCCACATTGACAATGCGCGCCGGGTCTTCGGCGGTGCCTGATTTCATTAGCATTGGCAAAAGCCGCTGGGTCAGTTCAAATATCCCTGTCACGTTGACAGACATGACCTTTTCCCATGCATCGTAGGGAAACTGCCCCATGGGAGCACCCCAGGACACCCCCGAATTGTTCATCAGGATGTCTAGTTTGTCCGTACGCGCCTGAATGTCAGAGACCAGCTTGCCTATACCGGCTGCGCTGCCAATGTCACCGGCAAAGCCTTCGGCGCTGCCCGGCGCGTCCAGCGCGTTCAGTTCTGCGGCGACCGTGGCACAGGCGTCTCCTTTTCTTGAGGCAATGAGCACGCGCGCGCCCGCACGAACCAGCGCCTCGGCTGCCATGCGGCCAATACCTGTCGCCCCACCTGTTACCAAAGCGGTTTTGCCGTGAAGCGAAAAGAGGGTGTCGGGGGTCATTTTGTGCTCCTCAGTTTCTTTGTCACCAGTTCATCGTGATACAAATTGCGTTCCTCTTGCCGTCGCGGCAGGCGTTGGACCGTAGCGTTGACAAAAAACCATGCTGCACCAAAACTTCCTCGACACAAAGTACAGGCAGATCAGAGGCGGTATGCAAGCATTACTCAGCGTCGCACCGGGCGGTCCCGAAACCCTGGAGCTTACGACCCTACCAGATCCGCAGCCGGGCAAAGGCCAACTTTTGATCGGTGTGAAAGCAGCGGGTGTGAATTTTCCGGACACGTTGATTATCCGCGATCTGTACCAGATGAAGCCGCCACGGCCCTTTGCTCCGGGCGGTGAAATTGCGGGTGAAGTTCTGGCTGTGGGCGAAGGCGTCAATGGATTGAAGCCAGGCGACCGTGTTTTGGCCCTAACCGGGCATGGTGGGTTTTCGACCCATGTCACGCTCAA
This sequence comes from Ruegeria sp. L11, assembly GCF_056531755.1. Lineage (NCBI taxonomy): Bacteria > Pseudomonadati > Pseudomonadota > Alphaproteobacteria > Rhodobacterales > Roseobacteraceae > Ruegeria > Ruegeria sp. L11. The sequence continues at coordinate 672,250 of NZ_JBQFMI010000001.1, forward strand.
GGCGGACACTGCAATCCGAATTCCTGATGCGATGCCCTATGAAGATGCCGCCTGTTTCATTTTCACCTACGGCACGTCCTGCCACGCGTTGAAGGATCGGGCGGAGATTCAACCCGGTGAAACCCTGTTGGTACTGGGTGCCGCCGGAGGTGTGGGGTCAGCCGCCATTGAACTGGGCAAAGCCATGGGTGCCAGGGTGATCGCAGCCGTTTCATCACCTGAAAAGGCCGAATTCTGTAGCCAGATTGGTGCCGATGACGTGGTGATTTACCCGCGCGACATGGACAAGGATGCGCAAAAAGCCTTCTCAGCCGAAGTTAAGAAACTTGCCGGTCCTGAAGGCGTAGACATCGTCTACGACGCTGTTGGCGGTACGCTGGCCGAACCGTCCCTGCGCAGCATGGCCTGGAAAGGTCGTTACCTTGTCGTCGGTTTTCCAGCGGGCATTCCGCGGATTCCCTTGAATTTGGCCCTTTTGAAAGGATGTCAGATCGTTGGTGTGTTTTGGGGCGCGTCAGTTTTCCGCGATCCAATCGGCCATGCTGACAACGTCAAGAACCTGTTCGATCTTTACACAGCCGGCAAAATCAAACCGCGAATTAGCGCGCGGTTCCCGCTTGCCCGCGCGCACGAGGCGCTTGAACAATTGTCGCAGCGATCCGTTCTGGGGAAAATCGTTGTCACCATGGCGGAAAGTTGAAGCCGTGAACAAAACAGCGACCCGCTTCGTACACCGGTTTTTCGACTGTACTCGATCCGGCAAAGGCAGGTAGACAACCCAACCTTTAGGCGTCTATGTACCATTAATGGGGATCGTGAAGACATGCACAACGTTTTGGTATTGAATGGCCCAAACCTCAACCTGCTTGGCACACGGCAGCCCGAGGTTTACGGCAGCACCACTCTGAAGATGATCGAGGAAGAGTGCCAGCGCCATGGCGCGTCCATTGGCCTTGAAGTCTCGCATCTGCAATCCAACCATGAGGGTGTGTTAATTGATGCGATCCACGGCGCACGCGGTGTGCAGGATGGCCTTGTGATCAATGCGGGGGCGTTCACACACACGTCGGTTGCGTTGATGGATGCCATCGCGTCAGTTGAACTGCCGGTTGTCGAAGTTCACCTGTCCAACATCCATGCAAGGGAAGCATTCCGTCACAAGTCCTATATCGCGCCTGTTGCTCTGGGGCAGATCTGTGGCTTTGGCGCCCAAAGCTATGTTCTTGCTCTGGACGCGCTGGCCGCGCATTTGAAAGCAGGTGGCACGGCATGACCCTCAGGGATTATCTGCGGTTTGTCAGCTATGCCAAGACCCTGGAAGACCTGTGGGATGCGCATTGCCGACAGATGGCGGAATTCGGGTTCGATCGTCTTATCTACGGCCACACGCAATACAGGACGGCAACCTCATTGGGTGATCCAGAGGACTTTGTCATTCTGACTAACCATAACCGTGCCTATGTGGATGGCTTCATCAAGGACGGTTTGTATTTTCACGCCCCCATGTTGAAATGGGCGCTGGACAATGAAGGTGCCGCCAGCTGGAAAATGTTGCTGGATATGCACTCTCGCGGGTCGATGACCGATAAAGAGCGTGAGGTTTTCGAGTTCAACAAGTCCATGGGCGTCGTTTCTGGTTACACCATCAGTTTCAACTCGGTCTCTGTGCGCTCGAAAGGGGCGATTTCCCTATCCGCCAAGGAAGGGATGAGCCAGGAAGACATTGACGCGATCTGGCAAGAGCATGGTGAAGACATTCTTTTGATGAACAATGTTGCGCATCTGAAGATCCTGACATTGCCTTTCAACCCACCGAACCGGGCCCTGACAAAGCGTCAGCGCGAGGCGTTGCAATGGGTTGGTGACGGAAAAACCACGCAGGACATAGCCTTGCTGATGGGCCTGACAGCGGCAACTGTCGAAAAGCATCTTCGGCTCGCCCGTGAGGCGTTGTCGGTTGAAACGACGGCTCAGGCTGTTTTGAAGGCATCTTTGCATAATCAGATGTTCATTATGGAAGTTTAGGAGTGTTTTTATGACGCCATCCCGCGTCAGTTTACCCTAGGTAAGGAAATCACTACTTTTCAAATCTAACCTAAAAGTTGCAAAGTGAGAGTGTTCCGTGAGTGGTGGCTTTAGCCAGGGAACATTCGGTTGGATCTTTGCGATTTCAAAGCTCTCCAATCACTCTGACAAGGGGGCGCCTATTCGTCCGCGTACCTGTGTCGGAATTTTGGGGGGCCTCGACCATCCCCATCATGCGGGGCCCTCCAATCCTTCACGTCTTTGCCAATTCTATGATGTGCCACCAACAAAAAAGGGCTACGCGACGCGTAACCCTTTCACTTTGTTCAGCAAGGCCCCTGTCGGAGCCTTTCTTTAGCCCTGAGCAGCTTTTGCGACTTCGGCAGCGAAGTCTTCTTTTTCCACAACGATGCCTTCGCCAACTTCCAGGCGAACAAAGCCGGTGATGGTTGCGCCGGCTTCTTTTGCAGCGGCTTCAACGGTCAGATCAGGGTTCACAACGAATTGCTGGCTCAGCAATGTCGATTCGGCGACGAATTTCTTCATGCGGCCTTCGATCATCTTTTCGATCACCTGCTCCGGCTTGCCGGATTCGCGGGCGATGTCCATCTGAACCTGCTTTTCCTTCTCGACAATTGCCGGGTCCATATCGGCCTCAGACAGGGCGGCCGGGTTCACAGCGGCGATGTGCATCGCAACCTGCTTGCCGATAGCTTCATCACCACCCGACAGTGCAACCAGCACACCGATTTTGCCCATGCCGTTGGTCGCAGCGTTGTGCACATAAGACACAACAGTGTCGCCCGACAGTTTGGCCATGCGGCGCACTGACATATTTTCGCCAATAGTGGCGATCTTGTCGGTCAGGGTGTCGGCAACGCTTTTGCCGCCCAGATCAGCGGTCAGTAGCGCTTCGATGTTGTCCACACCTTCAGCCGCGTTTGCAATCTTGCTGACCATTTCCTGGAACTCAGCGTTTTTCGCAACGAAATCGGTTTCCGAGTTCACTTCGACAGCAACACCGTTGCCACCGTTGACGTGAACAGCAACCAGACCTTCTGCTGCGGTACGGCCTGATTTCTTGGCCGCTTTGGCCAGGCCTTTGGTACGCAGCCAGTCAACGGCGTCGTCCATGTTGCCGCCGGTTTCGGTCAGCGCTTTTTTTGCGTCCATCATGCCTGCGCCGGTCGAGTCGCGCAGTTCTTTAACCATTGCTGCTGTGATTGCCATCTTTTGGCTCTCCTCAATTCAAACGGAATTGGGGCAGGTCATACCCTGCCCCATATGTCATTTACGTGACGGGCAGCTTACGCTTCGGCAGGGGCTTCTGCGGCTTCTTCCGCAAGAGCTTCTTCAACCGGAGCTTCTTCGAATGCGCCCAGATCAACGCCTGCTGCGCCCATCTGCGCGGTCATACCGTCCAGAGCGGCGCGTGCGGCCAGATCACAGTACAGAGCGATTGCGCGTGCCGCGTCGTCGTTGCCGGGAATGATGTAGTCAACGCCATCGGGCGAGCAGTTGGTGTCGACTACAGCCACAACCGGGATACCCAGTTTGTTGGCTTCTGCGATGGCCAGTGCTTCTTTCTTGACGTCGATGACGAACAGCAGGTCCGGAACGCCGCCCATTTCGCGGATACCACCCAGCGACGCCTGAAGTTTGCCTTGGTCACGTTCCATGCCCAGACGCTCTTTCTTGGTCAGGCCTTCTGCGCCCGATTCCATGGCTTCGTCGATCTGGTTCAGACGGTTGATCGACTGGGAAACGGTTTTCCAGTTGGTCAGCGTGCCGCCCAGCCAGCGGTGGTTCATGTAGTACTGAGCCGACTTTTCAGCCGCTTCAGCGATCGGGCCAGCTGCCTGGCGCTTAGTACCAACGAACAGAATGCGGCCACCTTTTGCGACGGTGTCACGAACAGCCTGCAGAGCCTGATCCAGCATCGGAACGGTCTGGGTCAGGTCCATGATGTGGATGCCATTGCGCGAGCCGTAGATGAACGGGCCCATGCGGGGGTTCCAACGCTGTGTCTGGTGACCAAAGTGAACGCCAGCTTCCAGCAGCTGACGCATGGTGAACTCGGGAAGAGCCATGCAATTTTCCTTTTCCGGTTTACGCCTGGGCGGGGGTGAAAGAAGCGGACGCTCCAACCGGCGGTCTTGATGAGGATGTCTCCCTCAAAAAGGCCAAACCCCGCCTGCGGGTTTGAATGGCGCGCGTATAAGGCAGGTTTGCGCGCTACGCAAGGGCCAATCGCCCCTATTTTTCAAGCTGCGCCAATGCGTGCGCATGCCTGACGGCGTCTTCACAATGGGCGGCCAGAGCCTTGCGGTTTTCAAAGTCGCTGACCCGCGCTGGCGCATGATATATTAGTTCAACAGTTCCTTGCCGACGTGCGCCAAGGGTCTTCAGCAAATGCGGCCCGAACTCCATATCCCCCCACCAGCCATAAAAGCGTTTTGGCTGGCCTTTGGGCGCGTGAAACACCACAGAAACGGGTTGGATATACATGAAATCACGCAACTCATCTGCAAAGAACGCGGCGAAAAGCGTTGTTTTGAAAGGTAAAATGCGAAGCCCGTCGGTTGAGGTGCCTTCGGGGAAAAACAACAGTTTGTGACCCACTTTCAGGCGGGTTTCAAACAGCTTGGTTTGTTCCTTGGCTTTCTTGCGATCCCGTTCGATAAACAGTGTCCCGGTCGCAAGGGCCAGCCAGCCGATACCGGGCCATTTGGCAACTTCTGCCTTGGAGACAAAATAGACCCGCTTGCGCGCGTTCAGAGCAAAGATATCCAGCCAGGACGTGTGGTTTGCCACCACCGCCCCCCTCTCTTTCATCAGCGCGCCTGATGTGCGGAACCCGATGCCAAGAATTCGAAACGCGTTGCGGCAGACAAACTGTGTGATGAACGGGGTCACAGGTCGCCGGACGCCGAAAATCGGATACTCGATCAGGCGAACGGCCAGAAGGATGATCAGGCCACCAAAGACAAGGGCCGCCAGCGGGACTCCGCGCAGAATGACCAGAACCCATCCGGTAACGCCCAGCTCGATCGGATCGGGCGCGTCTTCACTATTCCAGAGCGGGTCGTTCACAGCGTCACGCCCCGCCATAAATTCGACGCTGCCGTTCATTCATGCGCGTCGTGTCGAGGATCAGGCAAACATCCGTTGTGTTGAAGGTGTGGTCGATAAAGGCGCCCTCGCCCACGAAACCACCCAAGCGCAGGTAGGCTTTGATCAATGCTGGCACCTGAACCATGGCGGCGCGGCGGTCCAAAGCCTCTGGTTTCACTAGGTCCATCGACTGAAAAACATCGGGCTGCGCCCGTACGCGCAACTCTGGCGGAGCCAGATGGTTGTGGTGAAGCATCGACAAGGGCTGCGCCAATGTGGTCACGTCTGTTCCGTGAAAACTCGCTACGCCGAACAGCACCTCAATGTCACGTTCCGCTACATAAGCGGCCAAACCGTTCCACAGGTGGTACATTGCCGTACCCCCACGGTAGTCGGGGTGCAGGCACGACCGTCCCAACTCCAGCAGTTTGCGCCCGCTGTTCTTGAGAACGGTCAGGTCATATTCATCTTCGGAATAGAATTGCCCCAGTTCCGCAGCACGTTCGCCCGGTAACATCCTGTAGACGCCAATGATTTCGCCGGTGTGATCATCATAGGCCAACATATGATCGAAATACGGGTCGAAACGGTCTTTCTCGAGGCCAGCATCGTGATCAACCATCTCTCCGCCGCCCCCCAACTCACGCACGAAGACGTCATAGCGCAGGCGTTGAGCCGCTTGCAGGTCGGCTTCGGTCTCGGCCAGTTTTACAGTGAAAGAAGGGCCAGTATCCGGCATATGGGGCGATCCGTGTTCTTTTGGCTGCTGATACCGCAATTTTTCAGCCAAAGGCAACAAGCCCCGCTTCGGTCAGCGTTGTTAACCTTTCCTAAACCACTTTCACAGATCAAAGACCGGCATCAGGGCGATGCGCGTTCCGTCGATCACCACTTTTCCCTGCTCGCGAAAGTTCACGGTGATCTTGCCTGCAATGTTGGACTGAACCTGTCCGACGCCCCATTCGGGAAAATCCGGGTGGCGGACAAACATGCCCGGTGCAAGTATAGCATTCATGTCTGTCATAGGGGCCTCCGGGACGTGCGGCAGATACAGTCGGAGGTACGCATGGGCGAGAGCAACGTCAACCTGGCCGAATTGATCGGTTCGCGGATTTGCCATGATCTGATCAGCCCGATCGGCGCGATCACCAACGGGCTTGAGCTGTTGGATATGGTGGGCGCCGTACAGGGCCCCGAGATGGAACTGATCTCGGGCAGTGTCGGAAGTGCCGGGGCACGTATACGCTTTTTCCGCGTTGCCTTTGGCTCGGCCAGTGATCAGCCGCTTGGTCGGACCGAAGTAACCGAACTGCTGAAAGATATCGAGCGTGCCGGGCGGATACGGGTCAACTGGAACCTGACCGGGCCAGTGCCGCGTAATCAGGTCAAACTGGCCTTTCTGGCGCTTATGTGCTGCGAAAGTGCCATGCCGCTGGGCGGCGCAGTCGAAATCGTCAATCAGGGCAACAATTGGATAGTGACCGGGGTTGCAGACCGGTTGAATGTCGATGGTGATCTTTGGAAGAACGTCGTGACAGGTCGGTTTCCCACCAAGATCACGCCCGCGCACGTTCAGTTCGCGTTGCTGCCTGAAACGGCAGCTGCGATGGGTCGGCGGATTGCCGTTGAAACCTCGGCAACCCGCGTGTCACTTCGGTTTTAAGCCCGGATCGTTCCGTTCCCGCGCACGAGATATTTGAAACTGGTCAATTGCGCCGCCCCAACCGGTCCGCGCGCGTGCATCTTGCCCGTCGCGATTCCGATTTCTGCCCCCATGCCAAACTCGCCACCATCCGCAAACTGAGTCGAGGCATTGTGCATCAGGATTGCGCTGTCCAGACGCTCAAAGAAACGGGCCGCTGCTGCGTCATCCTCGGTCATGATGCAATCGGTGTGGTTCGAGCCGTATTGCTGAATATGAGCAATCGCGGCATCAATATCGGCAACGGGCTTCGCCGCGATCACGCTGTCGAGGAACTCTTTTCCCCAGTCTTCCGCCGTAGCAGCAACTGTACCCTCCCCAGCGAGGACACCGTCGGCGTGAACCTCGACGCCTGACTGGACCAGTGCCGCAACCACGTCACGCCCCAGTGTGTCGGCGATATCCTGATGAACCAGCAAGCATTCAGCGGCTCCGCAAATACCAGTGCGGCGAGTCTTGGCATTCAGTACCACTTCCAGCGTTTTCTGCGGATCAGCAGCCTTGTCGATGTAAATGTGCACGATGCCTTCGAGATGGGCAAAGACCGGCACACGGGCCTCTCGTTGTACAAGGCCCACCAGTCCCTTGCCTCCGCGTGGAACGATGACGTCGACATAGTCGGTCAGCGTCAGCAGCTCCTGCACCGCAGCGCGGTCGCGTGTGGGCACAAGTTGAATGGCGTCTTCAGGCAGGTTCGCGGCCTTCAGCCCTTCGACCAGACAGGCATGGATCGCGGTTGAGGAATGAAAGCTTTCGGATCCGCCACGCAGGATTACCGCATTGCCCGATTTCAGGCACAGCGCCCCGGCATCCGCAGTCACGTTGGGTCGGCTTTCGTAGATCACGCCAATAACCCCCAACGGCGTCCGGACGCGCTGGATGTTAAGGCCCTTGGGCATATTCCACTCAGACAGAACCTCACCCACCGGGTCGGCCTGCTCCGCGACGGTTCTCAGCCCGTCCACCATGCCCTGAACACGCGCCTCATCAAGCATCAGGCGATCCATCATTGCGGGGCTCAGACCCTTGTCGCGGCCGAATTCCAGATCTTTTTGATTGGCTTCGATGATCCGTGCCCGATTGGCCCAAACCGCATCTGCGGCTGCAATCAGCGCTGCGTGCTTTCGTTCAGCTGTTGCGAAAGCCAGTTCACGCGAAGCGGCTTTGGCACGTTTCCCAAGATCTTCCATCAGAGCAGGAATGCTGTCGAAGTCTTTCATATCGCGTGCCTTTCAGATCATCTTATTGAAAGTTAAAGGGCCAGGTCGTCCCGGTGGATGAGGGCTGCGCGGCCTGGATAGCCCAGCGTCGATTCAATCTCAGAAGACTTACGCCCCTTGATCGCATCGGCTTCCTGCGCCGTATACCGGCTGATCCCCTGAGCCAGACGACGGGACTCCAGATCAAGGATGGCGACAGGATCGCCACGACCGAAATCTCCGGTCACTTCCACAATCCCGGCAGGTAGCAGGCTTTTGCCATTGGCCAGTGCCTTGGCCGCCCCCTCGTCCACTGTGATCTCACCCCGAGGTTTCATTGCCGAAATCCAGCGTTTGCGGGCTGCATGTGGATCCAATGTCGCAGTAAACCATGTGGAATTGGCACCGTTTTCAAGCGTTTTCAGAGGGTTCAGAACCGACCCTTCGGTAATCGCCATGGCGCAACCGCCCGCGGTTGCCATCTTGGCCGCCAACAGTTTTGTTTTCATCCCGCCTTTTGACAGGCCCGAGCCCGCATCACCGGCCATGGCTTCAATCTGGGGTGTGATCCTGTCGATTGTCTCGAAGCGCTTCGCCGAAGTGTCTTCCTTAGGATTGCCCGAATAGAAGCCATCCACATCCGACAGCAGAATCAGTTGGTCGGCCCCTACTGTCACGGCGATTTGCGCGGCCAGACGGTCATTGTCGCCATACCGGATTTCGTCCGTTGCAACCGTGTCGTTTTCATTGACGATCGGAACGACGCCCAACCCAAGCAGAGTTTCCAAGGTTGCGCGTGAGTTCAGATACCTGCGGCGATCTTCGCTGTCTTCAAGCGTCACCAGAACCTGCGCCGTGGTGATCCCATGGGGTGCCAACGCTTCTTCATAAGCGCGTGCAAGCCGGATTTGCCCAACCGCAGCAGCTGCCTGTGACTGTTCCAAGGGCAGCGCCGCCATCGGCAGGCCCAGAACGCCGCGACCCAGTGCAATCGAACCGGACGAAACAAGGATTACATCTTTCCCCTGCCCCTTGAGCCAGGAAACATCCTGCGCCAACGACAGCAGCCAGTCAGACCGCAGCAGGCCGGTGTCGCGATCAACCAGCAAAGCCGACCCGATTTTTACCACCAGACGGCGTGCCGAGGTCAGGGTTGCCAAGGCTGTGCCTCCTCAGCGGGTTTCTGACGCACACGGTTGTCGTCAATCTGGCTGCGCAGCGCCCGCAGAACTTCGGTTACACCCAGATGCGCCACACCGGACATCGTCATGACGGGGCCGCCCACGGCCTCCTCAAGCTCTGCGACGGCAAGGGCACGTTCTTCGTCATCCAGCGCGTCAATCTTGTTCAGAACAGTGATCCTGGGCTTTTCAGCCAGCTCGCCGCCATAGGCTTCCAACTCGTGAATGATCGTGCGGTAATCATCGGCGACCGTCGCAGAGGTGCCGTCGACCAGATGCAACAACACGGCACAGCGTTCCACGTGACCCAGAAAACGGTCACCAATGCCACGGCCTTCATGAGCACCTTCGATCAGGCCCGGGATATCGGCCACAACAAATTCGACGTTGTCCACGCCGACAACGCCAAGATTGGGGTGCAGCGTGGTAAACGGATAGTCGGCAATCTTGGGCCGCGCATTCGACGTGGCCGCCAGAAAGGTCGACTTGCCTGCATTCGGCATACCCAAAAGACCCACATCGGCGATCAGCTTGAGCCGCAGCCAGATTGTGCGGTCAATCCCCGCCTGCCCCGAATTGGCGCGGCGCGGGGCCTGATTTGTGGCAGATTTGAAATGCAGGTTGCCAAACCCGCCATTGCCGCCCTTGGCCAGCAGAACACGTTGCCCGACTTCGGTCAGGTCGCAGATGACGGTTTCTTCGTCTTCGTCCAGGATTTCAGTGCCAACCGGCACACGCAGAACGATATCGTCCCCATCCTTGCCGGTGCGTTGCTGCCCCCGGCCCGGTTGCCCGTTTTTGGCGAAGAAGTGCTGCTGATAGCGGAAGTCGATTAGGGTGTTTAGCCCATCCACAACTTCGGCCCAGACAGACCCGCCTTTGCCGCCGTCCCCGCCATCGGGGCCGCCGTATTCTATAAACTTTTCGCGTCTGAAGCTGACGCAGCCGCTACCGCCGGCCCCGGACCGGATGTAGACCTTTGCGAGATCGAGAAATTTCATGTGTGTCCCCTACTGCAAAGGCCCCATCGGCCACAAGTCAGAGTTTTTTACTGTATGTCCAGGTGGGCACATTCGCATCGCGCGCCACCGAATAGCTTTCCGCATCGCCCAGATACTGGAACCCGCAATGGGTCAGGACCCGGGCCGAGGCCGGATTATCCTGAAACACACTGGCAAACATCGTCGCGTTTTCCAGCGGGTTGGCGTTAACAAGCGCTTCCACAGCCATCGAGGCAATGCCCGTGTTCCAATAGATCGGCGCGACCCAATAGCCGACTTCAGACTGATTCCGATCAAGCCGTTTCAGCGAAATTACACCGATCAGTTCCGGGCCACCGTCCTTGGTGGCATCCATGACCCAGACGTCCTCGTCCCGGTTGTCAGCCATCGAACGGGTTACAAAGGCTTCGATCGAACCGGGGGCCAGTGGATGTGCAATACTGGTGGTCATCCGCGCCACGCGCTCATCACCTGCGTAATGCTCGATAAGGCCCATATCCGACCGGCGCAGGGGTCGCAGGTCGAACCGCTCGGTTTCAATGACCGGCTGATTTATTATTGTCTCAAGCTTCATTGGTGTGTTCCTCCTCCGAACAACACGAATAGTACGGACGCGACCGTAAGACCCGCCAACGTCCACATCAGATATTTTTCCGCCGGGCGACCTTCAACCGCATGCGCGATTCTATCCCCCGCAAAAGTCCAGATCGGGTGCAGAACAATCTGGCAGATCAACAAACTAAGAGCGATCGTGAGCGTTGCGTCAAAGCTGGACGTCCCCGCCGCGACAAAGCCCGTAAAACCTGCAACAATCATGGCCCAGGCTTTTGGATTCAGCGGATGCACGATCAACCCCGCCCAGAATCCCGGAGCATCACCAACCGCAGTTTCGCGCGACAGTCGCAAATTCGCGATCTTCCACGCCAGCCAGCAAATATATGCAGCCGAAGCATATTTCAGCGCCGCAAAGGCCGTCGGAACCTGTTCCGCCAGTTCCAGCAGACCAAAGCCCACGGGCCAGATAATCAGCTGCTTACCAAGCACGACACCGGCCACAAAAGGTAATGCGGCACGAAACCCATAGCGCGCACCCGTTCCCAGCAGGACCATGTTGGCCGGCCCCGGCGTACCGACCTGAGAGGCGGCAAAGATCAGGAAACTGGTGGTTGCGACTGTCATCGGTTCTTTCGATCACGACTGCGTTAAAACGAGAAAGGGGACCGGCACTTTGTGCCGGTCCCCCATGAATTTTTCTTAAACCTTCTGGGTCTCGGCTTACTCTGCGGCCTCCGCCACTGGCAGGACCGAAATAAAGGTGCGGTTTTTAAGTCCCTTGTGGAACTTCACGGCGCCATCGACAGTTGCAAAGATGGTGTGATCTTTGCCAATGCCTACGCCTTCGCCCGGCCAGAACTTGGTGCCGCGCTGACGCACGATGATGTTGCCTGCGATAGCGGCCTGGCCACCATACAGTTTTACGCCAAGGCGACGACCAGCTGAGTCGCGACCGTTACGGGAGGAACCGCCAGCTTTTTTATGTGCCATTCTCTCTCTCCTTAGCCTTTAGCCAATTCTTTGGCTTGCTCAACCCATTCGGGTTTCACTTTGACCGTTTCGATAGCAGCAATCTGCTCATCCGACAAGGCGGCCAGAGCGGCAAAGCTCTCGATACCGGCCTCAACCAGCTTCTTGGCGGCGGCAGGGCCGACACCGTTCAGTTGGGTCAGATCGTCAGCAGCGACAGCAGCGGGTGCTTCAGCCTTGGCTTCGGCTTTCTTGGCAGGCTTTGCAGCGGGTGCCGCCTCGCCAGCCGGAGCGGAACCGGTTGCAGCTTTGATGCCGGATTTGTCGGCGCCCGACGCCAGAATGTCGGTGATTTTGACCAGTGTCAGTTTCTGACGGTGGCCAACGGTACGCTTCGAGCTGTGCTTACGACGGCGTTTGACGAACTTGATGACCTTGTCACCTTTGATCTGTTCGATCACTTCGGCCTGAACGCCTGCGCCTGCAACGAAAGGTGCGCCAACGACCGGAGCGTCACCGCCCAGCATCAGAACATCGTTGAATTGAACTTTTTCACCTGCGTCGGCAGCCAGTTTTTCAACGCGGAGGATATCGCCCGCCTGAACCTTGTACTGCTTGCCGCCAGTCTTGAGGACCGCAAACATGCGTCTTTCCTTTTCTAACCCGCGTTCTGTGGTCCCCGGTTGGGTGTTTTGGCCCCAAGAAACTTGAAAGCCACCTCGAACAGCGCGCCCTTTTCGGGCTGTGTGAATGGCCCCTGACAACGTCATGAGGGCCAAATAATAACGATACCCGGCGCGGAAAACCGGCCGGGATGCGCGCTTATCCATAGATTACAGGTAAAAGTCAACACCAAAGCGGTGTCAAAGATCGGACGCCCTCAACGCCTGTGCAACCGCCTGCCCCAGGCGATAGGAAATATCATTGAACATGCGATCAAAGCCGTCAAACACGGCGTCATTCAGGGCCTGTCCCGTCTCGGTTCTGGAAAACGCGATATTTTCGCGCATCTGCGCCTCGTCCAACGGACGGTAGGCCATAAGAAGAAACGAATAAAGCCACTCCTCAGTGTCCTCGGCCCGGCTGTCTTTCTGCAACAAAAGCTCTGCCAGCAGTTCCTGATCATCGGTCCGCGCATCAATATCAAGTCCCTGAAAGAAGCTGTAGTCAGACGTCAATGCCCCCTGAACATTCTTTTCGATCAGGTCATTTGCCTCGATATATTCCTTGACCAAAGCAAACTGAGCGGTGCTGCGTTCTGCGGATTTGTAGGCTTCTCGGGCCATGTCTTCGATTGCCTGATCCGACATGGCGCGCCGGGCCGAGTTTTCCAGTGTTACGATGGTCTGGCCAAGATCGCTTTCAAAAAACAAGATGGCCTGATCAAGCTGAACATCGGACAAACCATCTTTGAAGGCGTTCGTCATGTGTTGCCGCATCCAAAGTGGATCGTAGATACGATTGACCTGCGACTCGAAAAAAGCGCCGCCCTTGTTGTCCAAAAAAGTATCGTCAAGAGTATCGCGGTGGCCCTGCCCCTCGTGAACAAGGATTTCCATCACCTGTGTCAGACGCATGGCTTTTGCCAATCGATCGACTTTTCCATCGGCATAAAGCGGCAGTGCCCAACACAAGGCGACCACAAATGCCAGAATAGCGCGCTGCATCAAATGTCCTGTGCCGGGTGCAATTCGGCCATCCGCGCGGCCAGAACCTCGAACCTCATGGCCATGATCTCATATTGGATGGCGTTCAACAGCTCGTAGACTTCCTGCATCAGCGGCTGTTCCAGCGCGTCAACATAAGTATCCACATCAGCGTCGGAAAAATCCTGATAGGTGTAGGCCGCACCCGCCAGATTAGAAAGTTGCAGTGACTGACGCATTGCCGGTTCATTTCGCTTGATCAATTCACGCAGTTCATCTCCGTTCAGCTGCAACTCGATGACGCCCGATGCGCTGGCCGCCAGCAGGAAGCGCACCTGAATTTCCTGCAAGGCACGCAACGCCGTACCTGTGGAATCGATCGCCGTGTTCATGCGTTTAAAACTTTCGACCCGTTTCGATCCGCTTTTGATCAGGTCAGAGATGATCCTTTGGCCTGCCAATTGCTTGACGTCATCGTCTTCTTGCATGTGTGAGGCATTTTCGGCCTCGACCAGACGCTGCCCCAGATCAGACGCGTAAAACTCCACCGCGTGTAAAAGGGCCTCGTCGCTTAGGGTCTGCTCCAAAATGGACACCGCGGTGTCGTGCATTGCACCGACTTCAAAAACCTCGTCCGTCAAACGAGACCAGTCCGAACCGAACCCCTCGGGGTCGACACCCAACATCTGCGGCGCGGACCGTGAGCTCAGGGCGATGCTTTCAAGAGCTACGTCAAAACCGGTCGTCGTCAGAAAAGCCTCAATCCGATCCCGGTTCGCCGCAGAAAGCTCCAGAGGAACCAGAACAAGCGCCAGAAACGGGGCGAGAAACCAAAAGGCGATGCGGTGTGCAAACTGTGTCATACCTTTCAGAGTAGGTGTTTTGCGCCGGCAGGCAACGGAAAATCCCGGCAATCACGATTTCCGGAATTTTCTGCTTGCGCCCCCGTTCGTTCCTGACTAAATCCCCCCCTCACAGACCCCCGCGGAGAGGTGCCGGAGTGGTCGAACGGGGCGGTCTCGAAAACCGTTGTGGGTGCAAGCCCACCCAGGGTTCGAATCCCTGTCTCTCCGCCACATTCCCAATATCGAAGGCTGTCAGAAAACGTCTTCCGGTCTGATTTGGGTTCTCAACAAAATTGCAAGTGGTCCGCTGTCAGAAACTATAGTGGCCTGGGTCACCCGGCGTGTTCTTGCCGTGAAATCTGGTGCAATCAGCGTAGCACGGCCCAAACCTGTATTCTGCTGAGAATTCACAGGAATTCCCCTTTGTATCTCCGCTACATTTAACGCATCCCGGCGACACATTTTCCAAAGGAGACACACATGTCGCGTATTCTTATCCTGATCATCATCGCCGCTGTCGGTGTTGGTGGTTACTACTATCTCAACCAGTCCGAACAAACTCCGGCTGAACAAGTGCAATCCGCAGCGCAGGAGGCGGGCGATGCAGTGGCTGATGCCGCGTCAACCGCTCAGGAAGCTGCGTCTGATGCGCTGGAAGGTGCAACAGAACAGGCCAGCGAGGCAGCTTCATCCTTGACCGAACAGGCGCAGGAAGCCGCATCGTCGGTTGCCGACCAAGCCAGTGAGGCAGCTTCGTCTGTTGCGGAACAAGCATCCGAGGCAGCACAGCAAGCCGGTGATCAGGTGGCGGCGCTGGCGGGTCAGGGACAGGAATTGCTGAGCTCCTGGATTCAGGAAGGCAAGCTGGACCCCACCAACTTCGACTATGAAGGTATCATGACCTCGATTCAGGACAGCACATTGGCCACGGATCTGAAAGAACAGGTGATCAAGATCGTAAATGACATTAAAGAGTCGCCTGAAACCATCGCCTTGAAGATTCAGGAACTGACCGCGCTGTTGACGCAGCAATAACAAAGAAGGGGCCGGTAGCCCGTTCCCGGCCCCTACCCCGCGCGCCAATTTTCCAGTCGTGCCCTTACGTTATCGTTTCTCTGAATTGACCCAGTGTGTGGCTTTTGATTGGCTGCCCCGACAACACATCCTCACCCCGGGGTCGCCCGTTGGCAATCTCCTGTTTAAGGGGGTGTGCGCATTGAACAAGCCATCTTGAGGATGATCCCATGACTGACCTGCCCCAAACAATGAAAGCTGCCATCCTGAAACACGGCGGGTACTCGGCCACTTCGACCGGACCGGTTATCGAGGATGCAGCAGACTGGCTTGAAGCAGCAGAACTGCCCGTTCCCAATCCCGGCCCCGGTCAGGTTTTGATCCGCCTGCGCACGTCGTCGGTCAATCCGTCCGACCTCCACTTCATCAAGGGTGAATACGGCCAGCCGCGCGTCAAAGGTACGGCGGCTGGTTTCGAAGGCTGTGGCGACGTCGTTGCAACCGGAAAAGGTGCCGAGGCGCTGAAGGGACAGCGCGTCGCTTTCGTGGCCGCAGGTTCCGGCGCCTGGGCGGAATACATCGTGACGCAGATGCAAATGTGTATTCCTTTGCGTCCGGATATTTCAGATGATGACGGCGCCGCGCAAATCGTCAACCCTCTCACCGCGATGGCGATGGTGGACATGGCAAGGGAAGACGGCGATGCATTTGTGATATCCGCTGCGTCCAGCCAATTGGGAAAACTGATGTGCAGCCTCGGGCGTGATCTGGGGTTGAAACCCATCGCGCTGGTGCGCCGGGCCGAGACAGTCGATACGCTGAAAAGTCTTGGAGCAGCCGAAGTGCTTGTGACGTCCGATCCTGAAATCGTCGAGAAGTTTGCCGCAATAAGCACCACGCTGAAACCTCGGGTCTTCCTTGATGCGGTGACGGATCAACTGTCCGAGAAACTGTTCTGCGCCATGCCCAACCGGGCGCGCTGGGTCAGCTACGGCAAACTTTCGACCGAAGCGCCAACGCTTTCTCAGACCGGCCAGCTGATCTTCATGGGCAAACGGATCGAAGGTTTCTGGCTGACGCACTGGATGATGTCGACACCGCCCGCTGACCAGATGCGGGTTGTGGCCGAAGTTCAGGCCCGCTTTGCCGATGGTCGCTGGAAAACGGATGTTTCCGAACACCTTACACTCGAAAATCTTGTGTCGAATCTTGCCGATGCGCTGAAAAAGAGTGACGGAAAGGTGATTATCACCCCATAGTAGAACTCACCCGCGTTGCCGGAGGATACACGTGGGCGGCAGAAGACGCTGGAAAACCGGTGGAGGGAGGACAGTGTGGATAATGCGCAGCTGCTGATTAGCGGGCTGGCGAACGGGTGTGTCTACGGCCTGATCGCGCTTGGCTTTGTATTGATCTACAAGGCAACCGAAGCGGTGAACTTTGCGCAGGGCGATTTCATGATGCTGGGCGCATTTGTGACCATCGGCCTGACAAATACCGAATATATGGGGTTGCCGTTCTGGCTCGCTCTGCCTGTTTCATTGGGAATCATGGGGGCGCTTGGTTATCTTCTGGATCGCCTGATCATTCGCCGCCTGTTTGGTGAAAGCCAGACCGCCGTTGTCATACTGACCATTGCTTTGGGCTTTGTGATCCGTTTCGTTGCCGGTCTGATCTGGGGGCACGAGCCGCAAACGCTGCAAAACCCGCTTGCGGGCAAAGAAGTGCGTATGGGCGGTCTTGTACTGGGGATGGAGGATGTCGCGATAATCGTTGTCACGTTGCTGCTGACATGGGCACTCTATGTTTTCTTCAGCCGCACCAAGCTGGGTCTGGCGATGCAGGGCGCCTCGCAAAACCAGCTGGCAGCTTATTACATGGGCATTCCCGTCAGGCGTGTTCAGGGATGGGTCTGGGCTTTGGCTGGAGGCGTTGCAGGAATTGCCGGAATTCTCTTTGCTGCAAAAGGCGCTGTGGATCCGACAACCGGACTGCTGGGCATCAAGGCGTTTGCCGCCGCCGTTATCGGCGGATTCGGCAGTTTGCCGGGTGCATTGGCCGGAGGGCTGATTGTCGGCATTATCGAACCCTTCGCCAGCCGGTACATTGCGGCAGGTTACAGCCAGGTCGCGCCATACGCTTTGCTGCTTGCCGTCCTGATCTTCCGACCAAACGGGCTATTCAGTCAGGTCCGGGTCAAGAAAGTCTGAGCTATGCGGATCGTTTTCAAAACCGACTACATGCAGGATATTCGCCCCTGGAAAGACGGGTTTCAGCTGCGCCTTTATCTACTTCTTCTGTTTGTCGTCGCGGCCGCGCCTTTCGCGCTCGACGATTTCTATCTGGGCGAACTGACAAACGTTCTGATCTGGGCCATCGCCGGGCTGGGTCTGATGATCCTGACCGGACATACAGGGCAAGTCAGTCTGGGTCATGCGGCCTTTCTGGCCTTTGGCTGTTACGCCAACGTGGCCCTGATTGAGGCAGGCGTGCCGTTTCTGGTCGCGTTTCCGCTGGCCGGAATTCTGACCGGGATCGCGGGCGTGACCGTCGCAGTCCCTGCCCTGAGGCTTCACGGTATCTACCTGGCGATCTTTACCATGGCGCTTTCCATCCTGATGGATGACATCATCGTATTGTCCGAGCCGATCACTGGTGGTGTCGCGGGTAAATATATCGGCGGGGTCGAGATCTTTGGCCTTACGGTTGACCGCTGGGGGACGCCTGATCTTTTTTACTGGCTGGTTCTGTTCGTCACCGTTCTGGTCACGTTGGGATATTTAAACCTGCTGCGGGCCCCGCTAGGACGTAGCTTCATCGCCGTTCGCGACTCCGAGGTTTCGGCGCAGGCGATGGGTGTCGATATCGCGCGAACAAAGATGATTTCATTCGCCTTGTCCTGTGCGGTTACAGGTTGGGCCGGCGCGTTGATGGGTCTGTTTGCTGGTGCGTTTAACAATGAAACCTTCAGCGTCCTGATCTCGATCCAATTGCTGATGATGATCGTTATCGGCGGGCTGGGCTCGATCCACGGCGCGTTTCTGGGCGCGATTGTCATCGGTTTTTTGCCGCAGTTTCTATCGATTTCAAAGGAATATGTCGGCGCGATCATCGGCGGAAACACCGTTGCCATTCCGGGGCTGGAGTTCGGCATCTTTGGCATGATCCTGATCGGCTTCATCCTTTTCGAACCCATGGGCATCTATGGCCGCTGGCTGAAAATCCGCACCTGGTTCGAACTGTTTCCCTTCTATCGCAAGGACATGTTCAAACGGCAGAAATCCTATCTCAAGACGGAGCGTCTGAGATGAGCTTGCTTGAATTTGAAAACGTTACCCTGAAATTTGGTGGCCTGACGGCCGTGGACAATTTGTCCTTCGCGGTTCAGCAGGGCGAAGTCTTTGCCATAGTCGGGCCGAATGGCGCGGGCAAATCGACGGTCTTCAATCTGATCTCGCGCTTTTACGAACCGTTTTCAGGGTCGATCCGGTTTGATGGTCACGATCTGCTTCGGGTCAAACCGTCAGGCGTGGCGGCCTTTGGTGTGGCGCGGACCTTCCAGAACATTGAGCTCTTCGAACACGCAACTGTCCTGCAAAACCTTTTGGTTGGACGGCATCGGCACCGCAAGACGAACCTGATTTCGGAACTTTTGTTCACCCCTTCAGTCCGACGGCAAGAGCTGGAGAACCGGGAAAAAGTTGAACAGATCATCGATTTCCTCGACCTGCAGGCCTATCGCGACAAGTTGATTTCCGGGCTGCCTTACGGCGTGCGCAAAGTGGTCGAAGTGGCACGTGCCCTGGCGACCGATCCCAAGTTACTGTTGCTGGATGAACCGGCCTCGGGACTGTCAGTGGAAGAGACGACCGATATGCGTTGGTGGATCGACGATATCCGGCGGCAAATGGGCATTACCGTGCTGATGGTCGAACACGACATGGGATTGGTATCGGGCGTGTCCGACCGGGTCCTGGCCATGGCAGATGGGGCAAAGCTGGCCCTCGGGCCACCGGCAGACGTGCAATCGCACCCGGCCGTGATCGAGGCCTATCTGGGGAAAGCCTCATGAACGCTCCGATCTTGCAAGTCCGCAATATCGAAAGTTTCTATGGCCCAATCATGGCCATTCGGGGCGTTTCGCTGGATGTTCACGAAGGAAAAATCGTGTCGATCCTTGGCGCAAACGGCGCGGGCAAGACCACCTTGATGAAAACCATCTCTGGCGTGATGGACCCGGAAAAGGGAACGATCACCTTTGACGGCGGTGACATTCAGGGCTGGGAACCGCACAAGGTTGTCCAGCGCGGGGTGGTTCACATTCCGGAAGGGCGCGAAGTTTTTCCACTTCTGACGGTTGATGATAACCTGAGCCTCGGCGCCTACACCCGCAAAGACAAAGACCAGATCGAACAGGATCGTGAGCTGGTCTTTCGTTATTTTCCGGTTCTGAAAAGCCGTCGGTCGCAAGAGGCCGGAACCCTTTCGGGTGGGCAGCAACAGATGCTGGCCATAGGGCGCGGATTGATGGCCAGACCTCGTATCATGTTGCTGGATGAGCCGTCATTGGGCCTGTCCCCTCTGCTGGTGCAAGAGATCTTTGGCATTCTCAAACGTCTGAACGAAGAACAGAATATGACGATGTTGCTGGTTGAACAGAATGCCAATGCGGCGCTGGAACTGGCGCATCACGGCTATGTCATGGAGGTGGGTCGCATCGTCATGGACGGGGCCGCCGACGCGCTTTTGCGATCCGAGGATATTCAAAGCTTCTATCTTGGAAAACAAGAAGAAGGCGCGCGCGAAAGCCGCCGCTGGAAGCGGAAAAAGACGTGGAGGTAAGACGGATGGACGCCACGCCCCTACCCCCACAGGTCGTGATAAACGGCGTTCAGTTCAACGCAACGGCAGGTCAGCGCCCGGTGCGTGTTGATGGCTGCATCACAATTGCTGAGTTGTTCCAAAGCCGATGTGCCGAACTAGGCAGCCGAACGGCGCATCGCGAAAAAGACCTGGGTATCTGGAAGTCCTATTCCTGGGCCGATTACTGGCAGCATGCCAAATGGATCGGGCTGGCCTTGCGCAAGCTGGGACTGGAGCGTGGCGATGTGGTCTCAATCCTGTCCGAAGATCGCAAGGAATGGGCCTGGCTCGACATGGGTATTCAGGGCGTTGGCGGTATCGCTTCCGGCGTCTACACCACGGATTCCGCCAGTCAGTTGCAGTATCTGATCAACGACAGCGGCAGCCGGTTTCTGATTGTCGAGGACGAAGAACATCTGGACAAGTTTCTGGGAATTGAGACCGAGGTTCCCGATCTGATCAAGGTAATCATCCTTGAGGACGAAGGATTGCATGACCTGAACCATCCGCGCTGCATGATGATCGACGAGCTGTTCGCCTTGGGCCAAAAGGCAGAACTGGCCGAGCCCGGGCGCTTCGAAGCGGAAATTGCATTGGCCAAACCGCAGGACACTGCCTTGCTGGTCTATACGTCGGGCACAACCGGTCAGCCGAAAGGCGCAATGCTTAGCCATGAAAACATTCTGGCCGCCGTCGAATCCGCGGCACGGGCGCTGCCAGCACTGCCCAGCGATGAACAGCTGTGTTTCCTGCCTCTGTGTCACATTCTGGAACGTAATGTCTCGGTCTATTTTCCATTGGCGGCCCGCTGCACTGTCAATTTTGCCGAAAGCCCTGAAACTGTTTTTGCAAACCTTCAGGAGGTTTCGCCGACAACCTTCACAGCGGTGCCAAGGGTTTGGGAAAAGATCTACTCACATGTCCAGATCCTAACACAGGAAGCCACGCCTTTGGGGCGGCTGGCATTCGGTTTGGCATTGAAAGCTGGTGCGCGCCGTGCCGGATATCTGAGCGCAGGCCAACCAGTTCCATCCGGCGTCGCCACCAGATTCTGGTTCTGGGATCAGCTGGTTTTGAAAAACCTGCGCCGGATGCTGGGTCTGGACAAACTGCGACGAGGCGGAACAGGTGCCGCCCCAATCTCGACTGATCTGCTGAAATGGTACTGGTCCATCGGCGTGCCGTTGGTGGAAGGGTTCGGGATGACCGAAACTTCGGGCCTTGCCACACTCAACACCACAGACAGTAATAAGATCGGAACCATAGGCAAAGCCGTCGAAGGGTGCGACATCCGTATCTCGGGCGATGGCGAAATCCAACTGAAGGGCCTGAACATTTTTCAGGGATACTGGCGCAACAACGCGAAAACGGCAGAAACCTTTACCGCCGACGGCTGGCTGCGTACCGGAGATATGGGGACATTAGATAAGGATGGCTATGTCACCATCACGGGCCGCCTGAAGGACATTATCATCACCGCAGGTGGTAAGAACATCACCCCAGCCGAGATCGAAAGCCGCCTTAAGTTCAGTCATTATGTCGCGGACGCAATCATCATCGGGGACAGGCGTAAATTTCTGACGGCACTGATTATGATTGATCAGGAAAATGTCGAAAAATACGCGCAGGGCCATAAAATCCCCTTCTCGAATTTTGCCTCGCTATGCGCAGCACCGGAAATCAGGCAGTTGATCAGTTCGGAAATTGCCGCTGTTAATGCAGAATTTGCGCGGGTCGAGCAGATCAAGGATTTCCGTCTGATTGACGTCCTGCTGACCGCTGAAGACGACGAGCTTACAGCCACGATGAAGCTGAAACGCGGATTGGTTGAAAAGAAACACGGGCATCTGATCGAAGATATGTACACTTGACCAAAAGATTAACGGGAGGAAAGAGATGAAGAAATTACGTAACAGGCTGGCGGCTGCATCACTGCTGACAGCATCGGCAACACTGGGTTGGGCGCAAACACAGGGCGTGACCGATGATGAGATTGTCATTGGTTCGGTTAACGACCTGAGCGGGATTTTCGCCGCAGTGGGTGTTCCGGCAACCAAAGGTGCAAATGTTGTCTTTGATCGGGTGAATGCGGCTGGCGGCGTGCACGGGCGCAAAATTCGTTACGTGGTCGAAGACAACGGCTATCAGATGCCGCGAGCCATGCAGGGCTATAACAAACTGCTGAATCGCGACAAAGTATTCGCCATGCTGCAATCGCTTGGCACGCCGATGAACATGGCAGGGTTCAAGCTGTTGGATCCCAAAGGCATTCCCAACGTAGCGCCTCTTACAGCTGCGCGTCAGATGTTGCAGGAACCCATGCGGAACAAGTTCACCTCCTTCTCGACCTATTTCGATCAGGCGCGTGTTGGTGTGAACTATCTGTCAGGCGAGTTTGGATCAAAGACGGTCTGCACCATGTACCTGCCGACAGACTTTGGTGAGGAAATTCTAGAAGGCAGCAAGGCCGGAGCCGAAGAGGCCGGGATCACTTTTGGATCAGAAACCACCCATAAACCGGATGAGACGGACTTTGTCGGATCGCTGAGCAAGCTCAAGGAAGAGGGTTGCGATATCGTCACCATGGCGCTTGGGGTGCGGCAGGCAATCACCGTCGTGGGCACCGCAAAGAAAATGGGCCTGACTGATATGAAATTTCTCGGCACCTCGGCCAGTTTCCTAACGGTCGTGGCGCAGGTGCCCGGTGGCGTGACTGATGGATTCTACGCGGCAGCTTCGTGGCAGGATCTTTGGGCGCGTGCGGATCAACCTGCGCCGGCCGCATTTATCGAGGAATACAAGGCAGCAACGGGCGAAGATCCGGTCGGATTTGCCATGCTGGGTTATTCGGCGGCTGAGATGATGGTCAAGGCGTTAGAAGCCGCAGGCCCCGATCTGACGCAGGACAGTTTCATCGCAGCGATGGAAACTCTGGATTATCAGGACGATCTGGTCGGCAACCACATCACCTATGGTCCTGAGGATCATCAGGGCGCGGATACTGTGTTCGTCAACGTTGTTGAAAACGGTGCGTGGAAACTCGTTCACGAAGAATGAATCCCTGACCCGCGCAAAGCAAAAGGGCTCGCAAGTGCGAGCCCTTTCTTTTGGGTATTCCCGGCGAATTAACGCTTCGAGAACTGGAACGAACGGCGGGCTTTGCGCTTACCGAATTTCTTACGTTCCACAACGCGGCTGTCGCGGGTCAGGAAGCCAGCGGCTTTCAGGGCACCACGCAGGTTCGGATCATAGAGTTGCAGCGCTTTCGAGATGCCGTGCTTGACCGCACCGGCCTGACCGGTCAGGCCACCGCCTTTGACGGTTGCAACAACGTCGAATTCACCTTCTACGCCGGCAACCTGGAACGGCTGGCGCAGGATCAGCTGCAGAACAGGGCGTGCAAAATAGACGTCCTGATCTTTGCCGTTCACGGTGACTTTGCCGGAACCCGGCTTGATCCAAACGCGGGCAACAGCGTCTTTACGTTTGCCAGTGGCGTAGGAGCGGCCCAGCTCGTCACGTACGGGTTCACGCACGATGACTTCTTCGGCCACGGTTTCAACGCCTGCGACGGCGCTCAGCTCTTCGAGAGTATTGATCTGATCAACCATCGGTCATTAGCTCCGGGTGTTTTTCTTGTTCATGGACTTGACGTCCAGAACTTCGGGGGCCTGGGCTTCGTGCGGGTGCTCGGCACCGGCATAGATACGCAGGTTGGTCATCTGCTGGCGCGACAGGCGGTTGCCTGGCAGCATGCGCTTGACGGCCTGGAAGACCACGCGCTCGGGGTGTGCACCTTCCAGAATCTGCTGTTTGGTGCGCGACTTGATGCCGCCAGGGTGGCCAGTGTGCCAGTAGAAGTTTTCTTCGCGCTTCTTACCAGTCATCTGGATTTTGTCAGCGTTGATCACGATGACGTTGTCGCCCATGTCCATGTTCGGGGTGAACGACGCTTTGTGCTTGCCACGCAGGCGCATGGCGACGATCGAAGCAAGACGGCCCAGAACAACGCCTTCGGCGTCGATCAGGATCCACTTCTTGTCGATGTCTGCAGGTGTTGCAGAAAAGGTTTTCATGGCAGGATAGTCCTGTTTGATGTGAAAGACCGCCCCAGCGGAGCGGCCCGAATTCGATGGACGGGTTTTATGAGGTGCCTGCACGCAGGTCAAGCGGCATTAGTCTTATTTATGCACGTAAAACCAAATACTTAGAAAATAGGTATTATATTACCCCATATTCAAACGCTGATTTGTTCAGGCGGATTGTCCAATAGAACACGCAGGCGCTGCATCGCGTCCTCGAACCGTTCCAGTGACACATGACCATTCATGGCAATACGTACCGCGTTCGGCGCGCGCCCATCGCGCAGCGCGAACTCGTCGGCGGATCGGAGTTGTATCCCTTCCCGCTCGGCCGCGCGACTGAATGCAGCCGACCGCCAGCCAGACGGAAGGCTCAGCCAGACAAAGGGAACGTCCGGGGCCCAGTTCAGATCAAACCCACCCAGGGTATTGACGGCAACGCGTAAATAATCCCCCATCCGCGTGCGCACATCCTTGGCGATCTGACGCGTACGCGGATCGGACAGCAGAAGGCGGGTCAATTCCGCCAAGGGCTGGGCCAATCCGAAATATCCGTATTCAGCGGACCGGCGCAGATCCACACTTTTTTCTCTGGGGGCGATAGCAAAACCCACACGCAATGCCGGTGTCAGAATCTTCGAGATTGATGACACATGCCATCCCCGTTCAGGCGCCAGTGCCCGAAAGCTGGGCTCTCGGGCATCGCCCATGCGATAGCAATCATCTTCAATGATCTGCAAATCAAAGCGACGGGCAATCTCAACGATCTCTTTCCTCCGCTCCAACGGTGTGTGTGCGCCCGTTGGGTTTTGAACTTCTGGCGACACGCAGACGGCCTGCGCTGTCGTGTGGCGCAGAACATGTTCTAACGCTGCCGGATCGACACCCCATCTGTCCATCTTCACACCGACCACTTCCGCGCGCATCAGTTCGCCTGCGCGACGGAACCCGGCATAAGACAGGTCCTCGACCAGTACGACAGGTTTGGGCCCGCGCAGGATCGTCTGAAACACAACGCAAAGCCCGTTCTGGCCGCCATGTGTCAACACAATATCATCATGGGTCAGTGCGCCCAGCGGAAGGTCTGACAACCAGTCCACAACCGCCTGTCGCACGGGCTGGTACGCGTCACGCGTCGGGTAATTCAGAAACAAACCCGGATCGGCTTGCGACACTTTTTTCAGACATTCACGGATCAGGGACACCTGCCCTATATCTGCCAACCTAGGGCTGAACAGACTTACATTGGCATTGTACTTGTCGTCGCGAAGATGCAGTTGCCGCGCCCAAACGTCGTCAAGAATGGGCGATTTCGGCGGCGCAACAAATGTACCACGTCCGACCTCGGCTTGTAACAACCCCTCATCTGTCAGGATTGTATAGGCGCGCGCGACTGTACCAGGTGTTATTTGCAGGCGATACGCCAGTTCGCGCACCGGAGGGAGTTTGACACCGACTTCCAAAGATTTGTTATCTATGGCTTTTCGAATTGTGTCAGCAACCAGAGTGTATTTCGGTCCTTTAGATTTTGACAGCGCCTCTGGCCAAATTGTATCCATTACAATTCTTCCTTTGCTTTTGACACAATTTCGAATGTATCAGTCACGTGTACCAAGTACAGCTAATTTGTGTCAATACAATTGAAAGGAATTCCGAGATGACACGCACAATGCACACCCCCGCCCTTCTGCTGCTGACCGACAGCCCCCGGCTGCCTCTGGCCGCTGCACTGGCCGTGCGGTTTGCGGCAGCGGTCACTCAATGGGAGCGTCGTCGCCGTAGCCGCGTCAATCTTAGTTATCTGGATGACCGCTTGCTGAAAGACGTCGGTCTGACACGCCATGATGCGCGCCGCGAGGTAAAGCGCCATTTTTGGCAGATTTAACTGATCCCCAGTCCCATTATTGGGACCTCTTCCTGGGCCGGGGCTTGTCCCCGGTCTTTTTTATCCGAATTTCGCGGCCACGGACCCTGCAGGTGGCAGGGAATAGGTCATCGTCGCTCTGGCAACTGGGTCTTCTGCGCCATCGGAATACATAAGCACGTCACCGACGGCCAAAGTCCGGCCCAGTTTCAGCAGGCGACATTTGGCGATCATGTCCGTGTTGCCTTCTGGTTTGCGCAAAAAATCCAGGGAACTGTTCGTCGTGACCGCCAGGGATTGACGCCCTTTTCGCGCCAGAACCATTGCGTATACACAAACATCGGCCAACCCAAACATGGATGGCCCCGAAACCGTGCCCCCCGGCCGCAAATGCTGATCCTGCACAACAAGGCGCATTGTGATTGTATCTTCGGTCAGGTCCTCGACGACAAAGTCTTTGTGCACCTGCGGGAAAACCTGCTTAAGGTATTGTGACAGTTCGTCCCGGTTCATTGCCAAAGCCATGCTTTCCCTCCTGCTCATACCGACCTAGAGTTGGCCCAACATGGGATCGGAGGGCAAGATGGCAATTCTGGAACGTAACGACACCGGCGCTGTTGCGCGGCTTACAATGAACGCCCCAGAGCGGCTGAACGCGCTGAGTGACGAGATGCTGTCGGCGCTTCAGGCTGAACTGGACACGTTGCGTAAGGACACGTCGATCCGGGCAGTGATCCTGGCGGGTCAGGGCAAGGCATTTTGCGCTGGCCACGATCTGAAACAGATGACGGCCGGACGCCAGTCCGAAGATGGCGGCAAAGCTTATTTCAATGACCTGTTTTCGCGCTGCGCGAAGGTGATGATGTCAATCCAGTCCCTGCCCCAGCCCGTCATCGCACAGGTCCACGGCATTGCAACCGCCGCCGGGTGTCAGTTGGTGGCAACCTGTGACATGGCCGTCGCCGCCGCAGACACGCGGTTTGGAGTGAACGGGGTTAATATCGGCTTATTCTGCTCCACCCCAATGGTGGCCCTCAGCCGCAATATCCCCAGAAAGCAGGCATTTGAAATGCTGACAACAGGAGACTTCATATCAGCCGAACGTGCTGCCGATTTGGGTTTGGTCAACCGCGTTGTCCCCATGACGCATCTTGAACAAGAAGCCAATGCGCTTGCAGAACAGGTTGCCTCCAAACTAGGAGCCGCCGTCAAAATCGGTAAAGAGGCGTTTTATCAACAGCTTCTGATGCCGCTGGATCAGGCCTATGCCTATACCGGCGACGTAATGGCGCAAAACATGCTGTACCGGGATACAGAAGAAGGCATTTCAGCCTTTATCGAAAAACGTCCCCCAAATTGGTCCCAATAATGCAATTGTTTTGCACATTTTTCGCCACTGTTTTGAATTTTGCACTTTTCAAAAGGGCGACACTGTGGCAAAGCTGGGTCGAGGCCAAGGCCTCAGGACACTTTTGGGTCGCCGTGGGCGGAAGGTCCCTCCAGCTGGTCTCTCTCACCAGCGCTGACAATCCCGCAGCGGCGACCCCAAGACCCCTTCCATAAAATTCGCGAAACCGCTTTGCCTCAGTTGCGCCCGATTGTGGTCTGCCCTATGTGGCATCGCATGACACAAGTTTTGCATATTGTAGGCGGCGGCATGGCCGGGTCAGAAGCGGCCTGGCAAGCTGCTGAAATGGGTGTGGATGTTGTGATCCACGAAATGCGTCCGACCATCGGCACCTTTGCACATCAGACCGGCAATCTGGCGGAAATGGTGTGTTCGAACTCGTTCCGTTCGGATGATGATGAGCAGAATGCCGTGGGCCTGCTGCATTGGGAAATGCGCGCCGCCAATGGGTTGATCATGACAACGGCCGATGAACACCGCCTGCCAGCCGGTGGCGCGCTGGCTGTGGATCGTGACCCGTTTGCAGAAAGTGTGACCGCAAAACTTCGCGCCCACCCGCGTGTGACGGTAACCGACGAAGAAGTGACGACCCTGCCCGACGAAGGCCAGTGGATCTTTGCGACCGGTCCCCTGACGTCACCCACGCTGGGTCAGTCCATCCAGGCCGAGACAGGGTCTGACGCACTTGCCTTTTTCGACGCCATCGCACCGATCGTCTATGCCGAGAGCATCGACATGAGCAAAGCGTGGATGCAATCACGCTACGACAAGGGCGAGACCGAAGAAGAACGCACAGCCTATCTGAACTGTCCGATGGACCGGGACCAGTACGAAGCCTTCATAGACGCGCTTCTGGCAGCAGATAAAACCGTATTTCACGAAGGAGAGACAGCAGGTTACTTCGACGGCTGTCTACCAATCGAGGTTATGGCCGAACGCGGTCGCGAAACGCTGCGCCATGGTCCGATGAAACCGGTCGGGCTGACCAACCCGCATGAGCCCGACGTGAAACCTCATGCGGTGGTGCAGCTGCGCCGTGATAACGCTTTGGGCACCTTGTTCAACATCGTGGGTTTTCAGACCAAGATGAAATATGGTGCCCAGACCGAAGTGTTCCGTATGATCCCGGGCTTGGAAAATGCCAGCTTTGCCCGGTTGGGTGGCATCCACCGCAACACGTTCATCAACTCTCCCACGCTTTTGGATTCGCAAATGCGGTTGAAATCAAAACCCAACATCCGCTTTGCCGGACAGATCACGGGTGTGGAAGGCTACGTAGAAAGCGCCGCGATGGGATTGCTGGCCGGTCGGCTTGCCGCCGCTCAGATTTTGGGGCGTGACCTGCCAACCGTTCCGCAAGACAGCGCAATGGGTGCTTTGATTCACCACATAACGGGCGGTGCCGAGGCTAGGACCTTTCAGCCGATGAACGTGAATTTCGGCCTGTTTCGCCCCGTGGATGGTCTGAAAGGCGGTCGTCGGGGTCGTAAAGACAGGTACAAGGCCTATACCGACCGGGCCAAAGCCGAATGGAGTACCTGGTTGGAGCATTGCTGACTGGACGCGTAATGCGGTCTCAGCCTAGCATGCTGGAATGAACGACACGTTTCTGAACAGCACATACAATCTCGGCACGCCTGAAGCGACTGAAGCGCACTATCAGAACTGGGCTGCAACCTATGAAAAGGAAGTTGGTGAACACGGTTACGCCACGCCGGGCCGTGTAGCAGCGGCTTTGTGGTCTTTCGCACCGAAGCCTCAGACACCCATTCTGGATTACGGCTGCGGCACCGGGTTGTCAGGGCTTGCCCTGCGCGCTATTGGCTTTGAGGTCATAGATGGGATGGACCCAACAGAGAACATGCTTCAGGAAGCCGCCAGCAAAGGTGTTTACCGAACATTGACCGGATTCGATATCGCCAAGCCCGCGCCGTTGAAGCGTGGGGAATACACGATGATCACAGCCATAGGAGTGATCGGAAAAGGTGCTGCCCCGCCCGAGACACTGGATGTGCTGATGCACGCACTGCCCAAGGGTGGTTTGCTTGGCTTTTCGCTGAACGATCATGCGTTGGCGGACCATAAATTCACCTGCCGTCTGACGGATTGGGTCGACATGGGGGCAGCACGTTTGTTATTTCGTGAACACGGTCCCCACCTGCCTGGGATCAACCTTAACTCTGACGTGTATGTATTAGAAAAAGCGTGACTCTTGTAACGCGCTTTGCGCCATCCCCAACAGGCCCCCTTCACCTTGGGCACGCGTATTCTGCGTTGGTTGCCAGCGATAGGGCCACATCTGAAAGCGGCCGGTTCTTGCTGCGAATTGAGGATATCGATCGATCCCGCTCACGACAGCTATGGGAGGATCAGATATACAGCGACCTCAGATGGCTGGGGCTGACATGGCCTGAACCCGTAATGCGCCAATCGGATCGTATGGACGTTTACCATAAGGCGTTGGACCAGCTATGGGCGCAGGGGCTTTTGTATCCATGCACGTGTAATCGCAAAGATATCGCAGCAGCAGCCAGTGCGCCGCAGGAAGGCGCACCCATGCTTGGACCCGACGGGCTTGTGTACTCCGGAACCTGTCGAAAAAGGTTTGTTGGCAAAGATTTATCGATCCTTCCTCGTCCAACTCAGGACCCCTTGCGATTGGACGTGGTCAAGGCGTGTCAGGCGGTCCGCAACCCGGACAGGTACCAATTTCTTGAGCTGGGATCGGGTCCGGGCGGCGAAACCGGCATTATCACTTTCACGCCTGATGAGTTGGTTGCCACCATAGGTGATGTAGTTCTGTCCCGCCGCGACATGGGGACGTCGTATCACTTGTCCGTTGTGCTTGACGATGCCGCTCAGGGTGTAACACAGGTGGTTCGAGGGCGGGACTTGTTCGAAGCGACCCGCATCCACGTTCTGTTGCAGGCTTTACTGAACCTACCGACACCCGAGTATCTCCACCATGATCTGATCCGCGATGATGCAGGCAAACGGCTGGCCAAACGCGACGATGCCCGCGCAATTGCAAAGTACCGGGCCGAAGGGGCCAGCGCAGATGACATACGCCGAATGGTTGGGCTTTGACCCCCTATTCCATTGGCGCCATCAGTTCAGTTTCGACCCCATCCCGAACGGCGGTAAAAAAACAGGTTCGTCGGTTGGTATGACAGGCTGCTCCGGTTTGACGGACGAGAACCAATAGACAGTCCCGGTCGCAATCGATCCGGAAATCCACCAATTCCTGCACATGGCCCGAGGTTTCGCCCTTGATCCAGAAAGCCTGCCGCGAGCGTGACCAATAGGTCACCCGCCCGGTTTCGAGGGTCTTTTCAACCGCCTGTACATTCATCCAGGCCATCATCAGAACCTCGCCTGATGTTTCATCCTGCGCAATCGCCGGGATCAGACCCGCCTCATTAAATCTCAAAGTAGAGGGATCAAACACGACTGGGTCAGACATCTCAAAAACCTTTTGCAACCGGTGGGCTGGCCACTATGTATGGGTAACACACGACGAGGGAAAGCCATGAGCGGCGAGAACGACCTGATTAAGCTGTACTCCGGGCGCATTCTGGCGCTTGCTGCGGATATTCCGCATCTTGAGCGACTGGAAGATCCCGATGCAACCGTCAAGAAACGCTCACCTTTATGCGGATCGACTGTAACTGTGGACATCAAGGTTCGCGATGGTCAGATCAGTGCCTTTGGTCAGGACGTCAAAGCCTGCGCT
The DNA here is from genome assembly GCF_056531755.1 of Ruegeria sp. L11. NCBI lineage: Bacteria > Pseudomonadati > Pseudomonadota > Alphaproteobacteria > Rhodobacterales > Roseobacteraceae > Ruegeria > Ruegeria sp. L11. The sequence goes on from NZ_JBQFMI010000001.1 coordinate 703,451, forward strand.
TTGGGGCAAGCGTCCGCCTCGGTCGTTGGGGACGCGATAATTGGCGCGTCGCGGGCGCAGGTCGAAGCTGCGCGCGATCAGTTGGCGGCCATGCTCAAGACTGGCGGCCCTGCACCTGATGCGCCGTTTGATGGGCTTGAGGTGCTTATGCCCGCACGGGATTATAAAAACCGCCACGCGTCGATCCTGCTGGTTCTGGATGCCACGGCTGAGGCCATGGCGCAGGCTGAACAGGCAAACTGCGCCTGATTATAGCTATTTGGCGTAAACCCGTTTACCCTCTGCCCAGATTTCAGGAGGGATGGGTTTGAATAATTTGCTCGAGCATTTCGTGACGCTTTGGGTCGTTATCGACCCGATTGGAACAATTCCCGTTTTTATTGCCGTTACGGCCGGATTGGACGCGGCAGGCCGGCGGCGGACAGCGCTGTTAGCAGCCGTGATAAGTGCTGCCGTATTGCTGTTCTTCCTAGTATTTGGTCAGGTGCTGATTGAAGCGCTGGATATCGGGCTGAATTCGTTTCAGGTCGCTGGCGGTATTATCCTGTTTCTTTTTGCCCTGACGATGATCTTTGGTGAGAGCAAACAAGAGGTTGAACAAAGGCAAGCCGAAGAAGACCGTGAAGACGCGTATCACCAGCAGAACCCGGCGATTTTCCCGCTTGCCGTGCCTTCACTGGCATCCCCCGGCGCAATGCTGGCAATCGTTATCCTGACTGACAACCACCGTTACAGCATCGCGGATCAGGGTATCACAGCGCTTGTCATGCTTTCCGTATTGCTGGTTGCGTTTGTACTGATGCTTTTGGCCGAGCCCATCATCCGGCTGATCGGTCATTCAGGCGCGGCAATCATCAGCCGTGTCATGGGCATGATCTTGGCCTCGGTAGCTGCTAACTCAGTCCTGTCCGCGCTGTTGGAAATCTTCAAAACCGGCCAATTGTAAAAAAAGCCGCCGCGCTTTCCGGGCGAAAGGGCGGCGGCAGGTATTGCGTGTCTCGTGTGGGGTCCGGTGTACCGCGCGGGGCCGAGGCATGGCCCCTCAAGGGGTTTGGGACAGGCAGGTCACCCTTGACTGAAATGGGGATGACAGCGCGGATTTTTCGGCACGAGATCGCAGGCAGAAAGGCTTAGAAACCAACCGGCAGGTGAAGGGCCACCATCAGCATCACGACCAAAGACAACACGCCAACGGCATCCTGCAGGATGGTCGATTGCGCGCGGCTGAAAGCGGTCTTGATCTGGGTCAGCATAGGGTCACCTCCGGTCAGAGTTTTAATCCTTTGTTGACCTTTTGTTCTCATATTTCCAAGCACAGGTAAAGAACTTTTTGAGAACATTTGTGAACTTTAGGGAGCGTTACAGCTAACCCACTGAAATCAAACGGATCGCCTGATCCTGTTTCATCAGCCACAAAAGTACACGTGCGGCCCGTCCCCTGTCCGAAGTCAGTTTGGGATCGGTCGTTAGCAGCGCCCGCGCATCGGATTGGGCGACGGCCATCAATCCTGCCTGACGTTCCAGATCCGCGATATGGAATTTTGGCAACCCGGATTGCGCAGTTCCGATCAGATCGCCCGCGCCTCGCATCTCAAGGTCAGTTTCCGAGATTCGGAAGCCATCCTCTGTCTCGCGCAGAACCTCCAGCCGCTTGCGCCCTCCCTCGCTGAGCGGTGGTTGATACATCAGCAAACAGGTGGATTCCGCATCCCCGCGCCCGACGCGCCCCCGCAACTGGTGCAATTGCGCCAGCCCAAAGATCTCGGCCCGTTCAATGACCATGATCGTTGCGTTGGGTACGTTCACGCCGACCTCGATCACCGTCGTGGCAACAAGGACCTTTGTTTTCCCATTATGAAATGCGCTCATCGCGGCGTCTTTGTCGGCTGGTGGCATCTGACCATGAACCAGCCCCACAACGCCCTCACCCAAAATGGCCCGCAGGCGTTTGAAGCGTTCCTCGGCCGCTGTCAGGTCCGAAACTTCGGATTCGTCGACCAGAGGGCACACCCAGTAACACTGTCGCCCCTCATCAATCGCACGCCGCAGGTGGGCTATGACTTCGTCCATGCGCTGTGTGTTGACAATCGCCGTTTTGATCGGTTTTCGCCCCGGAGGCTTTTCATCCAGCACCGAAACATCCATGTCGCCATATTGCGCCAGCGCCAGACTGCGCGGGATGGGGGTGGCAGTCATTACCAGAACATCTGCCCCCTTGCCTTTTTCCGACAACTCCATCCTCTGCCGCACGCCAAACCGGTGCTGTTCGTCGACGATGGCCAATCTCAGCGCCTTGAATTCAACATCGCTTTGAAACACTGCATGTGTGCCAACCAGTATGTGAATATCGCCTTGTTTAAGCGCCTCAAGCTTGGCACGCCGCTCCGCGCCCTTGTCACGCCCGGTGAGCAGTTCCAGAACCACTCCGGCCTGCTCGGCCAGGGGGCGCAATCCTTCCAGATGCTGGCGCGCCAGAATTTCGGTCGGGGCCATCATCACGCCCTGCCCGCCTGCCTCAACCGCGATCAGAAGGGCCATGAAGGCCACCAGCGTCTTACCGGCGCCGACGTCGCCCTGTAACAGCCGGTTCATTCGGGCGTCAGACGCCATATCAGCCGAAATCTCATCAATGGCGCGCGTTTGTGCGCCAGTCGGGCGATATGGAAGGCTTGCCAGCACTTTCGATTGCAGTACCCCGGTTCCCACGCTGACGATTCCCCGCGACTTGCGCTCTCGTTGCCGGGCCAGAGCGAGCGTCAGCTGATGCGCAAACAACTCGTCATACGCCAACCTCTGACGTGCAGGGGCAAACGGCGCGACATCATCCGCGCCGCGCGGATTGTGACCGGCGTGAACGGCCACCGACCAACTCGGCCAGTTTTGCTGTGACACCTGCGCCGGATCGATCCATTCCTCAAGTTCGGGTGCGCGTGCCAATGCGCTGCGGCTGGCCTTGAACGCTGTTTTCTGCGTCAGCCCTTGCGTCAGGTGGTAAACCGGTTCGAATTCCGGGATATCTTCTGCTTGTTCAACGGGCAGCATGTGGTCCGGATGCACCATCTGCGCCATGCCGTCGAACAGTTCCAACTTTCCGGAAACCACGCGGCGTGATCCTTGTGGCAACACTTTCTTCAGATACTCACCACGTGCGTGGAAAAAGACCAGCTGGAAATCGGCCTGACTGTCTTCGACATGAACGCGATAGGCACCCCCCTTGCTGCGGGGCGGTCTGTGCGGGCCAACTGTCACTTCCACGGTCAGAGTGGCCGGCAGGTCCACCCCCTGTATTGAATCCCGCCTGCGCCGATCCACCACGGCATAAGGCAGGCTGAACAGAACATCGCGCGGGGATTCCACCCCGGTCTGCGCCATGGCCTGCGCTGTCTTGGGGCCGACGCCATCCAACGTTTCCAGCCCCGCAAATAGCGGGAAAAGCTGTTCGGGCCGTCCGCTCATGCGCCTTCTATCAGCTGAAGCCAGCCATCCTCGTCCAAAGTTTCGATCCCAAGTTCCGCTGCCTTTTTCGCCTTTGACCCGGCCCCGGGACCCGCGACCAGAATATCGGTTTTCTTGCTGACAGATCCGGAAACCTTGGCGCCCAACGCCTCGGCCCGCGCTTTGGCTTCGGCGCGGGTCAATTTTTCCAGCGTTCCGGTGAACACTACGGTTTTACCCGCGACCGGACTGTCCGAGGCTGGCGCGTCGGGGGCGATAACCGTCAATTCGCTGCGCAGCGTGTCGAAAGCCCGTCGTTCCTCTTCATTGGCAAATGCGTCCGACAGTGAAAGGCCAAGCGTTGCGCCAATTCCGTCGATGCCAATCAGCTCTGCCCAGGCGGCATTGGCATCGGCTGCGACATTGGCCTCCGCGATCGTTGCGTCCCGCACTTCTTTCACGCGTGCGCGACGCCCTTCAAGCTGCGCTGCCGCACGCTCTGCGTCTTCCGCCTCATCCGCCCGCCGTTGCGCCAGTGCAGCCGGTCGTGCAGTGTCCAACGCGAGCGCCATCGCATCCCAATCACGATAATACAGTGCCAGATCGCGCGCACCGACTTCGCCCACATGTCGAATGCCCAGTGCAAACAACAAGCGCGCAAAAGGAATTTTCCGCTTTTCATCAATGGCTTCAAAAAGGTTCCTGGCGGATGTTTCGCCCCACCCGTCCCGGTTTTTCAACCGCGTCAGACTGGCTGCGTCCCGCTGTTCCAGCGTGAAAATATCAGCTGGCGCATTGATCGGAAGGGTTGGATCCCCATAGAACATTTCAATCTGTTTTGCACCCAGCCCTTCTATATCAAAGGCTTTGCGCGACACGAAATGTTTCAGCTTTTCAACGGCCTGCGCAGGACAGATTAGGCCGCCGGTGCACCGTCGAACCGCGTCGCCTTCTTCGCGGATCGCATCGCTTCCGCATTCGGGGCAATGTGTCGGAAAGGCAAAGGGGCGTGCATCGGCGGGGCGTTTGGACAAGTCGACATCCGAAAGTTTGGGGATCACGTCGCCCGCGCGATAGACCTGAACCCAATCGCCCACTCGGATATCTTTTCCATCACGGATCGTGCCGCCTTTGGCGTCGCGCCCAGCGATATAATCTTCGTTGTGCAAAGTGGCATTGGAGACGACCACCCCGCCAACCGTTACAGGATGCAACCGTGCCACAGGGCTGAGCGCCCCTGTTCGACCAACCTGAATGTCAATCGCCTCCAATCTGGTCCAGGCCAGTTCGGCTGGGAACTTATGTGCGATTGCCCATCTTGGCGTCGTCGAACGGAAACCCAAACGTGCCTGTAATGACAGATCGTTTACCTTGTAGACGACCCCATCGATATCATACCCCAAAGTCCCACGCTGCGCTTCGATATCCCGGTAATGAGCAATCATGTCCTCAGTCGTGGCACATAGGCGCGTCAAGGAATTCGTGGGGAACCCAAGCGTCGCAAGACGCTCAATCGCTCCCATCTGGGTATCCGCCAAAGGCTCTGACAGTTCACCCCAGGCATAGGCGAAGAAGCGCAATGGGCGGGATCGGGTAATTTCTGAATCCAGCTGACGCAGTGACCCTGCCGCTGCATTGCGCGGGTTGGCAAAGGGTTTGCCCCCCCGTTCGGCTTGTCGCGTGTTCAAGGCTTCGAAATCAGAGTGGGACATGTAAATCTCGCCCCGAACCTCAAGAACTTCAGGCGCGTTTTCAATCTGCTGTGGAATATCAGAGACAGTGCAGGCGTTGGCCGTTACGTTCTCGCCAACTTCACCGTCGCCCCGCGTTGCGGCCTGAACCAGCTGTCCGTTCTCATATCGCAAGGACAAAGAAAGGCCATCAATCTTGGGTTCAGCTGTGAAAGCCAGCGGCGCGCCTGCATCAAGGCCCAGATATTTGCGAATCGAGCTGTCGAAATCGGCAATGTCCCCATCGTCGAACGCATTTCCCAGTGACATCATTCGGACGGCATGAGTAACTTTTGAAAACCCGTCCGACGGTTTGGCCCCGACTTGTTCTGTTGGGCTGTCAGCACGTTTCAGGTGGGGAAAAAGCGCCTCGATCTCGGCATTTCTGCGTTTGAGGGCATCATAATCCGCATCCGACAACTCGGGCGCATCTTCTGCGTGATACAGCGTGTTGGCTCGGGACAGTATGTCCGCCAACCGCGCCAGTTCGGCACGCGCCTCATCATCGGTCAGGTCTGATATGGGAGTGGAATTGCTCATGGCCTCGCCCTGTCACGCGTTCTTGGACCTCAGTGATAGGGCGAGGTCATGGCCAGGTCCAGATGTGCTGAGCCGTGAGTGCAACGTGCCGCCCTGGACTACCAGCGACACAAACAGTTCAAATCAGAGGCCGACCGCCATTCTCGTCTCGTCCAGAGTGTTGCTTTGCGGATCGCGCAACACGTAACCCCGGCCCCATACGGTTTCGATATAATTCTCGCCACCCGTTGCGTTGCTGAGTTTTTTGCGCAGTTTGCAGATGAAGACGTCGATGATCTTCAACTCGGGTTCATCCATGCCGCCGTATAGGTGGTTCAGAAACATTTCCTTGGTCAGAGTCGTGCCCTTACGCAAGCTGAGCAATTCCAGCATCTGGTACTCTTTTCCTGTCAGGTGCACGGTTTTTCCGTCCACCTCAACGGTCTTGGCGTCCAGATTTACAGCCACGCGACCAGTGTGGATGATGGACTGCGAATGCCCTTTCGACCGGCGGATGATGGCATGAATGCGAGCCACCAGTTCTTCGCGATGGAAGGGTTTGGTCAGATAGTCATCCGCGCCAAACCCGAAACCTTTGATCTTGCTGTCCGTATCATCTGCGCCCGAAAGGATCAGGATAGGTGTTTCCACCCGGGCAATCCGCAACTGGCGCAACACTTCATGCCCGTTCATGTCCGGCAGGTTCAGGTCCAGCAAGATCAGGTCGTAATCGTAGAGCTTTGCCAGATCGATACCTTCTTCGCCAAGATCCGTTGCATAAACGTTTAGGTTCGCATGCGTCAGCATCAGTTCGATGCTTTTAGACGTGGTCGGATCATCCTCGACAAGAAGAATACGCATTTTCACTGCTCCAATTCGGGTCAATAATTCCAATTAAAATCAAACCTGACCAAGAATGGTTAATCTGACGTTACCGTTGAATCATTTATTCTCGCTCTCCTTTAAGTTGTCGATACTTTTTTAAGGCCGTGGCTTTCAAAGCCTCGACACCGTGTTCCGCGACTAGGGAAACCCAGCCGTTGAACTCTTCGTCACTTATGCCGTATTTCTGTTTTGCCTCAGACAGGCTGATCAGCCCGTAAAGCACCCCACGCACGACCAGAATCTTGCGTGAGGCCACCCACCGCCTTGTGCTTGTTGGCGGCAGATCGGCGCGCGTCAGTATGGACCCGTCCGGCAGAGAAACAGACCTTGGCCCTTCCACTTTGTGCAAATACATCGCTTTACCCTTTTTGCTGCATCAAAGCTGACGCCAGCCTACTTAAGGTCGTATGAAACCGCCTCTTGAGAGTGTGTAGAATTTTCCTATATTCTGCCGGTCTTTCTTAACCCGGACAGGAACCGCCAATGGCCCTCGACACCGAGACCCCGCTGAACTCGCTTGGCTTTGCCAAACCGCCGTCGGAAACGCGGGTGGTTGTGGCCATGTCAGGGGGCGTCGATAGCTCTGTCGTCGCGGCCTACTTGGCCGATCAGGGCTATGATGTGGTGGGGGTGACACTGCAACTCTATGACCATGGCGCGGCTCTGGCCAAGAAAGGGGCGTGTTGTGCCGGGATCGATATCCACGATGCGCGCCGCGTAGCAGAAGAGCGTGGGTTTCCCCACTATGTTCTGGACTACGAAAACATCTTCAAAGACGCGGTGATCGATGAGTTCGCGGAAAGCTATCTGGCAGGCGCAACACCCGTCCCCTGCATTCGCTGCAACGAGCGGGTAAAATTCAAGGACCTTCTGGAAACCGCCAAGGATCTTGAGGCCGACTGTATGGCCACCGGGCACTATATCCAGCGCAAAATGGGGCCAGACGGCCCGGAACTGCACAGCGCCGAAGATGCCAACCGGGACCAATCCTATTTCCTGTTTTCGACAACGCCGGAACAGCTTGATTTCCTGCGCTTCCCGCTTGGTCATTTGCCCTCAAAAGACGCGACCCGCGAAATGGCGGCTCAATATGGGTTGTCTGTGGCGGACAAGCCCGACAGTCAGGACATCTGCTTTGTGCCCGACGGCAACTATGCCAGCGTCATTGAAAAGCTGCGCCCCGGTGCTGCGGAACCGGGCGAGATTGTTCATGCCGATGGCCACGTACTGGCACAGCATAACGGTGTGATCCACTACACGATCGGCCAAAGGCGCGGCCTGGGCATCGGCGGCCTGAGCGAGCCGCTTTATGTGGTCAAGCTGGACGTGGACAAGAAACAGGTCGTCGTCGGCCCCAAAGAGATGCTGGCAACGCGTGTCGTTCCCGTGCGTGAGATCAACTGGCTGGGCGATGAACCCTTCACTTCGCGCGAAGAATGGCACCTTTCAGTCAAGGTCCGTTCGACCCGCCCCCCGCGCGAGGCCATTATTCGACCGCTGTCCGACACCACTGCCGAAGTTGAATTGCTGACACCCGAAGAAGGCATCTCGCCCGGTCAGGCCTGCGTCTTCTATGCCTCAGAAGGCAGCCGCATCTTTGGCGGCGGCTGGATCTGGCGTGGGTACTAGGCTGAAACGGGTTCAACCTCGGGTTCGATCTGGATCTGAAGCGCATCGTTGAACCGGTTGAATGCACCGCACAATGCGATGCGCCAGGTTAACTCGACAATCTGGGCATCGCTGAACCAGTCCCGCAGGCCGGAAACCTCGGCGTCGCGTATACGGCCTGATCGTGTCGTTACAGCCTCGGCGTATCGCACGACGGCCTTGTCGCACGCGTCCAGTTCGGGGTGGTTGTCGACATCTGGCAAACGCGCCGCGCCTTCGGGGCTGAGACCTGCAACCGTCAACAGTGGAGTATGATGCGAGACGCAGTAGTCACAGGCGTTCAATTTGGAAACCGTCACCATGGCCAGTTCCAGCGCACGACGCGGCAAAGTTTGCTGTTCCCGCAACGCCGTCAACATGCCGGCGACATGTTCCAGAACCGGTGGACAATGTGCGGCAACCCGGGCCCAATTGTCGAACGGGCCATAAGCACCCAAAGCCGCATGTGACGCGCGTGTCTCGTCTGCCATCTCAGGGTCTGACAAAGGGGGGATGCGGGTCATGATGAAATCTCCTTTTCAGCGAGGATATCTTAAGTCCGCACCGCTGCAACAGACGGTCGCGGATAACAAACCCGCGACGGAATGCCGAAACAGGTCTGTTACAGGGCATCCGTGGGCGAATTGAAGAGGATGTAAAGCCCGACGCAGACCATGATATATGGGGCGATCCGATCCATACGGGCCACGCGTGGCCCAAGGCTTTTGGCCCGAGGTGCGCCCCAGGCGGCAACTACGACCAGAACTGAAGCGGCCAGTGCTGCGCCGATCAAGGCGGCAACACGGTATGAAGGGGCAGACTCCGCCAATAGCGGTGTCATGACCGCGAAACTGTCAATCGACAGGCTCAGGAACAGGGTAACCACCGATGTTACGGCCCCTTTTACCTCGGTTCCTTCAGAGTTGGCCCCGAAAAACTGCCGCCAGATTCCGCGCAAACCAAAGGCCAGTGGTACAAGACCCAGAAACCCGATCCAAAACGGTGCGCCGCTCTGGTCAACACCCAATGCGACGGTCATGGCCAATGTCAGAACAATTGTCTGCGCGACGGCAAAGCCAATGATGGCGCGGCGTTGCTCGATCACCAATATCAAACCCAGTAGGACGGCCAGATTGTCCAGATTGGTGGATATCATGGCAACCCCGGCTGAAGCGGCGAACAGCGTGTGATCAAGCATGCTTAATCTGCATTCTGTCCAGCACAGCTCGTGCCGCCCGCAACCCCGGAGCTTCTCCTCCGCGCCCCAACCGTTCCATTGTCAGGTTCATCGCGAGTTGCTGAGCGTCAGGGGCATTGGTCACATCATGCAGGGCTTTGGCGATCTTGTCCGGCTGGCAATCGTTCAGCAGGCATTCAGGCACGGCGCGTGTTTCAGATACCAGATTGACCAATGTAACAGTGTCCAGCTTGACCATGCGTTCGGCCATTTTCTGGGTCAGCCAATTGAGTTTGTAGGCGATCACCATAGGTGTATTCTGCGCCGCCAGTTCCAAAGAAACCGTACCCGAAGCGGCCAGCGCGATACATGCCGTGCCAAAAGCCGCGCGTTTTTCGACCGTGGCTTGCCCGGCCCCCATTTGTCGCGGGTCGAGCACTATTGGTGCGCCCGGCCAGCTTTGCGTCAGAGCGTTGACCAGGTCAGTTGTCGCACCCACGGTTGGAACCACGACACGATAACTGGGATGGTCCGTCAAAAACAGCCGCAATGCCTCACCGAACGTGTCTGCCAGACGTTCGATCTCACCCCGTCGCGATCCGGGCAGAGCCAGCAGGACTGGTGCATCCCCTAGGTCGTACCTGCTCCGGAAGGCCGCAATCTCGGCCTGTGTTGCCGTCGGTTCGCTGGCAACAGGGTGGCCGACAAAGTCGCACTCCATCCCTGCCCGCTCCATGTATGGCGGCTCGAACGGAAGCAGTGCCAGCACATGGTCGATGACCTTTGCCATTTTATCCGCCCGCCCCGGACGCCAGGCCCAGACACTGGGCGCAACGTAATGCACGGTGCGAATACCACTGGCGACTTTGACGATTTTGGCGACACGCAGGCTGAAATCGGGGCTGTCGATGGTGATCAGAACGTCCGGCCGCGTGTCCAACACTGCTTGCGCGGTCTCCGAGATTCGACGCTTGAGGTGGAAAAACTTCGGCAGAACCTCGATCAAACCCATCACCGAAAGTTCCGACATCGGAAACCGGCTGGTCAGCCCCTGAGCAGCCATCAAAGGTCCGCCCACCCCGTCGAACTCAATATCGGGGATCAGGGATTTCAGCCCCTCCATCAACGCGCCGCCCAGCCGGTCGCCCGAAGGTTCACCGGCGACCAGAAAGACGCGCATCAGACCGCCCGCTCGCGAATATACAGGAACAGCCCAAGACGGTTACATTCGGCGATGACCTGTTCTTTTTCCAAAACCAGCACACCGCCCTTTTCCAGAACGATGCCAGACAAGCCTGCCGCGACCGCATCCGTGACGGTGTTGGGCCCGATGGCAGGCAGATCAGCACGCCGATCTTGATCGGGCTTTGGGCCTTTGAACAGTATGCCGCCCCCCGCGTCCGGGCGTTGCGTCAGGGATTGAAGCATCCAGGCGGTTCCAAAGATGCCTTCGATTGCCAACACCTGCCCTTTTGAGACTGCACAGGCCTGACCAATATCCACAGCCCCCATGGCCCGCAGAATTCCGGCAGCGCGGTCTGCATCTGCCATATCACTCTCGGATGGGTGCACATCAGTCAGACAGCCCAAAGGCGGCAACAGGCCAGGGGCGATTTCATGCGCGGCGCACACCCGCAATCCTGCGCCTTCCAACAGGCCAATGACAGCCCGCAATGCTCCGTCATCACCCGACAGCATGGCCTGCTGGATCACCGGAACCAATGGCATCGTCGCCGCGTCAATACGTTTAGGATCAACCTTCGGGCGCCGAACTGCGCCGGCCATACAAATCTCGGTCACGCCCTTCGCCTGAAGCCCGGCAATAAAACTGCCAAGCTGTTCAAGCGGAAACACGATATCTGCGACCAGATCATCCGGCAGGAACCCTTCCATCGCGCAGATCAGCGGACGTTCCGCCAGTTGGGCAACCAATTCGGTCGGCAGTGCCCCGGTTCCCGCAATCAACGCAAGCATGTTCCTATTTCCTCGGTGTCAGGAACGACCGATCGCTGTGTCCGGTGACAAAATCAACGATCCGCTGCACATAGTCGCTGTCGTTACCCTGACCAAGACGGTAGGCGCGATCCATGAATGTTCCATCGCCTTCAGACAGCTCCTTGAACGCGGCACGCAACGCCGAGATGTCTTCGCGCGAAACACCTTTACGCTTGAGACCCACGAGGTTCAGACCTTCAAGCTCACCCCGGGAGGCTTGTACCAAACCGTAGGGAATGACGTCCTTTGGCACCATGGTGAGCGCACCGATGATCGCCCCGCGACCAACACGCACCCACTGGTGCAGGCCCGAAATGCCACCGACGATCACATCATCCTCGACGATGCAGTGACCAGCTGCCCCTGCGTGGTTCACCATGATAACCCGGTTGCCGATCTGCACGTCATGGGCCACATGAACACCTGCCATCAGCAGGCAATCATCCCCGATCCGGGTTACACCGCCGCCACCTTCGGTCCCGGTATTGATCGTCACGTGCTCGCGAATGCGGTTGCGCTGACCGATTTCAAGGCGCGTGTTTTCACCGCCAAATTTCAGGTCCTGCGGAATCTCACCGATCACCGAAAAATTAAAGATCACGGTGTCTTCGCCAATCGATGTGTCACCGGTCACAACGACATGAGACTTCAGTTCGACCCGATCAGCCAGTTTTACATTGGCGCCCACATAGCTAAAAGGACCGATGACGCAATCCTGCCCGATCTGCGCCCCGTCTTCGATAATCGCGCTGGGGTGGATACGGCTCATGTTGTTTTTTCCATATCCCAATCGACATAGGCCGAGAATTCTGCCTCGGCGGCCACTTCACCATCAACAGTTGCGCGGCCGTTGAATTTGAAAAGCTTGCCACCTTTCTTGCCGCGAACCGTTTCGACATGCATTTCCAGGACGTCGCCAGGAACAACTTTCCTGCGGAATTTGCATTTGTCTATGCTCATGAAATAGATCAGCAACTCGGTGTCGATGACATCCATCCCTACGCCCAGCATTACGCCTGCGGTCTGCGCCATCGCCTCGACGATGGTAACACCCGGCATGATCGGTGTTCCCGGGAAGTGGCCCTGGAAATGCGGCTCGTTCATGGTGACGTTCTTAATACCTCGAGCCGATTGATAGCCAGAGATGTCCACCACCTTGTCGACCAGCAAAAACGGATAACGATGCGGCAGGATCCTTTGGATCAACTGAATATCGGCACTTTTGGTTTCCGTTGTCATGATGCGGTTATCCTGTTCTGGATGTTTCTTTTTCAGCGTGGTTAGCAATACAGCCTCGCAAGGGCAAGCGAACCTATTCGCTTGTGTCCTTTTGAAGTCCGCTGCCATCGCCAATTGCTGTGTTCACGCGGATTATCGCAGCCTCTGTGATATCAGACGTGCTTACAACGACATTAGAGCGTTCGATGATCACGCTGGCACCAAATTCGCGTAGCAAATCAACAAGGATCGGGCGAACTATTTCGAAAAACGTTTGTTGCGCTTCCTCGCTGCGACGTGCCAGCGCGTCAAGCTTTGCCCTTTGCCCGTCGCGATGGGACTGAACCTTGACATCGAACGCTTCGGCCAGCGGGCGAAACTCCTCTGCTGGCATGGTCGTGCGCTTTTCGGTCAGGTCTTTTTCTTCTCGGCTGAGTTCCGCGACAATCCGTTCATTTTCTTCCGCAAGCATTGCGCTTTCTTTTTCGATCTCGCGCAACACACGTTGCCCAAATGCGGAATTCTTGAACAGCTGCTCACCGGACAACGTAACCACGCTGGCTTGCGGAACACCCAGCTGCTGCGCATCAGCCGAAAGGGCCTGAAACAGCATCATAAATGCACACAGGGCCCAAAGCGGGCCCTGTATCGAGGTAAAGAACCTGTTCGTCATCGCAGATCAGAACCGGGCCTGAATGGTCAGGTCAAAGTTCTGTTCCTTGTCAAACGTCTCCTTTTTCAGAGCCTTCGAAAAGTTGAACTGCAAAGGTCCAAACGGCGTTTCCCACAAGACCGAGATACCGATAACGTGACGAATGGACCCGTCTGCGCCAACGATATTTGCCCCTGCGGTGTTCACATCGTTGATGTTGTAAAGGTTTCCAACGTCATAGAACAGACCGCCCCGCAGGCCCAGTTCCTCGGGCAGACCCAAGGGAAAATCGGTTTCAAAACGCGCGACCCAGTAATAGTTGCCGCCGATGGCATCGTCCTGACCATTGGACAAATCACGCGGGCCAAGACCCGCAGGCTCAAAACCGCGGAAAGTACGAGGCCCCAACACAAAACGGTCGACGGTGCGGCTGAAGTCATTTCCACTCCAATTCAACGCACCCAGCTCCAATGTGGCCCGTAGTACCACTTCTTCATTCCAGACCCGCGTTTGAGCGATACCGCGCGCAGTGGTTTTGAAATACTTGTTATCACCGCCAAGGCCTGCCGCGTCGACGCCTACCTCGAACAGAACACCAGAATTCGGGTCCAGACCACCAATCCGGCTGTCATAAATGTAGGACAGTCCCAGTGAACTGGACGTCCGTTTGCCTTGTGCGATCTCGGATGCGATCACTGCGCCATTGGTCTGATTGCTTTGTTGCGTCATCTCGCTGCGGTCCCAGCCATAGCGCAGACGAAGAGCGGACAGTTCACCGATTGCATAGGTCAGCTGAGGTGTGAAGAACAACGAGCTCGTGTCGTAGCTGGCAAAGCCGGAATTGGTTGCCGACAGTCCCAGTCCAAGATCGAAACGCAGCTTTCGGCCCAGCAAATAGGGTTCGGTAAAGTTAATCGTGTACTGTTCTGAATCCTGTGCTGTCGAGATCGAAACACCAAGATTCTGACCGCGTCCCAGGAAGTTTGCCTCGTTCAGGCCGATTGCAATCCCGAAGCCGTCTGTGACCGAGTAGCTGCCGCCAAGGCTCAGCGAACCTGTAGGCTGTTCCTCGACATCCACATCCAGAATGACCTGGCTGGGTGACGATCCTTCCCGAGGCTCGACCTCCGCAACTGCAAAGAACCCAAGCGCATTGATGCGTTCCGCGGCCTGACGGATTTCACGCGGGTTGAAGGGGTCACCTTCTACAGTGTCAAACTGGCGGCGGATCACACGGTCCAGCGTGGTGGTGTTGCCTTCGATATCGATCCGTTCAACAAAAATCCGCGGACCTTTCGTCAGAACAAATTCAATGTCCAGGGTAAGATCACGGTCATTGCGCGTCACACGCGGTTCAACCCGCAGGAAATCGACACCCTGTTTCAACCCAAGGCGTTCTTGCCGCGCGATCGAGTTTTCCACCAGCGTCGGCGTATACGTCACGCCCGGTTTGATTTTCAGCACATCCTGATAAGGCGCTGCATCAACGCCGGGAATTTCACTAACCGTCGTGATCTTTCCAAACGAGAACTTTTGGCCTTCGGTGACGTTCATCACCAGAAAGAACGCATCCCGTTCGCGGGTGAATTCAACGTTGGCGCTGTTCACACGGAAATCGATATAGCCCCGCGACAGGTAGAAATCGCGAATGACCTGTTTGTCGAATTCAATGCGGTCGCCGATAAACGTGTCGTTACGGAAGAACGTCCGCAGGAAGGTTGCCTGCTTGGTTTCCAGAACCCGGCGCAGCCTCCGGTCCGAATAGGCGCGGTTGCCGACAAAGCTGACGCGCTCGACCTCAATGGTCGTGCCTTCTGCCACTTCAAAGACCAGATCAACCCGGTTGTCGCTGCGACGGATAATGCGAGGAATAACGGTTGCCGCGACGCGACCCTGGGCGGAATACACTTCGGCAATGGTGTCGGCGTCTGCTTCGGCCGCCTGTGGCGTAAAGACCCGGCGGGGTTGCGACGAGATCACGTCCAGAAGAACGTCGTCTTTGACGCGAGCGTTCCCTTCGATGCTGATCTGGTTGATCGTTGGATATTCCTGGACCTGAATGACCAGAGTCGTGCCGCGCGGCGTCAGTTCAACTGTCTCAAATACACCACTGTCAAGCAAACGCTGATAGGCATCGTTAAGCTGCCCGGCAGTTACAGTCTGGCCCGGTTCGATTCCGGTCCGAGCGATAATTGTTCCGGTTTCGATCCGGCGGTTCCCTTCAACATCGAACGAGTTGATTGTGTAGTTTTGCGCCGATGCCGCATGCGGAAACGCCAGTAAACTTACCGCAACAAAAAGGAAAAAAACCGTTAGCGCCTGCCACAAAATATTGTTTGTCGGCATATGCCCCCCGCAGGATGTGCCTGCGTCTCGCCTGTCAGTCATTTTATGCTCTACCCAGAATTTTGAGACTTTAATGCTGAGTAACGGGATTGAATGAGCTTGTCAAAAGGCGATATCGAAGCAGTTAGGCAGACGGCTTCGCGACAACAGACCTACGATTTTCCCGAGAATCACATTCCCGCCAGATAGGCGGCCCCAGCCATCGCCAACGCTGTAACGGCAAAACTCAGCATAACATCCCAATTCAACATGAACAGGAAGCTAAAGCTTTGATACGATTTTTTCAGCGTTTTGGACATGACTGTTCCCTTTAGACGGGAATGTTGTAGCGCTAAAATATGGCGGTAATGCGGCTGGAATCTGCTCCAGCCGCCACATTCAGCAGAACAGGTCGTTGCTGACCGAAAACAGCATCAGGGTTAGAATGATCGAGATTCCAATGCCCATGAGTATTCGCAACGCCCGGTCGCTGGGCGGTTTCCCGGCAATGGCTTCGTAGGCGTAGAAGACGAGATGTCCGCCATCCAACGCCGGAATGGGAAACAGGTTCAACAACCCGACCGCCGTCGACAGGACAGCAATGAAGAAGATAAAATTCTGCGCCCCCTGGCTGGCCATCGCCCCCGAAGTTTCGGCAATTCCGATTGGCCCCGAGATGTTGCAGGTGCTGATTGCACCTGTCACCATGTGCCACATGCCGGACAAGGACCCTTCGATGATGCGGCCAGTCTGGATGACACCGCCCTTTAGGGAATCAAAAAGACCAGCCGGTACGGTAGCAGGCTCAAGCATCATGCCACCGACGATTCCGATGCGCCAATGGGTGACAAAACCACCATCAGGCTGCGGTTCATCCGTGCGCCGGGGCGCCAGGGCAAATTCCAACTCGGACCCATCCCGCCAGACTTCAAGCAGCAAGACGCGACCGTCCGATCCTTCGACATGATCCTTTAGCTGTTCGAAGGCAAAGATTGGTTCACCATTGACCGAGGTGATGACATCCCCTTGCTTCAGTTGGATATCCATAGCCGCGCTACGCGGAGCAACCTGACGGATCAGCGGCGGAAGCATCCAGGGGGCCTGAACCTCAAGGGGTTGGCCATCGCGGATCACGGAATAATCCAGAACCGGTTGAACAGGCAGCTGATCGATGAACTCCTTCCATGCGACTTCTTCGTCATAGTCCGGTGTCGGACGACCGGCGATAGCCGTAATCACATCTCCCTCGCGCAATTCCTGCACGGTGCCTGGCAAAGGCTGCAACGCGCCAACGGTCAGGGGTTCACGCGACACGCCCTGTGACCAGAAGATCAGGCCAAAAACCAGAATGGACATGGCGAAATTAAAGACCGGGCCAGCCGCGACAGTTGCTGCCCGTGCCCATAGCGGGGCGCCGTGCATGGTGCGGCGCAACTCCTCAGGATTTTGGGTCGCGATGTCTTCCATCGCCTCTTCATCCTTGCCCGAGGCCGCATTGGCATCGCCCAGAAATTTCACGTATCCACCAAAAGGCAACGCTGCGATCTGCCACTTGGTTCCGCGCTTATCCTTGCGGCTCCAGAGCACCGGTCCAAACCCGAGCGAAAAGACTTCGGCATGGATACCAGACCACCGGCCCACAATGTAATGGCCATATTCATGCACGGCCACAATGACCGACAGCGCAATAACAAAGGCAACAATCGTCCACAGCAGATTGCCGAATTGCGGGATCAGCGAAAGTACGTCCAAATTTCTATCCTGCTCGTTCCATCACAGTGTTATCGACCCACTGACGTGCCAGATGGTCGGTTTGCTGCACGTTATCAAGTGTCATCGGGGCATCAATAAGGCCACCCGTTGCGTCAAACCTGTCCAATACGGCAGAAACGGTATCCGCCATATCAAGAAAGCCGATCCGGCCCGCAATGAAGTGATCCAGCGCGCGTTCCTTGGCGGCATTGAATACTGCGCCAGCCAGCCCACCACGCTGCATCACGTCCCAGGCGAGTTTCAGGGCTGGATAGCGTGTCAGATCCGGTTCGTTAAAGCGCAGCTGTCCCAGCTTTGCGAGGTCCAGCCGCTGAACCGGCAGCTCCTGCCTGTCGGGCCAGTGCAACGCATACCCAATGGCGTGGCGCATATCGGGGGCGCCCATATGTGCCATCATCGCGCCATCCCGAAACCCGACCATTGCATGGACAATGGATTCGGGATGAACCAAAACTTCGATCTGATCCGGGGAAACTCCGAAATATTCTTTTGTTTCTATGACTTCCAGCGCCTTGTTGAACATCGAGGCACTGTCGATCGTGATCCGCTGGCCCATATCCCAATTCGGATGGCTGGACGCTTGTTCGACGGTGGCGTTTGCCAGATCTTTCAGCGGCCAATCGCGGAACGCTCCGCCACTTGCGGTGATAATCACCCTCTCGACAGCGTCGATATCTTCACCAACCAATGCCTGAAACACCGCCGAATGTTCACTGTCGACAGGAAGCAAACGCGCGTCATGGTTTTTTGCAGTGTCCAGAACCAACGATCCTGCGCAGACCAATGTTTCCTTGTTGGCCAAGGCCAGTGTTGTTCCTTGTTTCAGGGCTTCGATCCCAGGCGCAAGGCCCGCTGCTCCGACGATGGCTGACATGACCCAATCCGCCGGGCGCGCTGCGGCCTCGGCGATCGCACGCGGCCCGGCCGCCGCTTCGACCCCACTTCCGGCCAGTGCGGCGCGCAGGTCCTCCAACCTGTCTTCATGTGCCGTGACAGCCAAATCGGCACGCAACCGACGAGCGTCATCAGCAAGTTGTCGAATATTCGCGCCGCCGGTAAGGGCCACCACATCATAGTCTTCGGGTTTACGCGAAATCAGATCAAGCGTGTTTTGCCCGATCGACCCCGTGGCCCCAAGAACGGAAATCCGTCGCATTACATCTCACCCGGCGTGTACAGAAGCCCTGCGATCAGAACAAACACCGCAGCCCCCATCATGCCGTCGAACCGATCCAGAAAGCCGCCATGGCCGGGGATCAGATTTGAACTGTCCTTGACCCCGAATTTACGTTTGATCGCGCTTTCGATTATGTCACCCGCCTGACTGGCCATTGATGCGAGAACGGAAACAACAACAAAGGCAAAGCCGAAACCCGCGTGGCTTGCAAAGGCGATACCGACACAGGCCGCAGCAGCCCATCCGCCTGCCGTTCCCGACCATGTTTTCTTAGGGCTGACCTTTGGCCAGAACTTGGGTCCACCGACCATTTTACCCACAAAATAGCCCGCCACATCGGTGGCAACCACCACCGCGATCAGCCAGACCATCCAGCCAAAACCCGAGTTTTCGCGAATGGATATGAAACCCAGACCAGCCGCAACAATCCAGACCGCGAACAAGCCGTACAGGGGTTTCGAACGGCTGATCTGTCCCATGCCCACCAAAGCCGGCGCAAGCACGACCGGGAGCGTGTATAGCGCCGGCAGGTGGTAGCTGAGGATAACCGCAATCGCAGTCAGAACGCCCAACTGGACGGCCACACCCTGGCTTTCAGGGTCGATCATCCGAACCAGTTCCCAGGTCATCAGGCCACAAGCAGCCGCAATGAAGACCTCGAACCAGAGACCACCAAGCCAGACTTCAATGGCCCCTATCGCAACCAGAACGGCGGCAGAAAGGACCCGGCTCGTCAGATCAGACCACCGGCCATCACTCATGCCAGAACCGCCCCGTAACGGCGTTCTCTGGCCCCGTAGTTGCGACAAAGCCTTTCGAGTTCCGCCGCGGTGAAATCCGGCCACAAGGTATCTATGAATTCGTACTCGGAATAGGCGGACTGCCACAGCAGAAAGTTCGAAATCCGTGCTTCGCCACTGGTCCGAATGACAAGGTCAGGATCCGGAAGAACGCGTGTATCCAGATACTTAGGTAACGTTTCTTCATCCACATCCTCGGGTTTAAGCCGCCCGTCGGCCACATCCCGCGCAAGGCGCTTGGTGGCGCGCGCCACCTCGTCCCGACCGCCATAGTTCAGTGCGACTGTCAGATGAACAAGGTCGTTGTCCTTGGTTTCTTCTTCCAGTGAATCCATCAATTCGGTCAGTTTCGAATCCAACCGTACCCGATCGCCAATGAACCGTACCCGGATGCCATTATCCGCCAGGGTCCGTGTCTCCTTGATGATGTAGCGCCGAAACAGGCTCATTAACCCGGCCACCTCAACCTGCGTTCGCTTCCAATTCTCAGTCGAGAATGCAAACACTGTCAGGTACTTGATCCCCAGATGCGGGCAGGCCTCGACAACCTCGCGAACACGCCGCGCTCCGGCATGGTGCCCAAACAGCCTTGGGCGACCACGCGCCTGTGCCCAGCGGCCATTGCCATCCATGATGATAGCGACATGGCGCGGACCGCAGACCGGATCGGTTTGGGGATCTTTCGGCATCAGACCAGATCAGACCTGCATGATTTCAGTTTGCTTGGTTTCAAGCGCTGTATCGACTGCCTTGATCATCGCATCCGTCAGATCCTGCACTTCGCTTTCCCACAGCTTCTGATCGTCTTCAGACATACCGTCCGCCTTTGCCTTTTTGATCTGATCCATGCCATCCCGGCGCACATTGCGGATCGCGATCCGGGCGCTTTCCGCATATTGGCCAGCGACCTTGCCCAGTTCACGGCGACGCTCTTCGTTCAACTCGGGAATCGGCAGCATGATGATGGTGCCGTTCAGCTGCGGGTTGATGCCCAGTCCGCTTTCGCGAATGGCTTTTTCAACCTTCCCGACCAATGACTTATCCCACACATTTATAGTGACCATGCGCGGCTCTGGCACGTTGACGGTGCCCACCTGGTTGATCGGTGTCATCGAACCATATGCGTCGACCATGACAGGTTCCAGCATCGAGGCCGATGCGCGCCCGGTTCTCAGCGAGGCAAATTCGGTTCTCAGATTGACCATTGCGCCATCCATGCGGCGTTTCAGGTCATCGGTGTCCAGTTCGAAGTCGTCAGACATGCTGCTCACTCCCCGTATTCAGGTACTCTTTGGATGGGTCTTACGCCATCACATTTGGGATGTATAGCAATCATGAGGCGGTTTTGTACCAATGGCCAGAGGTGTTGCGATCATTTTGTACCAAACGCGCCTTCGCAAAACCCGACACGGCATCGTATCGGGTTTAGGCTGTCAACTGCGCTCAGGCATTCACATCGACAACAACGCGCCCTTTGACCTGCCCTTTCAGGATATCGGCACCCAGTTGCGGAAGGTCGGACAAGGCAGCTGGTTGTATCATCGACTCAAGCTTGTCCATCGGCAGGTCGGTTGCAATCCTTTTCCAGGCACGAACCCGGTTTTCATAGGGCTGCATCACACTGTCGATGCCAAGAAGGTTCACACCGCGCAGCAGGAAGGGAATCACCGTTGCAGGCAGCGCCGCGCCACCCGCCAGACCCACGGCCGCGACCGAACAGCCGTATTTCATTTGCCCAAGCACACGCGCCAGCATCGCACCGCCCACGGCATCCACGCAACCCGCCCAGGTTTCACTTTCCAGCGGGCGCTTGGTTGTCTCATTCAGCTCATCGCGGGGCACTATTGTCGTTGCGCCCAGCGATTTCAGATAATCGCCGGTTTCAGGTCGCCCGGTCACGGCGGCCACCTCATACCCGAGATGGCCCAGAATGGCAGTGGCCACAGACCCAACACCACCGGCCGCCCCGGTTACCAGAACTGGGCCGCGATCGGGGGTCAGCCCGTGATCCTCCAGCGCCATCACGGCCAGCATCGCGGTAAACCCGGCAGTCCCAACAGCCATCGCTTGCCGGGCGTCAAGCCCATCCGGCAGAGGCACAAGCCAGTCCGCTTTGGCACTGGCTTTCTGCGAATAACCACCCCAGTGCGCTTCACCTACCCGCCACCCGGTCAGAACGACCTTGTCACCGGGCTTGTAACGCGCGTCGTAAGATGCCTCGACGGTACCGGCATAATCAATTCCGGGGACATGCGGATACGCCCGCACCAAACCGCCCCCCTTGGGGGACAGACACAGACCGTCCTTGTAGTTCACTGTGGAATATTCAACCGCGACCGTGACGTCGCCATGCGGCAGATCATCCAGCGTAAGCTGCCTGACCGACGCGCTCGCCAAACCGCTTTCTTCGTCCTTGTCCATCACAAGTGCATTGAACATCTCTCAATTCCTTTCGTGTTTCTGTAACCGGCCCGTTGCTTCACCTGGCCCTAAATATCCCGGGGGAGTCGCGCAGCGACGGGGGCAGCGCCCCCAAATCCCCTTTAAATCCAGAAACGTGACTGCACGGTCGCGCGGCGCATTCCATCTGGTGTTTCCACGTCCAGCTCCGTTCCCGAATCCCAATGGCTCAGGCGTACCATGCCAATGGCGACGTTGGTGTTGAAATCGGGTGACCACGCGGCCGAGGTCACCTGCCCCACACGCTTGCTGTCCGCGTAAAGGCCCCATGGTCGGTCACAGCCCGGCACCGGATCGCCCGCAATGGCGACGGGGCGGATTTGCTGAACAGGCCCCTCCTTGGCCACGCGCAGCAACGCGTCCCTGCCGATACAGCCAATCGCGGTATGTGTATTGCAGAACTTGCCCAAACCGCACTCATGCGGGGTGTTGTCGTCGGTCATGTCATTGCCATAAGACAGCAGACCGCCTTCAATCCGTTCGATCAGGTTCGGGCACCCGGCGCGCACCTGCAAATCTTCCCCTGCTGCAAACAGAGCGTTCCACAGGGGCATGCCGATATCGCTGCCTTCCACATAAATCTCGAACCCGCCTTGTTTGGAATAACCCGATCGCGCCACAGCCAGATCGCGACCTTCAAACTGGAACATATCGAATTTGAAGAACCGGATGTCGCGCACCCGGTCGCCAAAGACACGCGCCATCAGATCGTCGGCTTTGGGACCCTGAACAGCAAGAGGTGACACATCCGGTTCGTCCACCAGCACGTCCAGACGATATCCAACGGCGATTCCCTTGACCCACAACAACAGATCGCTGTCAGCGATTGAAATCCACCAGCGGTCTTCGGACAGTTTTACCGCAACCGGGTCATTCAGCATACCGCCGGTTTCATCCACGATGGGGACATAGAAACATTGCCCCGGCAACATCCCCCGCAAATCGCGCGGGGTCAGCATCTGCATCAGGCGCGCGGCGTCCGGTCCGCGTAGCTCGATCTGCCGCTCGCATGCGACATCCCAGACCTGCACGTGGGATTTCAGGTGCCGGTAATCGACTTGGACGCTTTCGAAGACCGTGGGCAACAGCATACGGTTATAAACCGTGTATCCTTTGACCCCTGCGGCCTCGACCCCTTCTGAAAACGGTGTGCGCCGCAAGCGGCGAGAGGCGGAAATCTGCGGCATTCAAACCTCCTTGGGCATAAAAATGATATCGCTGACGGGCGCTTGCGACCCAACTTCGGTCAGCATCTTGCGCATTTGACCCCGGTGGTGGGTCTGATGGTTGAAGAAATGGATCACATAGTTTTCGTAAGGCATTGTGACATCGACCTCTTTTACGACTAAGCAACAGGTGATTGGCCCGATAAACAGGTCAGTTCCTGATGCGACAGCTAATGCAGAAACGCGGCCAACTGCGAGTTTTGCCAGTGTTTTTGGCGCGCCACATCTTGCGCAAACGCGCCTGTGATCATCATTTGGGCCCGTGCCAATCAATCGGGCAAATCTCAGCGGACTTGCCACCAAAATCCCAAACGCGACCGTAGTCGCGCACTTTCGATTTGGTGCCGCGCGCCACGATGATGTCCGGTCCCATCCAGTATTTTGAGTTTGAAACCATCACGGGATGCTCGGGGTCTTTGCCCGCCAACATCTCGATCTCACCCTGAATCTTGCGACCGATCATGATGCGGCGTTTGGTGCCGTCGCGCTCGATCTGAACCGGCGCCCGTTCGGCTCCGATGATTTCGCTGACGAGCATGGTGAACAGACCGGTGGTACCGCCCGCCTGCCCGCTGAAGATTTGCAGCAGCCCGTTATAGGCTTTGCCGCTGGCGCGTTCGTCGACGTAAGCCGCCACTTTCCACTGGCCTTCACCCATCCGGCCGGGAATATCCACAAGCAGGCCGACATTCAGACCCGACAGGTCCTCGCCCTCATAATGGCCCTCATCAACGATAATACCCATCCAGGCATGGCAATGCCCTTCGGTCGGAGGGTGCGCGCCCAGTGAAACGACGCAGGGACAGAACACATCACACGAGCAGTTCAGGATCAACTCACCCTTGATGGCCCAGTCCGTCGGACTCATCTCGCGCCGTTTGGGATTGGGCATCCGGCTGTCGATGCGTTGGCTGACGGGCAACCGGTCGGCGTCTGGTTTTCTGTTCTTAGCCATTGGCTTATCCTCCGTAGCTAATTGGATAAACGAGCAGAACAAGACCGCCCGCAATCAGCGCAAACCCCATTGGCCGGGTCACAGCATGCCCGATCTGGGGAAGTTTCTCCAATACCATGAACAGGGTCGCAAGACCCATCCACAACAGGCTCATGACGCCGCCCACAAATCCCAGCGCCATGAAACCCCAGCAGCATCCGACGCAGAAGGCACCAAGGCCCAGCCCCATGCGCACACCGCCCGCAAATCCGGTTTTCCAATGGCCCAGGAAATAGGTCATTGGGGCGTGGCACACGCCATGGCAGACCTCTTTGACGCGCGAGAACTGAAACGCGCCAACCGCGATCATCAACCCGCCCGCAACCCAGCCGGATCTGGCAATGCCCAGCATGTCGATCACACCACCAAACAGCAAAGCCAGTTGCGTTCCCGCGATCACAGCCGCAAATCCGACCCAGACCAAGGAATACCCTGCAAGCACACCCAGCCACCCGGCACGGGTGCCATTGGCGCTTTGGATCAGGTCGTCATAGCTGCGCAGGGTCGGAACAAGCGTTGGCAGCATCATGGCCGCCATCATGATCGCCCACATCCAGAACAGCGTGCCAAACTCGGCCATGGGCATGTACATGTCCATGCGCGGGTCCATCGCAGCCATCGCCTGCCCCATGGGCCCCGGACGACCGATCAGGTCCAAGTCCATGTCGCGGCCCATCGCGAACATGACCCACCATGCCCACAGGATCAGGACATAAAAGCCCAGCCACATTCCGCTGCGTAGCCAAGTACGACTCACTTCGGCCTCCCGACTCAACTCTCTTGCTTTTCAAATGTCAGACTTTTAAATGTCAGACAAATAAAAATTTGCTCAGGGTCTTCTGAACATGAAAACCGCGCCTCGGAAAACCGCCGACCTGTCTGCCCAGATTGCACATGCCATCCGGGACGCGATTGTCTCAGGCGAGTTGATCGTGGATGCGCGCCTACCCTCGGAAGCGGAACTTTCCGAGCAATTTCAAGTCTCGCGCCCAACTGTGCGTGAGGCTTTGAAACGACTGGCGGCGCAATCCCTGATCCGCACGCAGCGTGGCGCAACCGGAGGTGCGTTCGTAAACCGTCTGAGTTTCGAAGATGCCTATTCGCAGCAGATCACGACCTCGACCCTGCTGCTGTCGATGAACGCGGTCAGCTTTGATACGGCCTGCGAGGCCCGCTATGCGCTGGAACGGGCCTGTGCCCCCCTGTCTGCCCAACGACGAACGGCGGATCAGCTTGCCACGATGCGGGCGGAAATCTTTCGCCAGTCCCAGCCCGGTCTGACGGATGAGGCGTTTTGTGCCTCAGACGTCACCTTTCACAGGGCCCTGGTAGACGGGGCCGACAACCCGGTCCTGTCCTATCAACTGGCTGGCGCGGTCGAGGCGATGCAGCCTTTGATGAACATGATTACCTTCACGGCACGTTCGCGCGAAGAAATCATCGCATTGCACACCAGAATTGCAGACGCGCTTGAGGCCAGAGACGCAGATACCGTCGACGCCGCGCTGGTCGATCTGGAATATTACACACAGCAACTGGCCCACAATGTGGCCGAACGCAAACGGAAACCGGCCTGAAGGCTTAAACGGAAACATACTTTAAAGGCAGAGGTCGAGCAGGCAGAATGTCATCCGGCATCAAGACCGGAACTCTCAATAAGAATTGAATGACAATGATTTACGGGAGGACGTTATGAACAAAAGACCGGACCCAACCTTTTATCCTTCGGCCAAGCTGGCGATGAAGGGCCCCGCAGAAACGCTTGCTTTCACGCTGATGCTCAGCCCCGATTTTTCGCAACCCGACGGGCTGGCAGTAGTGAATGTCGATCCAACCTCGGCCGATTTCGGGAAGATCGTGCATCAGGTGATCATGCCCGAAAAAGGCGACGAGTTTCACCATTTTGGTTGGAATGCCTGTTCGTCGTCGCTGTCACCGCTCAGTGGTCATGCGTTTCTGGAACGTCGCTATCTGATTATCCCCGGCATCCGGTCGAGCCGGATATACATCATCGATGTAAAGAACCCGCTTGAGGCGAAGATTCACAAGATCATCGAACCCGAGGAAGTCTTTGACAAAACAGGGTATTCACGACCACACACGATCCATTGCGGGCCGGAAGGCATCTATGTGAGCACGCTGGGCGGCGGCGGTGAGGACGGCATGGATGGCCCTCCGGGTATTTTCATCATGGATTGTGAAACCTTCGAGATCATCGGGCGCTATGAGATTGAGCGCGGCGTGCAGGACAAGCACTATGATTTCTGGTGGAATCTGCCGCGCGATTACATGGTCAGTTCCGAATGGGGCCTTCCCCCGCAATTTGAAAACGGGCTAGTGGCCGAGGATCTGCTTTCGAACAAATACGGTCACCGCATCCATTTCTGGAACCTGCGCAACCGGACCAATATCCAAACCATCGATCTGGGCGAAAACCACCAGATGGCGCTGGAAATCCGGCCCGCGCATGACCCGGTCAAACAATACGGGTTCTGTGGTGTTGTCGTCGATACCACCAACCTGCAAGGCGCAATCTTTACGTGGTGGCGCAATGAAGATGGCACGTTCGAAGCCAAGAAAACGATCACCATCGACCCACAACCCGCTGATCCAGATGATCTTCCTGAACTTCTGAAGGGGTTTGCCGCCGTACCACCGCTGGTCACCGATATCGACCTGAGCCTGGATGACAAATACCTTTATGTCGCCTGCTGGGGCACCGGCGAGATGCATCAATATGATGTATCCGATCCGATGAACCCGACCCTTGCCGGGAAAGTTGAAATCGGAGGTATTGTAAAAAAGACCAAACATCCGAACGGACAGACCTTTGGCTATGGGCCACAAATGGTCGAGATCAGCCGCGATGGTAAACGCGTTTATTGGACCAATTCACTTTATTCCACGTGGGACGATCAGTTCTATCCCGAAGAAGGCGGCGCGGCCATGGTCAAGGCGGATGTCGGCGAGAATGGCGGGCTGGTTTTGGACCCGAAATTCTGGGTTGATTTCCCCAAAGGATATCGCAGCCACCAAATCCGGCTGGAGGGGGGGGATTGCTCAACCGACAGTTTCTGCTACCCCTCGGTCTGAATTGGAGATTCTGATGACATCAACGGCTGGCCTTTGGCTGGCCGTTGTTCTGAGCGGCGCGTATCACGGGCTGAACCCCGGGATGGGCTGGCCGCTGGCGGTTTCCTCGGCCCTGATGGAGCAGCGCCAATCCGCTCTCTGGCGCGCGCTGGCGGCTTTGGCCGGCGGGCATTTTGTTGCCATGCTGGGTGTCCTTCTGCCTTTTGCGCTGATGGCCGTTCTGGTCGACAATCAACGGGAAATCCGCATCGGGGCTGCGTTGATTGTCATCGCGATGGGGCTATACATTGCGATCACCCGCCGTCATCCCCGTTTTCTGTCGCGCATACCGCCCAGCAAACTGGCACTGTGGTCGTTTCTCGTGGCGCTTGCCCACGGGGCCGCCCTTATGCTGGTTCCGATCTATCTTGGTCTGTGCCAGTTGGATGAACTGGATGCCGGTCATCAGGCGATCTCCAAAATCATGACAACAAACGGTCTGCTGGTTCTGGGAGTTGCGGCCTTGCATACCGCCGCCATGGTTCTGGGCGGAGGGTTTCTGGCCTTCGCTGTTTATCGTTGGCTGGGGCTGCGTTTCCTGTCCCGCAGCTGGTTCAACCTGGAACTCATCTGGGCGCTCAGCCTTGTTTTAGTTGGTCTTTTGGGGCTGTGGTCGGCGGTTTAATCGCTTTCCTTTGGGCCGCAACACACTATCCTCAGGTGCTGATATTACAATTCAATGAGGCCCGGATGATCACGACCCTGAATGTCATTGCCGCGTTGCTGACAATCGGTTTTGGCCTGTTCGGCTTTCTGGCGCCAGTTCATACCGCCAACGCGCTGGATCTGGCACCCACCAACAGCACCATGGGTCTGAGCGAACTGCGCGCTTCGGTCGGAGGGCTGTTTGTCGTCTCGGGCATTGCTGTCATCTGGCTGAATTCTCCGATGGCCTACACGATGTTGGGCATTGTCTATGCCGGTGCCGCACTGGGCCGCTTCCTGTCACTGGCGCTAGATAACCCGCCTTTTTTGAAGGCAGCGACTTTTGGAGGAATCGAACTGGTTCTGGCGACATGGTTGATCGCCGCCAACTTCAATAGGGCCGCGTAACGATCTGTAATTAAAGCTAACAAAGATGTGCAATCCAGGTTTGCATCCGTCGCTGACCTCACCTATATATGAGGTGTCCTTCGGGACTATGGACATAAACGCGCTCGTAATAAGCGGATCGGACCCGGGGGCGGTACCCGGCGGCTCCACCAAAATCCTTCGTTTGAGGATCACGGGGCCGAAACAGGATCGACGAACGTCTAAAGGGGTAAGCTTTGTCTCGGCTGTCTGCCACCGTTACCGGCGAAAACAGTACAATTGCAAACGACAATCGTGCTCCGGTTGCAGTTGCTGCGTAAGCAGTAACAAGACCGAAACTTAAGTCCTTGCGCCTAGCCGCGTAAGGCGGGGTTCGCAGGTACCTGGCAACAGAAACCTGCACTTCCCCCCAATATGTCTGAGATTTATGCCGCCTTTGCGCAGATTCAGAGTTTGTTCATTCCTTTTTGCCATCGTGTTCGCAGTTGGACAGGAGCGTTGGGATGACGAATTCAGAGATACTCAGATCCTGGTATTCTGAGGTTTGGGAAAACGGAAACACCGAGGCGATCGATCAGTTCTTTGCGCCCGAAACCATGGCCGAGGGGCTGATCCCCGAAATGCAGGTGGGTGCAGACGATTTTCGGGACCTCGTAACGGCTTTTCGTCATGTCTTGGGGGATATCAAAGTGGATTTGCCCAAGATCATCGAGAATGGCGATTGGGTATCCGCCATCCTGCATGTGCAGACGTGCCGGGCCGATAATGGTGCCCCTTTGGAGGTGACCGGTCAGGTCATGGCCCGGTTCAAGGACAATAAGATGGTCGAAGCGTATAATCATTTCGATTTCATCTCGTTCTTTGAAGAGATGGGTCAGTTTCCCGCCGACACCCTTCCCGTGTGTATGACCGGTCAGCGGCTCGACTGGGCCTGACGGTTCAAAACGCAAACTTGACCCCCTACGTTCTTGCGCGGTAGCACTGATGCAGGGGGTCAGCTTGCGAACACCCCGTGAGGCGTCAGCCCAAGCTTCGCATGGATCCGAATGACTAAAGGAGACATGCTATGGCTGCTCTTAACGCCATCACACCAACCCAATTGAGCCGATTGATCGGAACGCCTCAGGCGCCTGTTCTGATCGACATACGCACCGACGCGGATTTCAGTGAGGACCCGCGGCTGATACCGGGATCAACTCGCTTACCGCACACGGAAATCGACGCGATGACTCGTCTGATTGGCAACGACCCTTGTGTAATTATCTGCCACAAAGGCAAAAAGCTGAGTCAGGGGGTGGCGTCCTGGCTGCGCGGGAAGGGCAAAAACGCCGAACATCTGGAAGGCGGGTTTGAAGGGTGGCACGAACAGCGCGAGGCGCCGTTGGTCCCACAGTCGATTCTGCCGGCGCCCATTAATGGCAGCACATTGTGGGTTACGCGCCAAAGGCCCAAAATTGACCGTATCGCCTGCCCCTGGCTGATCCGCCGGTTTGTTGATCGCAATGCACGGTTCCTTTTCGTCGCGTCGGAAGAAGTTCAGGGAGTCGTTGATCACTTTGGTGCCACCCCCTTTGACGTTCCGAATACATTTTGGACGCATCAGGACAGCGGCTGCACATTTGACACGATGATCCGGGCATTTGACCTGCGAACCGAGGCGCTTGAGCGTATGGCCCGGATCATTCACGCTGCAGATACCGACCAGCATGATCTGGCCCCGGAAGCCGCTGGGTTGCTGGCGTTCTCGGTCGGTTTGTCCCGCCAGTATCGCGATGATCATGCTCAGCTTGAAGCCGGGTTGCACCTTTATGATGCCCTGTTCCGCTGGGCACGCGACGGGTTTGATGAAAAGCATGACTGGCCATCGGGTCATGGCGCATGAGACCTACGGCACTGGACCTTTTCAAGGTATTCGGACGGATCGGCCTGTTGTCATTTGGGGGGCCCGCTGCCCAGATCTCGCTGATGCATCAGGAACTGGTCGAGCGCAGGCCCTGGCTGGATGAACAGACCTATCTGCGCGCGCTTTCCTTGTGCATGTTGCTGCCCGGTCCCGAGGCAATGCAATTGGCAACCTACGCAGGCTGGCGCTTGCGCGGCGTCGCGGGCGGGCTGATTGCGGGCAGCCTGTTCGTTTTGCCGGGGGCGTTTGTCATTACTGTCCTGGTCGCGCTTTATTCAGCATTCGGCGACGTTCCACTGGTGCAATCCGCATTTACCGGCATCAAGGCGACCGTCATCGTGATCGTCCTGCAAGCCCTGCGCAAGCTGTCAGGTAAGGCGCTGACGGATACGGAACATCGTGTCATCGCAGGCCTGTCGTTTCTGTCAATCTTTCTGTTCAACCTGCCCTTCCCGCTGATCATTCTGATCGCGGCCCTGTGGGGGTATTTGCGTTATAACGGATCCATTGGGGCAACCGCTGTTCAGGACACGCCGCACCTTGCCCGTTCGGCCCGGACGATAGCGGTCTGGTTGCCGCTTTGGCTGGGGCCGCTTGTTGCTTTAACACTCAGCGGCCATCAATTGCTCAGCGATCTGGGGTGGTTCTTTGCCCGTCTGGCTGTTGTGACCTTTGGCGGCGCCTATGCCGTTCTGGCCTATATGTCGCAAACCGTTGTGGATCAGTACCACTGGATCAGTGCAGACCAGATGATTGACGGATTGGGGCTGGCAGAAACCACCCCTGGGCCATTGATACTGGTTACACAGTTTGTCGCCATGCTGGCGGGACAGATCAACGGTGGATTCTCACTGGCGCTTGCTGCGGGCGCTGTTGCGCTATGGGCAACGTTTGTGCCCTGCTTTCTGTGGATTTTCCTGACGGCCCCTTACCTTGACCGTCTGGCCACACGCCCCCGCCTGTCTGCCGCCCTTCACGGCATTACCGCCGCTGTTGTCGGAGTGATTCTCAACCTTTCCGTGTGGTTTGCCCTGAACGTTCTTTTCGAATCGGTGCCAGACATGAATTTGGGTCCGGCGGCAATACCCGTGCCCCAAGTGTCTTCGCTGAACATTCCGGCGCTTGCGTTAACCTTTATTGCTGGAATATTGATATTTCGACTAAAATTGGGGATCGGAACAGTGTTGGTTCTGATGTCACTGGCAGGGCTGGTTGCGCATAATATCTGATCAATCCGATCATACCTGCCCTTTCGTTTCCGAACAAAACCCCTATGCTGAGCTTAACCACTTTTGAGGATGACACATGTCGCAAGGCATCGACTATGGCAACCTGATGCACACCGCCATGCGCGGGCTTATCAAGACTGTGCTGACGGATGTATCGAAATCCGGTCTGCCCGGAGCGCATCACTTTTTCATTACCTTCGACACACGCGAAGATGGCGTGGATATCGCCGATTGGCTGCGCGACCGGTATCCGGAAGAAATGACAATCGTCATGCAACACTGGTTTGAAAACCTCGAGGTCGGAGAGAACGGATTCGCCATTACCCTTAATTTCGGAGACGCGCCGGAACCGCTTTACATCCCCTATGGCGCGATCAAGACCTTTGTCGATCCATCGGTGGAATTTGGACTGCGGTTCGAAAGCCCGGACGACGAAGATGAGGACGATTATGTTGCAGAGGACTTGATCGAAGTCGAAGAGGAAGAACAGGCGCATCACGACGCCGATGTCGTGTCGCTGGACAGCTTCCGCAAATAAGCCTTTGAGCCCCGCCCTGCGCGGGGTTCAGCGTTTCATCAGAAATGTTTCGACAGATCGGGATTTCTGACCGTCTATGAAGCGCGAGAATGACAGGTTCAGCCCGTCTTCGGCCAGGGTTCGGTCGAACTGCTGCAATTCATATCCGCCGTCAACGTCAATGAACAACGAAAACACCGTCAGCGTTTCGCCTTCGATACGCCCCCAGACGAAGGGTTCACCTTTCATCGGATCCAGCGGAACCTCATGACCGAACACGTTGCGTTTCATTGCGGCTGAAAACACATCCGGGCGGTCCGAGGGCACGAAGTCGATGGAAAACTGCTGTTCTTTTACCCGCCCATCAAGCTTGTAGGTCGTGGTTTGCCAGCTGACGTTGAACCCGTTTTTGGTCTCGAAAATGGAAACGCTCATATCCCGCGGGGTTGAGGTTCCGTCCGCATCTACGACATTTGCCGAGCCCACATAATCCCCCAGGAACGGGGTAATGTCCGCGGCGCGCGCAGATGCGCCCAGAACAGACAGCCACAAAGCACAGACAGCAAATAACACGATCGCTTTTTCAAGCGTAATGCGATGGAAATTTGACATCTTGTCCTCCAAGGCGGCTACGAACCTATTGTAGCTGAGAGGGGGCCGCGCACAATGGCACATTCCCTGACGATAACAATAAAAGTGACGCACCCCGCGCCTATACCTTTGACGCCCTTGGGTTTAAGGTGCGCGCAACTGGCCGATTGCGTCACAGCTTGGCTGCGGCTAAACGGCATACAACAGCATACCAGACGGAGTGACAGATGTCTCAGACCCGCACCGAATCCGACAGCTTTGGCCCGCTCGAGGTTCCTGTCGACAAGTATTGGGGCGCGCAAACGCAGCGTTCGATCATGAACTTCCCGATCGGTTGGGAGAAACAACCCATTGCCATTGTGCGTGCGCTGGGCGTGATCAAGCAAGCCTGCGCGATGGAGAACAAGGCGACCGGAAAACTGGATGCCAGGATTGCCGACGCCATCATTCAGGCCGCGGGTGAGGTGATCGAAGGCAAGTTTGACGACAACTTTCCGCTGGTCGTCTGGCAGACGGGTTCCGGCACCCAGTCGAACATGAACTCGAACGAGGTCATCGCGAACCGCGCCATCGAAATTCTGGGCGGTGTCATCGGTTCAAAAGACCCCGTGCATCCGAACGATCACTGCAACATGGGTCAGTCGTCGAATGACACCTTTCCCACCGCGATGCACATCGCCACAGCGATGAGTGTTCGTGACGTCCTTTTGCCTGGGCTTGAAAAACTGGCCTCTGGTCTTGAGCAGAAGGCTGATGAGTTCAAGGACATCATCAAGATCGGCCGGACTCATACGCAGGATGCAACGCCTCTGACACTGGGGCAGGAATTCAGCGGTTATGCCCACCAGATTCGTCAGGGGATTGCACGCGTTCACGCAGCGCTGCCCGGCATCTACGAACTGGCGCAAGGCGGCACCGCCGTAGGCACCGGCCTGAACACCCAAAACGGTTGGGGCGAAGCGGTTGCGGGCCATATGGCGCAGATCACCGGCCTGCCCTTCGTGACCGCGCCGAACAAGTTCGAAGCGCTGGCCGCCCATGACGCCATGGTCTTTATGTCCGGGGCTTTGGCGACCATCGCGGGCAGCTGCTATAAAATCGCCAACGACATCCGTTTCCTGGGCTCTGGCCCGCGTTCGGGGCTTGGAGAACTGATCCTGCCCGAGAACGAGCCCGGCTCGTCCATCATGCCCGGCAAGGTGAACCCGACCCAGGCCGAGGCTCTGACACAGGTTGCTGCGCACGTGATGGGCAACAACGCCGCGATGAATTTTGCAGGCAGTCAGGGCCATTTCGAGCTGAACGTCTATAACCCGATGATGTCCTACAACCTGTTGCAATCCATCCAGTTGCTGGGCGACGCTGCCGACAGCTTTACCGAGCGGATGTTGCTGGGCATCAAGGCCAATGAGCCGCGCATCGACAAGCTGATGAAGGAATCGCTGATGCTGGTGACGGCGCTGGCCCCGACCATCGGCTATGACAACGCCACCACGGTCGCCAAGACCGCGCATAAGAACGGCACAACCCTCAAGGAAGAAGCCATTGCGCTGGGGTTTGTGGACGAGGCAACCTTTGATGCCGTTGTGCGCCCCGAACAGATGATCGGCCCGAAAGACTGATGGGCAAGCCGGTCAACCTGAACCGGTATCGAAAAGAAAAGGCGCGGGCCGAAAAGAAGGCCCGCGCAGACCAGAATGCCGTCGCCTTTGGGCGCACCAAGTCCGAGAAAACAATCGTCAGGCTTCAGCAGGACAAGCAGAGGCGTGACCTTGACAATCACGAGCTGGATGAATGAGCGGCCGCCCGGTAAAACGTTCATTGACCCTCAAAGGACACCGGACATCTGTCTCGCTTGAAGATGAGTTTTGGCGGGCATTTCGCGACATTGCGAAAGAAAAAGATCAGCCAATCAATGCACTGGCCGCGCAAATTGATGTTGACCGCGACCCGGAAACCGGATTGGCCTCGGCTATTCGCGTGTTTATTCTGAACTGGTACCGAGACAAGGTTTAACGCTTGTCAGATCTTGGCTGTTGGGTGTAACGTCCCCAAGGAACAAAAGGGGTACACTCATGGGAAACACGGTATTGGGACCTGACGGTCAACCTCGGTGTTCCTGGTGCCAGGCGGCGCCGGAATTCTTTGACTATCATGACACCGAATGGGGCTTTCCGGTCTCGGATGACCAGCGACTGTTCGAGAAACTGTGCCTGGAAAGCTTTCAGTCGGGTCTTAGCTGGCGCACGATCCTGAACAAGCGCGAGAATTTCCGAGAAGCGTTTTACGGGTTTGATTTCAACAAGATGGCCGAGTTCTCTGAAGCCGATGTTGAACGTCTGCTGCAAAATGATGGGATCATTCGCCACCGGGGCAAGATCGAGGCGGTGATCAACAACGCCCGCCGCGTGCAGGAACTGGTGGCATCGGAAGGATCGCTGGCGGCTTATGTCTGGCGGTATGAGGCGGAAACCCCGCCGCCGCCACAATCGACATCCACATCGCCCGAGTCGGTGGCAATGTCGAAGGACCTCAAGAAACGGGGCTGGAAATTTGTTGGTCCCACGACGGTGTTTGCGTTCATGCAGGCCATGGGGCTGGTCAATGACCATGCCAAAGGCTGTATCAGCAGAAAAAAAGCGGCACAGTTGCGCCGCTCTTTCACGAAACCTGTCTGAGGATCAGACAGAGGCTTTGAAGATCTTGTCGATATTGCCGCCCAAGGCGGCGTTGAAATCGGCGTCCGACTGCTGTTTCGAGAGACCTTCGGTCAGTGCGCGCGAGAAAGACGCAATCATCTTGCCGTTTTGCCCCAACAGGTCGCAGGCCTCTTCGGTCGAATACCCACCTGACAGCGCAACAACGCGCAGAACGCGAGGATGGTCGGCCAGTTCGTCATACAGGTTTGCCTGTGTCGGGATCGTCAGCTTCAGCATGACCTCCTGCCCCTCACCCAGCTGGTCGAGGTTCTTCAGGATTTCAGCTTTCAGAATCTCCTCGGCCTCAGCCTTGGTTTCTGAATGAATGTTGACCTCAGGCTCGACGATCGGAACCATTCCGGCGTCAGTCACTTCACGGGCAACGTCGAATTGCTGGCCAACCACGGCCGCGATGCCTTCGGCATTGGCCTCGTGGATGACCGAACGTTCTTTGGTACCGAACACGCCTTCTGCCTTAGCCAGCGTGTCGGCCAGACCGGGGATCGGTTTCATCAACTGAACACCGTTGGCCTGATCCTCAAGGCCCTTGTCGATTTTCAGGAATGGCACGATTCCTTTGACCGACCAGAGGTAATCAGCGACTTTGCGGCCCTCGATCTCTTCACCAAGGGTGCGTTCGAACAGGATCGCACCGATGACTTTGTCTTTGGTGAAGTCATTTGCCAGAATGATCCGCGCGCGCATCTTTTGAATTTCGCCGAACATCTCAGCGTCCGAGCCGTAGGTCGACGCGTCAACGCCGTACAACGCCAGAGCTTTCGGGGTCGAGCCGCCGCTTTGATCCAATGCCGCGATAAAGCCTGCGCCGTTGATCATCTGCGCGCGCTGTTCTGCTTTGGCCATAATGTTTTCCCGTTCAATGATGATTCCGATGTCTTCCCCCGCATACATCACAGTCAGGACCGATGGTAGTTTGTTAGCGCTCAACCAGCCGCAACCATATGCCATCCCTGGATCGAACGGTCAGATGGGCCACCGGAACCGGCGTTTTGCCGCTGATTGTTTCGAATTTGAAATTCCGCACCAGCATCGACAGGATCAGCGGCCCTTCGACCATGGCAAACCCGGCCCCGGTACAGACGCGGGGACCTGCGGAAAACGGGATATATGCCTTACGCTGGCATGTTTTGCCGTTTTCACTGTTCCAGCGGGTCGGGTCAAAGCCATCGGGATTGTCCCATAACCGTTCGTGACGGTGCAGGTGCCAGGGGCTGATTACGATTTGTGACCCGTTGGGAACGTCCCTGTTTCGGAACTGGTGTGGGCACTTGGCCTCTCGCACCATCATGGGAACCGGCGGGTAAAGGCGCAGTGCCTCGCGAAACACGTCGCGGCTGATCTTGAGTTTGGAAACCGAGGCAAAGGTCGGATCGTCCAGAGCGGCAGCTTCGTCAGCAATCCTTTCCTGCCATTCGGGATAAAGCGCCAGCAGATACAATGTCCACGCCAGGGCCGATGCGCTGGTTTCATGGCCTGCCAGAAAGAAGATCGCGACCTGATCAACCATTTCCTTGGGCCCGAAAAACTGACCGGTTTCAGGGTCAGCGGTCGTCATGATCTTGGTTGCCAGATCGTAGGGGGCGGTTCCGGCCTTGATCGCCTCTGCCCGCTCATGGGTCAGGTCAGTGATCAGGTTACGAATGTCTTCGGCGTTTATCCGTGTCGTCCGGGAGTGGAATCGAGGCATCCATTTGGGCAGCGGAACGAAAGCTGCAAGGTTCAGCAGAGGTTGTTCACGCTGGTAGTTGCGGAACTTTTCAAACACCTTGCTGGCTATGGCGTGGTCGATCGGCACCGAAAACAAGGTGCGAAAAATCACATCTGCTGCGGCGTGGCTTGTCTGTTCTTCGACTTCGATCTGTTTACCGACATGGGGGCGCAACCGCTCAACACAAGCGTCTGCCGCGGCCAGCATGGCGGGAAACGTGTCTTTCAGCCGCCCGCCCTCAAATGCCGGGTCAATGATGCGCCGCTGTCGTTTCCACGTCTCTCCATTGGTTAGGAACACCGAATTTCCAAGCAAGGGGCGCAGGCCTTCGCTGATCCGGCCCGATTTAGGAAAATCTTCGGGGCTTTTCCTGAGGACGATGTCAATCAGGTCCGGTTCATTGACCAGGAAAGACCGGAAGAAGGGTGTCCTGAATTCGGCCATCCACGCGCGATAAAGGCGCGCTGGCTGCGCAGACAGCAGATCCTGACGAAACAGTTTCAGGTAACGCAATAGGGAAACCTTGTCTGCGCGTGGCTGGGGCTTGGGCGGGTTCATGGGCGAACCGACGTGTATTTGGACACAGGCGTCTCAATCCGGCTGCGCGAAGGTGTGCGCCCAAGGAACCGCTGTTTCAGCGTCAAAGGTCCTGCCGTAATTCGGAAATAGTCGTAAACACCCGGCGTATCGAATACGCAAAGGTACTGAAAATGCAGCCGGAAGAACCGCCAGCGCAGGGCTTTCCAACGTTCAGGCGCCAGAGTTTGCGTAAAGGCCGCCGACAGGACAAGGGGCCAGCGTTTGTCCGGCCCGGCCACCCCTGTAACGGCCACCGGATCACACAGCGCAAATGCGCAGCCATCCCCGGGGGCCGAGACATCGACCCACGTGATGTCCGGACTGGAAGACAGGAATTGAAGGTCGGACCGAAGGCCATGCGCATTTGGCAGAAAGGACACCATAGGCATCACCTGCCCCAGGCTGAGGAACGACAACTCTGCCCCCTGTTGCGGCACGGCCCTGTCGCGGATCAGGTCGGCCAGAACAGACACCCCCAGATGCGCACCCGAACTATGGCCCACTACCAGAACCTCATCCACACCGGATATCAGCGCGGCTTCAATCGCTTTGCGGAATGCGGCCAGCCTTTCCTTCAGTTTTAGCGGAGTTTCCCCCTTTAACTGTGCGGAATAGGCGTAATCATGCATCAGGTAGTAGGCAAACAACCGGTTGTCGATCTTGCGGAACCACAGCATCAGCGCAACCGCAACGGCGATACCCGGAAACAGACCCCACCAGCCAGCCATCGCCACGGATGCCCACACGACTGCAAACGCAACCAGCAGCTGAGACACCAACATCGCCACCGGATAGAGCGCCGCAATCACCGGGCCTTTGCGCAACCGCATCAGGCGCCACAAAGCACCGGTCGAAATGTATATCCACGCCGTGTGGGCCAACTGCGCATAGGTGGCAGGGATCGACGCGGACATGCTGTCGCGCACGATGTCTGACCAGACCAGTACTTCAATTTCAGTCTCGACGGACGCACCGTCCTGAATGGACGTCACGGACCAGCCGAACAGACCCTCCGCGGACTTGGGAGCCATGGCGATCTCATATCCCGAAATCCGGGCCTGCGCTTGCGACTCGGTTCGGTAAAGCTCGCGATATCGTCGCGGCGGCATCGGGTCATAACCGGGGATGTAGAACACCCGGCGTTTGCGCACCTGTGACTGATTTCTCTGACTGCTCATGCCTTTACCTTCTGCCGCGCAGGTTAACGCAGGCTTTAGGTCAAGGTAAGGGGGTCAGACGCTCAGCCGAAATTCGCAAGTGCCGGGAAGGTTTCCAGCAACCACCAGCTGAAGCGGGTGAACAGGCCTGTGACCAGCATGATGCCCACGAACAGAAGCAGCCCCCCCATGACCTTTTCGATCACGCCCATATAGGGCTTGATCCGGTTCATCACCGTCATAGAGCGGTTTAGGAACATGGCTGCGAGCAGGAACGGAATACCCAATCCAGCCGCATAGACACCCAGCAACAGCGTGCCCCGCGCCACCGAGGCCTCGGTCGCCGCAAGGGACAGGATCGCGCCCAGTTGGGGCCCGATACAGGGCGTCCAGCCGAATGCGAAGGCCAATCCAAGAATATAAGCACCAAAGACCGAGCCACCGGAATCACCGGTTTCGATCCGCGCTTCGCGGTCCAGAAAGGGGATGCGGAGGACATTCAGGAAATGCAGGCCAAAGACAATGACAACGGCCCCGGACAGCTTGGCAAAAAGCACCTGATTTTGCAGCACGAACACTCCAAAGGCAGATGCGGTAAAGCCCAACAGCAGAAAAACCGTCGACAGGCCCAGCACAAAGAACAGCGCTGACATGGTTGCCTTGCGCCGGGCGCGGGTCTCATCCTGCATTTCGTTGATCGTGACGCCGCTCATATATGCCAGATAGGGCGGCACGATGGGCAGCACACAAGGCGACAGAAAGCTGATCAGGCCACCCAGCAGGGCAACAAACATGGCGGGCAGCAGCCCCGCGTCTATGATTTCTATTCCGAACATGTCTAAGCACATAAGTGATGATTGGCGGTCCGTCACGGGGCCAATGAGTCACATCCTCGTGCTTGGAATCTGGACAATATTACAACTACGCCCTATCCCGAAAATCATGTCAGAGATTACAGATACGCTGGATGCGCTGGGCCTTCTTTGCCCGCTGCCCGTCCTCAAGGCCCGCAAACGGCTGAAATCCATGCCGCAAGGTTCTGTGTTGCGTGTGCTGGCTGATGACCCGGCAGCCATCATCGATGTCCCGCATTTTTGCGCCGAAGCTGGCCACACATTGCTGTCTCAGGATTTGGATGGCGAACATCAGGTCTATCTGATCCAAAAATCCGACTGACTTAATGATATAAAAAAGGCGGGCAAATCTGCCCGCCCTTTCATCAGTTGCCCAACGACCACCATCCGCGCCGTTTGGGCCTGTCGGATTCTGGCTCAGGTTCATCTGCCACAGTTTCAAGCACCGGTTCAGGTTCTGCTGCCACGGGTGTTTCTTCCACGGGCGCGTCTTCGACCGGCTCATCGGCAGATTGAATTTCAGGTTCTTCCACCGCAACGACCGCTTCAGCTTGCGCGACTTCCTCAGTCTGCTCGGCCACCTCTGTTGCTTCCGGCTTAGCTTCAGCAGCCTCAGCCGCTTCGCTTTGCTCGGCGACAACCGCCTCGGCAGGTTCGGATTCAGCGTCTGAGGCCGCCTCTTCAACTACCGGTGCATCAGCCGCGGTATCGGCATCAGTTGCTTCTGTCTGTTCCGAAGCCTCTTCTGCCACCGCATCTTTCTTACGACGGCGCGGAGCGCGCTTGCGTTTGGGCTTGGCGGGTTTTTCCTCTTCCGTCGCTTCGGCTTCGGTTGCCTCGACAGCGGTCTCGGTTTCAGCGGATTCGCCTGCGGCATCCTCCTGCTCTGTCCCTTCACCGTCATCCGCGCCCTGTTCCGGCGCGTCACCATTGCCCCCGCCCTTCTTGCGACGACGACGGCGGCGCTTGCGCTTGGGTTTGGTGTCATCTTCGGTCGGCGCGATATCCTCTTCGGTTTCTTCCTCGTCCGAAGAATCGACCAGATCCATCAGCGAGGCATCGACCGACACGACAGGTGCTGTCGCTTCGGGAACAATGCGGCTGGCGGTCTTGAATTTCTCCATCGAGAAATCCGGGCTGACCAGATGCACATCGCCTTCGATCCGTACAGACAGGCCATAGCGCGATTCGATCTGTGCAATATGCTCGCGCTTCTGGTTCATCAGGAAGTTCGCGATACTGACCGGGCAGCGCACCAGAACCTCGCGCGAGCGGCGGCGGGTGCCTTCCTCTTCGATCTGACGCAGGATCGACAGTGCCATGTTGTCGTCCGAACGGATCAGGCCGGTGCCGTGGCATGCCGGGCATGGCTGCGTGGTCGCCTCGATCATACCGGGGCGCAGCCTCTGACGGCTCATCTCGAGCAGGCCAAAACCTGAAATCCGGCCGACCTGAATGCGGGCACGGTCGGTTTTCAGCTTGTCCTTCAGACGCTTTTCAACGGACGCATTGTTCTTGCGCTCGTCCATATCGATGAAATCGATGACAATCAGACCGGCAAGGTCACGCAGACGCAACTGGCGGGCCACTTCTTCCGCAGCCTCAAGGTTGGTTTTCAGCGCCGTTTCCTCGATCGAGCCTTCTTTCGTGGCCCGGCCCGAGTTCACGTCGATTGCCACCAGCGCTTCGGTCACGCCGATCACGATATACCCGCCAGATTTCAGCTGAACAGTCGGGTTGAACATCCCCGCCAGATAGCTTTCCACCTGATAGCGTGCAAACAGCGGCAGCGCGTCCTCGTACCGTTTCACATTCTTGGCGTGCGACGGCATGATCATCTTCATGAAGTCTTTGGCGATGCGGTATCCGCCCTCGCCCTCGACCAAAACCTCATCGATATCGCGGTTATAAAGGTCCCGGATCGACCGTTTGATCAGATCGCCTTCTTCATAGATCTTCGCAGGTGCGATGGATTCCAGGGTCAGTGCCCGGATCTGCTCCCACAGGCGTTGCAGGTATTCATAGTCGCGCTTGATTTCCGATTTGGTGCGCTTGGCGCCCGCAGTCCGGATAATCAAACCCGCCCCCGTGGGCACATCAATATCCGCGGCAATTTCCTTAAGTTTCTTGCGGTCAACCGCGTTGGTGATCTTGCGGCTGATCCCACCACCACGCGCGGTGTTCGGCATCAGAACACAATAGCGACCGGCCAGCGACAGATATGTCGTCAGGGCTGCCCCCTTGTTGCCGCGCTCTTCTTTGACGACCTGCACCAGCAACACCTGGCGCACTTTGATCACTTCCTGAATCTTATACCGGCGTGGGCGTGGCTTGCGCGGAGGGCGGATGTCTTCGCTGTCGTCTTCCTCGGCAACGGATTCAATCGTGTCATCTTTTGCGGCAGCGTCAGCGTGTTCTTCATCCGCGTCGCCATCATCTGCGTCCTGGTCATCTTCAGACAATTTAGACGCTTCATCGCCATCGTCAGCGCTTGAAACATCCGCCGCGTCATCAGAATCCCCTGCTGCGTTGTCTTGTGAAGCCTCAACCGTTTCAACCTCAGCCTCGTCTTCCGAAGCCGTTTCCTCTGCAGTGTCATCTGACACAGCTTCCGGCGCTTCGTTGTCCTCAGGCTCCTCAACAGGTGTTTCAGCGACGACTTCCATTGGCGATGTCCCCTCGGGCACCTCCATATCCGCTTCGTCACTGTCGTCAAAATCGATGGTTTCCATACCGGTCGGCTCGGTCGAAACTTCCATCGTTTCGACCAAATCGTCCGACTTCAGATCCGCGGCCTTCGATCGGGACCGAGAACGCCGCTTTTTCGGCTTGCCCTCGTCGGCCTCATCCCGCGCCTTCATGGCCTCGGCATAAGCGCGCTCTTCCTCCATCAGCGCCTCACGGTCGGCGATGGGGATCTGGTAATAGTCCGGGTGAATTTCCGAAAACGCCAGGAAGCCGTGCCGGTTCCCGCCATAATCCACAAAGGCCGCCTGAAGCGACGGCTCAACCCGTGTTACTTTTGCAAGATAGATGTTGCCAGCAAGCTGGCGCTTGTTTTCGGATTCAAAATCGAACTCCTCGACCTTATTTCCGTCAACCACCACGACGCGGGTTTCCTCCGCGTGGGTGGCATCGATAAGCATTTTCTTAGCCATGTGTCCTTGGTGCACCGCGCCAAACGCGTTGTCCTGACCCGTCCAGGTGGACAGGCACATTTGGGGAGGTGTCTTGTCAGGGCGATATTGGACGGCGCGCGGCAGGGTCTGGCGCTGTGGCCCCCTGCCCGGTCACTCAATCGTTGCGCGCGCGTCATCGCGGTTCTTCTCCGACAGGCACGGTTCGCGCCGCCGCCTGCCCATTATTCCTTTCGCCCGACATGTCGGACTCAGGTACTACATTGCCCCAAATGGGGCACAATCGGTCTGCATTGCGGCGAACAATCCGTCATCACCATCAGCAAAGCAGCGAAACTCAATGATTCGGGGCTTATAGACACAAAATCGGCCCGGCCCGTCCGGATACAATAAAAGCAGTCCTGTGGAAAAGACAATGGGCAAACTGCACCGCCCCTAACGCGGCGTGCGGGATCGCCTTCATCTGGCCAAAAATATCCCGGGGGAGTCGCCACAGGCGACGGGGGCAGAGCCCCCGTCCCAAAGTTTACAGATAGTCCGACCGCTGGAGGCCGTACTTGGCCATCTTTTCATTCAATGTCCGGCGCGGAAGGCACAATTCATCCATCACAGACGCAATCGAGCCTTTGTGCCGCCGCATCGTGTTGTCGATCAGCATCCGCTCAAAGGCTTCGACATATTCCTTCAGCGGCTTGCCTTCAGTGGTCATCACCGGCTGCATCTCCTCGTGATCCGACATCAACAGCGAGGCGATCGTTCCGGACCCACGGCGCGATTGCAGCACCGCGCGTTCGGCAATGTTGATCAACTGGCGCACGTTCCCCGGCCAGGGCGCTTGCAACAGTTGTGCCGCTTCCTGAGCGCTTACCTGAGGCGCATCACAGCCGTATTCTTCCGCGAACTGCTCGCCCAGACGGGTGAACAGGGTCAGAATATCCTCGCCCCTCTGACGCAGGGGCGGCATGGTGATGCGCAAGGCGGCCAATCGATAGAACAGGTCAGGCCGCAAGACATCTTCCGAGGTTTTTCCAGCCTCCTGCAGGTTCGAGATCGCAACGATGCGTGTCTCGGCAGGTGTGCCCTGCTCGTTCATCACGCTAAGCAGCTTGGCTTGCAGGGAATCGCTGAGCGCTTCGACATCTTCCAGAACCAGCGTCCCGCCCCGCGCCTCTTCGATGGCGGGCAATTGGGCATCTTCCGGCATCATCGGCCCAAACAGACGTTTGGCCAGCGCGTCTTCCTCGAGCGCCGCGCAAGACACCAGCACGAACTTCTTTCCAGCGCGGCTGCCAACCGCGTGCAGGGCGTGTGCAACAAGCGTTTTTCCGGTCCCTGTCTCTCCGTCGATCAGCACATGGCCATCCGCCTGGCCCAGATCGAGGATATCCTCGCGCAGGCGTTCCATAACCGGGCTGGCGCCGATCAGCTTGTTCATGATCTGGGTGCCACCGGACAATTCCCGGCGCAGCGCCCGGTTGTCCAGCGTCAGACGCCGCGCATTGCTGGCCCGTTTGGCCAGTTCCGACATGCGGTCCGGGTTAAAGGGTTTTTCAAGGAAGTCGAAGGCTCCGACACGCATCGCCTCGACAGCCATCGGAACATCGCCGTGACCGGTGATCATGATCACCGGCAAGGTGCTGTCAGCGCCCATCAGCTTTTTGAGAAGCTGAATGCCGTCCATTCCGGGCATCTTGATGTCCGAGATAACAATCCCAGGATAATCCGGGCCCAACACCTTGAGCGCATCTTCCGCGCTTGCGAAGGTTTCCGTGTCATATCCGGACAAAGCGAGCCACTGACTGATCGACTGGCGCATGTCCTGTTCATCGTCAACAATGGCAATTTTCATGGCTTGTGCCATAGTCATTCCTCGTTATTCCGCGGCTTCAAGGCCGTCGCTTCCCAGTGCAGGCAACTGCATTTCAAACACCGCACCGCCATATTGGCCGTTGCGCGCAGTCAACCGTCCCCCATGGTCGTTCACGATCCCTGACGAGATGGCAAGCCCCAGACCAACACCGTCGCCGGGCTGTTTGGTCGTGTAGAATGGCTCAAACAAGTTTTCGATATCCTCGATTCCGTGCCCGTTGTCGCGTACGGTCAGCACAGCCGTGTCACCAGCTGCCAGGATGATTTCCACATCTGGCTCCGCCACTGATTTGGTGGCGTCCAGCGCGTTTCGCAAGAGGTTGACCATGACCTGCTCGATGCGCATTCGGTCCCCCATCACGATCACGGGTTCCTCTGGTACGATCTGTGTGATCTTCACGTGTCGCTGACGCAATTGCGGCTCCATCATCGACAGGGATGAGGCCAGCGCTTCACCAAGATTTACTGGTGAAAACGCATCCGCACCCTTGCGCGCATAAGACTTCAGCTGCCGGGTAATTGCCCCCATCCGTTCGATCAGACCATC
Organism: Ruegeria sp. L11; assembly: GCF_056531755.1. NCBI lineage: Bacteria > Pseudomonadati > Pseudomonadota > Alphaproteobacteria > Rhodobacterales > Roseobacteraceae > Ruegeria > Ruegeria sp. L11. Next base: position 748,439 of record NZ_JBQFMI010000001.1, read on the forward strand.
GATGCGGCCAAAGCTGGCAAGGGCCTCTTCCGGGCGGTTGCGGCGCAGCAACAGGCGGGCCCCGGCCAGATAGGTTTTCATCGCCGCCAGTGGCTGGTTCAGCTCGTGACTGACCGCCGCCGACATCTCGCCCAGGGCGGCCAGTTTCGAGCTTTGCGCAAGCGTCTGTTCGGCCAAATCCAGCGTCTTTTCAACCCGTTCACGTTCAGCGATTTCCCGCTGTAGCCGTGCATTCAATGCGCGAAGCTCTGCCGACTCGCGCTGGAACAGGGTCATGCGCAACGTGGCACGGCGGCTCAACGCATAGAACGCAAGCGCCAGAAGAATCGCAAACCCCATGATTTCCAGCGCCAGAACACTGTTCACCTTTTCCCGGATCGAGGCATAGGTCGTGAACGAGGTCATCTGCCAGCCGCGGAAAGGAATACGCGTCTCGATCCGCATCACCGCTTCGCCCTGAAGATAGGCATCAGGCGGCAGCGCGGTCCAATCGGTTGTTGCCCGGATGGCGCGCTGGATCGCACCTTGTGGCGGTTGGCGCAGCATCGCCGTGTTCTCATCCAGCCCGCGCCACCGGGGTTCAGTAGACAGAATGATGTTGCCGGTGCTGTCGGTAACCATCACTGCATCCGAGATACCGGCCCAGGCGCGTTCGAACTTCTGCAGGTCAACCTCGACGACGATCACCCCCAGAAACTCCGCCCCGTTCTCCAACCGGCGCGAATACACAAAGCTGTATCCGCCTGCATCCTTGGGAATAACGGAAAATATCGTCGCGTTCGAGCGGATCGCATCCACAAAATAGGGTGTGTTCCGGTGCCCCTCGCCCAACCTGTTCCGGTCGGTCGCGGCAACTGTGCGCCCGTCGCTGTCCAGCAATACCAGTGAGGCCGCGCCGATCTCTTCCACGAATGAAATAAGGCGCTGTGTCGACAGGGTGTAATCGCCTGACTGCAATGCCGAAATCAACGTCGGGTCGCGGGCAAGCAATTGCGGAACAATCGAGTTGCGGCGCAGTTCACTCAGCAAGTTGCCCGAATACAGCGTCAGCCGCAGTTCCGCCCGGTTGCGCGTGGATTCGGTGAACCTGTCGGTCAACAGCCGGTTCGTGACCCACACCGTTGCAATTGTCGCGACCAGCAGAACAAGAACCGCCAGCCGCAACCGCCAGCCCAGCGGTGCACCACGAAACGGTTTCAACATATTTGACCAGCCAGATCGAACTTCGGGGTTCATGGCGAAAGGTTACGCCCCGGCGGGCGAGACCTCAAGTCACGCCGCTTCAAACACACCTGACAATGCGCGGAACAACGCCACCCCATCTGTGCCGCCATGGCCCTGATCTGCTGCGCGTTCGGGGTGCGGCATCATTCCAAGCACGCGGCGGTTTTCCGACAGGATCCCGGCGATATCCCCGACCGAGCCGTTCGGGTTTTCGGCATAGGTGAACGCGATCCGGTCCTGATCTTTCAAAGCGGCCAGTGTCGCGTCATCCGCAAAATAGTTGCCATCGTGGTGCGCAATCGGAATACCGATCACATCGCCTGCGTTGTAACCGCTGGTAAACGCGCTGTCGCTGGTTTCGACCTTCAGGCCGACGGTCTTGCAGATATATTTCAGCCCGGCATTGCGCAGCAACGCGCCCGGCAAAATGCCGGTTTCGGTCAGAACCTGAAAACCGTTGCATATTCCAACGGCATAACCGCCACGTTGCGTGTGTTCGACCACGGCCTTGCAAATCGGCGATTGCGCCGCGATTGCGCCGCAACGCAGGTAATCTCCGTAAGAGAACCCGCCGGGAACACCCACGATATCAATACCTTCAGGCAAAGCCGCGTCTTTGTGCCAGACCATATCGACCTGAAAACCGGCCTGCTCAAAGGCGACGGCAAGATCTCGGTCACAGTTGGATCCGGGGAATACGATTACGGCTGCACGCATGGTGGGCCCTCCTACGAGACAAAATCTGTGACAACCGCAACACCCGGAGGCGTTGGATGGTCAAAAGCGGCAAGCTCGGCGCTTACCTGGTTCAGGGTTATTTTCCGGGTCACCAGCGGGCTCAGGTCGACCCCTTGACCCGCGATCAGCGACAACAGCGACGGATAGCGCCAGCTTGGCATCCCGCGGGTGCCAAATACGGAGAGCTGACCAGAATAGAGCACATCCATCGGCAGCAACATCTGCGCATGGTCCCCTGCGGGCATTCCGATTTGCACCATGCGCCCCATTTTGCGCAGGGATCGCATGGCGGAAACGGTCGTGGCTTCGACGCCAAGCGCCTCGATCGCAACATCGGCGCCGCCACCGGTGATGTCCTTCACCGCCTGAGGGGCATCACATGTCGCAGCGTTGACCACCGCATCGGCGCCCAGAGTTTCGGCATAGGCCAGCTTGTCCTCGGCGATATCGACAACGATTACACGCGCGCCGAGCGCCTTGCCCAGAAGAAGCGTTGATATTCCGACGCCGCCGCCGCCAAAGACAGCGATCCACTCACCACCCTGCACTTGCGCCCGGCTAACAAGCGCCTGCCACGCCGTGGTTACGCGGCACCCCAATGCGGCAGCGATTTCAGGCGCGATGCTGTCGGGCAAGGATGTCAGGTTGGCATCGGCATGAGCCACGGCAATATATTCAGCAAAAGCCCCGTCACAGGTAAAGCCGGGTACGACCTGGTTCGGACAGATTGTCTGATGACCCTGCGCGCAGTCCGGGCAATGCCCACAGGCAAGGATAAAGGGCGCAATCACCCGGTCCCCGACACGCCACCGTGTGACGCGCACACCGACCGAGACCACCTCGCCGCAAAACTCGTGGCCGGGTGTCATGGGCAGGACAACGTCGGGGTCTGAGCCCGACCAGGCGTGCCAGTCGGACCGGCACACGCCGCAAGCCAGCACCCGCACCACAACACCGTCTTCGGTGGGAACCGGGTCGGGGATCGTCGACACCTCAAGCGGTTGACGATAGGTGATCAGACGCGCGGCCCGCATTAATCAGACCAGTTCGATCTCGTAGCGTTCGATGACGGTGTTGGCCAAAAGCTTTTCGCACATCTCGGTCACGTCTGCCTCGGTCGCGCCATCGGCAAGCTCAAGATCGATGACTTTGCCCTGACGTACGCCTTCGACCTGATCAAAGCCCATTGCACCCAATGCGTGCCGTACTGCTTCGCCCTGCGGGTCCAGCACCCCGTTCTTGAGCATCACATGAACCCGTGCTTTCATTTTGGCAACTCCAACTGTGGGCCGCATACAAGGCCCATTTCGTTGCGCGGGGGATAGCGCGCCTGATGGGTTTCGACAACCCTGTTTCAAACGCAGTTTGCCGCAGGCGAGTGACGATCCTGCGCCGTCAGTTGGACCTGAGTAGTTTTGTTGGCGCAGCAGCTGGAAACTTCGGTATAGTCATCTGATTTAACGGCCCGGCCACACGCAAACACCCTGCTCTGCCAACAACTTGGCAAAGGCAAAACGCCGCCCTGAGGGGGCGGCGCTGCTGAGATGGAATGTTTAGTTGATCAGCGTCGGCTTGGTGACATTACTGGCAGGCAGCACACCCAGCCTTCGGGCGACCTCGGAATAGGCATCTGTCAGACTGCCCAGATCGCGGCGGAATACATCCTTGTCCAGTTTCTGACCGGTCTTGATATCCCACAGGCGGCAGCTGTCCGGGCTGATTTCGTCCGCAACAACCAGCCGCTGATAGTCGCCTTCAAACACGCGCCCAATTTCGATCTTGAAGTCAACCAGACGGATTCCCACCGCCAGCATCACGCCGCTCAGGAAATCGTTCACGCGCAGCGCAAGGCTGAGGATGTCGTCCATGTCCTGCTGGCTGGCCCAGCCAAACGCGGCGATGTGTTCCTCGGTGACAAGAGGATCGCCCAAGGCATCATCCTTGAAGCAATATTCAACGATCGGACGAGGCAATTGCGTCCCTTCGGCAATGCCAAGACGTTTCGACATCGAACCCGCCGCGTAATTGCGCACGATCACTTCCAGCGGAATGATCTCGCAATTGCGCACCAGTTGTTCGCGCATATTCAGGCGCCGGATGAAGTGGTTCGGAATGCCAATCTGGGTCAGCCCGGTCATGAAGAACTCGGACAAACGGTTGTTCAGCACGCCTTTGCCGTCAATCACGTCCTTCTTCTCGGCGTTGAATGCGGTGGCGTCATCCTTGAAATACTGTACGATGGTGCCCGGCTCGGGGCCTTCATACAGAATTTTGGCCTTGCCTTCGTAGATTTTCTTGCGACGCGCCATAAGCGACCTTTCCAGACTGGCGAAAGGGAATGAGTCCCTTCACGTTGGCGTCCTCATAGTGCAAGCCCTGCGTTCCCGCAAGTTCGCTGCCCCGAGGGCCTTTGACGCAGCGCAAATACCTTGCACCCAGAGTGTCCTATTGTCATATCATCAGTGAGAAACGGTAATCCAAGGGGTCCCCAACCAATGACCACATTCGACGAACGTGAAGCCGCGTTTGAAAGCAAATTCGCCCATGACGAAAAGATGCAGTTCATCGCACGGATGCGCCGCAACCGCTTTATGGCTGTCTGGGCGTCTGCGCTGAAGGGCGAAACTGTTGAACAGGCACGGAAATACGGCCAGGAACTGGTTCATACCGACCTGCAGCATGTCGGCGAGGACGATGTTGTCGAGGCAGTCAAAGCCTACTTGGGTGATCTTGCGGATGAAGCCACGATCCGTTCGAAAATGGCCGAGCTTCTGGTTGAGGCCAAAGAACAGGTGATGGCGGAAGGCGAGCATTGATTGCCTGAAATGCAAAATTCATGATCTTCATGAGTTTTATGAATTTGATTTGACGCCCTGGTCATGAGACATGGGGCGTCTCTGTTTTTTTGCAGCGTTTATACGCTTTTTCTGGAATAACCCTATGACAAACGCGCTGAGCAAACTTCTGGACACCAAAGACGCCATCCTTGCGGACGGTGCAACGGGGACCAACTTATTTAACATGGGTCTGCAATCAGGTGATGCGCCTGAGTTGTGGAACGTGGATGCTCCGGACAAGATCAGGGCGCTGTATCAGGGGTCAGTCGATGCGGGCAGCGACCTGTTTCTGACCAATACGTTTGGAGGTACTGCGGCGCGTCTGAAACTGCATGATGCGCAGAACCGCGTGGGCGAGCTGAACCGTATCGGCGCAGAACTCGGACGTGAAGTCGCAGACAAAGCCGGGCGCCCTGTTGTCGTGGCCGGATCGGTTGGACCCACCGGCGAGATTATGGAGCCGGTCGGTAGCCTGTCGCATTCCGAAGCGGTTGAAATGTTCCATGAACAGGCCGAGGCTTTGAAAGCGGGCGGGGTTGACGTTCTTTGGGTAGAAACCATCAGCGCGCCCGAGGAGTTCCGCGCGGCAGCCGAGGCCTTTGCACTGGCCGACATGCCTTGGTGCGGCACGATGAGCTTTGACACGGCCGGGCGCACAATGATGGGTGTCACCTCGGCCGATCTTGCGCTTTTGGTTGAAACCTTGCCAAACCCACCGATCGCTTTTGGGGCCAATTGTGGTACCGGCGCGTCGGATATCCTGCGCACGGTTCTGGGTTTTGCTGCGCAAGGCACCGAGCGCCCGCTAATCTCAAAGGGCAATGCGGGCATTCCGAAATACGTGGATGGCCATATCCACTATGACGGGACACCCGAACTGATGGGTCGGTATGCTGCCATGGCGCGGGATTCGGGCGCCACAATCATTGGCGGGTGCTGCGGCACCATGCCCGATCATCTGCGCAAAATGCGCGAAGCGCTGGATACCACTTCGCGCGGCGAGCGCCCGACACTGGATCAGATCACCGAGGCATTGGGGCCGTTTTCGTCGGCTTCCGACGGAACCGAGGACGACGCGGGCCCCGAACGCCGTACGCGTCGCCGCCGCCGCGCCTAACGCTTATCAACGCCCTTCGAATTTCGGAGGGCGTTTTTCCATGAACGCCACCACACCTTCAGCAAAATCTCGCGACCGGCCACATTCGCCTTGAAGATGCGCCTCGGTTGCAAGCTGCTGCTGCAATGTGTTTTCGTAGGTCCCGCGAATGGCACGTTTGATCGCGCCATAGGCCGCAGTTGGACCTTTGGCCAGATATTCTGCCCTTTTATGCCAATGTGCGGCAAACGCATCATCGGGCACAGCTTCCCAGATCATACCCCATTCTTCGGCCTGCCGGGCGCTGATCTTGTCAGCAAACAAGGCGGCCCCCATCGCTTTGGCCAAGCCCATCTGGCGCGGCATGAACCAGGTGCCCCCGGCATCGGGCAGCAAGCCGATACGTGCAAACGCCTGCAGGAAGTACGCACTCTCCGTTGCAATAACCACATCCGCACACAGCGCAAGGTTGGCCCCTGCCCCCGCAGCAGGTCCGTTTACAGCAGCGATCGTCGGAACCGGACAGCTGTGGATGGTTTCCAGCATCGGCTCGTATTCGTCGCGCAATGATCGTTCCAGATCGATCTTACCGGTCGATGATGCATCGCCCAGATCCTGCCCGGAACAAAACGCCGGACCTGCCCCGGTGATAACGATACAGCGCGCTTTAACCGCAGCGTCTTTCATCGCGTGGGTAATCTCTGCCCGCATCCGAGTGGTCAGCGCGTTCATCTTGTCCGGTCTGTTCAGGGTCAGAACCGCCAGACCGTCCGATATGTCCAATAGAACCGTTTCGTAATTCATGAAGACTTTTTCCCTCGCGCCACGTGTTTCAGCACATTTACTTGTCCGGGCAGGTTGGGAAAAGCAGAACCAAACGTCAGTCTTCAAGAATTTGGCGAAGGCGTTCCTGTTCTTCTGCGCTTAGAGCTTCGGTTTCACCTGAAACCTGCGCCCTGGCGCGTGTGCGAAGAAAGTTCAACCCGACTGCGGCAGCGATCAGCAACATGATTGGCCCGGCAAGCCACAACAGCAGATTCGAACCGCTGGTGGTGGGCTTGAGCAAGACATATTCGCCGTAGCGGTCAACGATAAACGCGACAGCCTCTTCGTCGCTGTCACCCGCAACCAGGCGTTCACGCAAAAGCAAGCGCAGATCGCGTGCCAGTTCAGCGTTGCTTTCGTCAATGCTTTCATTGCGACACACCAGGCATCGCAACCCAACACTCAGGTCGCGCGCGCGCTGCTCCAGAACAGGGTCGTCCAGAACTTCGTCAGGTTGTACCGCAAACACCGGCGCTGCCAGCAGCAGCAGGATCAATACAAGGCGTTTCATTCTGCGGGTACTCCGCCAGCGGGGGATTTGCGCGCACCTGCGGCGACACGGAACCGCCTGTCGCTCAGGCTAAGGACACCGCCGAGCGCCATCAGGATACATCCACCCCAGATCCAGTTCGCCAAAGGCTTGATATAGGTGCGCATGACCCAGCCGCCATCTGCCTGCTGATCCCCGATGACGACGTAAAGATCACCAAGAAAACGATAGTCAATCGCGGCCTCGGTCGTCGGCATGCGTGCAACGGGATAATCCCGTTTCTCGGGATGCAGCGTTCCGATGACGCGACCGCCCTTTTCGACCAGAACATCAGCCGTGGTTGAAAAATAGTTCGGCCCCTGAACCCGTCGCACGTCCTGCAATGTCAGTGTAAACTGACCCACTTCGAACGGCTGGTTCAGTTGCGCCACACGGATATCTTCCGCCTCCCACGCGGTCAGACCGGCAATCGCAAAGATCGTGACCCCAAGACCGGTATGGGCAACTGCCTTACCCCAATCGGCTCCCGGAAGTCGGATCAGACGTTTGAAGCTGCCATTGCGGCCTGTCCGGCTCCACAAATCAATGGCTGCACCGAATGTGATCCATGCCCCTAGGAACAGGCCTACGGGCCCTAACGCGCTGCGGCCGGTCTGCATGGCCCAAACCAACAGCGCAATCGCCAGCGCGAGACCAAAGGCATAGCGCAGGGACCAAGCCGTTTTGCCCAGCCGACCGCGTTTCCACGGCAGCATCGCCCCGATTGGCAGGATCAACCCCAGCAAAACCATGAACGGAGAAAACGCCGCGTTGAAAAACGGTGCCCCAACCGAAAGTTTGCGGTCAAACATCATCTCGGCCACCATCGGCCACATCGTCCCGACAAAGACGACGAAGCAACTGACCGCCAGAAGGACATTGTTCACGATCAGCGCGCTTTCGCGGCTGACCATGCCGAAAACGCCCTTGGCCTCCATCGCCTGTGCCCGCGCGGCAAACAGGGTAAGCGCGCCGCCGATGAAGAAGACCAGAATGATCAGGATGAATACACCGCGCTCCGGATCATTGGCAAATGCGTGAACCGAGGTCAGTAGCCCTGATCGCACGATAAACGTACCGATGAGGGAAAATCCAAACGCGATGATTGCCAGCAGAATGGTCCAGCTTTTCAATGCTTCGCGCTTTTCCACAACTATTGCCGAATGCAACAGCGCCGCCGCCAACAGCCAGGGCATGAAGGACGCGTTTTCGACCGGGTCCCAGAACCAGAAACCGCCCCAGCCGAGTTCGTAATAGGCCCACCAGGACCCCAGCGCGATACCGATAGTCAGGAAAACCCAGGCCGCCAGCGTCCAGGGGCGCACCCAACGGCCCCATGCCGCATCGATACGCCCTTCGATCAGGGCCGCAATCGCAAAGCTGAAAGCCATGCTCAGCCCGACATAGCCGAGGTACAGAAACGGCGGATGGAAGGCCAGCCCGGGATCCTGAAGCAGCGGGTTCAGGTCGCGCCCGTCAAACGGAGCGATGGCCAGCCGGTCAAACGGGTTCGACGTTAACAGGATAAAACCGAAAAACGCCACGGCAATGGCCGATTGAACGGCCAGAACACGGGCTTTGAGTGTCGGTGGCAAGCCGCCACCAAAGAAAGCCGCCATCGCTCCAAACAGGGTGACGATCAGCACCCAAAGCAGCATGGATCCTTCGTGGTTGCCCCATGTTCCGCTGATCTTGTACAGCATCGGCTTTGCCGTGTGGCTGTTCTCGACCACGATCCTGAGGGAAAAGTCAGAGGTTACAAACGCCCAGATCAAAGCACCAAACGCAAACGCCGTCAGCAGGAACTGCACGATGGCGGCAGGCTCTGCAAAAGCCATCCAGCCGGTCCAACGTTTTGAGGCGCCGATCAGGGGAACAACGCTTTGCACAATTGCGACAAAGAACGCGAGGATCAGGGTGAAGTGGCCAAGTTCTGTAATCATGCCCCGGAATATACGCCGGTGCGGAACCGGGGGCCATGACCTTTAGCTTGATCTGTACGCACAAAGTGTCGCGGGTCAGATACCGCGAAGCTTTCGCCAATCGTGCAGCGCCCGGTTTTCCTCGGGACGTATGACATCGCTGTTCAGCGCAGCATCCGGACCGGGATCAGCAATACCGGGGCTGTCGCTCTGCATGGTGCGCAAGGCCTCGATATTGCTTATGACCGTTGGCAGTTGCGTCATGGTTGAGCGGATACCCCGCTGAAAATCCTGCATTTTACTTTGGTGACGCGCGCCAAAGTAAAACGAAACGATCACGCCCAGCAACCACCACAACGGCTCTGGCACCAAGGCTATGCCCTGCATCCGTGCGGCAAACCATATTGGGTCGACCATGGCGGCAACGAACAAGCCAAGCGTTCCCAATGCCAGTGCCGGGCGCGGCAACCTGTTTACGCCGTCCATGACACGGTCAAACAGGCCCTTCTGAGGTGCCTGAAATTCGGTACCGAACTGCAACATGGCCTGAGTTTGAACCTCGTAAGCGCGTACTGCGCTTGCTTCGGTGTTTTCGCGATAGAGTTCTGCGGTTTCCTGCAAGACGTTGCGCCCGTTGCCAAACAGCAGCGCCAACACACCTGAAATCAGCCCCATGCCGCGATCCTTCTGTTAAAATCGCTGTCCGACAGGTGATAACGCGGCGAAAGGAACTCTTCCGCCCGTATTATCCAGCCACCTTTGCCGCCTGATCGGCTACGCGCGTATTTTCTGGATGCAGGCAGCCGATCAGCAAGGCGAAAATAGTAGTTTCGCCGCGCAATTCCGTAAGCGTCGCGCAAGACGTCAGGCTCTGGCTGCGCCGCGCTTTCGCAGGCCGCCACGGTTTGCGGCCCGATTACGCCATCGGCGGTGACGTTGAACCCCATTTCCTGTAGCAGCCGCTGAAGGATCTTCACCGCCTGCGCACCGGCATTCACATACATGTCGAAAACAGAGGCATGCAGGGTTTCGGGCAGCTCAACAATGCGCGGCTTGTCGAAATAGTGCCGAACAAAAATGTCGACCGCTTGCCGACGGGACAATGCGCGCACATCCGCCTCGTCAACCCGGCCGTCGCCAGTCAGATCCAAACCCAGCCTGCGCAGGGTGTGAATCGTGACCCCGAACTTGGTTGCCCCGCCCGGATCGTCGGGGTCATCAACAAAGCCCCCTTCACGGGCCACAATCTCTTTGGCAATTTGGCGAACCGTTTGCATACCACCCTCGTAACGTTAGGTGGCCACACCGTTTCCGACAGATATTAACGAATCAAAACGAAACGGAGCGCTGCATGCACCATGCACGCAACGCTCCGTAACAGATTCAAACAGCTTCAGCTTTCTTCCGCGCCTTTGTAGACACCTTGCTCTTTCAGAGCGTCCATGACCTCTTTCGGCATGTAGGTTTCATCGTGTTTGGCAAGAATTTCAGTCGCTTCAAAGACTCCGTTCACGTAACTGCCCGTGCCAATCATCCCCTGATTTTCCGAGAATAGATCAGGCAGGACACCTGTGAACGAGACCGGAACGCTTTCGCCACCATCCGTTACAACAAAACGAATGGTTTCACCCTGTCCGCGAATGATTGAGCCTTCTTCGACCAAGCCGCCTATCCGGAACACCTCGGTTGGTTTCGGCGGCTCGGCAATCACCTCACTGGGTGAGCGGAAAAAGTTGATCCCATCCTGCAATGCCCAGCCAATCAACGCTGTTGCCGCCACCAAGGCAACAACTGCCACCAGAATGACTTGTACGCGCCGACGTTTCTTGAGCGTTTTCATACCATCCTCACGGGAAAAGCGGGGCCATCATCAGGCCCAGAGTTTCATCTTCACCTAACATCAGGTTCGCGTTCTGCAAGGCTTGCCCACTGCTACCTTTTGTCAGGTTATCCAGCGCTGCAATTACAATTGCGCGCCGCTCAATCCGATCGGCCACAACACCGACGTGACAGAAATTCGACCCCCGCACATGGTGGGTCGAAGGGGTCTCACCCATCGGCAGCATCTGGATGAACGGCTCATCCGCATAGGCTTTGGCAAGCGTTTCGTAGATGCTGTGCGGGTCACCCTTCACATAGGTTGTGGCCAGAATACCCCTGTTTGCAGGGATAAGGTGGGGCGTGAACTGCACATGCACAGCCCGACCGGCAAGTTTCGAAAACTCTTGATCGAACTCGCCAAGATGCCTGTGTGTCCCACCGACGGAATAGGCATTGCTGCCTTCGCTCAGTTCAGCGTGCAGCAGGTTTTCCTTCAGTGACCGCCCTGCCCCTGATACGGCGCATTTCAGATCAAGAACGATATCGTCCAGATCAATGACCCCGGCGGATATCAGTGGCCGCAGAACATATTGCCCGGTCGCCGCATTGCACCCGGTACCCGCAACAAGCCGTGCCCCCTTGATGTCTTCGCGGTAGAACTCGGTGAGACCATAAATCGCCTCTTCCTGCTGTTTTAGCGCGATATGCGGATTACCGTACCATTTTTCGTACTCGTCGGGGTCTGCCAGCCGGAAGTCTGCGGACAGGTCAATGATTTTCAGGCCTTTCGGCAAGTCCCGGATCACTTCCTGACTGGTTTTGTGCGGCAAGGCGCAAAAACACAGGTCGACCTGCGCAAAGTCGATCTCGGAGATTTTGCACAAGTCCGGCAGATCCAAGTGGCGCAGATGCGGGAAGACCTGCGCCATTGTCATGCCAGCCTTACGTTCGGCGGCCAACGCGACGATATCCATGTTCGGGTGCTCGGCGATCAGCCGCACCAGTTCAGCGCCGGTATAGCCCGAAGCGCCCAGAATTGCGATTTTATGGGTCATGTCAGACCTCTTTCACTTGAGTGTCACATGTTTCGACCGCCGATGCGACGGCCTTGAAATAAGGGAAGCAGAGCGGCTGCGTCCTTGACCTAAGTCAGGCAGCCTGGAACGTGATTTGTCGTCGGAGGAACTGCGTCGCCCGGTCGCTGACAACATTGGGTTTGCCCGTTGTCAGAAAACCACTTGGGCCCTCGCCCAACATGGTGGGATGACGTTGCAGGTAATCTGCCAGACTGTCAGCAACAAGCGCACCCTGGCTGTAAACCTGCACATCGTCACCCAACGCCGCCTGGAATGCTTCGGCCATCAACGGGTAATGCGTGCAGCCCAGAATAGCAGCCTGAGGTTCTGGCATTTTGCGTTTCAGCGCATCCACATGGCTGCGCACCAAGGCTTCGGCCAGGATCATGTCACCGTCTTCTATGGCATCCACAACGCCGCCACATGCCTGTGCCTCGACATCTACTCCGATGGCCCGAAATGCCAGTTCCCGCTGAAAGGCCCTGCTGGACACGGTGGCAGGCGTTGCAAACAACGCCACATGTTTGACGGCCACTTCGCGCGGCGGAGAATTGTCGCCCCATTGCCGTTCGGTCAGTGCTTCGATCAACGGGACAAAAACGCCAAGAACGCGTTTGCCGCTGGGCACGCCTTCTTCCTGCATCCGCCGCAACGCTGCGGCGCTGGCCGTGTTGCAGGCCAGAATCACCAGATTGCAGCCACGCGACCACAGATCTTGAACCGCCTTGCGGGTCAGCTGATAGATATCCTCGGCATCACGCACACCGTATGGCGCGTGTGCACTGTCTGCAAAATACAGGAAATCAACGTCCGGCAGACGTTGCTGTGCGGCACTCAGGACGGTCAGACCGCCCAAACCGGAATCAAAGATACCTACTGCCATTAGATCACTCAGGCGCGATGCCGTTCCTCAAACTCATAGCCGTAATCATAAGACTTCAACGGCGTTGGAGACAGCTCATACGTGGCTTTGCGCAGGAAATCCATCATCTTGCGCGTATCCTTGCTGAGCGGGTCCAGAATGTCGCGCCTGATCGGCTCTCCGACTACGACCTTCACCGGTGTATCAACGCGTTTCTTGAACTCTTTGATCAGCAGGCCCATCCGCAAAGTACTGTGCAGATGGCTGGCGATCTGAAACAGACGAGACGTGTGGCCATCAAAGAAAACCGGAACAACTGTGGCATTAGATTTTGCCACCATCCGCGCGGTAAACCCGCGCCAACCCGGATCCATGGGGTGGGAAAACGGCTTAACCCCGGTGCTGACCGTCCCGCCGGGAAAAATGCCGATCGCCCCGCCTTCGCTCAGATATGTGAGTGCGGTTTTGCGGGTCTCAAGGTTCAGCTGCATCGCCTCTTTCGTTTCATCAAACGAAATTGGCAGAATGATGCGATTCAGGTCTTCGGCCTTGCGAAACACCCGATGGGCCAGAATGCGGAAATCACCCCGCGTCTCGGACAGGATATGTCCCATCATCAGGCCATCCAGAATTCCGTAGGGATGATTGGCAATCAGGATCAGAGGACCGTCTTTCGGGATATTCGAAAGCGATCCCCCCTCCACGTCCAGTGTCAGCCCATAGCGTTCGACCATCACAGCCCAAAAGTCGCGCCCATTGGCAACGTCTTTCTCGTACCCGTCCGCGCGTTTGATCAGGCGCATACGGCCCGTCGTGTTCTCCATCAGCTTGATAACCATCCGCCCACCTTTGGTTTCGGCGGAATGCGCATAGGAAATGTCGCGAACGGCATGACGACGGGAAGGCATATGGGTCTCCGGTTTGCTGCCTGCAAAATAAGTGCAAGTAACAATTTTGCCTAGCTATCGTGACACGCTTGTGACGTTTTATTCCGCCGCAGCCTGCAACCCTGTCCCTCCGCCGCGAATGACGGCCAGCAACTCCTCGCGCCGTTTGGCTGCTTTGGCCTCGTTCTCGCGCAATACGGGGCCAAACCCACGGATATCCAGCGGCAATCGAGCCAGGGCGGCAATCGCATCGCGTGTTGTCTGCGATACAAGCGGCAGAACCTCGCGCATGTCCTTTTCATATTGACGGATCAACGCACGTTCCATCCTGCGTTCCGACGAATAGCCGAAGATATCCAGTGGCGTACCGCGCAGTGCCTTCAACCGGGTCAAAAGCTTCAGTGGGCCAAGGATGGCTTCGCCAAACGCACGTTTGCGGGGTCTGCCGTTGCTGCCCGATTCCCCCAAAAAGGGCGGGGCCAGATGGAACGTCATCTTGAAATCACCATCGAACTCGGCAGCCGCTTTGTCACGGCTTGTCAGAAGAAGGCGCGCGACTTCGTATTCATCCTTGTAGGACAAAAGCTTGTGATAGCCTTTTGCCACCGCCTCGCGGATATCCGCATCCTCAACACTGTCGACCAGCTTGCGATACCGTTTGGCCAGCCGCGCACTTTGGTAATCGGTCAGATGGCTTGCGCGGAATTCGATCTTCTGATCCAGCGATCTGGGCATCTCGGTCACGGTCGGGGACAGAATGGACTGCACTTCAGCGGGATGCAGAACCGCCCAACGCCCGATATCGAACGCACGCTTGTTCCGTTCAATCGTAGTTCCGTTCAATTCGATGGCATCAAAGATCGCCTGATGGCTGACGGGCAACAACCCCCGCTGCCACGCCGCGCCAAAGATCATCATGTTGGAATAGATCGAGTCGCCCATCACGGCGCGTGCCAACTCGGTCGCGTCAAACAGCGAGACACCTTCTTTTAACCGTGCCTGGAGGGCCAGTTCCAGCTGATCGGCAGGAATGCGGAACTCGGTATTGCGCGTAAAGTCGCCTGTTACCGTCTCATGGCTGTTCACAACGGCGCCTGTACGGCCTGTGCGCGTCAGGCCCAAAGTTTTGGCTCCAGCGGACACCACCAGATCACCGCCGATCAGCGCATGGGCTTCGCCGGTTGCGACACGGATGGCGCTGATGTCTTCGGGTGCGTTGGCCAGACGGCAATGGATGTGAACCGCGCCGCCCTTCTGCGCCAAGCCCGCCATTTCCATCATGCCCGCGCCTTTGCCGTCAATCTGGGCAGCCTGCGCAAGAATCGCGCCCAGCGTGACAACACCGGTTCCCCCGACACCCGTGATCACCACGTTATGGGTGCCGCTGATCTTGGGCAACACCGGCATCGGCAGGTCCGGCAAGTCGATTTCGGTCGTTGCCTCTTTGCGGATTTTCGCCCCCTCAAGCGTGACAAAGGATGGGCAAAAGCCGTTCAGGCAGGAATAATCCTTGTTGCAGCTTGACTGATCGATGGCGCGCTTGCGTCCGAGTTCTGTTTCCTTGGGCACAATCGACACACAGTTCGACTGCACCCCGCAATCGCCGCAGCCTTCGCAGACATCGGTATTGATAAATACGCGCTTGTCCGGGTCCGGGAACGTGCCGCGTTTGCGGCGACGGCGTTTTTCGGCCGCACAGGTCTGAACATAAACGATGACCGAGACGCCCTCGATCTCGCGAAATTTCTCCTGTACCTGCATCAGTTCCGCACGCTCGAACGTCTGAACACTCGACGGCAAAGCCTTGAAGTTCACGTCTTCCTTTTCGTCATAGACCAGAGCAACCTCACGGACACCCATGGCCTTGACCTCGGCAACGATCCGTTCTGCGGTCAGATCGCCTTCATTCTCCTGCCCGCCCGTCATGGCGACGGCATCGTTGAACAGGATCTTGAAGGTGATGTTCGTGCCTGCTGACAACGCCGCGCGGATCGCCTGAACGCCCGAGTGGTTATAGGTGCCATCGCCAAGGTTCTGGAACACGTGTTTGGTGGTCGAAAACGGTGCTTCACCGATCCAGTTCGCGCCTTCACCGCCCATCTGGGTAAAGCCGGTGGTGTTCCGGTCCATCCACTGAACCATGTAATGACAACCGATCCCTGCATAGGCACGGCTGCCATCCGGGACTTTGGTCGAACTGTTGTGCGGACAGCCCGAGCAGAAATACGGAAGCCGTGTTGCGATTTCCTGTGCGTTGTCGGCCCGGCGTGCCTCGGACAAAGAGGCCAGCCCGGCCCGAATACCATCGGTTTCACGCCCTTCTTCGATCAGGATCTCACCCAGCTTTTCAGCAATCATGATCGGGTCGAGCGCGCCACGGGTCGGGAACAGTTCATCGCGGTGCAACGTACCGGCACCGCCTTTGTACCACCCATAAACCCGGCGGCCGCGACGGTCGTCAAAGATAGCCTCTTTGACTTGAACCTCGATCAGCTTGCGCTTTTCCTCGACAATCACGATCAGGTCCAGCCCTTCGGCCCAGTCGTGGAACCCGACCATGTCCAGCGGGAAGGTCTGCCCCACCTTGTAGGTCGTGATCCCCAGCCGTTCGGCTTCGGATTCATTGATATTCAAAAGCGACAGCGCATGGGTCAGGTCCAGCCAGTTCTTGCCCGCCGCAACAAACCCGATCTTTGCACCCGGTTTGCCCCATATCCGCCTGTCCAGCTTGTTGGCATGCGAAAACGTCTCGGCTGCAAACCTTTTGTAGTCGATGACACGCGTTTCTTGCAGGTGCGGCGTGTCCCCAAGGCGGATATTCAAACCGCCTTCCGGCATATCGAAATCAGGTACGACGACCTGCATTCGGTCGGGGCGACCATCCACAACCGAGGTAACCTCGATTGTGTCCTTCATGGTCTTTAGCCCAACCCAAACCCCAGCAAAACGGCTGAGCGCAAAGCCGTAAATTCCGTAGTCGAGGATTTCCTGCACACCCGCCGGGCTGACGACAGGCATATACATATCTACCAGTGACCATTCGGACTGATGCAACACGGTCGAGCTTTCGCCGGTATGGTCATCACCCATCGCCATAAGCACACCGCCATGCTTGGCGGTTCCGGCCATATTCGCGTGGCGCATGACATCACCGGACCGGTCTACGCCCGGCCCCTTGCCGTACCAAAGCCCAAAAACCCCATCGAACTTGCCGTCGCCGCGCAAGCCGGCCTGTTGGCTGCCCCACAGCGCCGTTGCCGCCAGATCTTCGTTCAATCCGAATTGAAACGTAACATCGCTTTGGGACAACTGCCTTTGCGCCCGCATCATCTGCTGATCAACAGCGCCAAGTGGCGAGCCACGATATCCAGTCACCAGCCCCGCAGTGTTCAGTCCCGCCTGCCGGTCTCTGGCCTTTTGCATCAGCATCAACCGGACAAGTGCCTGTGTTCCGTTCAGAAGAACGGGGCTTTTCTCAAGATCGAACCGGTCGTTTAACGTAATCTGTGGCTGACTCATCAGACGTCTCCCCTCGCCAGATCAGTGTGCATGTACTCAGCGCATTTTAGGTCATAATTTCTGACCTGTATAGGTTTTATGCACTGAACTGTAACGATTTCGGCCTTTGATTGTAGAACTTGTTACCTGTTTCATATAGGCGTTCGAAAAGATAACGAAAGTTGCGGCGATGGATTGGGACAAGCTTAGAATATTTCACGCGGTGGCCGATGCGGGCAGCCTCACACATGCCGGGGACAAGCTCAATTTGTCTCAATCCGCCGTGAGCAGACAGATCCGTGCGCTGGAAGAGTCGTTGGATGCCACCCTTTTTCACCGTCACGCCCGGGGGCTGATTCTCACCGAACAGGGTGAATTGTTGTTCGACGCCACATCCGCCATGTCAAAACGGCTGGACGCAGCTGCCGCACGCATTCGCGACAGTGAAGAAGAGGTCTTTGGCGTTCTTCGGGTCACGACGACCTTTGGGTTCGGCACACTGTGGCTCGCCCCTCGCCTGCCCAAGCTTTATGAACAATATCCTGATCTGAACATCGACCTGATGCTGGAAGAACGAGTTCTGGACCTTCCCATGCGAGAAGCGGATGTCGCCATTCGCATGAAGGAACCCAGCCAGGCAGATCTTGTGCGAAAACGCCTGATGACGGTTCAGATGGCGCTTTACGCGACGCACAACTACATCGAAGCCCATGGTGGAATGCTGAAATCTCTGGAGGATATCCAAAATCACCGGCTGATCTGTCAAACACCCGCGGCACCCCAGGTGGGCGCCAGCGCGGCCATGGTTCGCCACCTTATGACCTACAATCCCGCATCCCTGTTGACGGTAAACAACTACTTCGGCGTCCTTCAGGGAGTGTTGCACAATCTCGGCATTGGGGTTCTGCCAGATTACGTCACACAGGATTTCCCGCATCTTGTGCCAGTTCTGTCGGATGTCGAAACCGCTGACGTGCCGGTCTATCTGGCTTATCCCGAAGAACTCCGACACTCCAAACGTGTCGGGGCGTTCCGCGACTTTGTGCAGGACGAGATCATCGCACAGCGCAAACAACTGAAAAAGATGGGAAAACTTTAGCTATGCATAAATGGCATAGCGGGCATGAGGACATTTCAGGGTTAAATTCCTTGAACGTTTACAATCTGACCCCTAAATGAGCACTCGAAGGCGGTGATGCTGAAACGCTCATCATCTTCATACCTCCCTGTTGGACTACGGCCGAGCTTATTGCTCGGCCTTTTTTTTGCTCTAGGCGTTGCATCAAGTCAGCGAAAGCTCTGGGAAAAATACACGCATAGGCATATGATCCCAAAAAAACGAGATAATTTCGTGTTCGAGGGAGAATCATGTTCCACCCATTCCGCCTTATGTTGGCGATTGTCTGCACTCTATTTTTGGCGGTTCCGCTTTATGCGCAAGATACCGGCTCAACTTCTTCAGTGACCATTCCGGACGATCTAACACCTGAGCAGGTCGATGGTCTGGTTGCCCGCATGTCAGATGACCAGGTGCGCGCCATTCTGTTAGAGCGCCTTGATGCGGTCGCCGAAAAGCAGGCTGCCGAGAAGGCGAACGTGGAAGACCCGCTGACCGAAATCAGTGAGATATGGGCCGAGATGGTCTCGTCCTGGACACATGTTCTGACCACGCTTCCCAATATTGTCACGGCACAGATAACTGCGTTTGGCAATTTCAGCGACACGTTTGGAACGTCCGGCGTCCTTACCCTGTTTGGGCTTATTCTTTCTGTGTTGATTGCGGGTTTCATAGCCGAGAAACTGTTCATTTTCCTGACCCGTCGCTGGCATGAAGCGACCGAAGTTGGGGATGAGGCCGATCTCAGGGGCGCCATCAGTTACCTGTTCCGCAGGTTCTGCCGCGAAATTGCCGGGCTGATCGTGTTCTATGTTGTCATTCGCGCGATTGGTCGCGGGCTTCTGACACCCGAACAGATCACTTATGCCGCTCCGTTTGTTTTCTATCTGATCTGGATTCCACGCCTGGGGGCTGCGGCCTCACGTTTTGTTCTGGCACCGGAGAAGCCAAAATATCGGCTGGTGAGTATTGACGACCATTGGGCAAAATATCTGCATCGCAATCTGATCGGGCTGTTGATCCTGATCGGGTTCACACTGTTTGTTGTGCGATTCAACGCCCTAAATGGTATCACAGGGGACGACACACGCATCGCCTTCTGGCTGAATGCGGCAATCCATGTCTATATCGCCGTCATCGCTTGGACCGCGCGCGACGGGTTGTCTCAGATGATGCTGGGAACAGACCCGGACCGCACAAAATTCGATGAAGAAGTTGCGCATTATTATCCCTACTTCGCCATTGGCGTTTCGGTGACAATCTGGCTGCTGGTCGAATTCCTGGTCGCGCAACGCGATCCGTCGACGCTCAGATTGCTTGGAGGTGGTGCGCATTTCACAACCATGTTCTGGTTGCTGATTGCCCCTGCCCTCGACACTTTGATCCGCGGGCTGGTGCGCCACTTGCAGCCGCCAATGTCAGGAGAAGGCCCGCTGGCCGAACGCGCTCATCGCGCGGCCAAGCGCAGCTATATCCGGATTGGGCGGGTTATTGCGGGTTTGGTCGTGGTTTTCATGATCGCCCGCACGTGGCATCTTGACCTGCGCAATGTCGCCTCGGCCGGTGTCAGTGCCGAAGTTGGCGGCGCTGTTATTGAATTCCTTCTGATCATTGCGGTCGGCTACATCCTGAACGAGGTTGTTTCACTATGGATCAACCGCAGGCTGGCCAAGGAACAGACCGCAGCTGAAGCAGTCGACGAGGAAGCAAGCGGTGAAGGCGGCGGTGCCGGGGGCTCTCGTCTGGCGACGGTTCTGCCGCTGATGCGGATTACGGCCCAAGTCACAATTTCGGTAATCTTTGGCCTGCTGGCCTTGGGTGCGCTGGGTATCAACATCACACCGCTTCTGGCCGGTGCCGGTGTTCTGGGTCTGGCCATCGGCTTTGGTGCTCAGAAACTGGTGGCGGATATCGTCGGTGGTGTTTTCTTTCTGGTCGATGATGCCTTCCGCGTCGGCGAATATGTCGATGTGGGCGGAACCACCGGAACGGTCGAAAAAATCTCGATCCGTTCAATGCAACTGCGTCATCACAGGGGGCCTGTGCACACAATCCCTTATGGTGAAATCCAGAAGCTGACGAATTACAGCCGTGACTGGGTGATTATGAAGCTGAAGTTCACCGTGCCCTTCGATACCGATCCCAACAAGGTCAAGAAAATCTTCAAGAAGATCGGGGCCGAAATGATGGAGGACGAAACCCACAAAGAAGGCTTCCTACAGCCCTTCAAGTCTCAGGGTGTATTCGACTTTGATGATGTGGGCATGATCATTCGCGGTAAATTTATGGCCAAACCGGGCAAGCAATTCACCCTGCGCAAGGAAATCTTCAATCGGGTCAAAGCAGCCTTCAAGGAAAACGGCATCGACTTTGCCCGCCGCGAGGTGCGCGTTGCGATTCCGGGCCTGGATGAGGTCGAGCATCTGACGCCCGAGCAAAAGGCTGCTGTTGGCGCCGCAGCTGCTGCCGAGGTCAACAAGGACCAGGGATCGGCGTAACCTTCGGGGTTTACGTCTGCGAATTGCAGCAGGACTGCTGTGCGGTTTTTTGGAACCGGCCGTGAGGCCGGTTCCATTTTTCTTTGAAAGACGCGGCCTGCGCCGTCTTGACCCTTTCCACACGCGCGCGCTTGCCCTACAAGGCGCGCAATCTCGGCCCACTTGGACACAGGACAGAAGATGCAAGAGCCCGCCATCACACCCGATCTGATTGCCGCACATGGGCTCAAGCCCGAGGAATACGACATGATCCTCGAGATCATCGGGCGTGAACCGACCTTTACCGAGCTTGGCATTTTCTCGGCTATGTGGAACGAACACTGTTCTTACAAGTCGTCGAAGAAGTGGTTGCGCACTCTTCCGACCTCGGGACCTCAGGTCATTTGCGGACCGGGCGAGAATGCCGGTGTCGTGGATATCGGCGACGGTCAGGCCGTTGTTTTCAAGATGGAAAGTCACAATCACCCGTCTTACATCGAGCCCTATCAAGGCGCGGCAACGGGTGTCGGCGGCATCCTTCGGGACGTGTTCACCATGGGTGCGCGCCCGATCGCTTCGATGAACGCGCTGTCCTTCGGTGAACCCGGCCACCACAAAACCCGCCAGTTGGTTAACGGCGTGGTCGAAGGCATTGGCGGCTATGGCAACTGTTTCGGTGTGCCTTGCGTTGGGGGCGAGGTCCGCTTTCACCCGGCTTACAACGGCAACTGCCTTGTGAACGCCTTTGCCGCCGGTTTGGCCGACAGCGACAAGATTTTCTACTCTGCCGCGTCGGGCGTGGGCATGCCTGTGGTTTATCTGGGTGCCAAGACCGGACGCGACGGTGTTGGCGGCGCGACGATGGCCTCGGCCGAGTTTGACGACACCATCGAGGAAAAACGCCCTACTGTTCAGGTGGGTGATCCCTTCACCGAGAAACGCCTGATGGAAGCAACGCTTGAGCTGATGCAGACCGGTGCCGTGATCTCGATTCAAGACATGGGTGCTGCGGGCCTGACCTGTTCCGCGGTTGAGATGGGCGACAAGGGCGGTCTGGGCGTACGTCTGGATCTGGAAAACGTCCCCCAGCGCGAAGAGAACATGACAGCTTATGAAATGATGCTGTCCGAATCTCAGGAACGCATGCTGATGGTTCTCAAACCCGAACTTGAGGCCGAGGCCCGCGCCGTGTTCGAAAAATGGGATCTCGATTTCGCAATCGTTGGCGAAACCATTGCCGAAGACCGCTTCCTGATCATGCACAACGGTGAGGTCAAGGCCGATCTCGTCCTGTCCAAACTGTCTTCGACCGCGCCCGAATATGATCGCCCTTGGGTGCCGACGCCCGAAGCCGAGGAACTGGCCGAAGTGCCTCAGATCGACCCGATTGACGGCCTGCGCGCCTTACTCTCGTCGCCCAACTACGCGGGCAAGCAGTGGGTTTATGAGCAATACGACACGATGGTGATGGCGGATACAAACCGGACACCGGGCTTGGGTTCGGGTATGGTGCGCGTGCACGGCACCGACAAGGTGCTGGCGTTTACCTCTGACGTGACTCCGCGCTACGTCCGCGCCAACCCGGTTGAAGGCGGCAAACAGGCGGTGGCCGAAGCCTACCGTAACCTGACGGCTGTTGGGGCGAAACCGTTGGCTACCACCGACAACCTGAACTTCGGCAACCCGGAAAAGCCCGAAATCATGGGCCAGTTTGTTGGCGCCATTCAGGGAATCGGCGCCGCAGTCGGCGCGCTGGATATGCCGATCGTGTCCGGCAACGTGTCGCTGTATAATGAAACCGACGGCCAGGCGATCCTGCCCACCCCCACAATCGGCGCTGTCGGGCTGCTGAACCACAGCGATGAAATCATCGGCAACGAGGTGCGCGAGGGTCACGTGGCTTTGGTGATCGGTGAAACCAAAGGCCATTTGGGTCAGTCAGCCCTTCTGGCCGAAGTCTTCAACCGAGAAGATGGCGACGCGCCACATGTGAATCTGGACGCTGAAAAACGCAACGGTGATTTCATTCGCGCCAATCGTGGAATGATCAAGGCCTGCACTGACCTGAGTGATGGCGGCCTTGCGCTGGCGGCCTTCGAACTTGCCGAGGCCGCCGGGGTTGGCGTGTGCCTGGATGATGCACCGACGGAATTTCTGTTCGGGGAAGATCAGGCACGGTATCTGGTCGCGTGCAACTTTGATCAGGCCGAGGCGTTGATGATCGCGGCGGGTCAGGCAGGTGTGCCGCTGGTCTCGGTTGGCCGTTTCACCGGCGAAACGATCAGGATCGGAAGCTCGGAGGCCTCGTTGGAAGACTTGACGGCCATTTTCCGCAACAGTTTTGCCGACGCCGTCGCCTGATCAGGCTGAATAAAACTTGCTCGAAACCTGCGCCCTGAATAAGCGCAGGTTTCGTCGTTTTGGCGCATTCATGTGCCCTTGCGCGCCCGGTTCAGGCGCTCTACATCTTTGGAAAGACCTTCAGGAGTTACCTACATGCCGATGAGCGCCCATCAAATCGAACACCTGCTGCGAGAAGCTTTTCCTGATGCGGATATTCAGGTCGGCGGCAACGACGGTGTTCATATGTCCGCCATGGTGGTGGACGAAAGCTTTCGCGGCAAAAACCGGGTGCAGCAACAACGCGCGGTTTATGCCGCGCTGAAAGGCAAGATGGATGGCCCAGATGGTGAGCTGCACGCGCTGGCGCTGACGACGAAAGTACCTGAGTGAGTGCAACCGTCTGGATATACGGCATTTGTGGACTGATTGCCTTTGTCGGCAGCGCCTTTATTGTCAGATCGGCAATGAAAAATAGGCGCTCCGACAAAATTCGGGGCGTGAAACCTGGTCACGGAGACCAATTGATAGACCACGGAACCGTGTTGGGAGGCGGCGGTGGTCATGTAACCGTGTCTCGGGTCACCAGAGACCCACAGGCCTACGCCAAAGCGATGGTTCCCAAAAAATGAATTCATGGCAGGTTTGGATATCAGCAATCGCAGCTTTGATAGTTGCCGCCGCGCTGATCGAAGCCTATGTGAAGCGGAGCAGAAAACGCAACCTCGCCGACATGCGTCCAGATCCGGGTGAACTCAGCAAAGTGGGCGGCCTTGAGAGATACGGGCTTGATCCGGTGAAAATGGCGCAGGCCGAACACCGGCGGCTTGAAACGGAAGGATGGGCACCCAGCTTGCCCAGTGATGGAACAATCCCCGCAGATGCGGATGAAAAGGAAATACAAAATGACCGACGTTAAGACCCAGATCGACGAAACCGTCAAAGCCAACGATGTGGTGCTGTATATGAAAGGCACCAAGGAAATGCCGCAATGCGGGTTCTCCTCGCGCGTGGCCGGGGTGTTGAACTACATGGGCGTTGAATACACGGATGTGAACGTTCTGGCCGATGAAGAGGTGCGTCAGGGGATCAAGGATTATTCCGACTGGCCGACCGTGCCCCAGCTTTATGTCAAAGGCGAGTTTGTTGGCGGCTGCGATATCATCACCGAGATGACGCTGTCGGGTGAACTGGATGCGTTGTTCGATGAAAACAACGTCGGCTACAACAAGGAAGCAGCCGACAAAATTCGCGAAGCAAACGCGTAATCCAGCCTAACGGCTGGAACAACCCCGGTAGATCTCCTGCTCAACGGCGGCGCCTGCCGCCAAATAGCTTACGGACGCGTCCCACCCTTTCGAACGCAGGATGTAGGTTCCACCATCACCAATGGATTCGTAGCGGATACCAGACCCGCTTTGGACCTGACGCATCACAACCAGAGAATTGTCCACCAAGGTTGCCGCTGCACCCGTACTGTCCGGCGCGTTGAAATAGGTGACAGGCAGCGGTATTCCGTTCTCGCAGGTGAAGGTGACAGACAGAATATCGATCTCAGCCAATGCTGTTGTCGCGGGCGCAATCAGCGCCACCGCACAGATGAATTTGCTCAGGAACTTCATCGTGCCTTTTTCTCCTCAACTACTGCGGCCAGCGCTTCGGCCCGTGCGGCCAGTTCGGCCAGCGTATCTGTAACGGATGGTGGAACCACAGCCACTTCAATGCGCTCAGGTTCGGGCGCCGGGGCGCTTCGCAGCGCCTGAAGCTCGGCTTCGGCTTCGGCCAGTTTCCCTTCGAGCGACTTGACCTTGTCCTCTGTCGCCGCAGTCTTGTCGGCCAGCATCAAACCGGCCATCAGCAACATGCGGGATTCCGGCATACGACCGATCTGATCGGACAGCACCTGCGCCTCGTCGTCCAACACTTTGGCGGCAGCGTGCAGAAAGGGCTCTTCCCCGTCCCGGCAGGATACGTCAAAACCGCGCCCGCCGATATGAATGGTCACTTCGGGCATTACTCTACCTCACCTTCAACAAGTTTCGCCTGCGAGAGCAGAGGTTCCAACCTTGCAAGAACGGCCTGCGCTTCGGCGGCGTCTGACGCCTGCGCCGCGCGCGTTGCTTCCAGTTCCGCGACGGTGGCCCGGTTCAGCAGCTCGGCATCTGCGACACCTTCGGCGGCGGCGGCGCGCAATTCGTCTATCGCAGTGCGCAACTGCTCGTTTGCCTTGCGCATCCGTTGCAGATCGTCGTCCAGCCGCGACATTGCAGCGCCGTGGCTGGTCCGTTCAGCGCGCAGCATCTCAAGCTCGGCGCTCAGGTCGTCGACGCGGACAGTGTCTGACAGTTCTTCCTTTAGACGGCTGTTTTCCGCCTTCAGCGCCTCCAGCTCGGTGCTATTGTCCAATGCGGCCTTGGCTTCGGCCAGTTCAGCGCGTGCGGCTTCGACCGATGCGATTTTCGCACGGGCTTCTTCCAGCTCGGATCGCAGAGCGTCTGTTTCGGCTGTATCGGCCGGAGCGGTTCGCAACTCCTCAAGATCGGCACGCAACCCGTCCACTTCCTGTTCGTGCTGTTCCTTCAGGGTTCTCAGACGTTCCTGAAGCTGCGCGTTCGCAACTTTTTCATCTTCAAGCGCTGCCTGGAGGCCGTCATCTGGCCGGGCATCTACGGTCGCACCGCCCAATGCGTCGACGCCCGCTCCGATACGGTCCATCGCCGCAATAATGCGGTGCTGTAATTCCTCAAGTTGGCTCATGCCCCTGTCACCTCTTTATCAAGGTTCATTCTGTTGCGAAGCGATCCGAATCAAAATCGAATCCCGCCTGCCGCCAGTCTAACGGAATGCGACAGAAAATACCCACTGTTTGCTTTCAACCACTTGGGCCACGCACTTCAAGCAATCCAGGCGGATAAACCCCGGTTCTGCTTGCACTTTGAGTGCTGAGTGGTATTGAGCCCGCAATCTGCTTTTTATCCAAAGGAACAACGCCCGTGGACCTGACTGCGCTGCGCAATGCCAACCCCGAACACTGGGACAAAGCTGCGGCCATCCGCACATTGACCCTTGATGCCGTCGCCGCTGCAAACTCCGGACATTCCGGTATGCCCATGGGCATGGCTGATGTCGCCACCGTCCTGTTCGAAAAGCATCTGAAGTTTGACGCCTCGGCCCCGAACTGGCCGGATCGCGACCGCTTCATCCTGTCCGCCGGCCATGGTTCGATGCTGGTCTATTCGCTGCTGTACCTTACGGGATATGCAGATGTGACGCTGGAGGAGATCAAGAATTTCCGCCAGTTGGGCGCAAAAACCGCAGGCCACCCCGAAAACTTTCTGGTCGCTGGTGTTGAGACCACGACCGGCCCGCTGGGTCAGGGTATCTCGAACGCCGTGGGCTTTGCGATGGCCGAAGAAATCCAGCGTGCACATTATGGCAAGAAGGTTGTTGACCACTATACCTATGTCATCGCGGGCGACGGTTGCCTTATGGAAGGCGTAAGCCAGGAGGCAATCACGCTGGCCGGTCGTCACGAGCTGAGCAAGCTGATCGTCTTCTGGGATAACAACAACATCACCATCGACGGCACCGTCGATATCGCGGACCGCACCGATCAGGTTCGTCGCTTTGCGGCCTCGGGCTGGCATGTGATCGAAATCGATGGTCATGATCCCAAGGCCATCGACGCGGCCATCGTTCAGGCGAAGAAGTCGAACAAGCCGACCATGATTGCGTGTAAAACCCACATTGCTTTGGGCCACGCGGCGCAGGACACGTCAAAGGGGCACGGCGCGCTGACCGATGCGGATCAGCTGAAGGACGCCAAAAAGGCCTATGGCTGGGCGCATGATGCGTTTGACGTGCCTGCCAATGTCAAATCCGCATGGGAAGCCATCGGATCGCGTGGCGCTGCCGAGCGTGCGGAATGGGAAGCGCGTTTTGCACAACTGTCCGAGCGCAAGCAGGCTGAGTTCACTCGCGCTTATGCGTTCGAGGCCCCCAAACGTCTGGCCGGAGCCATTCGTGCCTTCAAAAAACAGATGTCCGAAGATCAGCCAAAACTGGCCACCCGTTCGTCGTCGGAGAAGGTCCTGAACGTTGTGAACCCGATCATGACCGAAACCGTTGGTGGTTCGGCGGACCTGACCGGATCGAACAACACAAAATCGGCTGATATGGGTGTATTCCTGCCGGAAAACCGCAAGGGCCGCTACATCCACTACGGTATCCGTGAACACGGCATGGCGGCGGCGATGAACGGTATGGCCCTGCATGGTGGTATCCGTCCCTATGGCGGCACGTTCATGGCCTTCACAGATTATGCCCGCCCGTCCATGCGCCTGGCGGCACTGATGAAGATCCCGTCTGTCTTCGTAATGACTCATGACTCGATCGGTCTGGGCGAGGACGGCCCGACCCACCAGCCGGTCGAACACCTGGCGATTTCGCGCGCAACACCCAACACTTTTGTGTTCCGCCCCGCTGACACCATTGAAACCGCCGAGGCATGGGAACTGGCGCTGACCTTCAAGGAAAGCCCCTCGGTCCTGTCGCTGACCCGTCAGGGTGTTCCAACGGTTCGTACCGAGCACAAGACCAAGAACCTGACCGCACAAGGTGCTTACGTTCTGGCCGAAGCAGAAGGTAAGCGTCAGGCGATCCTGATTGCAACAGGTTCCGAAGTGTCGCTGGCCATGGAAGCCAAAGCGACGCTCGAGGCCGAAGGTATCGGCACCCGCGTCGTCTCGATGCCCTGCATGGAGTTGTTCGCGCAACAGGACGAAGCCTACCGCAAGCGCGTCCTTCCGGCAGGTCCGGTCCGCGTTGGTATCGAAGCCGCGGTTCGTGCTGGCGGCTGGGATCGTTGGTTGCTGGGTGAACGTGGCCGCGAAGCCAAAGCCGGGTTCATCGGCATGTCGAGCTTTGGTGCCTCGGCCCCTGCCGGTGAGCTGTACAAGCATTTCGGCATCACCGCCGAAGCAACCGTGGCCAAGGTCAAGGAAATGTTGGGGCTGTAAGCTTATACCAGAACAATCAACCAAAGGGCGGCTTCAGCCGCCCTTTTCCGTTTCTTTTCAGTGCGCTTTGGACTTGCCGAACAAAGGCATGATCACCTTGGTGGCCATTGGGATCAAAACCAGTCCCCAGGCTAGGCCCAGAACTCCGTCCATTGTCGCTTTGGCCAGCCATTTCACCGCAGCGGCCCAGTCCTCGGGCGCTGAATACGCAATCGCTTTGGCCCAGTCATAGATCTGATGCTGCAGCCAACCAAAACCAAGCACTTCCAGACCGTGGATGACAATCGAGCCACCGACCCAAAGCATCGCCGCAGTTCCGACGACCGACAAGGTTTTCATCACAGCCGGCATTGCCTTGACCAGACCGCGACCCAAGCCACGACCAACAGGCGTTGGAGCGTTACTCGCCAGATAAAGCCCAACATCATCCATCTTCACGATCAACGCCACCGAGCCATAAACCGCCACAGTCACGCCAATCCCCACAACGGCCAAAGTTGCGGCCTGCATCCAAAGGTTTGGCGCTTCGATCGCCGCCAGTGCAATGGTCATAATCTCGGCTGAGAGGATAAAATCAGTTTTGATCGCGCCCTTGACCTTCTGCTCTTCCAGATGGCCCGGATCCCGGTTTTTCATGTCTTCCTCTATGACGTGACTTCCATGAGGAAACAGAACGTGAAAAATCTTCTCGGCACCTTCAAAACACAAATATGATCCACCCAGCATCAACAGTGGGGTGATCAGCCACGGGGCGAAATTGGCCAGCAGCAAGGCTACCGGCAACAGGAGTATGATTTTGTTGAAAACCGAACCGCGCGCGATACGCCAGATGATCGGCAATTCGCGCGCCGGGGCAAAGCCCTGAACGTATTTCGGTGTCACTGCGGCGTCGTCGATGATCACTCCCGCAGTCTTGGCCCCAGCCTTGCCCGCCGCAGCCACGACATCATCCACCGATGTCGCCGCAACCTTGGCGATCCCGGCCACATCGTCCAACAAGGCCAAAAGACCACTCATTGCGTTTCCTTTCCCTTTCGCTGCCGCATCTGGACCCTACCTGATCCAACGGCTAGCGCAAGCGTTAGCGCAACCGTCGCAGGTTTGCGCTAACACCTTAAAAATATGCCGTTTTTGCCCTTTTGAGATTCCCATTTCGCCGCTATATGGCCCTCAACGCAAGCGCATCAGGAGACGTCACATGACCATCAAGGTCGGTATCAATGGTTTTGGCCGTATTGGCCGCTGCACCCTGTCGCACATCGCCGCGTCGGGGCGTAACGACATCGAAGTGATCAAAGTCAACGCAACCGGCCCATTGGAAACCTCTGCGCATCTGCTGAAATATGACAGCGTTCACGGGCGGTTCCCGCGCGAAGTTTCGATCGAAGGCAACACAATGGATCTGGGCCGTGGCCCGATGCAGATGTTTTCGACCTACGATATGAATGAACTGGACTGGGAAGGCTGTGACGTCGTTCTGGAGTGCACCGGTAAATTCAATGACGGCACCAAGGCCAAAACACATCTGGATCGCGGTGCCGGCAAGGTGCTGCTGTCTGCCCCCGGCAAGAACGTGAACAAAACCATCGTTTTTGGTGTGAACCACAACACCCTGACCGCGAACGACAACATGGTGTCGAACGGCTCTTGCACCACCAACTGCCTAGCCCCGCTGGCCAAGGTGCTGGACGAAGGTGTCGGCATTGAACACGGTATCATGACCACCATTCACGCCTATACCGGAGACCAGCCCACGCTGGACCGTCGTCACAGTGACCTCTATCGCGCCCGCGCTGCCGCAATGTCGATGATTCCGACCTCAACCGGTGCTGCCAAAGCTTTGGGTGAAGTTCTTCCAAACCTGAAAGGCCGTCTGGACGGTTCTGCCATCCGGGTCCCTACCCCGAACGTTTCTGCGGTTGACCTGACCTTCCGCGCGTCGCGTGACACCTCGGTGGCCGAGATCAACGCAATCGTCGAAGAAGCAGCCAAGGGCCCGATGCAGCGCGTTCTGGGATATGAGCCCGCACCGCTGGTATCAACCGATTTCAACCACACCGAAGAAAGCTCGATCTTCGCACCCGACCAGACCCGTGTCGTCGATGATCGCATGGTGCGCGTGCTGGCCTGGTATGACAACGAGTGGGGTTTCTCGGTTCGCATGGCAGACGTAGCCGTCGCCATGGGCCGCCTTAACTGACCCTTCGGACTTCGCTTGTACGTTGGTGCCCGCTCAGGTTATCTGGGCGGGCATTTTCGTTCGGAACCGACATGAACAATCAAATCGCTATCTGGCTTGGCGTCCTGTTGCTTGGGGGCATGATGCTGGACGTAGCCTTGTATGGAACCGAGCACATGTTGTTCCTCGGTAAGAAGCTATACGACTTTCTGGACTGGCTCGCTTTTTGGCGATGACAGAGGTTTTTCTTGACATTTCGCTTGATCTGTAATTGTTAGCGCTAACTCATATGGCTGAGATATTTGTACGGAGCGAACCATGACCCTGAAACTAGCGATCAACGGATTTGGACGGATCGGGCGCGGGGTTCTGCGCGCGGTGATGGAAAGCGGACGTAAAGACGTTGAAATCGTCGCGATCAACGACTTGGGCAAGCCCGACATGAACGCGCATCTGTTCGAATTTGACAGCGTTCATGGCCGTTATCCCAACCCTGTCACGCTTACAGACGCCGGTCTGGATGTGGGCCGCGGCCCGATCCGCCTGAGCAGTGAGCGTAATCCCGAAGACCTGCCCTGGTCTGATATCGACGTTGTTCTGGAATGCACCGGGGTTTTCCGCACACGAGAAGCGGCTGAACGTCACTTCAAGAACGGATCACGGAAAGTCCTGATCTCAGCCCCTGCACGGGGTGACGGCGGTGTGAAAACCATCGTCTTTGGTGTCAACGATAGCGAACTAACCGCCGACGATCTGATCGTTTCGAACGCATCCTGCACCACGAATTGCCTTTCTCCGGTTGCCGCAGCGCTGGACGCTGGTCTTGGCATCAAACATGGCAACATGACCACCGTTCACGCCTATACCGCCAGCCAGCCTGTGCATGACACGGTTGGAAAAGACCCCTACCTGTCGCGCGCCGCAGCCCTGTCGATGATCCCTACCACAACCG
This sequence comes from Ruegeria sp. L11, assembly GCF_056531755.1. Taxonomy (NCBI): domain Bacteria; kingdom Pseudomonadati; phylum Pseudomonadota; class Alphaproteobacteria; order Rhodobacterales; family Roseobacteraceae; genus Ruegeria; species Ruegeria sp. L11. The sequence goes on from NZ_JBQFMI010000001.1 coordinate 779,837, forward strand.
GTGCAGCCGCCGCTGTGGGGCTGGTACTGCCGCAACTCAAGGGCAAATTGACGGGTCAGGCCATCCGGGTACCAACCCCGAACGTTTCGGTCGTTGATCTGGTTGCCGAGGTTTCGCGCCCAACGACCGAAGATGAGGTCAATCAACTGTTCATTGATGCCGCGGCAAAGATCCCCGGTGTTCTGGCCGCGGAAAGCCGTCCTCTGGTCTCTGTCGATTTCAACCACGACTCGCACAGCTCGACGGTGTCACTGGCAGAAACCAAAGTCACCGACGGTACGCTGGTTCGCGTGTTGGCCTGGTATGACAACGAATGGGGATTTTCGAACCGGATGCTGGATACGGCCGCCGCTATGGGTGCCCTAGCCTAACCGCTCACGCAGTGCCGCATTGACACGGGGCGTGACGAATTTCGACACGTCTCCGTTCAAACGGGCAATTTCTTTCACCAGTTTTGAAGCAATCGCCTGATGGCGTGCCTCGGCCATCAAAAAGACAGTTTCGATCGAGTCGTCCAGTGCGCGGTTCATACCAACCATCTGGAATTCATACTCGAAATCCGCGACAGCGCGCAAACCGCGCACGATGATCTGTGCACCGACATCCCTTGCGCAATCGATCAATAGGTTTTCGAAGGGATGAGCGATGATTTCTGTGCCGGTTTGTTCGGTCAGTTCGGCGCATTCGGCCTCGATCATCGCGACGCGCTCTTCCAGCGAGAACAAGGGGCCTTTGTCCCGGTTGATAGCGACGCCAATGACAAGTTTATCCACCAATGCAGCCGCCCGGCGAATGATATCGATGTGCCCTATGGTGATAGGGTCAAAGGTTCCCGGATACAAACCAACCCGCATCACGCCCTCCTGCGCAATAAAATTTCTGCGCAAGCAAACACAACTTTGCTGCAGGTGCAAGTGATTGCTTTGGCACCCCTTGCTGTTAGTGCCCCATTATCATGCCTTCCAGGGCGTCCTTTTCCATCGCCAGTTCGGCCAATTGGGCCTTTACCACGTCACCAAGTGTGACGATGCCGATCAGTTTACCGTCTTCGACAACCGGCATATGTCGAAAGCGCCCTTCTGTCATGCGGGCCATGATATCCTGAACAGAGGCCTGACGCGTCGTCGTGATCAGGTCCTGCGTCATGTAGGATTTTACAGGCTGGTCGAGACAGCCACTACCGCTGGCGGCAAGCTCGCGGACGATGTCGCGTTCAGACAGAATTCCAATCGCGGTTTCTCCGCCATCGTCAGAAACAACAACCGTCCCGATCCGCTTTTCCGCAAGAATCTTCGAGGCTTCTGAAACTGTCGCCATTGGCGCCACCGTTACAACGCCGTCTGTCGCTTTGGACGTCAGGATAGCCTGTACCAACATGAAGAATTCCTCCGGAATAATAACACTTATTCCAAAGCGTTGCGCGATTGTGGCGACCTGTCAAGCACCGGCATCTGCTTCCAATCGAAGCACTTCCTCGCGAATACCGCGCGTCAGGGCATCGGCAAAGCGGTTCAACCGTTCGTTGCGCTGATCTCCTTCATGCCGAACCAGATAGAAACTGCGCGTCAGACTCACTTGATCCGTCAGGATTTTCCGAAGCCCCGGATGGAACGGCAACGTAAAGTCATGTGCCACGCAAACGCCTGTTCCCAAACTGACCTGCCGCAATTGCACCGAGACCGAGTTCGATGCAAGCGCGACACGGTCAACCCCAATATCGTTCAGGTAATCCAGTTCGCGGTCAAAGATCATGTCGGGAATGTAACCGATCAACCGGTGCCCCTTGAGGTCAGCGACCGAGTGGATTGGTTCGTGACGTTTCAAATATTCATCGGTCGCGACCATGTGCAGTTTGTAATCACTGACTTTCTTGACCAAAAGCTGCCCTGCGGTTGGCGCGCTGACGGTCACGGCCATATCGGCCTCGCGACGGGACAGGTTGATCACCCTCGGCAGAGCCAGAATCTGAATATCCAGTTCCGGGTTTGAATCACTGATCCTGGCGCAGACCTGGGGCAACAGGTAATTTGCGCTGCCATCTGGCGCGCCGATCCGGATTTGCCCGCTGAGTGATTTCGTGGATCCCGCCACGGCTCCGGCCGCTGCGCGCATCGCCTCTTCTGCATGCAACCCATGCTCCAACAGGCGCTGCCCTGCCGGTGTCAGGACATAGCCCTGCTGCGACTTGGTGAACAACGCAGAATCCAGCGTCGTTTCCAATCGCGCAACACGTCGCCCCACGGTGGCGGGATCGATTTTCAGGATACGACCAGCGGAGGAAAGACTTTCCTCGCGCGCCACGGCCAGAAAGATCCGCATATCGTCCCAGTTTGGAGTCACACCGTTTCCTTTTGCATTTTTGCAAAACTCTTTTGAGACATTGCCTCTGTTCGCGGGATTTCTGCAAGCCTATTGTGCGCACAAATCTATCGGAGGAGTTATTGATGCAAGATCTGACCCATTTCCTGAACGGCGAAATGGTCGCCGGTACATCCGGTCGTTTCGACAACGTCTACAACCCGGCAACGGGCGAGGTTCAATACAAGTGCCCGATGGCAAGTGCTGCGGAAACCACGGCGGCGATTGAGGCCGCAGCCGCTGCCCAGCCCGAATGGGGCGCAACCAACCCTCAGAAACGTGCACGTGTCATGATGGCAATGGTCGGCCTGATGAACCGCGACATGGACAAACTGGCCGAGGCACTAAGCCGCGAGCACGGCAAGACCATTCCCGATGCCAAAGGCGACTTGCAGCGTGGTCTGGAAGTGATCGAATACTGCATCGGTGCGCCTCAGATGCTGAAAGGCGAGTTCACCGACAGCGCAGGCCCCGGCATCGACATGTATTCCATGCGCCAGCCGCTGGGTGTCGTGGGTTCGATCATGCCCTTTAACTTCCCTGCGATGATGCCCCTGTGGCATGTCGGTCCTGCACTGGCCTGCGGTAACGCCGTTGTTCTGAAACCGTCCGAGCGTGACCCCTCGGTTCCGCTGATGCTGGCCGAACTGTTTGTCGAAGCCGGCCTGCCCAAGGGTGTGTTCCAGGTCGTGAATGGTGACAAAGAGGCCGTTGATACGATCCTCGACAGCGAGATCATTCAGGGTGTCAGCTTTGTAGGATCTACCCCGATCGCTCAGTATATCTACAGCCGTGCCACCGCAAACGGCAAACGCGCCCAGTGTTTTGGTGGTGCCAAGAACCACATGATCGTCATGCCCGACGCCGATCTGGATCAGGCCGCCGACGCGCTGGTCGGTGCCGGGTTTGGCGCAGCAGGCGAACGCTGCATGGCAATCTCTGTTGCGGTTCCGGTTGGTGAAGAAACCGCGGACAAGCTGATCGAAAAGCTGATCCCGCGCGTCGAAAAGCTGAAAGTGGGCCCCTACACCGCTGGTGACGATGTCGACATGGGCCCTGTAGTAACCGCCGCCGCGAAAGAGCGTATCCTTGGTCTGATCAATTCGGGTGTCGAGCAAGGCGCAAAGCTGGTCGTCGATAACCGTGATTTCAGCCTGCAAGGTTATGAGGACGGCTTCTTTGTCGGCCCGCACCTGTTTGACCACGTCACTCCGGACATGGACATCTACAAACAGGAGATCTTTGGCCCGGTTCTGTCGACTGTCCGTGCAGGTTCCTACGAAGAGGCGATCGGTCTGGCGATGGACCACGAATACGGAAACGGCACAGCGATCTTTACCCGCGACGGTGACACAGCGCGCGATTTTGCCAGCCGGATCAATATCGGCATGGTGGGTATCAACGTTCCGATCCCCGTTCCGCTGGCTTATCACACTTTTGGTGGTTGGAAAAAATCCATGTTTGGCGATCTGAACCAGCATGGCCCGGACAGCTTCAAGTTCTACACCCGCACCAAAACAGTAACCGCACGCTGGCCGTCGGGCATCAAGGAAGGTGGCGAGTTCAACTTCAAAGCCATGGACTGATTTCAGCCTGCATGACTATGGAACCCGGCCCTATTCAGGGCCGGGTTTTTGCATTTTTCCGCCGAGCAGCGTTCAAATTCCCCACGTTCACAAGAAATTCAGGTGCGTCACTCTGGAAAATTGCGACCAATGGAAATATCTTGCCGCCAAATACACATTGAGCAGTGAATTTACCGGAGGCACCCTTGTCCCACTCCCGAATAACCCGTCGTTCCGCCCTGCTGGGCGTTGCATCCCTGATGGCGACCCCCGCCCTTGTTCGGGCCCAAAGCACGGACGCGTTTCCGGAGACAGAAGACGCGATCAGCACACAGTTACCGGTACGGCGCAATGTATCATCCTTCGCGCAACAAAACTGGCAGGATCACTTTGATGAGCTGGGCGTTGGCTGCCTGTTGGCCGACATTACCAGCCGCGCGGTTCACTATTGGGCGCCGGATGGCACCTATAAGCTGTACCCCAGCTCTGTGCCCATGAGCGAAGAGCTTACAAAACGCGGCTACACAAAAGTTGTACGCAAGACCGAATTTCCAAGCTGGACACCGACCGCCTCGATGCGCGAGCGTGACCCCAACCTGCCTATTCGGATGGAAGGTGGCGATCCAGGCAACCCGCTGGGAACGCGCGCCATGTATCTGGACTGGCCTGCTTATCTCGTCCACGGCACGCACGACACGCGCAAGATCGGTCGGCAGAGCTCGTCAGGATGCATTGGCCTGTATAACCAACACGTTGAAGAATTGTATCCACTGGTTAAGGTCGGCACACAGGTTCGTTTGGTCTAATTTACCAGCTTAGAAAAGCAAAAGCCCCGGTCATACGCCGGGGCTTTGATTTCTTGAGGAGCAGAGCATCATTCCGGCAGGATAACAGCGTCAACCACGTGGATCACGCCATTGCTGGCTTCGATATCCGCCTGTATGACCTTGGCGTCATTCACTTTGACGCCGTTTTTGGCATTCACGCTCAGCCGATCACCCTGTACAGTCAGAACCTTCGCGCGCTTGCCAGCTATGTCGCCGGACATCACCTTGGCTGGTACAACATGGTACGTCAGGATCGACACGAGCTGATCTTTGTTCTCCGGCAACAACAACGTTTCCACCGTGCCTTCGGGCAATGCAGCAAACGCCTCGTCTGTTGGGGCAAAGACGGTGAATGGACCTTTTCCTTTCAGGGTATCTACCAAACCTGCAGCTTGAACTGCGGCAACCAACGTGTTGAATGATCCGGCCGCTACAGCGGTATCAACGATATCTGCTGCCTGCGCCTTGAGCGGCATGGCAAATGCAAATGCGGCGGCTGCGCCCATAAAAGTACGACGTAACATGGCTGTCTTCTCCTCTCCAGCTTGTTATGGAAAGAGGTACGGGGCTTTCGTCACGCCGGATCAGTCTGAGATCACTTTTCTTTTAGCTGCACCCAGATGCTTTGCGCGCGCCCTTCAGCCAAAAAGGGCAAATTGGCGACAGCATCGGGCCGATCCTGTTGCAGGTAATATCCCGGCCAAAGCATTGAATACGCGCCAGATTGCAGCAAAGCGTGCAACATGTACTGCTCACCCCAGCCCGGGCAGTCATAGAAGAAACGCTTGGGATATTCATAGGGCAGAAAAACATCGTGCACATGGATCACGACTCCGGGCTTCAGTGTCGGAATGATGCGGCAGAACAAGTGCGCGACGTCGTTGCTCATCCGCACAACATGGCTGGAGTCGATGAACAGAATGTCGCCGGCTTCCAGCTCTGAAAACAGTACCGGGTCGGCGTCCTCCAGCCGTTTTTGTTCGAACCGATCAACAACTTGGGCGATGTCAGCGCGGGGATACGGATCAATTGCCGTAATTGTGGTGTCAAACCCGCCATCGATGGCCGCCTGCCGGGTTATTCGGGTCGAGTTACCACATCCAACCTCAATCACCCGCCTGGGCTGAAAGCGTCGGATCATCAGATACAGGGCATCCGCGTCCGGGCTGTCGTAATAGCCGTTTCCAGCACGATAGCCGGTCTGATTGCGTTCAGGATCCTTCAGCGCCTCTAGCGCATTCTTGTGCGCAGTGTATTCACTGACCAGCTGAGAGATATCAAACCCGTCCATTCCCGGCGACAAGGCATAGACGGGGCGCGTCAGACCTCCGGCAGCCTCAAAGGCTTCCAGCCGCGCGCGCTCATCCTGTTCGGTGATCTTGTCGACCAGTCTTACCCCCAGTTCATCCAGGGCGGCGTTGATCTGTGGGAATTTTCTGGGTTTCAAGTCGCTGGCTCCGTAGTCTTTGCTGCGCTATTCCATACCTTTGCTGGTCGTTCCTCTGCAAGGACAAGCCGGGCAAACCCTTGGCAAAAAGAAAATTTCCGTATTCACTGATCAAAATAACTACCGCGAGGGCCGCCATGCAGCAGGAATTCACGATCGGGATCGAAGAAGAATACCTTCTTGTAGACCGCGACAGCCTCCAATTGTCCGAAGCTCCCGAAGCGCTGATGGAAGCCTGTCAGAATGATTTCGAAGGACAGGTCAGCCCCGAATTCCTGCAATGCCAGATCGAAGTCGGCACCCGCCCACATACAACCATCGCTTCAGCGCGCGAGGACCTGAAACGCCTGCGCTCCTGTGTTTCGGAACGGGCCGCGGAATACAACCTGTCGCCAATAGCCGTGTCGTGCCACCCTTTTGCGAACTGGAAGGATCAGCATCACACTCGAAAGGAACGCTATGATGCGCTGCAACACGCGCTGGGGGGTGTGGCCCGCCGGATGCTGATCTGCGGAATGCATGTTCATGTCGGGGTTGAAAGCCAAGCCTTGCGGTCTGATCTGATGCCGCAATTGTCGTACTTTTTGCCGCATCTTTTGGCGTTGTCGACGTCCTCGCCTTTCTGGAACGGCGAAGATACGGGCCTGTCGTCGTACCGTCTGACCGTCTTTGACAATCTGCCGCGCACCGGTCTGCCGCCGGTCTTTGCAAGCTGGGGCGAATATGAACGCACCACGGGAATTTTGATTGAACTGGGGGTCATTGAAGATACCACAAAGATCTGGTGGGATCTTCGCCCCTCGCATCGCTTTCCAACACTTGAAACGCGGATTATGGATGTCCAACCAAGGTTGGAGCACACGCTTTCACTGGCCGCCCTTGTGCAGGCGTTGACGCGAATGTTGTGCCGCTTGAAAGATCGCAACTTGCGCTGGCGGCAATATGATCGCTTTCTGATAGGTGAAAATCGCTGGCGCGCGCAGCGATACGGTGTGGGCGAAGGATTGATCGATTTCGGCGATCGCTCGATCAAACCCATGTCCGATTTGATCGGTGATCTGATGGGATTGCTGGCCGAAGATGCCGAGGCACTGGGTACAATGTCGGATCTGGCCCGGCTGCGGCAGATCGCCGAAAACGGCACCTCGGCCACACGCCAACGTCGCGTTCATGCCGAGGCTGCCGCGCGCGGGGAAGATCCCGGCAAGGCCATCGTGCGCCACCTGATCGAAGAGTTCCACGCGGATCTTTAGACAGTGGCGACAACAGTCCCCTGCCCAGAGCCATTGTTGAACCTGCAAAATTTCTGTAAGAATTCAGAAATAAACAACTGTTCAATTCATTGCCGATGGGAGGGAGCGCCATGGATTTCGCACTCAGCGAGGAACAAACAGCCATTTTCGACATGGCACATGCCTTTGGGCAGGAACATATCGCCCCTTTTGCCCGGCAATGGGAGGCTGATGGAACAATCCCCAAAGCCTTGTGGCCCCAAATCGGAGAGCTTGGCTTCGGTGCCCTTTACGTGTCCGAGGCCAGCGGTGGGTCAAACCTGACCCGTCTGGATGCCACCCTGGTTTTTGAGGCCCTATCGATGGCCTGCCCGTCGGTCGCGGCCTTCCTGTCGATCCATAACATGTGCGCCAAGATGCTCGACAACTTTGCCGACGATGACCTCAAGGCGCGCATCATGCCCGATGTTCTGAGCTTGAAAACTGTGTTGAGTTATTGCCTGACCGAGCCCGGTTCTGGATCGGATGCGGCGGCGCTGAAAACACGCGCTGAACGGACCAACGAAGGCTATACGCTGAACGGAACAAAAGCCTTCATTTCAGGCGGCGGATATTCCGACGCTTACGTCTGCATGGTGCGTACCGGACAGGATGGGCCCAAAGGGATATCGACCGTTTACGTTGAAGACGGCACGCCCGGCCTCAGCTTTGGCGCGCTCGAGCAGAAGATGGGCTGGAAAAGCCAACCCACCGCGCAAGTTCAGTTCGACGATTGCAAGATCCCGGCTGGAAACCTTGTGGGCACGGAAGGTGACGGGTTCAAATATGCGATGATGGGACTGGATGGCGGACGACTTAACATTTCTGCCTGCTCGCTTGGGGCCGCTCAGGCCGGGCTGGATATGACGCTGCAGTACATGTCCGAACGTAAGGCTTTTGGCCAATCCATCGACCAGTTTCAGGCCCTTCAGTTCCGTCTGGCGGATATGGAGATCGAATTGCAGGCCGCGCGAACGTTCCTTAGGCAGGCAGCCTGGAAGCTGGATCAGGGCGCGCCGGATGCCACGAAGTTCTGCGCCATGGCCAAGAAGTTCGTTACCGAGACTGGATCGAAAGTTGTGGACCAGTGCCTGCAATTGCATGGCGGTTATGGCTATCTTGCGGATTACGGCATCGAAAAGCTTGTGCGTGATCTTCGTGTGCACCAGATATTGGAAGGCACGAACGAGATCATGCGTGTGATTGTATCACGCCAATTGCTTGCCAATCGCTGAGGCACCCATGTCAGATATCGATATCCGCACCACAGGCCGTGCCGGGCGTATCACCCTGACCCGTCCTCATGCGCTGAACGCGATGACATATGACATGTGCATGGCTATCGACACAGCGCTGCGCAACTGGCGCGAGGACGATGAGATTGACCTGATCATCCTGGACGCCGAAGGGGAAAAGGCCTTCTGCGCGGGCGGTGATATTGCTGAACTTTATGAAACTGGAACCAAGGGCGATTTTTCTTACGGTCAGATATTCTGGCGTGACGAATACCGTCTGAATGCCCTGATCTTCGAATATCCAAAACCGGTCATCAGCTTTCTTCAGGGATTCGCGATGGGCGGCGGTGTTGGCATCGGATGCCATGGCAGCCATCGAGTTGTGGGAGAAAGCGCAAAGATTGCCATGCCAGAATGCTCCATCGGACTGGTGCCGGATGTCGGCGGCTCGTTGATGCTGGCCCTTGCACCTGGACGCGCGGGTGAGTTTCTGGGAACAACGGGCTATCGGATGGGGCCTGCGGATGCGATCTATGCAGGGTTTGCCGACCTTTTCATCCCGCAATCACAATGGTCCGATCTGATCGAGTTGCTCGAAGCCTCTGGAAACGCTGAACTGTTGGCTGACCACGCCGATACACCGACTGATGGTGAATTGGCGAACTTGCAGGCGCAAATCGATCAGCATTTTTCCGGTGAAACCCTTGGCGACGTTCTGAACAGTCTGCGCAGCGACGACAGTGAGTTTTCAGCGAAATCTCTGGGCATGCTGAGGAAAAACGCACCGCTTTCCGTGGCTTGCACAATCGAGGTTCTTCATCGCCTGCGCTCCCCTTCTCTGACCATACGCCGAGCTCTGGAGATGGAGTATCGTTTCACCCACCGCGCGATGGAGCATGGCGATTTTCTGGAAGGCATCCGCGCGCAGATCATCGACAAGGATCGCAACCCGAACTGGCAGTTTCCTGACATGAACGTCCCTCTGGTTACCGTGTCGAAAATGCTTCAGCCCCTGGGTGCGGACGCCCTGACATTCGAAGAGGATTAAGAGATGCAAATCGGTTTCATCGGACTGGGAAACATGGGCGCGCCAATGGCAGCCAATCTTGCAAAAGCCGGTCATAAAGTACTTGGCTTTGACACAGCAGGCGTGACGGTTGACGGGGTTTCTCAAGCCGCAACCGCTTCGGAAGCTGTTGCAGCGGCCGATGCTGTCATCACGATGCTGCCAAACGGTGCGATTCTGAGGGCCGTTGCGGATCAGATCATTCCTGCAATGGCACAAGGTGCCGTGCTAATCGATTGCTCGACAGTTGATGTGGAAAGCGCGCGGGCAGTTGCGGATCAGGCCATCAACGCCGGACTGTTGTCCGTAGACGCGCCAGTTTCTGGCGGCATCGGTGGTGCTGCGGCTGGCACGCTGACCTTCATGGCTGGCGGATCAGAAGCCGCGTTTGCCAAGGCATCCCCTCTGTTCGACATCATGGGGCAGAAAGCTGTTCACTGTGGTGAGGCCGGTGCCGGTCAAGCTGCCAAAATCTGCAATAACATGATCCTTGGTGTCACCATGATTGCAACCTGTGAAGCCTTCGCTTTGGCCGACAAACTGGGTCTGGACCGGCAGAAGATGTTTGACGTGGTAAGTACGTCGTCCGGATACAGCTGGACGATGAACGCCTATTGCCCTGCCCCCGGTGTCGGCCCGCAAAGCCCGGCCGACAATGGGTACGCCCCCGGTTTTGCGGCCGAGCTGATGCTGAAGGACCTGCGCCTCAGCCAGCAGGCGGCTGAGAGTGCAGATGCAGATACACCGATGGGTCAGGCGGCCACCGCGCTTTATGAGCAATTTGTCGAGAACGAAGATGGCAAGGGACGCGATTTCAGTGCCATGTTGCCACGGTTCGAAAACCGCGGACGTGACTGAAACAACTGGCGGCATCTTGCCCAACGATTTGACAGATCTTGGGCAAGCGACCATCTAGGCAGTCATGAACAAAAGGCCCGGCTGGCCAATTCGCAAAGGACGGCGACATGACGAGATTTTTGGTAACGACGGCAACTCTGGCGGCTTTGGCCCTTTCCCCGGTTGCCGCGGTTGCAAAGAACAAGGCCGGGCATTGCCCTCCGGGTCTGGCCAAGAAATCCGTTCCCTGCGTGCCGCCTGGTCAGGCAAAGAAAATCTATCGCGATGGTGACTTCATTACCAATGATTACCGTTGGATCAATGACCCTTATCGCTATGGGTTGAACCGAAACTACTCTTATGTCCGTGCCGGTGATTATGTGTACCGGGTCGACCCCGAGACACGCAAAGTCCTGAACCTGATCGGCGCGATCGCAGATATCCTGAACTGAGGCCGCGTCTGGGCACTTATTCTGCCGCGACGCGCGCGCCTTTCAGCATCGACTTCAGGTATCGCCCGGTGTGGCTGCGTTCAACATCGGCTATGTCTTCCGGTGTTCCGGTGGCGACAATTTCGCCACCGCCATCACCACCTTCAGGTCCAATGTCGATGATATGATCCGCGGTTTTAACCACGTCCAGATTATGTTCAATCACTACGACCGTATTGCCTTGATCGACAAGTTCGTGCAGCACTTCCAACAGCTTGCGAACATCTTCGAAATGCAGTCCTGTTGTCGGTTCGTCGAGAATATAGAGCGTTCGCCCGGTTGAACGCTTTGACAGTTCCTTTGACAGCTTTACCCGCTGCGCCTCGCCACCTGACAACGTCGTGGCTTGTTGACCCACCTTGATATAGCCAAGACCCACACGCGCAAGGGCGTCCATCCTGTCCCGGATTGACGGCACGGCCTTGAAGAACTCCTGCGCATCTTCCACTGTCATATCAAGCACATCCGCGATGGATTTACCCTTGAACTTGATCTCAAGCGTTTCGCGGTTATACCGCGCGCCTTTGCAGGTTTCGCAAGTCACGTAGACGTCAGGCAGAAAGTGCATCTCGATCTTGATGACACCGTCACCCTGACATGCCTCACACCGCCCGCCTTTGACGTTAAAGCTGAAGCGACCGGGTTTGTACCCGCGTGCCTTAGCCTCAGGCAGGCCGGCAAACCAATCTCGGATCGGGGTGAAGGCCCCGGTGTAAGTCGCCGGATTTGAACGCGGCGTTCGCCCAATGGGGCGCTGGTCGATGTCGATGACCTTATCGAGGTGTTCCAGCCCCTTGATGGTTTCACAAGGTGCTGGTGTCTGACGCGCCCCGTTCAGCCGCATTGACGCGGTTTTGAACAATGTCTCAATCGTGAGGGTGGATTTACCCCCGCCCGACACACCTGTGACGCAAACGAATTTGCCTAAGGGGAATTCGGCTGTGACATTCTTCAGGTTGTTGCCCGTGGCTTTGACCACCGTGACTTTCTGCTTTTTGCCTTTACGGCGCTGCACCGGAACCGCGATTTCACGCGTTCCCGCAAGGTACTGCCCAGTAATAGAGGCCGCATCTGCCGCGACTTCCGCAGGCGTTCCGTGACTGACCACCTGCCCGCCATGTACGCCTGCCCCCGGACCGATGTCGAAAACATAGTCAGCTTCGCGGATGGCTTCCTCGTCATGTTCTACAACGATCACCGTATTGCCCTGATCCCTTAGGTTCTTGAGCGTGCCTAAAAGTCGGTCATTGTCACGCTGATGCAGTCCGATCGAAGGCTCATCCAGCACATAGAGGACCCCGGTCAGCCCCGAGCCGATCTGACTGGCCAGACGAATACGCTGGCTTTCGCCACCCGACAGTGTTCCGCTTGAACGGGACAGCGTAAGGTATTCCAAACCAACGTTATTCAGGAAACCAAGTCGCTCGCGAATTTCCTTGAGGATGGCGCGGGCAATTTCGTTTTTCTGGGCGCTCAGATGGTTGGGCGCATCTTCGATCCACGCCAAAGCCTCACGGATCGACATCTGAACCACCTGCCCCACGTGCAGCCCGGCGATCTTAACCGCCAGCGCTTCGGCCCGCAGCCTGTAGCCTTCGCAGGCACCGCAGGGGCGATTGTTTTGATATCGTTCAAATTCCTCACGAATCCACGCGCTGTCAGTTTCGCGGTACCGCCGTTCCATATTCGGGATCACGCCTTCAAAACTGCGGGTCACCTGATAGACGCGCCCACCTTCGTCGTACCGGAACTGAATTTCATCATCCCCGGACCCTCGCAGAAAGACCTCCTGCACATTTTTAGGCAGGTCTTTCCAGGGCGTGTTCTTGTCAAACTCGTAATGGCGCGCGATGGCCTCGATGGTTTGCAGGAAATACGGAGATTTGCCCTTGCGCCATGGGGCCAAAGCACCATCGTAGAGTTTCAGCGTCTGGTCCGGCACCACCAGGCGCTCATCGAAGAACAACTCGACCCCAAGACCGTCACAATCCGGGCAGGCACCGAACGGCGCGTTGAACGAAAACAGGCGTGGTTCGATTTCGGGAATGGTAAAACCGCTGACCGGGCAGGCAAAATTCTCGCTGAATGTGATGCGTTCCGGATCACCTTCACGCGGGGCAGTTTCCAAAATGGCAATCCCGTCCGCCAAGTCCAGAGCGGTGCGCAGGCTGTCGGCCAGGCGCGTTTCCATTCCTTCCCGTACAACCAGTCTATCAACAACCACATCGATATCGTGACGGAATTTCTTATCCAATACAGGCGGTTGATCCAGTTCGTAGAACTCTCCGTCCACCTTGACGCGTTGGAAACCCTGTTTGCGGAGCTCCAGGAATTCTTTTTTGTACTCACCCTTCCGGTCGCGCACGATGGGGGCCAGAAGATAGCCGCGTGTGCCGTCTTCCATTGCCATGATCCGGTCGACCATGTCCTGCACTTGCTGCGCCTCAATCGGTTGCCCGGTGGCTGGGCTGTAGGGCGTTCCGGCGCGGGCAAATAGCAGACGCAGATAGTCATAGATTTCGGTTACCGTGCCCACAGTTGAACGCGGGTTCTTGGACGTCGTCTTTTGTTCAATCGAAATTGCCGGAGACAGGCCGCTGATATGATCGACATCCGGCTTTTCCATCATATCCAGGAATTGCCGGGCATAGGCCGAAAGGCTTTCGACATACCGGCGCTGGCCTTCTGCATAGATGGTGTCAAACGCCAATGAGGACTTCCCCGAACCCGACAGTCCGGTGATGACCACCAACTGGTCCCGAGGGATATCAACGTCTATACCTTTGAGGTTATGTTCGCGCGCGCCGCGCACCTCGATATTCTTCAGCTCAGCCATATGCGGCCCCCAACAAACAAGTGGTTAAGAGATAGGCGAGCCAGACCAAGACTCCAACAGAAAAGTTAGAACATTTAGTGAACAGTCGAAATTTCGCCGATTAGAACCTTCAATGATCAATGGATTGGGAAAAGGTGCCCGTAAAGGCGCAACCGTTGATCTGTTTGAGGAGGAAAATGGCGCGGTTGACGGGGCTCGAACCCGCGACCCCCGGCGTGACAGGCCGGTACTCTAACCAACTGAGCTACAACCGCGCATCTATTTTCGTGGCCTTTTGCCTGGACCAAGGTTGGCAGCGGTGGCGCGGTTGACGGGGCTCGAACCCGCGACCCCCGGCGTGACAGGCCGGTACTCTAACCAACTGAGCTACAACCGCCCGCTGCATGTTCATTGCTGAACGTTTGGGTGTATTATGGCTACGCTCGGGCAGCGTCAAGCGGCGTTTTCAAGTTTTTTGCCAGATTCCAGAATTTTGTATACGGCGCGATTTTTTGCGGATGCCACGGGTTCTATTTCCCTTGCAGCCAACCTTCGGGAAAGATATCACCCGGTCCCATGGGTGATTAGCTCAGTGGTAGAGCGCTTCGTTCACATCGAAGATGTCAGCGGTTCAAATCCGTTATCACCCACCATTTTCCAGATCACACCGATGCCCAAAATGAAACGCTGGTTTCATGCAGCGTCTTGGCGCTGCATGGTGCGGTCTTCACTACATCCCTCAACAAAAAAGGCGAAGCTATTGCTTCGCCTTTTTTTGATTTACCAAAGACTTAATGCGCGGTCGCGGAAGGTCCGGTATTACCGGGCGACGCGGCCGCCGCTGCTGCGGCCTCTTCCGCGGCTTCGTCCCATTCGATCGGTTCCGGTTTACGCACCAAAGCATGTTCCAGAACTTCCGAGACATGTTTGACCGGGATGATCTTCAGCCCTTCTTTGACGTTGTCCGGGATATCCGCGAGATCCTTTTCATTCTCTTCCGGGATCAAAACGGTCTTTATCCCACCACGCAGCGCGGCCAGCAGTTTTTCTTTCAATCCACCAATCGGCATCGCATTCCCGCGCAGTGAGACTTCGCCGGTCATAGCAATGTCTTTCCGAACCGGAATACCGGTCAGAACCGAGACAATCGACGTGACCATGGCCAGACCAGCCGATGGGCCATCCTTGGGTGTCGCGCCATCCGGCACGTGAACGTGAATGTCGATCTTGTCAAACTGCGGCGGCTTTACCCCGATCTGAGGTGAAATCGAACGCACATAGGACGAAGCGGCGTCGATGGATTCCTTCATCACATCGCCCAGCTTACCGGTCGTCTTCATCCGCCCTTTGCCGGGCAGTTTCAACGCTTCGATATGCAACAGGTCGCCACCCACTGACGTCCAGGCAAGACCGGTGACAACACCAACCTGATCGTCCTGCTCGGCCAGGCCATAACGGAATTTCGGCACACCCAGGAAATCTTGCAGGTTTTCGGGTGTGACCTTAACGGTTTCCGCGTCCTTCTTGATGATCTTGGTCAGCGATTTGCGCGCAACCTTGGCGATTTCACGTTCAAGGTTCCGTACGCCCGCCTCACGGGTATAGGTGCGGATGATCTTTTGCAGCGCCTCATCGGTCAGTTCGAATTCCTTGGCTTTCAAACCATGGTTCTTGACCTGTTTGCTGATCAGGTGCTGCTTGGCGATCTCACGCTTTTCGTCCTCGGTGTAACCGGCCAACGGGATGATCTCCATCCGGTCAAGCAGAGGCCCGGGCATGTTGTAGCTGTTCGACGTGGTCAGGAACATCACGTTGGACAGGTCATATTCAACCTCAAGATAATGGTCCATGAACGTGTTGTTCTGTTCGGGGTCCAGCACCTCAAGCATCGCGGATGCCGGGTCACCCCGGAAATCCTGCCCCATCTTGTCGATTTCATCCAACAAAATCAGCGGGTTCGTGGTTTTCGCCTTCTTCAGCGCCTGAATGATCTTGCCGGGCATCGAGCCAATGTAAGTCCGACGATGGCCCCGGATTTCGGATTCGTCGCGTACACCACCCAATGAGATGCGAATGAACTCGCGCCCGGTTGCCTTCGCAACCGACTTACCCAGCGATGTTTTACCGACGCCCGGAGGACCGACAAGGCACAGAATCGGCCCTTTCAGCTTTTTCGAGCGCTGTTGAACCGCAAGGTATTCAACGATCCGTTCCTTGACCTTCTCAAGCCCATAATGGTCGGCGTCCAGAATCTCCTGCGCGCGGCCCAGATCCTTTTTGACACGGGACTTGGTGCCCCAAGGCAGAGCAAGAATCCAATCCAGATAGTTGCGCACGACTGTGGCTTCGGCCGACATGGGCGACATGTTCTTGAGCTTCTTAAGCTCACCCTCGGCCTTTTCCCGCGCTTCTTTCGACAGCTTGGTCTCGGCGATTTTGGCTTCCAGTTCAGCAACTTCGTTGCTGCCGTCCTCACCATCGCCAAGTTCCTTCTGAATGGCCTTCATCTGCTCATTCAGATAATATTCACGCTGCGTCTTCTCCATCTGGGATTTGACGCGGGTCTTGATCTTCTTCTCGACCTGCAGAACAGACATCTCGCCCTGCATCAGGCCATAGACCTTCTCAAGCCGCTCGCTGACGCTGAGAGTTTCCAGAAGCTCCTGCTTTTGTTCGACTTCGATGCCCAGATGCCCCGACACAAGGTCGGCCAGCTTCGCAGGCTCGGTTGTATCGCCCACTGCGGTCAGTGCCTCTTCGGGGATGTTCTTGCGCACTTTGGCGTAACGCTCGAACTCGTCCGCGACAGTGCGCAACAGTGCTTCGGTCGTGGTGACGTCGCCGGGAATTTCGGTCAGGTATTCCGCGCGGGCTTCGAAGAACTCTTCGTTCTCCAGAA
Source organism: Ruegeria sp. L11 (assembly GCF_056531755.1). Taxonomy (NCBI): domain Bacteria; kingdom Pseudomonadati; phylum Pseudomonadota; class Alphaproteobacteria; order Rhodobacterales; family Roseobacteraceae; genus Ruegeria; species Ruegeria sp. L11. The sequence goes on from NZ_JBQFMI010000001.1 coordinate 796,648, forward strand.
ACTCGGTGATCTGAACGCGCGCCTGCCCTTCGACCAGCACTTTTACCGTGCCATCGGGCAGCTTCAGCAGTTGCAGCACATTTGCCAGAACGCCGGTGCGGTAGATGCCTTCTTCATCAGGGTCGTCAACGCCGGGATCGACCTGGCTGGACAACAAAATTTGCTTGTCGTCCTGCATCACCTCTTCCAGCGCGCGGACCGATTTGTCACGGCCTACGAAAAGCGGCACGATCATATGTGGGAACACCACAATATCGCGCAGCGGCAGGACGGGGTAGGAGGAATTCAGAGGCTCTTGCATGCTCTATCCTTATCGTTGGCAAGACGGAACTTGTCCCTCATCGAGGCAACATTTGTCCGTCTCCTGTCTTGGACGATAAAGGTGGGGCCTCATCGCCCATTTTCAACCTTACCGCCATGTATCACCAATCAGAATGAACCGAGGTTTGGCGGACTGCAAGGCGTGCCGGGAACATATCCACCAAAATAGTAGGATACGCCCCGGTCTTGCGCGATCAGTCGCCAGAAAACAGCCCGGCTGCGCAGAACTGGCAGATTTCTTCCTGGAGAGGGCAAAATATCACAGCGGTTCGATATCCCCCTGCGCGCGTTGCGCGTGGAAATCGGCCTGCCAGGCTTCGAACGCACCATCCGCAATCGCGTCGCGCATGCCGGCCATGATCTCCTGAAAATAATGCAGGTTATGCCATGTCAGCAACATGCCAGAGATCATCTCATTCGCGCGGAACACGTGGTGCAGGTAAGCGCGGGAATAATTCGAACAAGCCGGGCAAGTGCAGCGTTCGTCCAGCGGCCGCGGATCGTCTGCGTGACGGGCATTCTTGATGTTCACCACACCGTAACGGGTGAAAACCTGCCCTGTTCGCCCAGACCGCGAGGGCAACACACAGTCCATCATGTCGATCCCGCGGGCAACAGCACCGACGATGTCGTCGGGCTTGCCAACGCCCATCAGATAGCGCGGCTTGTCCGATGGCAGGAAATCGGGGGCATAATCGAGACAAGAGAACATGGCCTCCTGCCCTTCGCCGACCGCCAGGCCACCAACTGCGTAGCCTTCGAAACCGATAGATTTCAACGCCTCGGCGCTTTCTTCGCGCAGGTCTTTTTCCAGCCCACCTTGCATGATGCCAAAAAGCGCATGCCCCGGACGATCGCCAAACGCATCGCGCGACCGTTCGGCCCAACGCATCGACAGGCGCATTGACTCGGCAATGCGGTCACGATCCGCTGGCAGCGCAGGGCATTCATCGAAACACATGACAATGTCCGAGCCCAACAGGCGCTGGATCTCCATGGATCGTTCCGGCGTCAATTCGTGCTTTGACCCGTCGATGTGGGATTTGAAGGTCACGCCCTTTTCAGTCAGCTTGCGCAAACCGGCCAGCGACATGACCTGAAATCCGCCGGAATCTGTCAGAATGGGCCGATCCCAGTTCATGAACTTGTGGAGTCCACCCAGTCGATCAATACGCTCAGCGGTCGGGCGCAGCATCAGGTGATAAGTGTTCCCCAGCAGGATGTCTGCCCCCGTCGCGCGAACGCTTTCCGGCATCATCGCCTTGACCGTTGCCGCAGTGCCAACCGGCATAAAGGCAGGCGTTCGCACGTCGCCGCGCGGTGTGCTGATCACTCCGGTCCTGGCTTTGCCGTCTGTTGCCTTCAGATCAAAAGAAAACTGTTGGGTCATGTCATCCCTCGGGTCGCCGAACCGGGCAGGCTTTGCCCGATCCGTTTGGTCTTTGCAACCCGTCAGGGTAGCGAGGCAACACGGTCTGTAAACAGTTGAACAACCCCTGCCCCGTCCACGTCGCGGCAGACCCGAACTACGGGACGTTCCGGATCAGGTCGCGTTGCCCCCTTCTGGTCGCCTTCGGTGACAACCCGCAGACCCGTTTCGACCATGTCAAACATGGCACCATGAGAACAAGCGATCACAGCCGTCGAATCGTGCAGGCCGCAACCTTCCAGACCACCGACGTCCTTGTAGAACTTCAGGTAAAAGCGAGAGATATCGCGCAGAAAGGACCCCATGTCAGGTGATCGCATTGCCAGGCTTTCGAAATCCGCAGTCTCGTAGAGCGTTTTCAGCGTGACATCCAAGCCGACCAGTACGGTTTCCGGCGGTGTGGCAAAGACCTCTTCAGCGGCAATCGCATCATGATAGATGTTGGCCTCGGCATGTACTGAAATATTACCAGGGCAGTACACCGCCCCGCCCATGATCACCAAACGCCCCAGATTGTCGGCGAATTCCGGATCCAGACGAATGGCGTTGGCGATGTTGGTCAGGGGGCCCACGGCGCACACCACCAGCTCTTTCTTGTGGGTTCGCGCCATATCAACCAGAAATTCAGCAGCTGGCAGGGCGTGGTTGCTTCCAATTTCGGGAATTTCAGTCAGGTCACCGAATCCTTCGGGACCATGCACATGTTCGGAGGGCGAATGCGTATCGGCACCCAAGGCAACCGCAGCCCCTTCCGCGACAGGCAGATCCAGACCCAGCTTATCAAGCAGGAACCGGGCATTGCGGCTGGATTGGTGAACATGCGTGTTTCCGAACACGGTGGTCAGGCCGATCAGCTCGATCTCGGGCGCTGCGGCGGCATAGGCGATTGCCATGGCATCATCGATGCCAGGATCTGTATCGATTATCAGTTTCATCCAAGCCCGATACCGCAAACAATTAGGGATGCAAAGCGGTCACAGCACTATTTTTCGATACAGCGTTTTACTATTGGAGCATTTGCATGGGGCTGCTTTCCACTCATACCAGAGTTGAAATCGGGCGACTCAATCGCCACATGTATACTATAGTACACAAAAACAAGAGGACAGTATGACCGAAGACCAAATCATCGGATTGCTTTCGTCAAACATCATTTACCTGCTGGCTGCGGTGCTGGTAGTTGTTATCATTTTCAAGGGCATCAAGATTGTGCCTCAGTCCGAAAAATACGTAGTTGAACGGTTTGGGCGCCTGCATTCCGTGCTTGGCCCCGGCATCAACTTTATTGTTCCGCTACTGGACATTGCGCGTCACAAGATCTCGATCCTGGAACGCCAGCTGCCAAACGCGACGCAGGACGCAATCACCAAGGACAACGTTTTGGTGCAGATCGATACATCGGTCTTCTACCGTATTCTCGAACCTGAAAAGACGGTTTACCGGATTCGCGATGTAGATGGCGCGATTGCCACCACTGTCGCCGGGATCGTTCGCGCCGAGATTGGTAAGATGGATCTGGATGAGGTTCAGTCGAACCGGTCACAACTGATCACGCGTATTCAGGAAAGCGTTGAAACAGCTGTCGATGACTGGGGCATCGAAGTCACCCGCGCCGAGATTCTGGACGTAAATCTGGATCAGGCCACCCGTGACGCCATGCTGCAACAGCTGAACGCCGAACGAGCCCGCCGCGCACAGGTGACAGAAGCCGAGGGCAAGAAGCGTGCTGTCGAACTGCATGCCGACGCCGAGCTTTACGCGGCTGAACAAACTGCCAAGGCGCGGCGTATTCAGGCCGAAGCCGAGGCGTTCGCGACAGGTGTGGTCGCCAAGGCCATTCAGGATAACGGCATCGAAGCTGCGCAGTATCAGGTTGCGCTGAAACAGGTTGAAGCCTTGAACGCGCTTGGAAATGGTACTGGTAAACAGACCATTGTTGTGCCTGCCAACGCACTGGAAGCCTTTGGTGACGCATTCAAAATGTTAAAAGGAGGAAAATGATGGCAGACCCCTTCTGGTTGATCTGGTGGATCTGGCTGGCCGCCGCATTGGCGCTGGGTATCCTTGAGATTTTCCTGCCCGGTTTCATCTTTCTGGGCTTTGCAATCGGAGCCGCAGTCACGGGGCTTATCCTTGCCGTACCCGGAATGGCTCTGTCTTTGAATGTATTGGCGCTGATCTTTGCAGTGATGTCACTGATTGCGTGGCTTGTTTTGCGGAAACTGTTTGCGTTGCCGAACGGTCAGGTCAAAACTTTCAACCACGACATCAACGACTAAATTGCCGCGGCGCCCCAATCGGCGCCGCCGCCCTACTGGACCCTGTTGCTCCTATTCCCTATATAATCGCTCAGGCAACTGACCCGAGGCAAAGATGACTCACCCGAGCGAACAGTTTGAAGGCACACCGCTGATTGCGCCGTCAACCATTGAGCACCCCCTGTACGAGCCCGTGGTCGAGGCGTGTCGCACGGTCTACGATCCGGAAATCCCGGTGAACATCTATGACCTCGGCCTGATCTACACGATCGACATTTCCTCGGACAACGCCGTGAAGGTGATCATGACGCTGACAGCCCCCGGATGCCCGGTTGCCGGCGACATGCCCGGATGGATCATGGAAGCGATCGAGCCTGTTGCAGGCGTCAAAGAAGTCGACGTGGAACTGACCTGGGAGCCGCCCTGGGGTATGGAGATGATGTCAGACGAAGCACGTCTGGAATTAGGATTTATGTAGGCACCTGCCACAGTTTCCCGGGTACTTGTCACAAAACATTGGCGTTTTTGTTACCTGCTCGTGCTGTCCCTGTCACAATGTTGCAGGAAAAGACCTGTGGACGGCACCAATCAGTGTCGCCTCGGGCCAGACATGATTTGACCGCCCCCCGAGTTCCGGCCCCGAAACACGGACCGTTCTTGCCCGAGAACGGTCCTTTTCTTACCCAGATACCCGAACGTCGGGTAATCAGTTCAAATTGCAGGTCTTTTTGATTTTCGCAGATCTGGCGTCAAGTTGATTGATGTAGTCCCCCGACAGCATTTGCAGCCGTTTGTGTTCCGTTCCTGTGACCAGCCCCAAAAGTGCCCCGGCAGGAGTAATGGCGGCAACACTTTCCAACTGTTGGTCCTGCGCGTGCTTTTTCTCGGCCGCGATGGCGCGCAAATCGCCCTCGGCGGTCGCGCAGTTTACTGGATGCCTCTCTCCATCATTGGTGGCCGCCGCATCATCCGGAACAAACAGAAGAACTGCAATGGTAAGCACCGCGCGCATCAAGATCGAATTAACAATCGCCTGTAAATCATTCACAATATTATCCTTTCTGATAGTATTTCAAAGCAAACCGAGTTAACGGCTGACCAACTTGAACCCATTCAGTTCCACGGTCTCACGGTTGGATATCTTCAGCGAACCCATTCTGAATGCCGGGTTGTTTCATCCGGATAAAACTCTTTATAACACACCGTCTTGAGCCTTGACCTCCTGAGCCCTAAATTAAACGCAACGCGCGACAACGGAGACTTACATGTTCGGCATTCCCGGCAAACAGGCTGTGACCATGACGCCCAAAGCCGCAGAACAAATCACCCGCCTGATGAACTCGGGTGGCCACGCTGGCTTGCGCATTGGCGTCAAGAAAGGCGGCTGTGCGGGTATGGAATATACCATGGAATATGTCGATCAAGCCGATCCGCATGACGAAGTTGTCGAACAGAATGGAGCACGCGTCATGATCGCGCCAATGGCGCAGATGTTCCTGTTCGGCACTGAAATCGATTACGAGGTGTCGTTGCTGGAATCAGGTTTCAAGTTCAAGAACCCGAATGTTGTCGACGCTTGCGGTTGTGGTGAATCCATCAAATTCGATGAAAGCATCACGCAGCAATCCTAGTTTGCGCCGGGTAATCCTGTGACACGGGCCCGACCGAACGACGTATTGTCGATCATAGCGCTTGAACCCACCCGATCCGTGGAATTGTAAGATCGCGTCGACAATGCTATCCGCATCCTAAATCATCGAATGATCAGGGAGATACGGGTATGCGGCGCAGGCTTGCGGCAGGAAACTGGAAAATGAACGGAACCGGTGCTGCGCTGAGCGAGCTTGAAGCACTGTGCAAGTCTCACCCAGACGCTTCGGTCGATATCCTGATCTGCCCTCCGGCAACATTGCTCAGCCGCGCCGCAGACACCGTACGAGGGTCAGCAGTTACCGTTGGCGGGCAGGATTGTCACGCGGCAAGCGCGGGCGCGCATACAGGCGATATCAGCGCCGGGATGCTGCTGGACGCGGGCGCGACGTCAGTCATCCTGGGTCATTCCGAACGTCGCGTAGACCATGAAGAACATGACGAGGATATACGCGCCAAGGCCCGTGCAGCGATGGACGCGGGGTTGAAAGCGATCATTTGCGTAGGCGAAAGTCTGGAGCAACGCGAGGCGGCAAATACGCTCGACATAATCGGCGGTCAGATGTCGGGGTCGATCCCGGATCAGGCAACCGGCGAGAACCTGATCATTGCATATGAGCCGATCTGGGCCATCGGCACCGGCAAGGTTCCGACGTTTGATGAGATTGGGGAAGTTCACGACTTCATCCGCGCCCGGCTAGAGCGCCGCTTTGGCGAAGGTGTGGGCCGCTCTGTCCGTCTTCTGTATGGTGGGTCGGTCAAACCCTCCAACGCGGCGGAGATCTTTGCGGTTTCAAATGTCGATGGTGCGCTTGTGGGTGGCGCCAGCCTGAAGGCCGGGGATTTCACGGGCATTATTCAGGCGCTGGAGAGCGTCTAGGATTCGCCTTTACTCGGCAATATCTTCGGCCCAAAGCTCTGGCTTTTCTTCGATGAACCGCTGCATCAGTGCGATGCAGTCAGGATCGTTGACTATCACCACCTCGACACCGCGTTCGCGCAGGAAGTCTTCGTTGCCACCAAAGTTCTGGGTATCGCCGATCACCACACGCGGGATACCAAACTGAACGATAGTGCCCGAGCACATCATGCAAGGTGACAACGACGTGTAAAGAACCGTATCCCGATAGGTTTTCTGACGTCCCGCTTCACGCAAGGCATCCATTTCGCCATGTGCGATCGGATCCCCGCCCTGCACACGTTGATTACGCCCTTGTGAAACAATATCGCCACCCCGCGCCAGAACTGACCCGATCGGGCATCCACCTTCGTCAAACCCGGCTTTGGCCTCGTCATAAGCAACGCGTAGCAGGCGCTTGTCGGTCTCGGTCAGCATTCCGGTCTCCATTTCCCGTGTTTCCTGAACCCTGCCCAAGCGCAATAGCTTGGTCAATAAAGGGCGCATGCCAGCTTCATCAGGATAAGACCCGTCACGATCAGAAGGGCCGCGAGAATCCGCGCAGGGCTTAGGGCTTCGCCCAGAAACAGGATACCGACACAGAACGCCCCCACTGCCCCAATACCCGTCCAGATGGTGTAAGCCGTGCCTAATGGCAGGTCGCGCATCGCCAGCGCCAACAGGCCGAAAGAGCCGATCATCGAAAGAGCCATCAAGGCCGTAGGCCACAATCGGGTGAAACCAGCCGATTGCTTCATCGCTACAGCCCAGACGATTTCCAACAGGCCAGCAAAAAGAAGAAAGATCCAGGGCATATGACAACCTCGTATTCGTTCGGGTCGTCCCGAAAGATGTCCCATTATGGGGAGGTCGTCCTCTGAACCCGAGTTAAGCACTTGATGCCGGGGTTCAAGATACGAAAAAACCGGGCAGTCGAAACCGCCCGGCTACGTACATCGTCAAACCACTTAATTGGTTATGATTTCCGGGCCCATGAAAGTGTTGGGCAGGAATGTCGAGATCCACGGTATATACGTCACCATAATCAGGAAGACGAAGAGAACAGCGAGGAACGGCAGCGCTGCCCTAACAACGCTCATCATCGGCATACCTGCAACGCCCGAGGTTACGAACAGGTTTAGACCAACCGGAGGCGTGATCATTCCGATTTCCATGTTCACCACCATAATGATGCCCAGATGGATCGGATCGATGCCCAGCTCGATGGCAATCGGGAACACCAGCGGTGCGACGATCACCAACAGGCCCGACGGCTCCATAAACTGTCCACCGATCAGAAGGATCACGTTCACAACGATCAGGAACGCCACCGGCCCTAGCCCTGCGGTCAGCATCGCCTCGGCGATATGCTGCGGCACCTGTTCGTCCGTCAGAACATGCTTAAGGATCAGCGCGTTGGCGATCACGAACAACAACGTCACCGTCAGCTTGCCCGCCTCGAACAGTGTATGCTTGGTATCCGGGTGAAAGAACGCCGCGACCAACGCGTAAGGCTTTTTCAGCAGCGGCAGGTTCTGTGCGTCCCCTTCCGTACTCAGCGGACCCATGTCCTTGTAGACGAAACTGGCGATGAAAAAGGCATAGACGGCAGCAACCGCGGCAGCCTCGGTCGGGGTAAAGATACCCCCATAAATGCCACCCAGAATGATAACGATCAGGAACAGGCCCCAACCGGCCTCGCGGGCCGAGGTAAAGACCTCACCCCACCCCTTCCATTCACCCTTGGGCAGGTTCTTGACCTTTGCCATGACATAGATGGTGACCATCAGCATGAAGCCAGCCATCAGACCGGGAATAACGCCAGCCAGAAACATGCGCCCAACTGAAACTTCGACGGCGGCAGCATACACAACCATCACGATGGACGGAGGGATCAGGATGCCCAGCGTACCCGCGTTACAGATCACACCGGCGGCAAACTCCTTGGAATACCCAACCTGGCGCATACCTGCGATGACAATCGACCCGATCGCCACAACCGTGGCCGGGGACGATCCTGACAGCGCGGCAAACAGCATACAGGCAAACACGCCCGCAATCGCCAGACCGCCGGGCAGATGCCCCACGCAAGCAATCGAGAAACGGATGATCCGACGCGCTACACCACCTGTCGTCATAAAGGACGAGGCCAGAATGAAGAACGGGATCGCCAACAGGGTGAAATGCCCCTCGAACGCCTCAAACAGCGTGCCTGCAACTGAAGCCAGCGAACTGTCGGAATAGATCAGCAGGAACAGGGTCGAGCTGAGGCCAAGTGCAACCGCAATCGGAACCCCGATCAGCAGCAGGCCGATGACCATCGAGAAAAGAAGGATAACGTCCATCAGTCATGCACCCCTTGTTGTGCGCGGACTTCTTCAATCTCGTCCTCGACTTCGTGGCTGGCGACAAGGCGATCGGTCTCACCACGCCAAATTTGAACGGCGACCTGCGAAAACCGGATCACCAGCAGCAGCATGGACACCGGCAGAACCAGGTAAGGTACGACCTTGGGCAGTTTTTCATACCCCTCGCCATAGTTGATCAGGTCTTCCAGAAAGCGCAGCGGAGCGACCATGGGGATGTCGTCTACCTCGTAGAAACTCTGGCTGCGTGCGCCGAAATCGAACCCGGTCGGGAACCAGCGGCCCGATGTTGGCGGCAGATCTGCAAAGACGGCCCAATAGTCATATGCCCCTTTGAGCATCAGCAGCGAGAACATCAGACAGAACCCGACCGAGACCAGCGCCATAATGCGCCTCGGTGCTGGCGCCAGCATGTTCAGGATTGCATCCACACCCAGATGAGCATGTTTCTTGACCGCGTAAGATGCGCCCAGCAGCACCAGCCAGCCAAACGTGAACACTGTCAACTCAAGCGCCCATAGGATATTTGAATTAAAGACAAACCGCGCGATCACGTTGGCAAATGTAACGACCGTCATAAGGCCCAAAAGCAACGCGATCAGGGTTTCTTCGATATGGTCGATCAGCCCGCCCTGGCCGGAGTTCGCACCAGACATCTTTCAGTCCCCGCATTTTATTGAAGAGAGAGTTGAGAATGGGGCGGGCCATTTCAGCCCGCCCGGCCTGCGCGTCGAATACTCCCCAGTCCCCTGACGCGCGGCCTTTGACCGGATCAGAACCCGGCGTTGATGGCCTGCGCCGCGTCGATCTTGTCCTGACCCACGTCACCAGCGAATTTGTCCCAGACCGGTTTCATTGCGTCGACCCAGGCCTGACGCTGTTCAGGGTTCAGTTCACGAATGACGCCGCCCGCATCGATGATCGAGGCTTTGGCCGCTTCGTTCACAGCAAAGGCTTCTTTGTTCCGGGTCTCGGTAACTTCGGCCAGAATAGTCAGGAACTGATCCCGCACCGCCGGATCAAGACTGTCCAGCCAATCCACCGATGTCACGACCAGATAGTCGATGATGCCGTGGTTGGTTTCGGTGATACCGTCCTGCACCTCAAAGAACTTCTTGCCGTAGATGTTCGACCAGGTGTTCTCCTGCCCGTCCACAACGCCCTGTTGCAGCGCGCCATACACTTCCGAGAAGGCCATTTTCTGCGGGCTGCCCCCGATGGCTTCCATCTGTGCCACCAGCACATCTGACGACTGCACGCGGAACTTCAGACCGTTTGCATCCGACGGATCAACCAAAGCCTTATTGGCCGACATCTGCTTCATGCCGTTGTGCCAGAACGCCAGCCCTTGCAGGCCGCGGCGCTGCATGCTGTCTTTCATCGCCTGCCCTTCGGCCGAGGCCTGGAACGCGTCTACAGCGTCGACATTCTTGAACATGAACGGCAGGTCAAACAGGCGGAACTGTTTGGTGAACTTCTCGAATTTCGACAGCGAGGGCGCGGCCAGTTGCACGTCGCCCTGCAACATCGCTTCGAGAACTTTGTCATCGTTGTAGAGCGTCGAGTTCGGGTAGACCTCAACACACATCGTGCCGTTCATTTCATCGTTGACCCGCTGCTCCAACAGCGATGCCGCGATACCTTTGGGGTGTTTGTCGGTGTTCGTCACATGCGCGAACTTAACGACGATTTCACCTTCGTCGCATGCAGCCATACCAGCCGTTGCGGTTACTGTCAGAGCAAGCGCTGTTGCTGCCGTTGTCAGAAGCTTCATCTGATATCCTCCCAGAGTTCCTTGAAACTTGCAGTCGACGCCGGGTAAGCGCCGTATGGCGTGCAGTGAAGCGACTCAGGGTAAAGCACACAACTTTTGACTGCGATTGCGGAAAGTGTCTGATTACCTGTTTAATACCAAAGTGTTACGCCGTTGCTGGTTCAGGTTCTGCGCTTCCCAGGTCCGAGCCGTGCGAAAACTCGCACATCCTCAGAGCGGCTTGTGCGGATTTCCGCACAATTTCCGAATCACTTCTTCGAATCAGATGTGCCAATCCGGTTCCTGCTTATCTGCGGTAATCCTCGGGACGAATCTGGTAGCGCGCCAGCTTGTCGTAAAAGGTCTTGCGCGGCAGCTTCAGCGCCTTGGCCGCATCTGACGCTTTTCCATTGTGGCGGCCCAAAGCTGCAATCAACAAAGATCGTTCAACCCGCGCCATCTGTTCGCTCAACCCCAGATCCGTAGCCTGCGCAACCTCCTCAGGCATCCCAAGAACAAACCGCATCGCTGCTGACATCAGCGAACGGGCGTTGCCCGGCCAGTCGCTGGCCATCAAGGCCGCCAGATGTTCAGACGAAATCTCGGGAATTGCGATGCCTGCCTGCTCGGCCGCTTGCGCCACATAGTGACGAAAGATAACCGGAATGTCGTCGGGGCGTTCCGCCAGTGAAGGAACACGCACCCGCATTACATCCAAACGATAAAACAGATCAGCGTTGAACCGCCCCTCCGAACTTAACGCAGACAGATCAGCGGTTGTTCCTGCAATAATGCGCCCCCCCGGACCCCGCTCGATGATCTCCAACGCCGCAAACTGCGTGGCTTGGGGCATGGCGGACACTTCGTCCAGAAACAGGGAACCACCCACGGCATCGCCGCAGCTTTGGGCAAGGTCATCGGGGCTTAGACTTGAAGCCGGACGTTTGACAAAAGGCCCCTGACCAGCGGGCGACATCAGGTGAACCACTTCGGCTACTTTGGATATGCCGCTGCCCGGCGGGCCGGTAACAAGGACTTCGGCCCCCGTCGGTGCGACGGTCCGCACACGATCTCGCAGCGCCTCGGCTTGCGGAGACAGACCAAACAGCAAACGTGCGGCCGGGTCCCCCCTTTCAAGTTCGGATTTCAGGGCGCGCTGTTCCAACACTTGGGTGCGGGCTGCGAATGCGCGTTCAAGAACGTCCATCAGGTCAGACGCAGCGCAGGGTTTTTCGAGAAAATCAAACGCTCCTTTTCCGATGGCTTCTACGGCCATTGGGATATCACCTTCTCCGGTCAAAAGGATCACCGGAAGCTCGGGGTCGATGTCCCGAGCATACGCCAACAAGTGGAAGCCATCCCGCCCGGGCATTCGAATGTCCGAAATAATCACACCGGGGAAATCCCGCCGAATATGATCCTTGGCCGCCACAAAAGAACCGGCTGTTGTCGGTGCGTAATCTGCAAGTTCAATGGTTTGCGCCAATGCCTCGCGAACAGCTGCGTCATCATCGACCAACAGAACCCTGCGCATCATGCTGCCTCTTCTTTCCCGTAGGGCTCCAGCTCGACGGTAAACACTGCGCCATCAGCCGTGTTTGCCCCGCGGATTTCACCCCCAAAGCTTTGAACAAGACCATATGATATAGAAAGACCAAGCCCCAGACCTTCAGAGGAACCTACGCTTTTGGTCGAATAAAACGGCTCGAACACCCGGTCGGGGTCTTCAATCCCCGGGCCGGTATCCTGCACAGAAACGCGCAACCGGTCTTCTTCGTGCATCACAATCGAAATGTGCCGCTTGGGTCGCCCCAGCATCGCATCCGCCGCGTTATTGATCAGATTAACAAAGACCTGCACCAAGCGGACTTCCCCCCCCCAAACATAAACCGCAGCCTGTCCCGGTTCCCATTCCAGCGTCACATCATCGTCACGCAAACGGGTTTCGGTCAATTCGACGGCAGTTTTCAGAACCTGCACCAGATCGACCCGACCCATCGGTTCGCTTTCATTGCGAGCGAACGCGCGCAGGTTCTTGATGATCCGGGCCATGCGGGCGGCCATTTCCGAAATACGCCCAAGGTTTTCACTGGCCCTGTCACCTTTGCCGCGTTCAAGAAAGGCCGTACCATTGTCGGCGAATTGCTGGATCGCCATCAACGGTTGGTTGAGTTCGTGGCTGATCCCCGCCGACATCTGCCCCAACGCGCTGAGCTTACCTGCCTGCACCAGCTCTGCCTGCGCTTTTTTCAGTGCTGCTTCGGCCTCCTGACGTTCTGCAACTTCGCGGCGCAATGCGGTGTTTGCTTGGGTCAAAGCACGGGTACGCTGCGCCACCCGGCTTTCCAGAACCGTGTTGGCATTCGCCAGCGTCCGTCGCCGTTCCATCGCAAGATACAGCATCGCACCAAACGCCAGACAGATCGCGGCGACCGCCGCCGCCTGCAACCCGGCAAGTCGCCGGGCCGGGGCCACGTCCACCAAAACCTCGGCGGTCATATCGATCACAGGCAATTCAAGCGTTAGGTGCAACGCATCGCGTGGCAAATACCGCCCCCAGTTCAGCCGCCACAATTCATGCTGGCCGACCCGCGTCGCGGCAAAATCCACCGAGGCACCCTCTGGCGGTGTCAGCCCGGACTGGCCAACCTCGCGGCTCCAGAACAGCAAGTCCGACCGGTTTGAGATGAAGACGACGCCGTCAGAATCAACAAAGAAAACGGCTTCGGTACTGCCCCGCCAAGTTTGTTCAATATCCTGGACATCGGCAACCACCATCACTGCACCTTCGACTTGCCCGGAGGCGGCAAAAGTCGGAGCGGCATAGGAATATATCCGGTCGCCACTGTCCGGAGCCACCTCATGCGCTGTGCCAGCCGCACCCTGCATGGCGCGCCTGAACGCTGGATGTGCGGACATGTCTCGCTGTGCCACTGGCTGTGCGGCGACCAGAACCCGACCGCTGCGATCCAGGTACATCATGTTGACGGCCGCTGTCTTGTCGGCAACGTCCAGCAACATCGCTTGCGCGTCATGTATTTGTGTCGGTGTATCCAACGCGTGCAAGGCGGGATGTGTCGCCATCAGAACCGCCAGTTCCTGGTAGACCTGCATCTGGGTGCTGAGCCGATCCGCCGCCAGTTCAAGGTCGGCTTCGGCCTTGTCGCTTAGCTGAGACAGCGCCTGACGATAGCCATAAGACCAAACAAAACCTGACAGCAGCCCGACAGCGGACAAAAAACCGACAATGATCCAAACTCTCTGCATAGACAGGGTCTTGCATTCAACGCGGCTCGTGGCAAGTGTGCGTCGCATGAAGTCATTCTCGCAATCCCCGACAGACCCGGGTTTCGTTCAGAACCCCTACCCTTTCTATGATCAGGCCCGCGCTGCTGGTGATCTGTTCTATTGGCGCGACTACGATATGGCTGCTGCGACGTCCTGCCGTGCCGTGCGGGCACTTCTTCGCGACCGCCGGTTTGGGCGGGAAGTTCCGCCTGAATGCGCGATACAGGGCCCCGCCCATTTGGCCCCCTGGCTGGCTATCGAAGCCCATTCGCTGCTTGAAGCTGAACCCCCGCGACATACCCGCCTAAGGGCGCTTGTTATGCGCGCTTTCACGTCGCGGGAAATATCTGCGTTGCAGCCTTCCATAGAATCGCTATGCCACAGTCTTGTCGAGGCGTTTCCGAATACACCTTTCGATCTGCTGAGCGCTTATTGCACTCAGGTCCCGGTGGTAACTATCTGCCGACTGTTGGGCGTTCCCGAAGACATGGCGCCCAACCTGTTGCAGTGGTCGCATGACATGGTCGCGATGTATCAGGCCAACCGGACACAGGCGACCGAGGATAAGGCCGCCAAGTCCTCTCAGGAGTTCACGGATTTCCTGTTGGGATACATTAAACAACGACGCAACGATCCGCGTGACGATTTGATCACCCGGCTTATCAGCGCCGAGAAGGAAGGCGAAAAGCTGTCCATCGACGAACTGGTCGCAACATGCATCTTGCTGTTGAATGCAGGTCACGAAGCAACGGTGCATTCGCTGGCGAACGGTGTGAAAACCCTGTTGCAAACACATACCAGCCCCGACGTTCTAGGCCCGGACCAGATCGACGCAACGATTGAAGAAATCCTGCGCTATGACCCGCCCCTACACATGTTCACACGCTATGCGTATGAAGACGTTGATATGTTTGGGCATTCGTTCAGACGCGGTGATCAGATCGCACTTTTGCTTGGCGCTGCAAACCGCGACCCTGCGGTCTGGGATGAACCCGACAGGTTTGATCCGACGCGCTCGATTGAGGTCAACACAAGTTTTGGTGGAGGCATCCATTTTTGCGTCGGCGCACCTTTGGCAAGGTTGGAAATGCGCATAGCTCTGCCCATTCTGTTCAACAGCTGCCCGAACCTGCGGCTTGCCGATCCGCCGACCTATTCAGACAGCTATCACTTCCATGGTCTGGAACGGTTAATGGTTCAGGTCTGACCTGTATAAGGCGCGGATCGATCCGGCGCTGGCAGTACCTGCCTTCTATGCCCCTTCAACCAATGCGTTGAGGGGAAGCATCGTTGTGGACTTGATTTCTTCCATCGACAATAGCGCGGTCACATTGTGCACCCGTACCTCCGAAATCAGCGACTGGTAGAATTGATCATAGGCGCGCGCGTTCTTGACCCGAACCTTGAGAATATAATCAATGTCGCCTGCCAGCCGATGCGCCTCCTGCACTTCGGGATGTTCGCGCAATGCCTTAAGGAACTTGCGCTGCCACTCAGCCTCGTGTTCCGACGTGCGGATCAAAACAAAGAAAGTCGCCTCAAACCCTAGCGCTTCGGCATCCAGCAAAACCGTTTGCTGACCAATGATTCCCGCACTCTTGAGCTTACGAATACGATTCCAGACAGGCGTCTTTGAACTGCCGACCCGAGCCGCTATTTCGTCCAGTGACTGCCCTGCATCACGTTGCAGCTCGGCCAGAATTTTCCGATCCGTATCATCTATCCGCACCGACATTCCAATATTCCTTCCACATCGAAGCTTTCGTTCCAAAATTTTGTTTCGATGGAACGTTTGTCCTTTTTTGAGCGCCCATATGGCACTTTGGTGGGAATATTTCCTATATTGAGGGTCAAGTCAAACCACACCCGAGATGATCCGATGCAGGACGTTCGCACAACAGGCACCAAAGGGCATGTCGACTTTGTCGGCGCAGGTCCGGGCGACCCCGAGTTGCTGACACTCAAGGCGCTGACTGCGTTTGAGCGGGCTGATGTTGTGCTGCATGACCGCCTTATCAGTGAACCCGTACTGGACATAGCCGGTCAAAGCGCCGCCTTGGTTGATGTCGGCAAAGCCGGGTTCGGCCCATCCTGGAAGCAAAGTGATATCGACGCGCTTTTGGTCGAATATGCCTTGAAAGGTAACCGCGTGGTCCGCCTGAAGTCCGGCGATCCCACTGTCTTTGGCCGTCTGGATGAAGAGATCGAGGCCGTCGAGGCGGCTGGAATTTCGTGGCAGATCGTTCCCGGTATCACGGCGGCATCTGCCGCGGTGGCTGGAATCGGCCAAAGTCTGACTCAACGCGGCCGGAATTCCTCGGTGCGGTTTCTGACCGGGCACGACATGAAAGGTTTTGCCGATCATGACTGGAATGCCCTGGCACGGGCCGGTTCGGTTGCTGCGATCTATATGGGCAAGAAATCTGCCCGCTTTATCCAGGGTCGCCTGATCATGCATGGCGCCGATCGCGCCACCCCTGTCACACTGGTCGAAAACGCCTCGCGCCCGAACCAGCGGATACTGGCCACCACACTGGATCAACTGCCCGCCGATCTGGCCGCCGCCGAAATGGATGGACCGGCCCTGACATTCTATGGCCTTGCCCCGCGCGAAGCGGCGCAGGCCGTAACCGAATTCAACAAGGAGCTTGCCTGATGGCCCGCGCTTTTACCCCCAAAGTCGTCACCGCAAATGACTTGCTGGTAGGTGACGTCATTTACCAGACCGAAGATGACAGTTGGACGCGTGAACTGTCGCAGGCGGAACTGATCACTGACGAAGCACATGCACAGGTGCGTCTGCTAGATGCGGCGCGTCAGGCAAGTAAAGTCGTGGGCGCCTATCTGGCTGATGCCGTTGCTGGCAAAAACGGCCCAGAACCCACCCATTTTCGGGAAGATTTCCGCCGGACTGGTCCGTCCAACTATGCCCACGGCAAACAGGAAACTTCCCAGCAGCCCCGGGCCTGACCTCTGGCCATCTCTCTCCCCTTCAAGGCCCCAAGGTTCGGGGCTGCAAACAAGGACAGCTAGACATGTATCGCTACTCCGAGTTCGACACAGCATTTTTGGCAGAACGTAACGCGCAGTTCCGCGCCCAGGTGGAACGCCGCATCGACGGCTCGTTGACCGAAGACGAATTCAAGCCGCTGCGCCTGATGAATGGGCTGTATCTGCAGCTGCACGCCTACATGCTGCGCGTCGCCATTCCCTATGGCACGCTGAACAGTGCACAGATGCGTCAACTGGCGCTGCTGGCCGAGAAGTGGGACAAAGGCTATGGCCATTTCACCACCCGTCAGAACATCCAGTACAACTGGCCAAAGCTGAGCGACGTGCCGGATATGCTGGACGCGCTGGCCGAGGTTGGCATGCACGCCATCCAGACTTCGGGCAACACCATTCGCAACGTGACCGCCGACCACTTTGCCGGTGCCGCTGCAGATGAGGTCGCTGATCCCCGCCCTTACGCCGAATTGCTGCGCCAATGGTCGACCGACCACCCGGAATTCCAATTCATGCCGAGAAAGTTCAAGATCGCCATCACTGGCAGTGAAAACGACCGCGCAGTGATCAAAGCGCATGACATCGGCCTGCAACTGGTCGAACGTGACGGCGTTCTGGGCGCTCGCGTCATTGTTGGTGGTGGCCTTGGCCGTACGCCCATGATCGGCAAGGAATTGTCCGAGTTCGTCGCCTTTGACGACCTGCTGGCCTATCTGGAGGCCACCGTTTCCGTATGGAACCAGATTGGTCGCCGCGACAACAAGTACAAGGCACGTATCAAGATCACCGTGCACGAGCATGGCATCGACGCTATCCGCGCCAAGGTCAACGAACGCTTCCTGAAGGTCCGCCCGCAGTTCAAAGGCGCGGATATGAACCTGCTGGAAGAGATCAAGGGCCACTTTGCACCACCTGCCTACCGTGAAGGCTCGGTCGCGTCGTTTGAAAGCACCTATACCAACGATCCGGTCTTCCGGTCGTGGGTCGACACCAACATCGCGCCGCACAAGAACGCGGACCATGCGATCGTCACGATCTCGATCAAGAAGCATGGAGCAACACCGGGCGATGCAACTGCCGAGCAAATGCGCGTTATGGCCGATCTGGCCGAAGAATTCGCCTATGACGAGCTGCGCATCAGCCACGAGCAGAACGTGATCCTACCGCATGTCCACAAATCGGACCTGCCCGCGATCCACGCCAAGCTGAAGGAATACGAACTGGCCACCGCCAACATCGGTCTGATCAGCGACATCATCGCCTGCCCGGGTATGGATTATTGCGCGCTGGCGACGGCGCGTTCGATCCCGGTTGCTCAGGAAATTGCAACACGGTTCGAGGACCTGAAGCTTGAGCATGACATCGGCCACCTGAAGATCAAAATCTCAGGCTGCATCAACGCCTGCGGTCATCACCATGTTGGCCACATCGGCATTCTGGGTTTGGACCGCGCAGGTGTCGAAAACTACCAGATCACTTTGGGTGGCGATGCGACCGAAACTGCGGCAATTGGTGATCGCACCGGTCCGGGCTTTGCCTATGACGAAATCGTTCCTGCCGTGGAGCGCATTGTCGACACCTATCTGAACCAGCGTGCAAGCGCAGAGGAGACATTCCTGGAAACATATCGCCGGGTGGGCATGGCGCCGTTCAAAGACGCCCTCTACCCCGAGGCCCGCGCAAATGCCGCTTGACCTGATCCAGACGGAACTGGGCCGGGACAGACGCGAACTGACTGAACGTGTCGAAGGCTTGAATGCCCAGTTCCGGCACCACAGCGCTCATGATGTCATGCATGGAGCGATTGACGAGATCGACGAGCTTGCCTTGGTCTCGAGCTTTGGCGCGGAATCCGTCGTGCTGTTGCATATGGCGGCGGTGGTGAACAAGGCAACGCCCGTTCTTTTCGTGGACACGCAGATGCTGTTCACCGAAACGCTGGAATACCAGCAGGAGGTGAGCGAGCGTCTGGGGCTTACCAACATTCGCATCATCCGGGCCGAGGATGCAGAGGTTGAACGCGAAGACCCATACGGCGCATTGCGCCTGCGCGACACGGACGCGTGCTGCAACCTGCGCAAGACTTTCCCGCTGCAAAGGGCACTGGTGGGGTTCGATGGCTGGATAACCGGACGCAAGCGGTTTCAGGCAGGCACGCGCGCTGCGCTGGAATTCTTCGAGGTCGAGGACGGAACAGGCCGGATCAAGGTCAACCCGCTCGCCCATTGGGCGCCCGAGGATGTGCGGGCCTATATGGAAGAAAACAACCTGCCCCGGCATCCGCTGGTGGCCAAAGGATACCCTTCGATCGGCTGTGCGCCCTGCACCTCGCCTGTCAAAGAGGGCGAAGACCCCCGCGCCGGACGGTGGCGCGACCAGAACAAGGAAGAATGCGGCATCCATTTTGTCGATGGCAAGATGATGCGCATCGGAGAGAAAACATGAACGTAATCGTAACGGATGAGGGCTTTTCGCCTGATGACTGGACCGACGGCTTTGTCACTCTGGATGATGCCGCCAATGACGTGGTCGCGCTAGACGTGAGCTCGGAGACAGACCCGGACGAACTGTTTGACCGGTTGGGCGGCACGAGGCTGGTTCGGGTAGACTTCCCGTCTTTCGCAGATGGTCGCGGATTTACCATCGCTCGCACATTGCGCCTGAAGGGCTACAAAGGCCGGCTGCGCGCCAAAGGGCATGTGCTTGCCGATCAATACGCCATGGCGCGCCGCAGCGGCTTTGACGAGGTCGAGATCGACGGAGAACTGGCAGACCGCCAACCCGAGGATCAGTGGCTGGCCCGCGCGAACTGGAAAGAGAATAACTATCAGGCTCGCCTGCGCGGCTGATCCCGCGATTGCCAGCCTGTGACGCAAAGGGGGCAATCTGTCCCCTTTTCCTGACTTGGATCAAAGATTAAACGGAGATGTCGGTTTAGCAGACCGGCAGGTAAACGATGACAGAGATGAAGCCCGTGAGCGAAGCAACCGCCGTAAAAGTCCCCGTCCTGCCGGACGCGCAAACTGTAACCGATGTCAAACACTGGACCGACAGCCTGTTTTCTTTCAAGGTGTCGCGCCCGGCCTCGCTGCGTTTCCGCTCGGGCGAGTTTGTGATGATTGGTCTTCTGGGCGACAACGGCAAGCCGTTGCTGCGCGCCTATTCCATCGCCTCGCCCTCGTGGGATGAAGAGCTGGAGTTTTATTCGATCAAGGTTCAGAACGGCCCGCTGACCTCAAAATTGCAACATATCAAACCGGGTGACCAGATCATCCTGCGTCCAAAACCGGTTGGCACCTTGGTGCATGACGCCCTGCTGCCCGGCAAACGCCTGTGGTTCTTTGCGACCGGCACCGGCTTTGCGCCCTTTGCCTCGCTGCTGCGTGAACCGCAGACCTATGAGGATTATGATGAGGTCATCATCACCCACACCTGTCGCGAAGTGGCAGAGCTGGAATATGGCCGTCAACTGATCGACAGCATCCGTCAGGACGAACTGTTGGCCGAACTGATCGGTGAAGGATTTGCCGACAAGATCCGCTATTACCCGACCACCACACGGGAAGAGAGCCCAAAGATGGGTCGCATCACCACTTTGCTACAGGACGGCACCGTGTTTTCCGACTTGGGTATTGACGGTGGCATCAAGCCCGAAACCGACCGTGCAATGGTTTGCGGTTCGCTGGCTTTCAACCTGGATATCAAGGAAATCCTCGAAGGGTTTGGATTGCGTGAAGGTGCCAACTCGGAACCCAAGGAGTTCGTGATCGAAAAAGCCTTTGTCGGCTAAAGCAACCCTGCGTTCAGGGCTTTGCCACCCTGAACGCGAAAAACACCGGCAGAAAACAAGTTTTTTCGCATTACCCTGTATTTATGCCGCTTGAAGTGCGGCCCTGCCCGGTTTAAATTCCGGGCTCGAAATTCTGCAATCATCAAAGGAATGAACCCATAGCTCGCAGACCTCACAACGCGCCGCCACAAAGAGACACCGGCCCGCGCGTCAATGATAAGATCCGTGCCCCCGAAATTCGCCTGATTGGCGCCGAAGGTGAAAACGTCGGGGTGGTTCATCCCGCCAAAGCCATGCAGATGGCCGCAGATGCAGGTCTTGATCTGGTCGAAATCTCGCCCAATGCGAACCCACCGGTCTGCAAGATCATGGATTTCGGCAAGTACAAGTACGAAACGCAAAAACGCGAAAACGAAGCGCGCAAAAAACAAAAAGTCATCGAAGTGAAAGAGGTCAAATTCCGACCGAACACCGATACGCATGACTATGACGTCAAAATGAAGAACGTCTTTAAGTTTCTGGAAAAGGGCGACAAGGTCAAAGTCACCCTGCGCTTTCGTGGCCGTGAAATGGCGCACCAGAACCTGGGTCGCGAATTGCTGGAACGTGTGGCCGAAGACATCAAAGAGGTCGGCAAGATCGAAAACATGCCGAAGATGGAAGGCCGTCAGATGGTCATGATGATCGGCCCGCTTCCGCATAAGTAATCTGCTTAAAAGACAGAAACGATCAAAGCCCCTTCGCTGCCGAAGGGGCTTTTTTGTTCAGGTCGCGCGTCTGCTTCGTAACCAGTTGACCGCATCTCTGAAGTCGAAAAGCAAGGAAATTATGTCAACGATCAGAAGCACCCAAAGAAACTTGATAAAGGCAATGCTCAGGGTCGCATCGGAAAAAAACAAAAGCGTTACGATGACAACCAGTGGAACCCAGCACAGAATGTGCGGCAAAGCCATCGCACCGCTCATCCCGCGCGCAACCGCCATGATGGGTATGTTCAGCGCCATACCGGTCATCGCCAGAACAGCGATGAGCATCCCCTGCGGCTGATCCAGGAAAGCAAGCGGAACCAAATTAACCGGCACCAATATTACGGCCACCCAGATCTGAACCCAAAGGGGAAGCGCGCGGAAGCTGCGCCAAATATCCAGCACCATTGATTTCGCCTTTTCAGATACTTCTCCCGCGACACTAACAAATAAGCTGCGGGCGAACAGTGCGTTCACGGTAATGTCAAAGCACGGCGGAAATGGCGCGTTCCAGTTTACTGACGAGTTCGCCTATCTGTTCCGCTTCGATGATAAAAGGCGGCGCCAGCAGGACATGATCGCCGTTCCGGCCATCCCGCGTGCCTGCCATGGGATAGCAAATCAACCCTTCAGCCAGTGCTGCCTTTTTCACCTTTCCTGCGATGCCACGTGATGGATCAAAAGGTTCCTTGGTGTCACGGTCAACGACCAGTTCAATACCTCGGAACAACCCACGACCACGGATATCTCCCACGTTCGGGTGCTGTCCGAATGCTGCCTCAAGGGCGGATTGCAGCTTGTTGCCCATGACCCCGGCACGCGCAGGTAAATCCCGTTCGGTCAACTCACGGACCACCGCCAATGCGGCGGCTGTGGCGACCGGATGACCGACATAGGTGTGCCCATGCTGGAAAAACCCTGATCCATCGCGGATCGCGTCATAAATCTTGCCGGTGCACAGCATGGCCCCGATTGGTTGATATCCAGCCCCCAACCCCTTGGCAATACAAAGAATATCTGGTTCGATACCGTCATGATCGCAGGCAAACAGGTGACCGGTTCGGCCCATACCGCACATCACCTCATCCAAGATCAGCAACACACCATAGTGGTCGCAAATCTCGCGAATACGCTTGAAGTATCCTTCAACCGCAGGAACTGCGCCAAGGGTGGCCCCGACCACTGGTTCGGCCATAAATGCCATGACCGTATCGGGACCCAGCCGCAGGATTTCGGTTTCCAATTCATTCGCCACACGCTGGCCGTAGTCAAAACTGCTCTCGTCTTCCGGTTTTTCGGCATATTCGTAGCAGGCAGAGATATGGGTCATCTCGATCAGCATCGGGGCGAATTGTGCCCGTCTCCATGCGTTACCCCCTGCGGACAAAGCCCCCAAAGTGTTGCCGTGATAGCTTTGCTTTCGCGCGATAACGTGACGGCGTTCAGGTTGTCCGATTTCAAGGAAATATTGGCGCGCCAGTTTGATTGCCGCTTCGGTCGCTTCGGACCCGCCCGAAACAAA
Organism: Ruegeria sp. L11; assembly: GCF_056531755.1. Classification (NCBI taxonomy): domain Bacteria; kingdom Pseudomonadati; phylum Pseudomonadota; class Alphaproteobacteria; order Rhodobacterales; family Roseobacteraceae; genus Ruegeria; species Ruegeria sp. L11. The sequence goes on from NZ_JBQFMI010000001.1 coordinate 819,675, forward strand.
ATACACACGGTCCAGATCCCCCGGTGCATGCCGGATCAACAATTCGGCCAAAGCCTCGGCCGGTTCCGATGTCATGAACCCGGTATGTGCAAAGGCGATCTGTTCCACCTGCTGCTGTACCGCTTGGATCACGGCCTGATTCGAATGACCCAGACATGATACCGCGGCATCACCGAAATCCAGGTATCGCTTGCCCTCTGCATCAATCAGATAACAGCCATCGCCGCCAACCGCGACGGGGAGGTCCGATTTCGTGTGACGTGGGAAAACATGACTCATTTCTTTGCCCTTCCAAGCAATTCAACTAATGCTGCGACCGAAGCCGCGTTATCTGCCCAAGGTCTGCCATCCGGCCCCGTCAGACTGTTTTCAAACCCAACCCGCACGTCACCACCGCGTCGTGCAGCCTCGGCCAGACAGGCATGTTCTTGCGCACCAAAGGCGCACACCATCCAACGAGCCGGGCTTTTTGGAAAAGCCTCGAGATCGGCTGGCATAGATTGCTGTCCATCGCTGTATCGCCCCAGAACAAGCAAACGGTCTGTCTGGTTCGCCTGTACGATGCCCTGAGCGCGCCAATGGTCCAGTAATCGTGCATCGTCAGCATCATACAGTATATGTTGAACCCGCGTGCCCTGATCCGCGCATTGTGCATAGACCCTGGGTGCAAGGTTAAGGTCGCGGGCGATTTCACGCACCGAGATTGAGGCCCATTCAGGTCGCACCTTTTGCAAACAGTCCAGTTGCGATGCTACGTCAAACCGCCCAACGGCTTCGGTCGTGATCTGTAGCTCCATTTTTTGAACCTCTCGCTGCAATTCCGCGAGCGTTTCCCGGTACAATCCGGCGTCCAGTGAATGCAGTCCGTCTGCATCTCGAATATGCAGATGCAACCCGTCCGCACCCGCAGCATGACAATCCCGTGCTGACGTGACGATCTGATCAATCCTGAGCGGTAAGGCGGGATGATCCAACGCGCTCCGCCGGGCGCCGTTTGGCGCAACCAGAATGTAGGGCCTGTCCAAGCTGTCGGTTGTTTTTGATGTCATAGCACCACCCAAGTCTTTGCCTTCAGTTAGATTCGCTGGATGACGTTTTCAATTTACACTAAAGAAAACATATGTTTCTTTTTGGCATGGCACCCACCCTTGCAGCCTTGACCAGCCAAATTCGGCGCGAGATCGACGAGATGCCTGCGCAGATGCAAGTCGCGGCGAAATATATCATCGACCATCCCGGTGATTTCGGCCTGAACCCGGTCCGGGTGACCGCTGACCGGATCGGCATCAGCACCAGTGTTCTTGTTCGACTGGCACAGCGTATGGGTTTCGACAGTTTTGACGCCTTCCGCCACCCATTTCGCCTTGCCCTCACAACAGACAGCGAAGACAGGATAGGTCATGGGTGGCTAACCACATCACCCGGACAAGACCCTTTCCACGGCGCACAGGCCAGATTCGCGCGCAATGAGATGAATGTTGTGTCCCGCTCTCTGCGTCTGATGGAGCCGAATTTGGCCAAGCGTGCCGTTGAATACATGGTGTCTGCACGTCACTGTTATGTGACCGCCACAAGGGCCAGCCATGCGCTGGCCTATTATTTTCACTACGCCGGCCGCATGGCCCATCCCGGGTTACAGCTGATACCTCGGCACATGGGCTCGGCCATCGATGACCTTGTCGAGGCCACGTCTGCGGATTGTTTGTTTGCGATCACGGTCCATCCCTACTCCGCAGATACGATCCAGTCGATGCGCTTTGCCCGCGATCGGTCTATGAAGATTGTACTGCTTTCGGATAGCGAGGTGATTGCCCCCGGCGTCAACCCGGATGTGGTTCTGCCCGTCAGCACCCGCACATTACATCCGTTTTCAAGCTTTTCCGGCGCGATGGCGGTTCTGGAATGCCTGCTCGGTCATCTCTTTGATGCAGGAGGAGACGCTGCACGGGACAGGGTCGAACAGTTTCAAAAGGCGCGGGAGGACACCGGCGCGTATTGGCGGCCCGGCGTGTTGCCAAGGATGAGAAAACCCTAGAATATGAATAGTACATACGCAATATAGCGGACCTTGGCGGCGGTCAGTCGTTTCGTTTCGCCCGCGGCTGGGGTCTGGTTGGGATTTCCTTCAGCAATCCGCCAACACCCATTCCGGCAATATCTGCGCCTGTTGTTTCAATCCCGCATGCGACACGCGACAGCACCCAATCCGCCCCATTCAACGCCGGAGAGCGGGCGCATCCCGGCAAACCGATCACAGGTCGGCCTTGCAGGTCTCCCAGAAACAGCAGGTTTCCCGGATCAACCGGCATACCAAAGCGATCAATCGTCCCACCGGCCTGCCGAACGGCCGACGGTGCGACATCGTTTGGGTCCGAGGTGGCCGAACCCGTCAATATCATTAGCAGATCACCCTTCCCCTTAGAAATCGCGCTGGTCAAGGAATCTGTTCGATGCGGAACAATCTGCACATCCGAAAGCTCCATTCCCAATGCCTCGACCCGTCCCCGAATGGCGGCAATCCCCTTTTCGTTCGGTGGCCCACCGGGTATCTCTGAGACAACAAGACCGGCTGTCCGATGAACTGGCCGCGCCAAACGCACAGCTCCTTGTGCCAGCCCGGCGGCGCGCTGAACATCAGCCTCTGGCACGGCATATGAGATGACCTTAATGGTCGCCACCATGCCCTTCGCCCCCATTTGCTGGTACTGTGGAACGGTCGCAACGGTAATCATCGGATTGACCAGATTGAACATTTCAAGTGCGCGAACATCAAGCACGGCAACCCCGGGCCCATCGGACAAAAGATTTACCCGCCCGGTAAATGCCTCGGTTACCCGCAAGTTGGCTGAAGCTGGATCAGGTGCCAGCGCAGACGCCAGTTTGCGTGCCGCCTGATCTTCATGGCAATCACCGGTATCCAGCCGGGCAACAATGACCTCGCTTAGACCAGCCTTTTCCAGTTGCGCCAAATGTTCCGAGCGCAATTCAAGCCCTTTGCGAAACTTTCGCCCATCCGCTGTAACCGAATGCGCCAGAATGGCCCCCTCTGCCTGGGACACCGGCACAGGCCCAAATTTCATGCTTTCCCTCGCAGAACGGCCGTTATCTGTGCCAGTATCGCAACCGCGATTTCCGAAGGACCGGCGGCCCCGATATCCAGGCCAATGGGACCATGAATGCCAGAGATTTGCGCATCGGTGAAACCGGCCGCTTTCATACGCTCAATGCGCTTGGCATGGGTGCGTGTTGACCCCAATGCACCGATATAGAACACATCGGCGTCCAACGCGGCTTGTAGCGCCGGATCATCGAGTTTTGGGTCATGTGTCAGCAGGACAATAGCGGTCCGCGCGTCCAGTCCAAGATTCGCAACGGCTTCATCCGGCCAATCCGTCAGGATCGTTTCACCGGGAAAACGCGCACTGGACGCGAAGGCGTCACGCGGGTCGATAATTGTTGGATCATAGCCCGCAATCCGCGCCATCGGCACCAGAGCCTGCGCAATGTGAACCGCCCCAACAACCAGCAACCTCAGCGGTGGGTTATGTACTGCGACAAAGGTCTGGCCATCCTCTTCGAACCCTGACCGATCCATACGCAGCCTGTCGGCATAAGCGTTGCGGCGCAGCGCCCTGCGCCCGGTCTCGATGTTGACTTCGTAGGCAACGGGCGTTCGAGCGGCCCGAGCGGCAACCAGTTCCGCCAACATAGATTCTGGCAGGACTTTTCCTATGGGTTCGACAAGAATGCGTATGGTCCCCCCACAGGCCAAACCAACCGCGAAGGCATCGTCGTCACTGACCCCGAATTCAAGCAAACGCGCTTCGCCTTCATCAATGGCTTCAAGCGCCTCGACGATAACAGCACCTTCGACACATCCACCAGAAACAGAGCCTTCTATCCGACCATCGCCGCCAATCACCAATTGGGATCCCACCCGCCGCGGTGCACTGCCCCAGGTTTCGACAACCGTAGCGAGCGCCGCGCCGCGCCCGCTGCGGTGCCAGTCAAGCGCCGTTTCAGGACTGTTGTCGAATCGCTCCATCGGAACCTCCGGATGACCTATGACACCAACATAAGCGGGATTTGCGGGATGAAAAGCGCATCAGGCTTACCAAAAGGTCTATATTGAACCCCATAAGGCAACGCCACGGCCTGAAAGATATTCAACAAATCATAGCATTGATTGTTTGTGACCCGAGTTCTAGCCTGTACAGGCAACCGGCATCGGGTCTGGCTTGCATACCAAACAATTCATAGATCGGAGACATGCAGTTGAAACGTATTCTTGCACTGGGCGCGGCAGTTGGTCTTTTGACTTCAACCGCAGCGTGGGCTGACACATTCCAACGCTTTGGAGAGGTTGAAGGCTGGAAAGTCTTCATCGACAATGAAAAGAAATCCTGCCTGATCGAGGCCGTCGATGATGCGGAAAACGTCGTTCAGATGGGACTGACCGAAGATCGCGGTGTCGGATATGTCGGCGTGTTCACCAAGGCTGAAACCGATATCAAACGTGGCGAGACGCAAGAAGTTGCTATCCTGCTGGGCGACAACATCTATCTGGGTGAAGCGACCGGCATGAAAGGTAACATCACCAAAGGCTATTCCGGTGGATATGTCCTGTCGGACAGCCCTCAGTTCGCGGATGATCTGGCCAAGAAAAAGGTCATGATCGTTTTCCCTGAGACAACATATGCCTTCACAGTCGATCTGACAGGCACTTACAAAGCCATGGAGATGGCCCGCAAGTGCAATGAAGAACAGCTGTCGTAAGCTGCTAGTCGGAAAGCGCGGCCATCAGCCGCGCTTTCTGCCCATGATCGTCGGGTTGTGAAATCGCTGTGGCCAAGTCTTCGAGTGAGGCAATCGAATGCCCTGCGCGAAAACTGTCAACATGCGGCAGCATCGCGGCAACCCCTTGCGCCCTGGGCGCGAACCCGTCCCAACGCAACAAGGGATTCAGCCAGATCAGGCGTTTTGAGGACAGGTGCAGACGCTCAATCTCTTTCCTAAGGAGCTCGGGATCACCTCGCTCGAGCCCGTCGGTGATCAGCAGAACAACCACCCCTTGCCCCATCACCCGGCGTGACCAGTCCCGATTGAATTGATGCAGGCACTCGCCGATACGAGTGCCGCCCTCCCAATCCTGTGCCTCGGCACCTGCGGCGGCAAGTGCCGCGTCTACATCTCGTTGGTGCAGGTGGCGCGTTATGTTGGTCAGGCGTGTGCCGAATGTGAAGGCATGGACCTTGGCCCAACCCGCTCCCTTGGTGTTCGATACCGTGTGCAGGAAATGCAGGATGATCCGACTGTACTGGCTCATCGAGCCGGAAATATCGCAAAGTGCGACAAGATTTGGCCAGCGCGGTTTGGGTTGTAGTCTGGCAATATCGCGCAACTCACCCCCTTGCCGCATGGCCGCGCGCAAGGTGCGGGCACGGTCGATGCGGTGCCCCAGATGGCTGGTCTGCCCGCGGCGTGATTCAATTGGCTTTACTGGCAGTGTCATCCGCGCCAATACGCGCTTGGCCTGCGCGATTTCGGCCGTGCTCATCTGCTCGAAGTCCAGATTGCGCAGCCGCTCCTCGGACGATGCAGTCTGGGTTGCGTCGATTTCGATCTCGGTTTCGTCTTCCCCTTGTCCTGCAGCGTCCGGCAAATCACGCTCAACCCCGTCCAGCAGCGCCTCAGCTGCGCGCTTTTCACCGGCATCGGCCTTGCGTTCTTCCTGAACGCCGCGAATTGCAGGAAGCATCATAGCCATCATGTGTTCCATGTAACGCGGATCTCGCCAGTACATTCGGAAGACTTGCGCAAAAACCACGCGGTGTTCCGGGCGGTTCACGAAACAGGCGTGTAAGGTCCAATAGAAATCCTGTTTCTCGGAAAAACCTGCCGCCTGCACCGCACGAATTGCGTCGATCACACGACCGGGTCCGATTGGCAGCCCAGCCTTTCTGAGTGCGCGGGCAAAATGGGTGATGTTGTGCGCCAGCTTTGGGTTGTCTGGGATATCCAGCGGAAGTTGTTCGGCCATCAGACGTTATGGGGGCTCTGCCCCCATACCCCCGGAGTATTTGGAAAAAGATGAAACATCAGACCGGTTCGAGCGTGGCCTTGGCCTCGTCGAGGATGCGTTTGGCCTCGGACCCCTGAAGTTTTTGAATGTCGTCCTGATATTTCAGGATCGCACCCAGCGTGTCGCCGATCACCTCGGGGCTGAGGTTCAACACATCCAGCGCCAACAGGCATTTCGCCCAGTCGATGGTCTCGGCCACACCGGGTTTCTTGAACAAATCCTCGGTGCGCAAACGTTGAACGAAGGCTACAACCTCGCGACTAAGCCCTTCCGCAGCTTCAGGCGCGCGCGCATGCAGAATTTCGATCTCACGTTCGAAATCAGGATAATCAACCCAGTGATACAGGCAGCGACGCTTGAGGGCATCGTGCACTTCGCGGGTCCGGTTCGACGTGACAATTACAATCGGTGGTTCGGGTGCTACAACAGTGCCCAGTTCAGGAATCGTGACCTGAAAATCACTCAGAGCTTCCAGTAGAAAGGCTTCGAACGGTTCATCGGTCCGGTCCAGTTCGTCGATCAGAAGAACCGGCGCTCCATTTTCGTCCGGGCGCATTGCCTGCAACAAGGGGCGTTCGATCAGGTATTCATCCGAAAACAGTTCCGCCTGCAACGCGCCCCGGTCGGCCCCACCTGCGGCCTCGGCCGTTCGGATCGCGACCATCTGCGCCGGAAAGTTCCATTCGTAAACGGCAGAAGACGCATCCAGACCTTCGTAGCATTGCAGACGGATCAGGCGCCGGTTCAACCCGGATGCCAGAGCCTTGGCGATCTCGGTCTTTCCCACCCCTGCCTCGCCTTCCAGAAACAACGGGCGTCCAAGCTTCAGCGACAGGAACACAACCGTCGCAAGGGCGCGACCACAGACATAGCCCTGACGACCCAGCATCTGCTGCACGGCATCGATGGAAACTGGCTGTGTCATGGAACCCCTTTCTGCTTTAGGGATAAACAGGTCATGCAACCGTCTGGCCGTCAAGGCCTCAACCTTGCTCAGAGCTACGACGTTCAGGTCGGTTGACAAGATTTTCTTTGTGGCTTGCGCAGACGCAGTTGGTCTTTCGCAACAGCTATGTTAGCGGAAGGCCATGACCGACACCCTTACGCTCCACCGCCCCGACGACTGGCACCTGCATCTGCGCGATGGCGCGATGCTACAAGCCGTTCTGCCCGAAACCGCGCGCCATTTCGCCCGTGCGATCATTATGCCGAACCTAGTGCCGCCGGTTGTGCGCGGCGATCAGGCCGCCGCTTATCGCGACCGCATTCTGGCGGCCCTGCCCGACGGTATGACGTTCGAGCCGCTGATGACCCTGTATCTGACCGAAGATACAGACGCCGCAGATGTCGCAGCGGCCCATGCCAGCGGTGTGATCAAAGCCGTCAAGCTGTATCCTGCCGGGGCTACGACCAACTCTGCCTCGGGTGTGCGCGATTTCGACAAAGTGCGCCCGGTGCTTGAGAAGATGGCCGAAATCGGCTTGCCCATGTGCGTACATGGCGAGGTGACGGATCCCGAGATCGATATATTTGACCGTGAAGCCGTGTTCATCGACCGTGTTCTGGATCCGATCCGCAGATCGACACCGGGCCTGCGTGTGGTGATGGAACATATCACCACGTCCAATGGTGTGGATTATGTCAAAGCCAACGCGATTGATCTGGGTGCAACGATCACGGCGCATCACCTGATTATCAACCGCAACAACATCTTGGTTGGTGGCATCAAACCGCATTACTATTGCCTTCCCGTCGCCAAGCGCGAGGAACACCGTCTGGCCCTGCTAACCGCCGCAACGTCGGGCGATGCGCGGTTTTTTTTGGGTACAGACAGCGCCCCGCACACGGATGCAAACAAGGAAATGGCTTGTGGCTGTGCCGGTTGTTTCACAGCGACCAACACTATGTCTTTGGTCGCCGAGATGTTTGACCGGGAAGGTGCTTTGGACAAGCTGGAAGGATTTGTGTCTCTCAACGGGCCAGGTTTCTATCGCTTGCCCGTGAACCAGGAGATGATCACCCTGACCAAGGGTGAGCCCGTTTCGTATCCCTCAAAGATTGACACAGGCGATGGACCGGTCACTGTGTTTGACCCGGGCTTTCCGTTGCACTGGCGCGTGGCTTAACCCGCCACTTGTTCGGCCAAATCGCGAGCACGTCCCCCGGTGCGCAGCATCGACCAGATCGTGTCCGCCTCATCCGCGCCGATCAGCTTGGTCGCTTTGTCGCGCACGCGATCCTCGCGGTCAGACAGCGATATTGGGTTCAGCAGATCATGCGTTGCTTCGCGGCGAATACCATCGCGACGCAGCAGGGACAGACGCGCCTGCGTTTCTGACAGGCTGTCATCTGCCTCGACCGTGATGCGGTCGCGCAAAGACGTAACACGCGGGTCAAGGCAGACCTTGTCAGTGAAACTGCCTGGCAAAGCCGTATCATATCCCAGCGCCTGCATCGCGATCACTGTCCGATAGGAAAACTTGGCCCCCAGTCCGGTTGTCGGTGACAGCTGATTGCACACACTCATCCAGCGCGGATGCGTTTTTATCTGGATCTCGGCGACCTCGGGTTCTGCTATGTCCAACTCCCGCGCGGCTTCCAACGCGGCGTGAAGACCGTGGCAACAGGCGTGAAACTTGTGGCTGACCGTTTCAAACAGCCATTCATCGCCCAACCCATCCAGAGCAGTTTGGTCTGCTGCGCCTTGATGCGTTGCGCCAAACCCATAAGGACCCTCCAGCGCGTCGGCGTTGGCCTGAAAACCGCGCTGCACCAGCAATGCTGTCTCGACCCCTGCCGAGGCGGCAAGTCCGGCGTTATACGGCTTGCCCATGGTTCCGAACTGCGCCTTCAGCCCCGCCGCACGCGTTGCCGTCAGACCCAGAACCATTCGCATCTGGTTTGCGTCAAAACCCAGCAAACGGCCAACAGCAACTGCCGCCCCAAAGGCACCGGATGTTGCCGTCTGGTGAAATCCTGCCTGATAGTGGCCGCGCCCCAGCCACAAGCCAATTCGGATTGAGGTTTCCATACCCACCAAAGCGGCTTCGAGCATGTCGACTAGAATACGATCATCCCATTCGGCCACCGCAATGGCTGCGGGCAAAATGGCGACGGAAGGATGTCCGATATGGGCGAAATGCGTGTCATCGTAATCCAGCGCGTGAGACACCGTGCCATTGACCAACGCCGCACCACGCAGCGGCGCCGAGCCGCCGCCAAAGAGATGCGCCTGAGGGTTCCCGCCCTCGGACAGTATCATGTCACGAACCGTGATTGAGACAGGTTCGCGCGCGCCTGCCCGGCCCACAGCGACCCAGTCAAGAACAGAAAGCGACGTGACGATTCTTGCCTGAGACGACGTAGAAACCGGGCCTGCCGCAAAAGCGGCCAATGATGCTGTAAATTCCGTCATGCGCGTAGTCTAGCGTGCGCCTGACAAGGGTAAAGACCTAGCTGTAGAGTTGTTGCGCGCGCGCCTCAAACGCGCGCACGATCCGATGCATGGCTTCGTTGAATACCACGCCGATAATCCCTTGCAGGATGGCATTCTTGAATTCGAAGTCCACATGGAACGAGACGTTGCAGCCCCCATCAGGCGCGTCCTCGAACTGCCAATCGGATTTCATGTATTTGAAGGGGCCGTCCAGGTATTCAGTGTCGATTTTCCTTTGATCCGCAAACAGGGTTACCTTGCTGCCAAATCGTTCCCGGAAAACCTTGAACGAGATGACCAGATCCGCCTCCATCACCTCAGCCTCTTCCAGCGCATAGGTCTTACGAATGCGGGCAGCAGCGCACCACGGCAGAAATTGGGGGTACTTGGCCACGTCGGCAACCAAGTCGTACATCTGCTGGGCTGTATACGGCAGGTGGCGGGTTTCCGAATGGATAGGCATGGCGTCCGGTATTTGCAGGTGACAATGGCGCGTCATGTCGTATGTTGCGCGCCAAAGATCAAGGGGGCTGCGATGACTGACCGCGCATATATGATAGATGAGATGATCTCGGCAAAGGCCATCGCTGCTCGAATCGAGGAGCTGTGTCGCGACATTTCGGCAGAGTTCAAAGACACCGACAAATTGGTGGTCGTGGGTCTGCTGCGCGGCAGCTTTGTATTCATCGCCGACCTTGTGCGCGAACTTGACCTTCCGATCGAGGTGGATTTCCTTGAAGCTTCTTCTTACGGAGACGCGATGGAGAGCAGCCGGGAAGTTCGTATTCTCAAAGACTTGCGCGGCGCAATTGAAGGGCGCGACGTGCTGGTTGTCGAGGATATCGTTGACACCGGCCATACGTTGAACCATGTCACCAAGTTGCTGCAAAGCCGTAACCCCGCGCGCCTGAAATCCATTGCCCTGCTGGACAAGCCGAGCCGCCGCGAAGTGGACTTCCGATCAGACTGGATCGGTTTTGAGATACCAGACGAATTTGTCGTGGGATATGGAATTGACTACGCCCAACGCAATCGCAACCTGCCCTATATTGGCAAAGTCCGCTTTACAGACGAATAGCTGAGCGGGCAATTTGCCGCTCCTTTCGGGCCAGACACCCGAGTTGTAACTCTTTCGATTACTATAAAGAATCTGTCACAGTCCAACCAACAGCATGGTTGAACTGAAGAAAAAGTTGACGTCGCGCTGCACGAATACTTCGCTCCAACCTCTTGTAATTATTAATAAAAATGAAAAATTAGCCCCTAGATGGCTTTTCCGAGCATAGATTCTATGGCCTTAAGAAATATCCCGGTCCCAATCGGGATAAGCGCATCCGGGAAATCATAGTCCGGGTTGTGCAACTGAGGATGGTCGCTCCCCGACCCCAACCAGAACATGGCGGCCTTCGCACTTTTTCCAAACTGGCCGAAATCTTCTGAAAACCGCTGTGGCTGATCGACCAACTTGCAAGAAACGCCCTGCACTGTGCAGGCCTTGGACAGGATCGAAACTGCTTCCGGGTGATTGGCACAAGCCTCAAACACTTCGTCATAACTGATTTCGACCGCCAGTCCTTCGGCTTTGGCCATTTCACGGACCAACGATTCAGCGTCGCTGATCAGCTGCACCATTCGCGCGTCTGTGACCGTGCGAAGTGTCACCCACAGCTCGGCCCGCCCCGGTGCTACTCCGACCGTGCGCTCACCCAACGTGGCATGTGTGACGGTCGTCAACGCGTAGCCGTCATTCAGATCCCCGCCGCCGCCTAACGCGGTCAAAGCCGGCATCAGGTTAGCCAGCGCACCGGCAGGCGACACCCCATCTTGCGGAGCGGCAGCATGTGACGTCTTTCCGGTCAGAACAATCTGCATCCCGCGTGAGGCACAATTGGCAGAACCGCTGCAAATTTCGACCGCCCCCAACTCCAATCCCGGTAAGTTGTGCAAAGACAACACCAGGTCGGGCGCAACCTCGGCGTATTGGGGATCAGCTCGGAAAGCGATTGCACCATGGCCGGTCTCTTCGGCTGGCTGGAAGATCAATACGACGCGGCCCTTCTTGGGGCGTTGATGATTCAACACGTCTGCCACGCCCAGAACCATTGTCATATGCCCGTCGTGGCCGCACAAATGCCCTTTGCCCGCGACCTGTGATACATGGGAATGGTTCGCCAACTCCTGGATCGGCAGCCCATCCAGTTCGCAGCGAATGCCCAGCGTGGGACCGGGTTGGCCACTTTCGAAAACAGCAGCGATCCCGTGCCGACCTATTCCGGTCATAACATGGTCAGCACCAGCGTCGCGCAGAAATTCAGCCACCCGCGCCGCGGTTTTCTTTTCTTGTCCCGAAAGTTCGGGGTGTTGATGCAGCTCGTGGCGCAGACGAGTCAGTCGCGCGATCTTATCCGGTGTCACGCTTTTTGTAGCTTTTCTAGACGCGCCGCGCGCAGTCGGGTGAAATCGTCACCAGCGTGATAAGAAGACCGGGTCAAAGGTGTCGCAGATACCATCAGAAAGCCTTTGCCGTATGCCGCCTTTTCGTATGACGCGAACTCGTCGGGTGTAACGAAACGATCAACGCCGTGGTGTTTCGGCGTTGGTTGCAGATACTGGCCAATCGTCAAAAAATCGATATCCGCCGCGCGCATATCATCCATGACCTGGCGCACCTGCTGTTCGTTTTCGCCAAGCCCAACCATGATGCCAGACTTGGTAAAGATCGACGGATCAAGTTCTTTCACCCGCTGCAAAAGACGCAGGGAATGGAAGTACCGCGCACCGGGGCGAACCTCGGGGTACAAACCCGGTACGGTTTCCAGATTGTGATTGAAGACATCCGGCTTCGCCTGAACCACAATTTCCAGAACATCCGCATCGCATTTCAGAAAATCGGGTGTCAGAATCTCGATCGTGGTTTTGGGAGAGCGGTGCCGCACCGCGCGGATGGTCTGCGCAAAATGCTCGGCTCCTCCATCGCTCAGATCATCCCGGTCGACAGAGGTGATAACCACATGGTTCAGGCCAAGTTTTTCGACTGCATGTGCCACCCGGCCGGGTTCAAAGGCGTCAAGGTCGTCTGGGCGACCGGTAGCGATATTGCAGAATGTGCAGCCACGGGTACAAATCTCGCCCATGATCATCATGGTGGCGTGACCCTGGCTCCAGCATTCGCCGACATTGGGGCATCCTGCCTCTTCGCAGACGGTGACCAGATTGTTGTCGCGCATGATCCGGCGCGTATCTGCATAACCTTTGCCGCCGGGTGCCTTGACCCTGATCCAGTTCGGTTTCTTGGGCTGCGCATTATCCGGGCGGTGCGCTTTTTCCGGATGGCGCTGTTCGGGGATCTTCAGATCTCGCACGGGCAATTTTCCTGACTTTGGGTCAATCCTGTCGCTCATAACATAGACAGATGCGCAGTGTTACACCAGCGGCGCATAGCCGCTATGCAACGCCGCCGTGCATAAGCAAGAGCACGATTGCAAATTCCCGTTTTACCGCATGTTTTCAATGCCTAATGAGAAGAGATTATTAGTTCAAAATGCGGCGTTTCGTCGATTGAAGGTAGTTTGGAACTGTTTTAAGTCACAACAAAATCACAAGTGAATCACAGGAGCTTGACCATGAAATCCGGCGCAATTCTGCCCAACGTGACCTTTCACACCCGTGTCCGTGATGACTCAATCGAAGGACCAAACCCATTCCGTTGGGAAGACAAGTCCACCGCTGACTATTTTGCAGGAAAACGCGTGATCCTGTTCTCGTTGCCCGGTGCGTTCACGCCCACCTGCTCGACATATCAACTGCCCGGCTTTGAAAACGGGTATAGCGATTTCATTGCCCGGGGCGTCGATGAAATCTACTGCATGTCTGTCAACGACAGCTTTGTGATGAACAAATGGGCGCAAGATCAGGGCCTGACCAACGTAAAGGTCATTCCGGATGGATCGGGCGAGTTCACCCGCAAAATGGGTATGCTGGTTGACAAGGATAATCTGGGCTTTGGCATGCGGTCATGGCGCTATGCGGCCATCGTAAACGACGGCGTTGTCGAAGCTTGGTTCGAAGAACCTGGCCTGATGGATAACTGCCCCGAAGATCCCTATGGCGTGTCTTCGCCCGAAAACCTGATGAAACATCTTCAGGCGACGGCAGAGCCCGAACTGGCCTGAGTATTAACAAGACGAATAAAGGCCCGTTATGACGGGCCTTTTTTGTGCCTTCAGCCAATCATGCGGTCGCGTTCAGCCTGATCCTGATAGTGGCGTTTCAGCCGCTGCAATGCGATCCGCAGAACAATCTTGCCGGATCGTGCAGACCAGCCCATACGCTTTTCCGCCAGTTCCAACCCTTCGAGATAGCAACAACACCGCAGGGCAACGTCACTTAGTCCGGGGCCAAGATCAGACAAGGCCCGCGCCACGCGATCCCGCGCATCGGATGACCCCTTTCCTCCGTGGCTTTCACTGTCATAACAGCCACGGCCACCAGCCGTAAGAAACCGGTCCCAGTTCTGTGAAACCTGTGGGCCAATCTGCGCCAATTCGAAATCTTCGCGCAAACGCTCTCCGGCGCTGACAAGCGATTCATCCAGAAAAGGCTTGCCATCGCGGTCACGCCTGCGTGCAAGGGCAACCAACGGGCTTTCCGTGGCGCTATAGCGAATGCGCTTGATCCGGTCAGCCGCCCCGGCCGACGTCTTAGACTGAAACAACGACTGGGCTTCGGCAAATCCAAATTCAGTCCCCACCCGCGCCTTGTTTTCCGCTTTCGCAATCAGGTGGCTCAGGGCCGTTCGGCCAGCTGCAGAAATCCGATACCGTGAAATACGACCGGGGTTATCGCAGGAAATCCAGTCCTTTAAGGCCAGAGCCTGAGCGATCTCGCAATCGACGACCGCGGTTCTGGTCGCTCCGGCGTTGCCGGTGTCGCGAACGACTACCGCTTTGTCCATTTCTTCAGCCACGGCAAGAACCGAACCGGTTTCACTCAGGCGGCGCAAAATGCGCAATGCTTCTCTTTCGAACGCTTCTTCCTGGGCAGCTTCATCCGCGATCACGACCGCGTCGCCTGCGTCATCGGACATGGAAAAATGTGTTTCTGCCAGCGATTGCAAAGCAGCATCCACCAATGGATCGTCACGGCGCATCTCGATACGCCGGATTTGCCGGAGGATGGTTGACGCATGGCAGCCTGCCGATCTCGCGATATCGCGGATCGAGCGTCCGGTTTCGGTATGAGCAAGGTATCTTTGCGCCCCCTCTGGAACCCATGCCGGAATGGTGAAAGCCATGTTGTTTTCCATGATTATTTGCCCTCGTCGACAAAACAAAATGTCACTTTTCGCCCTCGGATTGCGGGTTAACCAAATCTAACTAGAGGTCCATTCGTTACTCGTTCGTTAACCTCACAAGGCACGAACCAGATTTGATTCAAAAAGATAAACAGTCGTGAAACCATCGTTCGGAGAGGCTGTCACGCAGGCAACACCCGCTTAGGTTGTGCATTTAATGGTCCCGTAAACCCTCAGACACAGGACACATAAGATGCAGGACCTGATGACAATGATCTCAACGCTTCACCGCCCACGCATGTTGGCAAGAGCCGCCAATTTCGGAGCGAGAGAGTACAACCGGGACAGGCATCTGCAACGTATTCTGGGATACGGATCATTGCCGGGTTCAGGTCAGGCCCTGCTGCGACTGATGGAGATGGAAAAAGAGGTAAATGAACTGCGCAAAGAAGATGATGCCGCATACTCTCTGGTCCGGCATCTCGACATTCTTATCGCGCTGTTGGGTGAGGCGCGGCTGTATCAGGCCAGCCGCGCCCCGGTCCTTCAGTAATCAGGAGAACGCATCCGGCATGGAGGCCTTTTTCTCGGCGATATAGGCTTCCAGCGCTGCGGCTGTATCCGGTTCCATATGCGGTTGCTGGTAATTAGCCAGCAGGTGTTCAACCCGCGCAGAGGCCAGAGCCCGCGTATCACGCGCGCCTTCTTCCTGCCAGGTTTCATATGGCTTGTAGTCCAGCAGATCGGACTTCCAGAACGATTCCTTGAAGTTCGCCTGCGTGTGGGCACATCCTAGGTAATGCCCGCCCGGGCCAACTTCCCGGATCGCATCCATGGCCTGCGCGTTTTCGTCATAGGCCACGCCCTTGGCCAGCGAATGCAAAACACCCAACTGGTCGGCATCCATAACGAATTTCTCGAAGTCGGCCACCAGGCCGCCTTCCAGCCAGCCGCAGGCATGCAACATGAAGTTCACGCCAGCCAACAGTCCCATATTCAGCGAGTTCGCTGTTTCATAAGCCGCCTGCGCATCCGGAAGTTTCGAGCCACAGAACGATCCTGCGGACCGATAGGGCAAGTTCAGACGCCGCGCCAGTTGACCCGCGCCATAGGTGATATGCGCAGCTTCTGGTGTTCCGAAGGTCGGCGCACCTGAATTCATGTCGATCGAAGTCACGAATGCACCAAAGATCGCGGGTGCACCGGGACGGACGATCTGGCTGTAAGCCACACCGGCAAGAACCTCGGCCAGAACCTGTGTCAAAGTACCGGCTACCGAGACCGGCGCCATCGCGCCGCCCACAATAAAGGGCGAGATGATGCAGGCCTGATTGTTACGTGCATAGACTTCCAGCGAGCCCATCATCACATCGTCGAATGTCATCGGCGAGTTGATGTTGGTCAGCGACGTCATCACCGTGTTTTGCTGAACGAACTCCTTGCCGAACAGGATTTCGCACATTTCGACCGAATCCTGCGCCCGGCTGGGATCGGTCACAGAACCCATGAAAGGCTTGTCCGACAGGGTCATGTGCGCCTTCAACATGTCCAGATGGCGCTTGTTCACCGGAATGTCGGTCGGCTCACACACAGTACCGCCCGAATGGTGCAACCACTTGGACATATAGGCGAGTTTCACGAACTTGTTGAAGTCGTCCATCGTCGCGTAACGACGGCCGCCCTGTGCATCGCGCACGAAAGGAGGGCCGTAAACCGGGGCCAGAACCATGTTTCGACCACCGATTACGACCGATTTCTCGGGGTTGCGGGCATGTTGGGTAAACTCGCTGGGCGCAGTTTTGATCAGCTCACGAGCAAGGCCGCGCGGAATGCGCACGCGTTCACCGTCGATATCCGCGCCAGCGTCGCGCCAGCGTTCCAGAGCGGCAGGGTTATCAACAAAGTTAACACCGATCTCTTCCAACACGGTTTCCGCATTGTTTTCGATGATCTCCAGTGCCTCTTCATTGAGGATTTCGAAGTTCGGAATGTTGCGTTCGATGTATTTCGCGGTCTCGATACGAACTGCAGTCCGCTCGGCACGGCGGGCAGCGCCACCGCCACCTCTCGCCCTGCGCCGGGTGTTTGCCTCGGTCATGAGAAGATCCCGTGTTGTTGGTTAGATTGAGCGTTTGATACAGGTTTGCCGGAACGCAAGCATAGGGATTGCGGCACGTTGGGGGAAAAAGCGACATTGCCGTTCTGCAATCCCGCCAACGGGCTGCCATTGGGGATAATCGGATTTTGGAAAGTGCGGCCCAATTGTTACCGCACCTGTCTACTTCGGATCACGAACGGCGGGAAACACGAGTGCCGAAGGCCTGTGTGGCGATCTTCATCGAATCCCGCGCCGGAATCGGACCTCGCTCTTGCGAAATGTGCAGGCTTGCCCTAAGGCGCTGACATGACCCAGACATCCCACGACCGCCTTCTGATCATCGACTTCGGCAGCCAGGTTACGCAGCTTATTGCCCGCCGCCTGCGCGAACTGAATGTCTATTGCGAAATTCACCCTTACCAGAATGTCACGATGGATTTCGTGCGGGAAATGGCCCCGCGCGCCGTGATCTTCTCGGGCGGGCCGGACAGTGTGACGCGCGAAGGGTCGCCCCGTGCTCCGCAAGAGATTTTTGACTACGGCGTGCCGATTCTGGGCATCTGTTATGGCCAGCAAGTGATGATGCACCAGCTTGGCGGCAAGGTCGAAAGTGGCCATGGCACCGCCGAGTTCGGTCGGGCTTTTGTCACGCCAAAAGACGAACTGGAAATTCTGAAGGGCTGGTTTGACGACGGGGATGAACAGGTCTGGATGAGCCACGGTGACCACGTCAGTGAAATCGCGCCGGGATTTCAGGTTTTTGGCACATCGCCTAACGCGCCCTTTGCGATCACAGCCGATCCAGCGCGCCATTTCTATGCCGTGCAGTTCCACCCCGAGGTGCACCACACGCCCAAGGGCGCGAAGCTGTACGAGAACTTCGTCAAGCTGGCCGGTTTCAAGGGCGACTGGACCATGGGAGCCTATCGCGAGGAGATGATCCGCAAGATCCGCGAGCAGGTTGGTGACAAGAAGGTCATCTGCGGTTTGTCGGGCGGCGTTGACAGCTCGGTCGCGGCGATCCTGATCCACGAGGCGATTGGAGACCAGTTGACCTGCGTCTTCGTTGACCACGGGCTGTTGCGCAAGAACGAGGCGACAGAAGTCGTCGGCATGTTCCGCGACAACTACAATATCCAACTGATCCACGCGGACGAATCCGAACTGTTCCTTGGCGAGCTTGAAGGGCAAAGCGACCCGGAGACCAAACGCAAGATCATCGGCAAACTGTTCATCGACGTGTTCCAGAAACACGCCGATACCATTGAAGGGGCCGAGTTCCTGGCCCAGGGAACGCTTTATCCGGATGTAATCGAATCGGTGTCATTCTCGGGCGGGCCTTCTGTAACCATCAAATCGCACCACAATGTCGGTGGCTTGCCGGAAAAGATGGGCCTGAAACTGGTCGAACCCCTGCGAGAGCTGTTCAAGGATGAGGTGCGCGCACTTGGCCACGAACTTGGCCTTCCGCAGAGCTTCATCGGACGCCACCCCTTCCCCGGCCCCGGTCTGGCAATCCGCTGCCCCGGTGAAATCACACGTGAAAAACTGGGTATTTTGCGGGAAGCCGATGCGATCTATATCGACCAGATCCGTAAACACGGCCTCTATGACGACATCTGGCAGGCTTTTGTCGCCATCTTGCCAGTGCGCACGGTAGGCGTCATGGGTGATGGACGCACCTATGACTACGCCTGTGCGCTGCGGGCCGTCACATCTGTCGATGGCATGACCGCAGACTACTACCCGTTCAGCCATGAGTTCCTGGGCGAAACGGCAACGCGGATCATCAATGAGGTTAAGGGCATCAACCGGTGCACCTATGACATCACATCGAAACCACCCGGCACCATCGAGTGGGAATAACCGGTGGGTGTCTGCGTAAAACTTAACTGATTGAGCTGCAAAACGTCCTTCTCGTTCAAGCCTTTGTTCGGGGCAGTCATCTATACGACCTTGAATCTGGTGCACCTTCGACGTTTGAATGGCCGGGCAAACCTAGCCTGCTTATCATAAGCTCTTGGCCTTGCGGTCTTTTGGCCGCGCGGCTACGCGACGAACCTGAGGGACGCCCGAAATGAGCCATGCGCAGAAAGACGTGTTGAAGGCCGGTCTATGGATGACAGGTGCGATCGCCTCATTCTCATCCATGGCGGTTGCAGGGCGTGAGCTGAGTTCTGCGCATGATACCTTTGAAATCATGATGTATCGCAGCATCGTGGGGTTCGTTGTTGTTGCAACAGTCCTGACTTTAACGCGCAACTGGCAGCAGGTTTCAGCCGAACGGCTGGGATTGCATGCTTTACGAAACACCTTACACTTTACAGGGCAAAATCTCTGGTTCTACGCCGTGGCAGTGGCTCCTTTGGCACAGGTTTTCGCGCTGGAGTTCACTCAACCGCTTTGGGTGATCCTGCTTTCGCCGCTGTTTCTGAACGAACGGTTGACCCCGCTCAAGTTGATTGCGGCGCTAATTGGGTTTTCAGGGGTTCTGATCGTCACACGCCCAGGCGCTGCCCCCCTGAGCCCCGGCTTAATAACAGCAGCGGCATCAGCGGTTTTCTTTGCGTTTACAACGATTACCACCAAGAAGCTTACGCGATTTGCCAGTATTGGGTGTATCGTTTTCTGGCTAACTGCAATGCAAGCGGTCCTTGGGGCCACAGCCGCTGGCATCGACGGTCAGATTGTGCTTCCGACAATGCAAACCGCGCCCTACTTGATTCTGGTTGGGTTGGCGGGTTTGCTGGCGCATTTTTGCATTACCAATGCCCTGTCTATCGCCCCGGCAACCGTCGTAATTCCCTTTGATTTTGCACGCCTTCCGACAATCGCGGTGATCGGAATGATCCTCTATCACGAGCCCATCGACCATTGGGTGCTGATCGGCGCCGCTATCATCTTTGCAGGCATTTTCCTGAACATCTGGTCCGAAAATCGTAACAGTTTAGCAACAGTTCAGAACTGTAGTGGCAACAAGTAACGCACCGTCACCAGTTGACCTTAAACTAACTGAAAAGAAAGTATCGCGCATTACACACGAGTAGGCGCTGGACTCACTCAATTCTTCGCCAGGCAAATACTCGAAAAAGTTCGGGAGGACAGAATGAAAACAACACTACTCGCAACGTGCGCTTTGTGCGTTGGAGCAACGGCTGGTTTTGCAGGCGGCCTGGACCGCAGCGGTCAGGGTATCAACCTGATCTTTGAAGAAGGCTCTGCAGTTCAGTTTCGGTTGGGGTATACCGACCCAAGCGTGACCGGTACGATGCCAGACGTTTTTGGCACAAATGGTGGCCAACCCGTTGATTCAGGTGAAGTTGCGAACGACTTTTTTACACCGCACTTGGGGTACAAAACGGCGCTTACAGAAAAGCTTGATTTCGCCATCATGTATGATCAGCCCTTCGGTGCCGATATTCAGTACGCGAGCACGTATCCCCTGTCTATCAACCCAATTCCCGGCGGTCGAACCGACAGCCTGAGGGCGACAGCGGATACAGATGCCATCACAGCGCTGCTGCGCTACAAATTCGATGGCGGGTTCAGTGCGATCGGTGGTATTCGCGCGCAGCGCGTCAAGGCCTCGATAACTGTTCCCATTACCGCAGGCTATCAGGTGGATACCAGCGCTGATACCGCATTTGGGTATGTTGTTGGTGTCGCCTGGGAAAAACCCGAAATCGCAGCACGTGTATCGCTGACTTATAACTCCAAGATCAGCCACGACCTTTCGCAGACAGAATCGCTCAATCCGCCTCCTATCCCACCAATTCCGCCGGGGACTGTGGCAACGTTCAACACCACAAGTGAGATTGAAACACCGCAGTCAATCAACCTGGATTTCCAGACCGGCGTGGCGCCCAAGACATTGTTGTTTGGCTCGATCCGTTGGGTCGACTGGCCACAGCTTGTGTATAACCCGCCAAACTATCCGCCGACCAGCAACCTGGTTGACTATGACGAAGCCACGTTCACCTACTCGCTGGGTTTGGGCTATCAGTTCTCGGATGAGTTTTCTGGTGCTGTGACACTGGGCTACGAATCTTCCCAAGGTACGCCGGTGTCGAACCTCGGCCCGACAGATGGGTTCTGGAGCATCGGTCTGGGTGGCACCTATTCTCTTGAGAATGCCAAAATTTCCGGTGGTGTACGTTACACGGATATCGGAGATGCCACCGCGAATGGCGCCGGTCCGGCGGCACGTGGTACATTCACAGGCAACAGCGCCTGGAGCGTTGGTTTCCAGATCACATACGCTCTGAACTGATCTGAGTATCATATGTTCCCACAAAGCCTCGCAGTTTCTGCGGGGCTTTTTCGCATTAACCGGGTCGCCGTTGGTTAACTTCAATGAAACAGTGCCCGTATGGATGCACAAAAACACCTCTCTCTTCGCGCCTGGTCCGAGCTTTTGTTGCTTGGACTGATCTGGGGCGCCTCCTTTGTTTCCATCCGGGTCGCTCTGGACACGCTTCCCGTGATGACGTCGGTTTTGCATCGCGCATTCTGGGCCATGCTTGTCTTGTGGCTGGTGACTTGGATCAAGGGGATCAAGGTGCCGCGCTCGCCCGGTATCTGGGGCGCTTTTTTGGTCATGGGGCTATTGAACAACGTCATCCCCTTTAGCCTGATGGCTTGGGGGCAGCTGTACATTGACACGGGTCTGACGGCGATCCTGAACGCGGCGACTGCGATCTTCGGCGTTCTGATTGCAGCACTGTTTTTTCGCGACGAACGATTGACAAAGACCCGGCTACTGGGTGTCTGCCTGGGCTTTCTTGGTGTCTCAATCGCGATCGGAGTGCAGAATTTCTTGAATTTCAGCCTGCAAAGCACCGCTCAGATTGCAGTGTTGACCGGAACAGTTTCCTACGCATGTGCCGCGGCTTGGGCGAGGCAGACATTATCGCACCTTCCACCGGTGGTTGCCGCCGCCGGTATGCTGACGGCTTCGACAGTGTTGGTATTGCCAATAACACTAGCAGTTGATGGAGTACCCAGCTTGGCGTTACCCGCAATAACCTGGGCGGCCATCGGGTACTATGCGATCGTCGCAACGGCCGGCGCATATCTGCTTTACTATCGGGTTTTGGCAATGGCCGGCAGTGGCAATCTTATGCTGGTGACGCTTGTCATACCCCCGGTCGCTATTGTTCTGGGCGCATTGCTGCGCGAAGAGTCCCTGCCCCCCAACGCCTTTCTGGGCTTTGCCGTTCTGGCGATTGGCCTATTGGTTCTGAATCGTTCGTCCCGGCCCAATTGACGCCGTGCGCTGCCCGATTTAGCTAGGGCAAAAAGGACAGCGCAAAATGATCTACACCTCAGCCAATGACTGGCGTACAGCAAGCCGCAAGAAAGTGCTGTTCTTTGGCATGTCAGGGTTGGGCAAGACCTACGTATCCAACATCCTCAGAGATTCCGGGAACTGGTTCCACTACTCGATCGATTACCGGATCGGAACGCGCTATATGGGCGAGTACATCACCGACAATGCCAAGGCCGAGGCCATGAAAGTTCCGTTCTTGCGTGAACTGCTGTTGTCGGATTCGATCTATATCGGTTCGAATATTTCATTCGCCAATCTGACACCTGTTGCTGCTTATCTGGGCAAGCCGGGAAACCCCGATCTGGGCGGCTTGGACATGCCGGAATACCGCCGCAGGCAGGAACAGTTTCGCTTGGCCGAAATTCATGCGCTGCTGGACACCGAATACTTCATCGACCGCGCCGAGCGTCTGTACAAATATCCTCACTTTATCTGCGATACGGGCGGATCCATCTGCGAGTGGGTGGATCCCAAAGACCCAAGGGATCAGGTTTTGTCCGAACTCGCGCGGCACACCCTCATGATCTGGCTGAAGGGTGACGAGGGTCATACGGCCGATCTTGTGCGCCGTTTCGACAAGGCCCCAAAACCCATGTCCTATCAGGCCGATTTCCTGACCCGTTCCTGGACAGAGTATCTGGATCAACACGGCTGTGCAGAGACCGAGGTCAACCCCGATGATTTTGTCCGCTGGACCTATGCACAAGCCCTGGCCCATCGTCAGCCCCGGTACGAGGCGATGGCAAAGAACTGGGGCGTGACGATTGATGCCAATGACATCGGCAAGATCCGCGATGCGGCCGATTTCGATGAGTTGATCGAACGTACCCTTGAGGCCAGACGCAATAACGCCTAACTACCAGTTTTCCCTAATCTCTTCGAAGTCAGACACATGCCCATCAAAATCCCCTCAGATCTGCCCGCTTTCGACGTCCTGAACAAAGAGGGCGTTATGGTCATGTCCGAGGATCAGGCAATGCGTCAGGATATTCGCCCCCTGCGCATCGGGTTGCTGAATCTGATGCCGAAGAAGATTCAGACGGAAAACCAGTTTGCGCGCCTGATCGGCGCAACCCCGTTGCAGATCGAACTGTCATTGATCCGTATGACGGAACATCAGACAAAAACCACTGCCGCCGAGCATATGTCCGAGTTCTATCAACCTTTTCAGGAGGTCAAGGACCAGAAATTTGACGGCCTGATCATTACTGGCGCGCCGATCGAGCATCTGGAATTTGGTGATGTCACCTATTGGGATGAAATCAGCGAGATCTTCGACTGGACCCAAACTAACGTTCATTCAACCTTTGGTGTTTGCTGGGGCGGGATGGCGATGATCAACCATTTTCACGGTGTCCGAAAACACATGCTGGATGCCAAGGCCTTTGGCTGTTTCCGCCACCGCAACCTGAACCCTGCATCACCTTTTTTGCGTGGGTTCTCTGACGATTGCGTTATACCGGTCAGCCGCTGGACGGAAATGAAACAAGATGAGATCGACGCCGCGCAGGGTTTGACGACCCTGCTGGGCAGTGATGATGTGGGTCCCTGTCTGGTCGAAGATCCCAGCCACCGCGCACTGTATATCTTCAATCATTTTGAGTATGACAGCGACACGCTGAAACAGGAGTATGACCGCGACGTCGCCAATGACACGCCCATCAACGTGCCGATCAACTATTATCCGGATGATGACCCATCCAAGACACCTCAAAACCGTTGGCGCAGTCACGCGCATCTTCTTTACGGAAACTGGATAAACGAAATCTATCAGACGACGCCTTTTGATATGAGCAAAATTGGCCACTAAAACCTTGATATCCTTTAGCCTCATCATTCTGGGCCTTATCGCTGTGACTGCGTGGCGCAGCGCCCGGAATGAAGCACATGCAGAAGCGGCTTTCCCACCCGAAGGCCAGATTCTTGATGTCGACGGAATCGCGGTTCATGCGGTTGTCATAGGGAATGGGCCGGATGTTGTCCTTCTTCACGGCTCAAGCGGCAACACCCGCGACATGACCTTTGCGCTGGCACCCATTCTGGCGGAAAACTACCGCGTCATCGTTTTTGACCGGCCCGGCCTGGGGTTTTCAGAAAGTTTCAACCCTGACGGTGAAACGATCACGGAACAAGCGGATATCCTGCAAAAAGCTGCTGCCCAACTTGGGGCGGAAAAGCCTGTCGTTGCGGGCCAAAGCTATGGCGGTTCAGTGGCGCTTGCATGGGCGGTCACAAGGCCCGAGGATCTCTCGGCGCTTGTTTTGATCGCACCTGCTGCCATTCCGTGGGAAACGCCGCTGGATGGGTTTAACCAATTGGCATCTACCACGGTCGGCAACGCGCTCGCCCTGCCCCTGATCTCTTCTTTCGTGCCCGATTGGTACGTGACACGGGCATTGGACACTGTATTTGCGCCCCAATCGGCCCCCGCTGGATACGCCGAACATTTCGGACCCGGCCTGACCATCCGGCGCAGTTCCATGCATGCTAATGCCAAGCAACGGGCCAATCTATTGGATGAGATAACCCAATTGCAGCCGAAATACGGTGAGATTTCAGTGCCAACCGAAATCGTTCACGGCACCGCCGACGACACTGTCGGCCTTGAATGGCATTCCCAACGTCTGATCCAGCAAATCCCGCAGGCCGAACTGGTCGCGTTACCGGGGATCGGTCACATGCCGCAGGTTGTCGCAGCGCCCGAGGTTGCCACCGCAATTGATCGTGCAGCGCGGCGTGCAGGTTTGCGTTAATCCAAGCTCTAATCCATAGTCGGATATGGGTTTTATCGCGAGGTGACATATGGCCCGGACCGAAAAAGGTTCTATCGAGAAGTATTTTCAGGAAAGCGCGCCCAAAGCTGTGCGGGATGAGATCGAGAATTCGAAGAAAGGCGATATCCTGAATCCGACCTACCCGTATAGCGAGAAGATGAAGACCAAGGACTATGATGAGCAGATGGAACTGCTCCAGATCGAGCTGGTCAAAATGCAGTCTTGGGTCAAGGACACCGCCCAACGGATCGCCATCATCTTCGAAGGCCGCGATGCCGCCGGCAAGGGCGGAACGATCAAACGGTTTCGCGAAAATCTGAACCCACGCGGCGCGCGCAACGTGGCGCTCAGCAAACCCTCAGAGACTGAACGCAGTCAATGGTACTTCCAGCGCTACATCCCTCACCTGCCCGCCGCCGGGGAAATCGTTTTCTTTGACCGAAGTTGGTACAATCGCGGCGTGGTCGAGAACGTCTTTGGTTTCTGCACCCAGGAAGAGCGCGAGCGGTTCTTTCGTCAGGTTCTGCCGCTTGAAACGGGTCTGGTCAATGATGGCATCAAACTCTTCAAGTTCTGGCTCAATGTCGGCCGCGCTGAGCAACTGAACCGCTTTCTGGCCCGTGAAACCGACCCTTTAAAGCAATGGAAACTCAGCCCGATTGACGTGGCTGGGTTGGACAAGTGGGACGAATACACACAGTCGATTTCGGAAACTCTGACCCGGTCACATTCAGACGTATCTCCTTGGACAATTGTCCGGTCGGACGACAAGAAACGCGCCCGTCTTGCAGCAATCCAAACGGTTTTGCACACGCTGGACTATGATGAGAAGGACGCAAAAAGCATTGGCGACATTGATCCCCTGATCTGCGGTGGTCCGGATGTCTGGGAAGCCTAGGTTGCGTTTTCACCCTGCCCGGCCAAGGATTTCAAGGGCAAGCGTTGGACGACCGTGTGTATTTGGTCTATCCCCTTGTCTTCCAATACCTAATCAAAGAACCTGAGGCCGGGATGTCGAAACGCGGTTATCATCACGGAAACCTAAAGCAAGCCCTGATCGAGGCAGCCTTGTCCCTGATCGAAGAAAAGGGGCCGACAGGTTTTACGTTATCTGAAGCCGCCAAAACCGCTGGCGTAACACCCGCCGCTGTCTATCGCCATTTTGAAGGGCGCGAAGACCTTATCGCCGAAGCTGCACGGCAAGGGTTCGAGATGTTCGCGGACCTGATGCAATACGCTTATGACAAGGGCCAACCCTCTGCCCTTGCCGCCTTCGAGGCAACCGGGCGGGCCTATCTGGCTTTTGCGCGGAAGAACCCCGGCCACTACATCGCCATGTTCGAAAGCGGAATTTCGTTGAATCGCACCCCCGAACTATCAATGGCCGCCAACCGGGCCAAATCGGTTCTTGAAAAAGCCGCCGACGACCTGTCACAACATATTCCACCTGAAAAGCGCCCGCCCGCGTCGATGTTCAGCGCACATATCTGGGCGATGAGCCATGGTGTGGTTGAATTATACGCGCGCAATACCGGAGCGACGTCACCCTTCCCCCCGGAAGACCTGCTGGAAAGCGGCATTGGTATCTACCTGCGAGGGTTGGGTCTGATCCCGCAAGACGATTGACACCTGTCAAAACATTCGGCTGCTTTGCGGTAAGCTCAGCCCGGACGTTACGTTGATCAGATTCATCTCGCCCATTCCCTTTATATCAACACGTCCCAGGTCCGAGACCTGAAATTCGTCAATCAGGGCGTATTTCATCTCTTCCGGCGCAACGATTTTCATAGGATTGGCAAAAATTTGCAGTCGGGACGCGATATTTACCGCCGGACCGAAAACGTCGTAGACGTATTTCTGAATACCCACGACAGACCCGACCGCGGCCCCCATCCCCAAACCGATCCGGGCCTGCCATTTGTGCGGGTGGCTTTCGTTACGGCGTTCGAGATAGCGCAGGAAACGTACCGCGCAATGGGCCACAGCAGTCGCGTGATCGGGTGTCGGGTCAGGCATGCCTGAGACCGCAAGATATGCGTCACCAATTGTTTTGATCCTTTCACACCCGAATTGCTCAACGATCCTGTCAAACGCTGTGAAAATGTCGTTCAACTCACTCAAGGTCACTGTCGGGTCGGTCTTGGCCGCGAAATCGGTGAAACCCACAAAGTCCAGCATAACAACAGACACCTGCTTGTAGAGCTGCGGAGTGACAACACCGAAGGTTTTGAACTCTTCATAAACGGCCCGTGGCATCAGGTTCAGAAGCAGCCGTTCAACCCGTTCTTTCTCGCGCTCCAGCTCGCGCGTGTTGCGTTCGACCATGGTGGAATAGCTGTCGATCATGCTTTCCAGCTCGCGAATGCGCGTGATGTTCTGGCATTCGACAATCAGAACCTGCTCGGACAGCCCTTTGGCCAACGAAACTGCGACTGCAAAGATCAAGGTCCGCCGCTTCGGCTTGATTTGCAATTCAACCGAATATCTCAAGCCCGATTGCTTGACGTCTTCCAATTCTTTGGGATCAAGGGCCGGCAGAATGTCCGTAAGAGTACTGCCGTTCTCGGGGGTTCCAAACCACTCCGAAAACGGCCCGTTATGAAAAACGAACTGAAGATCCGAGGCGCGCACCACGGCAATGCCGACACCGATGGCGCGTAACAGCTGTTCGTTTATTGCATGAATGCTCATGCCGCGTTTCGGGCGACGATAATTGAACGCTTCCCTTCAATTGCAGCCAGCGCGGTTTTGATATCCTGATCGGACATACCATGCACGCTCAGCGCTTCGCCAAACAGCTCAGCCATCACATCAAATTCGTCGTGTGAAATACTCAGATGCCTGTGTACGGCTTCGATCCTGTCATCACTGAATGACGCCGGTCCGCCAATCAGGGACGATACAAACTTCGTCTGATGATCAATCAACCGCGGCATATCAATATCTTCAAAATAATGGCCGATGTCATCCGAATCCAACGCCATTTCATAGAAGGTCATCACGACACGGCTGATTGTTTTGAAGCCACCGTATTTATCATAAAGCGTTTGCGCCACACGAAAACCCAAGAGTTACCGAACAAAAACACTGTAATTCTATATCAAATGGACATTTTTGTTAATGTTTATGGTATTTTTTTCGTTTTCCGGCTTAACGCGCGTTCATTTTAGGAAAAGCAAAAGTGTCCGGGATTTAAAATCCTGCGCTTTCGAAGACCCGGCGTGGTACACGAAACCAAGTTGTACACAGCCAAGACGCCGGGGCTGGTTTGGGTTTCTGTCTAAGGGGGTAATGGCGGAGAGACAGGGATTCGAACCCTGGAGACGGTTCCCCGCCTACACACTTTCCAGGCGTGCGCCTTCGACCACTCGGCCACCTCTCCGTGCCGGCGATGTTTGGACCAATGTCATGAGATTTGCAAGGCCCCAATTCGGTGAAATCACCGGAAAGGATCAATTAAATCCGGTAGTCTACCCAGAGCGTCAAGCGACCAGAAACGCGACCTTTCAGCTGTCGGACTGGTCGTCAGATTTCATCGCCCGCGTCAGGGTCCAGATCAGATTCTGTCAGTTCAACTGGCTTTCCTGCCGTTGAATCGGTTGTGTTCTGTTTGGGCGCAAGGCCTGCCTCTTTAACCTTGTTCGAGGTCTGCAAAGCTTCGGGATTGCGCAACCAGATATCACGCTGTGCAAACGGCACCTCGATACCCGCTTCCAGAAAGCGCCGATTGATCTCGTGGTTCATGTCGGATTTGACGGATAAAACCCAGTTCACATCCCGTAGGATCGCTCTGATCTCGAAATCCAACGCATCCGCTCCAAATCCCTGAAACACTACACTGGGCGCCGGGTTGGCCAGAACCATCGGGTGGTTGTTTGCGACCTCGCCCAGAATGGTCTCGACCAGCCGTGTATCTGTTCCGTAGGCGACACCGACCGGTACAATCACCCTACCGATGGTATTGCCACGTGTGTAGTTGGTGACGACGCCGCTGATCAGGTCCGAGTTTGGAATGATCACATCCGTTCTGTCGAACGTCTCGATCCGGGTCGATCGGACGGAGATGTCACGCACGTAGCCCATCATCCCGTTCACATCTATCCAGTCACCCTTGGAGATCGGCCGTTCGACCAGAAGGATGATGCCGGACACGAAATTAGACACAATCGTTTGCAGGCCAAAGCCAATACCGACAGACAGTGCACCCGCAACAATTGCCAGAGACGACAGATCAAACCCCGCGACCATGATCGCTGCCAGCGCAGCCAGAAAGATCCCGATATACCCAGAGCCAGCGACAATCGCATTCTGCCCGCCCGGATCGATGCTGGTTTTGGGCAACAGCGAGTTGCGCAACCCGCTTTGCAACAACCGCGTCAGCGTATAACCGATTGCGAAAACGGCGATAAATGTCAGGAAATTGCTGGGTGAGATCGTGACACCACCGATGTCAAAGCCAAGCAACAGACGTGACCATACTTCAAGTAGGTCCGTTTCGCGCGCGCCCCAGTATATCGCCAGAACAGGCAGCGCGACGATGGCCAGTGCAAAGCCCACCAAGACTGAAAAAAGAGAGTCGCGCGCAGCGTCGCCCTGCCCTGTGATCCATCCGTATATCTGACTGACAAACCGTTGAAAAATTGCCAGTGCGGCAATCAGAACCAGTGTTTTTACCGCCGGAAACACAATCGCTTCGGCCGCATTAGTATAGCCAACCAGTGCCAGTACGGGTGTTGCGATCCCCAGCAGGAACATGGCCTTGCGCAGGAATTCTACCAATTGGCTGAATCCAGCGGCCCGGGTAGACGCCGTCTGGTCCAGCAGGCGGTCGTTCGTTCGGATTTGCCGCACGCGGAGCAAAAGCAATGCCGTTCCGACAATCACTGGAAAGCTGATAACCGCACGGGTCGCATCCGAAATATTTTCGATCTGCTGAAACAGGAGCGCCAATTCGTGCAGGATCAACATCAAAGCCAACAGATCGATGTAGATGCGCAATTCGGTGATCCGCGCGGCAGACAGGCGCTTGAAGCCCTGTGAGGCGCCAATCAGGTAAATCTGTCGGCCGATCCAGTCGTAGAACAAGGCGATTGCCGCCCAATACGAGATATTCTCTAGCAACAAGCTGCCGCGCAGGCCGGGAACACCCGACAGGCTGATCGCAGTGATGGCGGCAACGACACCAATCCAGGGCAACAGTATTCGCAACAGCGAAATGATGAAGGACCAGGCCCCGGTCCCCGCTCCGCCCAGCGTCCTGAGATAATCGCCGCCCCGCTCGGACCAACGCTTGCCGAAGACCAGTAAAACCGCCGCCAGGCTCACGAGAAACAGAATAGCTAAACCGCGATCACGGATATTCTCTTTGACGACGTCCGAACGCAGGTTGGCAAGTGTTTCATTCGCCAGGC
The DNA here is from genome assembly GCF_056531755.1 of Ruegeria sp. L11. Classification (NCBI taxonomy): domain Bacteria; kingdom Pseudomonadati; phylum Pseudomonadota; class Alphaproteobacteria; order Rhodobacterales; family Roseobacteraceae; genus Ruegeria; species Ruegeria sp. L11. The sequence goes on from NZ_JBQFMI010000001.1 coordinate 850,098, forward strand.
TCAGAAACGCTTCTTTTACATCCTGCCATGCGGGTCCCCAATATACGGGGTTGATTGGCGACGGGCCGCGCTGGAAGAACTCCTTTGTCTGCCGTGTCCGGATAATCTGGTCAATTTCACTGATCAATCCGTTTGCGCGGCTATACGCTTCTTCGGAAATGATGCGGGGCACGCGCAAACTGTTGAGCTGATCATTAAGATGAGTTCGCAATTTGGCGATGTCTTCAGGTTCGGTCGCGTCCCCTTCGGGTTTCGGACCAAGCGCCTTGATCTGGCTTTCCAGCGTTGCGATACGATCCGTGTTGGCGCTGCGCGCCTTGTTAAAGTCCTCTCGGTAACCGTTTATTTCAGAACGCAAATTCTCGAACGCAGCGTTTGACGCACGGTTCGCTTCAATCACGGACTCGGCACGGTCCGCAGTTTTTATCCAGCCCCGGTAATACTCACTTTGCCTGTCGGTCAGCTGCGCAACAGCGCCGCCTGCGACCCCGACAAGACACAGGAAAACCAGTGTCAGAAACAGGCGAACCTGCTTGGGCATCACACGTCCTCAAAAACGCCAGGAATGCTGCGCGGTGCTTCGGTCATCCAATTCGGTACCGGCAGGTCTTTTTCGCGCAGGAAATCCGGGTTGAACAGCTTGGACTGATACCGTGTGCCATAGTCGCAAAGGACAGTCACAATCGTGTGGCCCGGCCCCATTTCCTTGGCCAGACGCACGGCGCCCGCCATGTTGATCGCGGTCGACCCGCCCATAACCAGCCCCTCCTCACGGAGCAGGTCAAAGATATACGGCAACGCCTCGGTGTCAGTGATCTGATAGGAATGATCCGGCGTGAACCCTTCCAGATTCTTTGTTATCCGCACCTGTCCGATACCTTCGGCAATCGATCCGCCCTCCATCGCGATTTCACCGGTGGTGTAGTAGGAGTAGAGACCCGCACCCATAGGATCGGCCAGACCAATTTTCACACTCTTGGGCTGCAACGCTTCGGCAACCCCGGCCAACGTACCGCCCGACCCGACAGCACAGATAAACCCGTCGACCTTACCGTCTGTTTGTTCCCAGATTTCGGGTCCAGTGGTTTCAACATGGGCCTGACGGTTCGCCACGTTGTCAAACTGGTTGGCCCAGATTGCCCCATTGGGTTCCGTCTGCGCCAATTCCTCGGCCAAACGCCGGGAATAATGCACGAAATTGTTGGGATTGCGATAAGGTGCAGCCGGAACTTGAACCAGTTGTGCACCGGCCAGCCGCAGCATGTCTTTCTTTTCTTCCGACTGGGTTTCCGGGATCACAATCACGGTCTTGAACCCCATTGACGCCCCCACCAGCGCCAGACCAATACCGGTATTGCCGGCGGTGCCTTCCACAATGGTGCCACCGGGCTTCAAATCGCCCCGCGCAATGGCATCACGGATAATATAGAGTGCAGCACGGTCCTTGACGGATTGACCGGGGTTCATGAATTCGGCTTTGCCGAGAATTTCGCAACCAGTTTCTTCACTGATGCGGCGCAGCCGGATCAGCGGTGTTTTTCCTACTGCGTCAGCAAGATCTCGTGCAATGCGCATGATGGCCCCTTGTCGTTTTGTACCATCGAAGATTTACAGCCGCACCGCCGCGACCACAAGCGGGATAGTCACCCGCGCAATCTGTCCCGATGGCGGGCCAGCCAATAAGCCAGAGACACCAATTGTAGATCCTTAAAAACATGGCGATCCGTCATGTCTATGAATTCGTCGAACGGTAAGATTTGACTGCGGATGTCTTCACCTTCTGTGTCCAGGCCGCCAGTGATTGTGGTGTGTGTCAACTCACCCAGACCAACATAAAGATACATGAACCCGGTGGAAGATCCGCTCGAGGTATAGGCCCCGCCGGCATATTCCAGCCTGTCAAAACGAATACCCGCCTCCTCCATCGCCTCGCGATGCGCGGCCTGTTCGGGTGTCTCGCCCGGATCAATCATCCCGGCCACCGCTTCCCAAAGCCAGGGTTCCGGATCGTTGTTCAGGAAAACCGGCGGTCTGAACTGTTCCACGATCAAAACGGTATCACGGACCGGATCATAGGGCAGAACGCCGACCGCACTGCCCTGCAACAAGCTTCCACGGCGCAGCACCGGACCCATGCTGCCGTCATGCCGCCGGTGTTGCAGATCGATTTCCTCCATCCCGAAATAATCGAGATACACCCGGTCATGGCGATGCACGATCACGTCATTTGCAATGTCCCGCGGATCACCGGTTCGCCGCTGCCCGGCCATAATCTTCGACCAGGCACGCGTTTGAGTGGCGCGAATACTGCGGGCCATGACCCGGGGGGCGACCTTCCCGAAATAGGCCATCTCTTCCTCAGCCGCGAGCGTTGTGAGTTCGCCCAATCTGTCCGCCCAGTTCTGAAGCGACCACAAATCACCCGGTCTCCATGCATCGGGTGCCGGAAAAAAGACCTGCGCTTCGGCCTCGGTCCCGTCTTCTAATTCGACTTTCAAAGGCTTCAGATCATAGTCGAAAGACCCTTCGTAATAATCCAGCCTGGCCAGATCCTCAGGCGACAAGTCCTGCACGAGCAACCCTTCGGCACTGGCGCCTTCCGTTTCCAGGATCATTGGGAAATCCTGCCCCTGTACAGAATGGACAGCATGGCCTCGAAGTTGGGCGGGTCGTGCTTTGCGTTCGCTCAGAGGATGGCCAAGAACGCGTTCCAACAGTGGCAAGTGTCGCAGCGTTCCATAAAAGAACAAATCAGACAAATTCGATCTCTCTTGTCAGTAACGGATCAGCGCCATGATCGGTTGGCCTTTTCTGTGGCCAGCCCCGAGACAACGGCACCTATCAGGAATGCTATCAGAATTTCCGGGTAAATCAGCAGCTTGCTGTACTCAATCCCGATCTTGAAAATGGCCAGAATGGCCTCAAACGGGCCACCGTAACGATTGCGCATGGCAAGCCGGAACATTTCGTAACAGCCCTGCACAAACAGCGCCCAGAAAATCAGCGAGGCGACACCAGTCAGCCCATTGTTGATCCCAGAGATCCAGCCGCGCCCAGCCCGCTTACCCATGATGCCCCACCCGCAAGCTGCGCCAAGGCCCATGTTAACCAGGGTAAAGTACCCGTAATCCTTACCTTCTTCACCGTTTTCGATAATCATTCCTGAGACAATGAATGCCAGCACGATGAGACAAACGGCGGCTACAAGACGCGAGGCAGTGGGCATGTTTCGGTCCGTCAGTTAACTTGCTTTGCTACGGTGATCTGTGTCACATCGCAATTGCGCGTGTCAAAGGCTGCGCCACACGCTGTCAAATAATAATTCCACATGCGGCGAAAACGCTCATCAAAGCCCAGGTCTGCGATCTGTTCCCATTTTGCATTGAACGTTTCATACCACCGCCGCAGCGTCAGGTCGTAACTTTTGCCGAATTCTTTCGACTTCACTACATTCAGACCGGCCTGATTGATCTGCTGCCGCAGGATCGAAGGTGACGGAAGCATTCCACCCGGAAAGATGTATTTCTGAATGAAATCAACACCGTTCTTGTAATAATCCCAGCGGTGGTCACCTACGGTTATGATTTGCAAGGTCGCTTGCGCCCCTGGCTTCAGCCTCTCACGAACGGTTTCAAAATAAACCGGCCAGTATTTTTGACCGACCGCCTCGAACATCTCGATTGAGGCTATGCCATCATATTGCCCACGCTCATCGCGATAGTCTTGCAACTTGAATGTCACCTGATCAGAAAGTCCTGCTTTTTCAATACGTTCATTGGCAAACTTGAACTGCTCCTCACTAATCGTAAGGCCGGTTACATGCAAACCCCGCTCTTTCGCGGCATATTCGGCAAAACCGCCCCAACCGCATCCGATTTCCAGAATGTGGTCACCGGGTTTGGCCCCCATTTCATCGACAAGGCTGGCATATTTGGCAGTTTGCGCCTTCTCAAGACTTTCTTGCCCGGTCTCAAAAATGGCGCTGGAATAAGTCATCGTGTCATCCAGCCACAAACCGTAGAAGTCGTTACCCAGATCATAGTGGTAAGAGATATTCTTTTTCGCCTGCGTCCGGTTATTGCGATGAAGCCAGAACCGCAGCCGTTCATAGGCCTGGACAAGGAACTTTCCAGTAAACCCGTCATAGACGGTTTCGGACCCCAGATGGACAAGATCCATGAATGAGCGCAGATCAGGCGTGCTCCAATGTCCTTCAAGGTAGGCATCAGAAAACCCCAGCTCGCCTTCGCGGATCAGACGGGCAAAAACATCTCCGTCGTGGATATCGATCTGAGCAACAGGCCCTGCCTTGGGTCCCTCTGCGCGAAAGATGCGACCATCTGGCAATGTTATGTCTAGTCGCCCCGACTCCATTCTGGTCAGCATCTTGAAGACCTGGGCGAAATACCTGGGCAGATCCGACTGCCCCTCTGTCGTCGTCAGCACCATCCGCTCTCCCCTCTGCGGCACAGGTCTCAGGCTAGGCCGCGATTTTGTTTCTGGCAAGTTTTCAGTTCCTTAGTGAGATTTTCGGCTTTCATACGCACGCAAGGCGCGGTTTCGTCCATCCGCCAGTTTCACGACAGGCTCGGGATAATCCGCCTGCGGACACAGGTTCCATGACCGGGGAACCGCAGCGAAATAGGAAAGTGCAACGTCACTGGGTTTCGTCTGGCCTTCGGCGATCCAGCGCCGCAGGTAAGACCCCTGCGGATCAAACTTTTCGGCCTGCGTTTCAGGATTGAATATACGAAAGAAGGGCGACGCGTCGGGGCCTGAACCCGCAACCCACTGCCAGCCCATGGCGTTACAGGCCGGGTCCCAGTCAATCAGGCAATCCTCGAACCAACTCATCCCGATTTTCCAGTGTGTCATCAGATGTTTGGTCAGGTAACTGGCCACTATCATCCGGGCCCGGTTATGCATACGGCCCGTCACATACATCTGCCGCAGGCCCGCATCGACCACAGGAATTCCGGTTCGGGCCTGTCTCCAGACGGCAACTTCAGGGTGGTGCGGATCGATATTCCAAGGGAAATCATCCCATTCCGCTTTCCAGTTATCGGTCAGCAGATGCGGTGAGTAATACATCAGGTGATAGGCAAACTCACGCCAGACCAACTGCCGCAGAAATGCCTCAGCGCCGGGGGTTCCCGTCATCGCAGCCTGTTGAACCCTGTGCCAGACAGTACGTGGCCCGATCTCGCCCAATGAAAGGTATTCTGACAGGTTTGATGTTCCGTCCAGATCCAACCGGTCACGATCAATGGAGTAGCCGGGTAACTTGTCGAGCAAGTGCTCAAGGTGGTCGCGGGCGGCCTTCTCTCCGGGTTGGACATAGGGGCGCACGATTGCAGCGCCTCGGTACATGTCCGCACCCATATGCCAGGTACTCAGTTTATCACTGGAAGGCCAGGTTGCAGGCCCCGCCAAGCGTGACACCAACGCATCCGGCGCTGGCACGTCCCGCCGCTGAACCGCGCGCCACATAGGAGTGTAGACACGAAACGGCTGGCCCTGCTTTGTTGCGACCGTCCAGGGCTCAAAAAGCAAATGACCAGGAAAGGACTTTGCGCTTACACCCAGTTCGGTCAGCGCCGTTTTGATCTGTGTATCGCGTCTGATCGACGCTGGATCATAGGCCCGCGACCAATAGACAGCCTTTGCGCCCGTCTCTTTGACAAGTGTCCGCAATTGCTCAAGCGCATCGCCACGCCGCAGGATCAGACGGCTACCAAGCCTCGTCAGAGCGTCGCAAAAGACCTCCAGACCCAACCCCAACCGCCATTTTGGGGCCGCGCCAAGGTGTTGCACAAGAAGGTCATGAACAAAGACTGGTATGATCGGACGGCCGCTTGCAACAGCAGCAGTCAATGCCGGATGGTCCGACAGGCGCAGATCCCGTCGGTACCATAAGATGATCGGAGACCGCTCGTTTTCCATATCCACCCTGAGGTTTTCTTCGTTCTACGAAGCCCCAAGCTGAGTGGATCACAAAACGTGTTCAAGCGCCTCCAAAAGCTGATCAATCTCCTGCTGCGAGGTATAATGTGTAAAGCTGACCCGCAAAACGCCCTGTGCCAGATCCACGCCCATCGCTTGCAATGGGCGCACAGCATAAAAGTCGCCTCCCCCCGCCATAACACCGTATTGCGCCAGTTCTGCTGCAACTGACTCAGCGGGACGGTTCAGCGACAGCGCTACCGTCGGCGCACGCCGGGTGGCATCTGAAGTGCCGATCAGACGTACCGCGTTGCGGTCCTTTACCGCATCCAGAACCGGTTGAAGTAAGGACACCTCATGCGCGCGCATCAGGTCATGGGCAAAGGCACCCTGCTCTGCTGCACCGGCGTCAGGCCCACCGTGATGCGTGCACAGGAGCTCGACGTAATCGGCCATACCTGCACTTGCCGCAATCTGAGCATGATCCGGGCCTGCCGGGGTAAAGCGCTTGTAAAGAACGTCGGCGTTGAAGTAGTGCGCTTGGTTGGGCAGCAACTCTCCCAGTGTTCGGCGAATGACCATGCAGCCTTGATGCGGGCCAAAAGTTTTATAGGCTGAAAACAGATAGATATCCGGCCCCAAATCGCCAACATTCGGAAACCCATGCGGGGCGTAAGATACGCCGTCCACGCAGACAAATGCACCAGCCGCGTGGGCAATCGCAGTGATCTCGGTGACCGGGTTAATCTCTCCAACGACATTGGAACAATGCGGGAAACAGACCAGACGCACTTTTTCGTCCAGCATATTTTCCAGATCCTGCGGGTTCAGTGATCCGGTTTCAGGATCGATCTGCCACTCCCGCACTTCAATCCCTGCCTCGGCCAGACGACGCCATGGGCCCGAATTTGCCTCGTGATCCTGATTGGTCACGACAATCGCCTCGCCAGGTTTCATCCATTGCCTGAACGCCTGTGCCAAAACATAGGTATTCTGTGTCGTCGAAGGGCCAAAGCTCAGCTCATCGGTTTCAACACCCAGGATGGCGGCCATGCGCACGCGTGCCTCATCCATCTCGGCACCTGCAAGACGGCTGGCCTCATAAGGGGCGTAGGGCTGAACCTTTCGCTGCGTATAGAACCGCGTCAACCGGTCGATCACCGGCTTGCAGGTATATGACCCGCCCGCATTCTCAAAAAACGCCTGTCCTTTCAGGCTGGGTTCGGAAAAAGCCGGAAACTGTGCCCGAACGAAATCGATATCCAGAGAGCTCATGCCTCATTGCTCCTTAGTTGTGCTGTCATATCAACAAGATGCCCGCTCATGTTTCCGGACATCTCAGAAATCATGGCAGGTCTTCCAGCCCAGCCTGTGCTTGCGCCATGAGCTGACGAAACACCGGGCAGCCCTTCACTTCGGAAGGACAACGCTACTTAGACAGCACCATCCGCGACCGTCAAGCTGAAGCAAAAGAAAAAGCCCGGCGGGGTTGCCGGGGCTGAATTTCTAACACTCTGGGGCAGGTCTCGTTCGGGCCTCAACCCTGAACTTTGGTATATGTCCCCTCGCCTGCAAGAATACCACGGAAACCTCCGGGCTCATCCAGACCAAAGACGATCAGAGGCAGGTTGTTGTCACGCGCCAGCGCGATGGCTGACGCATCCATGACCCGCAACCGCTTGGCTAGAACGTCGTCATAGGTGACCGTGTCATAACGCACCGCGTCGGCATGTTGTTTGGGATCCTTGTCGTAGACGCCGTCGACACCGTTCTTGCCCATGAAAATCGCCTCACACGCCATTTCATTGGCGCGCAAGGTCGCCGCGGTGTCGGTGGTGAAATACGGGTTGCCGGTGCCGGCCGCAAAGATGCAAACCCTTTTCTTTTCAAGGTGTCGTACGGCGCGGCGGCGGATATACGGCTCGCACACTTCATCCATGCGAATGGCCGAAATGACCCTGGTGAACACCCCAATCTCTTCCAGGGCAGATTGCATACCCAGTGCGTTCATCACCGTGGCCAACATCCCCATATAGTCTGCTGTCGTCCGCTCCATACCCTGAGCAGATCCACTCAGGCCCCGGAAAATGTTTCCGCCACCGATAACCATGCAGATCTCAACGCCCAGATCGTGAACCGATTTCACCTCTTGCGCGATGCGTTGAACTGTCGGCGGGTGCAGGCCAAAGCCCTGATCCCCCATCAATGCCTCTCCTGAAATTTTCAACATGACACGTTTGTATGTGGTTTTCGGGGTTTCGGCAGTTTCAGAAGACGGGGAAAGGCTCATGTTGCGCTCCGGGCTGGCACGGGGTTAATTTCCGGCGCAAAATGAAGCAAAAGCTCCGCAGGTTCAATGCGGTTGGTGAGGATTGAGGCAACCGCATATGACCCGGCGATCAACAGACGCGATATTTCAGCAATTACCCCCTATTCCCGACGACAAACCTGTCCTGATTGCAGGGCCGACGGCATCCGGGAAATCAGCACTGGCGCTGGAGATCGCCGAACGGCATGGCGGGGTCGTCGTCAATGCAGACGCAAGTCAGGTCTATGACTGCTGGCGAGTGATCTCGGCCCGACCATCTGTCGAAGAAGAAACACGCGTGCCGCATCTGCTCTATGGTCACATCGCCTATGATCAGGACTATTCTGCCGGTCACTGGCTGCGAGAAGTGGTGCCACTGCTAACCGGGGGCCAGCGGCCAATCATTGTCGGCGGGACAGGATTGTATTTCTCGGCCCTGACCGAAGGCATGGCCGAAATTCCTGCGACCCCAGCGCAGGTGCGGGCCGAAGCAGACTTGCTGACCGTTGCCGAGCTGGTCGCCGGGGTCGACGAACAGACACTGTCTGGCCTGGATATGCAGAACCGCGCGCGCGTGCAGCGCGCTTGGGAAGTGCAGCGCGCCACTGGTCGCAGCCTGTTATCTTGGCAGGCCGATACGCCACCGCCAATTTTACGGCTGGATGATGCGGTTCCTATCGTTTTTGACGTCGACAAAACGTGGCTTCTGGATCGGATTGAACGCCGTTTTGATCAGATGCTGGAGCTGGGCGCAATCGACGAAGTACGCGCCATGCGGGATCGTTTCGACCCCGCTCTTCCCGCCTGCAAAGCCATTGGTGTGCCAGAGCTTATGGCCTATCTGGATGGAACACTGACTTTGGATCAGGCCCGTGAACGGGCCACAATCTCGACCCGGCAATTTGCCAAACGTCAACGCACGTGGTTTCGGGCAAGAATGAAAACATGGAATCACGTTGATTTCTCAAAGTGATATCTGGAGTTGTTCATTCCACAGGATATGACACCGAAAGCAAACAGATCAACGGAAACTAACTGGTTTTTCGTCTGTTATCAGTGATTTGACGCAGAATCTCCGCAAGGGTTTCTTCTTGCGGGGCGCCACATGACAAAATCCGTACTGAAATATCAACACTGCGGGAACGTCGCTTTTGTGCATTTTATGTCGATTCCGAACGTTGACGTTGAGTGATTTCTGGTGCCGAATGGCGGCATGGGGATGCACAGAGTCCAAAAACCGGAATCCTTCTTTCTTTCGACCGGACAAGCCCGTGTCGCTTAGAACAAGAACAAATCAACAAAATCAATGTCACAGGGAGACATTTATGACCAATACGGCAATCACCACAGACAAGGTGCACTGGGCGGCCGAGATGCACGCGCAGGAATACCGTGACGGCAAGCTTAGCCGCCGGGAATTTCTGGTCCGCGCAACGGCGCTGGGTGTCGCGGTACCGACGGCCTATGGTTTGATCGGTCTGCAATCACCTGCGGCGGCGCAAGAGCCGCAACGCGGTGGAACCATCCGCTATCAGATGGAAGTGCGCGCGCTTAAAGATCCGCGAACTTATGACTGGACGCAAATTGCCACTTTCACAGCAGGCTGGCTTGAGTACCTCGTCGAATACAACAACGACGGCTCGTTCAAGCCAATGCTGCTGGAAAGCTGGGAAGCCAACGCCGACGCCACCGAATACACATTGAACGTTCGCAAGGGCGTAAAGTGGAACAATGGCGATGACTTCACAGCCGAAGACGTGGCCCGCAACATCGAAGGATGGTGTGACGCTGGTCTGGAAGGCAACTCGATGGCATCGCGTATGGCGTCGCTTATCGACGAAAGCACTCAGAAAGCTGCGGACGGCGCAATCACCGTTGTCGACTCCCATACTGTCAAACTGAAGTGCAACGCGCCTGACATCACGATCATCCCGGGCATGGCGGACTATCCCGCTCCTATCGTTCATAGCAGCTTCGATGCGAACGACATGCTTTCAAACCCAGTCGGCACAGGTTTCATGCTGCCTGACAGCCACGAAGTTGGCGTTAAAGGCGTGCTGGTGCGCAACGAAGGCTTCGACTGGTGGGGATATGAGGCTGGCAAAGGCGGCTATATCGACCGCATCGAGTTCATCGACTACGGCACTGACCCGGCTGCATTCCTTGCGGCTTATGAGGCCGAAGAGATCGACATGAACTGGGAATCTGTTGGCGAATTCGTCGACATCTTCGACGGAATTGGGCTTGTGCGCTCGGAAATCCCGTCGGGCTTCACCATCGTTATCCGCCCGAACCAGTTGGCCGAAGACGAAAACGGCAACAAGATCTACGGCGACAAGCGCGTTCGTCAGGCTTTGGCCATGGCGGTGGACAACGAAGTGTGCCTGGAGCTGGGCATGTCAGGCTACGGCATTCCGGCTGACAACTGCCATGTCGGGCCGATGCACCCTGAACATGACTCGGCCGTGACTCGCATCCCGTACGATCCTGCCGGGGCGAAAGCCCTGATGGACGAAGCGGGTATGGGTGATTTTGAGCACGAAGTGCAATCAATCGATGATGACTGGCGCCGTAACACCACAGCCGCGGTTGTAGCGCAGCTGAACGACGCGGGCATCAAGGCCAAGCATACAGTTCTGCCGGGATCGACCTTCTGGAACGACTGGACGAAATACGCCTTCTCGTCGACGAACTGGAACCACCGCCCATTGGGCACTCAGGTTCTGGCACTGGCCTATAAATCAGGAGTCGCATGGAACGAATCCGGTTTCGCCAATGCAGAGTTTGATGCGTTGCTGGCCGAGGCGAACTCGATCGCAGATGTCGACAAACGTCGTGAAGTGATGGCCAAACTGCAGGGGATCATGATCGACGAAGGTGTCACGATCCAGCCTTATTGGCGGACAGCGATGCGCCATCACCGCGACAATTTGGTGGGTGTCGAAAAGCATATCGCAGACCTGCCGCAGCTTTATAAGTTCGGCTTTACGTCCTGAGCCAAAACGCAAAAGGCCGCGCCACCCTGGCGCGGCCTCTTCGTCCTGAACGCGACGAACAAATAATAACAGCTAAGCGTGGTGTTCCTTGAAACCCGCGCTAGCCGACCCACAGGGGCAAATATGGGACTTTTCATTCTAAGGCGCGTTGGCATCATGCTGTTGACGGCATTGTGTTTGACTTTCCTGGTTTTCTTCTTAACCAACCTCTATCCGAACCTCGAGAAGCTGGCGAAAACGCAGGGCAACTTTCGGATGTCGGATGAACAGGTTGAGAGCTACCTGAGCAAAAATGGTTACCTCCAATCCACTCCGATAAAATACGGCGAATGGCTAGGTGTCCTGCCCTCTTATCGGTACACGAATGAAGACGGAACCGTTCAGGGAAGATGCATTCTGCCGGGCAAAACCGCCGAAGAATCTCCGAATTTCTGCGGAATCCTGCAAGGGTATTGGGGCTATTCGACTGTCTTCAAGGAAGAGGTTTCCACCGTTGTTGGGAACCGGTTGGCTCTGACTGGTCGTCTGATGCTCTGGGTCATGTTGCTGATGGTTCCGTCCGCGTTGATCCTTGGTGTTTTGGCAGGAATGAAAGAAGGATCTGCCACTGACAGGACGTTATCGACCTTCGCCATCACAACGACGGCGACGCCGGAATATGTCTCGGGCGTGATCTTTATCGCGATCTTCACCTCATCCGCAGTTGGTTTGAAGTGGTTCAAAGGCACGGCCACGCAAGCGATGGAGAACCCGACCTTTGAGAACTTCTTCCTGCCGGTCCTGACTATTGCACTTTATGGGATGGGCTATATTGCCCGAATGACTCGCGCTTCGATGACCGAAGTGATGACCGCCCAATATATCCGGACAGCGCGTCTGAAAGGTGTGTCCTTCCCCAATATCGTCATGAAACATGCGTTGCGTAACGCGCTGATCGCACCGTTCACCGTCATCATGCTGCAGTTCCCCTGGCTGCTGAATGGTGTAGTGATCGTCGAGACCCTGTTCAACTACAAGGGCTTCGGCTGGGCGCTGGTTCAGGCCGCGGGCAATAACGACATTCAGCTGTTGCTGGCGATTTCGGTCGTGTCGGTCTTTGTGGTGCTGGTGACCCAGCTGATTTCGGATATCGGCTATGTCTACCTCAACCCGCGCATCCGCATTTCTTAAGGAGGGTTAGATCATGGAACCACTTACCTGGACCGGCTCTATCGCCTTCCTGAACCCGCTTTTTGCCCTTGGCCTTGCGCTAATGCTCTTGTCAATTGCCGTCTGGATGCTGGCCAGCATCGTGCTGCCCGAAGACCAGATGACGGTGAACCCGGACGGTACGTTGAGCTCAAGCTCGGGCCTGCGGACACTGATACAACTTGCACTGCGCTACAGTTTCTTGGCCAGTGTCGGAATCGCACTCGCCTATATCGTACTGGGCGTACTAATGGGCACCAGCGCCGGGATTATTGGCGCCATGTCCCAGCAGTTTTTGCCCGTCTGGGTGTCGTTAATCATCCTTTATGCCATGTCGATCGCTTTCAAACGCAAGCTTGGCCTCTACGGCAAACTGTTTGACAGTCCCATCGGCATGATTGGCTTTGGCCTTGTGATGTTCTGGGTTTTCACCGGGGTATTCGGCGCGATGGATTTGATCGTCACGCATGACCCGCTGTCGCAGGTTTCGGGCATGAAGAACAAAGTGCCAGGTACGCCACTTTCAAATCTGGAGGACGGTCAATACGCCTGGTATCTGCTGGGTGGCGACAATCTGGCCCGCGATGTGTTCAGCCGCATGGTCAAAGGGGCATGGATTGTTGTTCAGATCGCCCCGCTTGCCACGATGTTTGCCTTCATGGTTGGCATCACGCTGGGTCTGCCGGCAGGCTATTATGGTGGTCGGCTGGATACTTTGCTGTCGTTCCTTGCGAACCTGATCCTGGCCTTCCCGGTGATCCTGCTGTTCTATCTGCTGGTCACGCCCGAGATCGTTGCGACCGGTGTACCGAACTATATGGCGGCCGTCTTGTTCGTATTCCCGATCATCTTCCTCGGTGTGCTGCTGAACTCACGCTACTATACCAGACCGAACTTCCGAACACCGCTGTTGATCGGAGTTTTAGGGGTAGCGGGTTGGTTCTACCTGTCTCTGATTTCGACCGGTGGCTACATCATCAATACCGACGCCTATCGTATCTGGGGTCTGCCGACCTATCTGGATCTGTTCGATATTCCAGGTGGTATTCTGGTGGTCTTCGTCTCGGTGGTCTTTGTGAATTCGCCCACCGTTTTCCGCATCGTGCGCGGACTGGCGCTGGACATCAAAACACGGGACTACGTGGCAGCAGCACAAACCCGTGGCGAAGGTCCGTGGTACATCATGTTGTGGGAAATCCTGCCCAACGCGCGCGGCCCGCTGATCGTCGATTTCTGTCTGCGTATTGGCTATACCACCATCCTACTGGGAACCTTAGGTTTCTTTGGTCTGGGCCTGCCACCTGAAAGCCCTGACTGGGGGTCGACGATCAACGAGGGGCGCAAGCTTTTGTCGATCTACCTGCACCCTGCTCTGCCACCCGCGCTGGCCTTGTTGACGCTGGTTCTGGGTCTGAACCTGCTGGCCGACGGGTTGCGCGAAGAAAGTCTGAAAGACTGATGTGAAAGCGACCGGGGGGCCAGCCCCCCGGACCCCCCGAGATATTTTTAGCCAGATGAAGAGGATCCCCTCGATCTGGCGAGGAGATACAAGATGAGCAAGATGGCGGATTATGACGGCCCGATCCTTGAGATCGACAAGCTGTCGATTTCCTTCTTTACCCGCCTGCGGGAAATTCCGGCCGTGATGGATTTCTCTGTCAGTGTGCAACCCGGTGAAGCTGTTGGTCTGGTCGGTGAATCCGGTTGCGGCAAATCCACGGTGGCGCTGGGTGTCATGCAGGACCTTGGCAAAAACGGTCGCATCGTTGGTGGTACGATCAAGTTCAAGGGTCGTGATCTGGCGGAAATGAGTTCAGACGAATTGCGCGACATACGCGGCAATGAGATCGCGATGATCTATCAGGAGCCGATGGCCTCACTGAACCCGGCAATGAAGATCGGTAAGCAGCTGATGGAAGTGCCCATGATTCACGAGGGCGTCAGCGCGGAAGAAGCGTATTCGCGCGCGCTGGAAGTTGTCACCGATGTGCGCTTGCCGGACCCCGAGCGAATGCTCAACTCGTTCCCGCACCAGCTGTCAGGCGGTCAACAGCAGCGCATCGTGATCGCGATGGCCTTGATGTCGAAACCGGCGCTGCTGATCCTTGACGAACCAACAACGGCACTTGACGTGACGGTTGAGGCTGCCGTGGTCGAGCTGGTGAAGGATCTGGGCAAGAAATACGGCACCTCGATGCTTTTCATTTCGCACAACCTCGGGCTGGTTCTGGAAACCTGTGACCGGCTTTGCGTGATGTATTCGGGTGAGGCGGTCGAGCGCGGCTCGATCAAGGATGTGTTTGACGAGATGCAGCATCCTTACACGCAAGCCCTGTTCCGGTCGATCCCGCTGCCGGGGGCCGACAAGAATTCGCGCCCGCTGGTGGCTATACCGGGGAACTTTCCCCTACCCCATGAGCGGCCCCCTGGTTGTAACTTTGGTCCGCGCTGCGACTATTTCGAAGAGGGTCGCTGTGACGCCAAGGACATCCTGATGGAGGCGGTGCCCGGAAATGACCGGCACCATACCCGTTGCCTTAAATTCAAAGAGATTGACTGGAACGCACCAATCACGGTGGGTGAACAGAAAGAGAAAGGTGAGATCGGCAGGGTCGTTCTGAAGATGGACAACCTCAAGAAATACTATGAGGTTGCAGCAAATGCCCTGTTCGGCGGTGGCGAAAAGAAGGTTGTGAAGGCAAACGAAACGCTCAGTTTCGAGGCGCATGAATCCGAGACATTGGCCATTGTGGGCGAATCCGGTTGCGGCAAGTCCACCTTTGCCAAAGTTCTCATGGGTCTTGAGACGGCCACGGACGGGCAGATTCTTCTGGACAACCGCAATATCGAACAGGTGCCCATAGAAGAGCGCGACGCAAAGACCGTTGGTGAAGTTCAGATGGTGTTTCAGAACCCGTTCGACACGCTGAACCCGTCGATGACCGTTGGGCGCCAGATCATCCGGGCATTGGAAATCTTCGGTGTTGGCAATTCCGAGGCCGAGCGCAAGAAGCGGATGCTGGAGCTGCTGGATCTGGTAAAACTGCCGCGCGCCTTTGCCGACAGAATGCCGCGTCAGCTGTCGGGTGGCCAGAAGCAGCGCGTAGGTATCGCGCGCGCCTTTGCCGGCGATGCGCGCATTGTGGTAGCCGACGAGCCCGTATCGGCACTGGACGTTTCGGTGCAAGCTGCGGTGACCGACCTGCTGATGGAAATTCAGCGCGAGCACAAAACCACGTTGCTGTTCATCAGCCATGACCTTTCCATCGTGCGATACCTCAGCGACCGAGTGATGGTGATGTATCTGGGCCACGTGGTCGAGCTGGGCACAACTGATCAGGTTTTTGCCCCCCCCTACCACCCTTATACCGAAGCGCTTCTGAGTGCTGTTCCCATCGCCGATACATCGGTCGAAAAGCAGCACATCGTACTGGAAGGTGATATTCCTTCAGCCATGAACCCGCCACCGGGATGCCCGTTCCAGACACGGTGTCGCTGGAAATCCGAAGTGCCTGACGGCCGCTGCGAGTCACATGTGCCACCGGTGCAGACATTGGCCGAGGGTCATCAGGTGAAGTGCCACTTGTCCGAAGAGGTGCTGGCACGGATGCAACCCGTGATCAAAGTCGCGGCCGAGTAGGTTTGCGGATCTTCACTGGAAAGGGCCGGTCGTTGACCGGCCCTTTCTGTGAGCGCCGCGTTTCACGAGGAAACTGGCGGCGCCTGTGAGTGGTGGTTCCCTGTAAGACTCTCAGCCGGTCATGACATTGTTGCCGAAATGCATGAACTCCTGGTTCATACCAGCAATCTCTCCGGCCTCCAGTTTCAGGCTGGCACTGTCAAGCATCTGATAGCTTTGCTGTCCCTTTACCCACTCGTCTGCTGATTGCAGCGTGGTCAGCGTATAAGACGTGACTTCGTTCAGGTAATGAGTTGGGATAATGATCTTGGGCTTTAGCTTGGCCACGATGTCATTACCCTGATCGAAACTCAGGATATGTTGCGACCCGTCTACCGGAAGGGTCAGAACATCGACCTGTCCGACGGCGTCCCAAAACTCCTGAGGCGGATTGTGGCGATTATCACCCCAGATCAGCGTACGAATGCCGCCTGTTTCCACCAGATAGACCACCATATCCATATGACCCACATTGTTCGGTGGGCAGGCTTCGACCCCAAACTCGGCCAGTGCATTGGTCCAGTTGTACCACCCCGGCGCCACGCAGGCATGTTTATCTGCAAAACCGGTGATCTTGATATCGGCGAACTCGAAATTGCCCACCATCCTGTCCAGCACCATGGTCGAGCTTGGTCGTTCGATCGCGTCGTGATCGAAATGCGCATGTGTCGACAAGGTAATGTCCACCGGGATCTGGGGGAATTCATTGCGGAACCAAAGCCCCCACGCGCCCGACGGGTCATCACGCCAGGGGTCGAACAGGACCGTTGCGCCGTTGGGCGAGGTGATCTTTATGGCGCAATGGCCATAATAGTCGATACCGACAACTCCGGCACTGGCCTGACCCGTCGATCCCTGCAGGTCGATCACGTGGTTATTGTTTCCTGGCTGCAACCAGGCTTGCGATTGCGCCTCGGCCGGTTTTGCCCCCAGCACTGAAGCTGTCGCGCCAACACCGGCAGCACCTGCCGCCATGAAAAATGACCGCCGAGACAGCCCCGGTGCCAGATGATCCCTGTCCCCTTTCAGGATGGTCGGTTTCAGATCCTTGCGATCCATATCTTTGTACCTCTCTGTTGGACGTGCGCCGTTTTTCCGCACCTCAACCCAGAGGGTAACAAGCCAAAGCACATCGGCTCAGACCGAAAAAATGGGGGTGAAATATGGGGGCAATCCCCATATTCGGCATTCACGAAATCGAGAGCAAATGACTGCGCAGGTTTTGATCCCGTCCCTCAAGTCCTAGTTTTCGACGAATGTTGTTGCGGTGAAAATCGATTGTCGACGTCTCTCGGGACAGGGCCTTGGCAATGTCCTTTGTGGTTTTCCCAAACATGACCATCTGTGCAATTTCCATTTCGGTCGGGGTCATTGCCGCGAAGGCATCCGTCAACTTGTCAGACAGCGAAGATGTGATCTCGTTCAGGTTCTTTTCGGCCAGCTCAAGATAGACAAATTGCGCCTCGTCGCCGGAAAGCTGCGCCCGAACCTTTTCAAGATACGGCAAAACTCTGCTTCGAACCTGCTCGACGATTTCGTGATCCCGGTTCTTGCGGTCATCGTCGAGACTTGAGAGCAATACGCGCAACGCTGTGTTCGTCTCCTGCAACTCTCGGGTTCGATCCGAAACACGCGTTTCAAGCTGGGCAAGTGTTTCGTTCAGTTTCTCCTCCAACGCGCGTCTCAGATAAACCTCTTGCAACAAAGCCAAATCCGACTCGACCATGCGCGCGAACTGCGCCAGCCCCTCTCGGAACAACAAGGCCCGCCGGTTCTGTTTACGGTCCAGAACACAGATTGTGCCAAACACCGAGCCATCGGGCCATTTCAGCGGTAAGCCGATGTAAAAGGTCATTCCGTGTTCCAGGTCGTCGTTGTCCGCCCAAACCGGATCACATTTGGCGTCCTCGACCACCAATTCTCCGTCACGCTCCAGAACACCCTGGCAATATAGCTTGGGGTTCAACTGGAAACTCAGACCGACCGGATATGGATTCTCGGGGTGATCGGATGTGATCAAAACCGCATGATCCGGCGCGTCGGTTTTCATGATCAGGCTTGCGGGCACGTCGGCCAGTTCTGCGACCAGATCAACAAGTTGCTGCCAGTTTGCCAGCGTTTCTTTGGGAATCTGCGGGTGATCAGCAGGCATAAGGGGCCTCACCAGTTATTGGGCGATACCCTGTCAGGTTAGTTGGAGGCGTTACACTGAATCAAGAATACGACACTCTGCGGCGCAGCATCGGTTTCAGCCGCCCCAGATAATCTTTACGTAGTTCTGGGTTTCCTTGTACGGCGGGATACCACCATGCTTTTCAACCGCATCAGGCCCCGCGTTATAGGCCGCCAGCGCTAAAGGCCACGATTTGAACTTGCGGTACTGCCAGGACAGATATCTAGCACCGCCTTCGAGGTTCTGCTTGGGATCATGCGGGTTTACGCCCAAAAGCTCAGCCGTTTGTGGCATAAGTTGCGCCAATCCCAACGCACCTTTATGTGACTTCGCCTGAGGGTTCCATCCACTTTCCTGCTGCACGAGACGCAAGAACAGATCTTCAGGGATGTTGTGAAGGCGGGCAACACGCCGCGCGATTTCCAGATACTCTCCGCGATATTTTCCTGAATATCGTTTGCTGACCTGATCGCGCGTTGTTTTGGGTTTCAGCCGGGCCGAGTCGCGGTACTGGGTTGCCGCACGAGAATCCAGAACCTTCGCCTGTTTCAGGAAAATATCCTTGCGGCTTTTGCTGGACAATGTTTGTGCCTGCACCGGCGCAACGGCCAATACAAGGCAGGCAACGGAAAACCCAGCAACCCAAGAACGCATCTTTGCTTATCCTGCTCGATCAAAACCAGTGGGAGTATAGGTATTCCCGCAAAAAATGAAAGCTTGGTAAATAGTACAGTAAGACTCTTGTTCGACAGTGTTGTATCAACTGTTTTCAACCATGATGCAGGCCGTATAGGGTCTCACGAAACTCATTGCGCCAGATTCGGCGCATTTACGCAGAACAGAACGAGGATTTACATGGCGGGTTCAGTCAACAAGGTCATTCTGGTGGGAAATCTTGGCCGCGACCCCGAAGTCCGGTCGTTCCAGAACGGTGGCAAAGTGTGCAACCTGCGCATTGCCACCTCGGAAAACTGGAAAGACCGCAACACGGGTGAACGTCGTGAACGGACAGAGTGGCATTCGGTTGCCATCTTCTCGGAACCGCTGGCCCGCATCGCCGAGCAATATCTGCGCAAGGGCAGCAAGGTTTATATCGAAGGCCAGCTGGAAACCCGCAAATGGCAGGATCAGTCCGGTCAGGATCGTTATACGACCGAGGTTGTCTTGCGCCCCTATCGCGGGGAACTGACCCTGTTGGACGGTCGTAGTGAAGGCGGTGGCGGCAGCGGCGGCGGTTATGGTGGCGGCCAGGCCGGTGGCGGTTACGGTGACCCCTATGGCGGTCCATCCAGCTCTCCGGCGCCCGCATCGGGCGGAATCGACGACGACGAGATTCCGTTCTAAGTAAAACGGAGAAACAACATGACATGGTCCTTCTCTCTCGGCCGATTGCTCGGGTCCGAACTGAGGGTCCATGTCACCTTTTTTCTGCTGCTCGCTTGGGTCGGTTTTGCCGCTTTCTCAGCCGGTGGAATGCCAGCCGCGATTGAGAACCTTCTCTTTGTTCTGGCGCTGTTTGCCTGCGTTGTCGCGCATGAGTTCGGTCACGCCCTTATGGCGCGGCGCTATGGCATCAAAACCCCCGACATCACCCTTCTGCCCATCGGCGGCCTGGCCCGGCTTGAGAGAATGCCGGAAAAACCGATGCAAGAGGTTCTGGTGGCGCTTGCGGGCCCGGCAGTGAATATCGCTATCTTCATTGGCCTTGCCGTGCTTGGCGCAGGGATGCCGCTTGAGACCCTCGCGCAATTGGAGTCACCAAATGTGAGGATTGTGGACAAGCTGGCCTATATCAATCTGCTTTTGGCCATCTTCAACTTGATCCCGGCCTTCCCAATGGACGGAGGCCGCGTCTTTCGCGCACTTCTGTGTTTACGCATGAATCGTGTCAAAGCCACCCGAATTGCAGCCGTTGGTGGCCAGGTTGTCGCCATCGGGTTTGGATTTCTAGGGCTGAGCTCTGGCAATCCAATTCTGGTATTGATCGCCGTATTCGTGTTCTTTGCAGCCAATGCAGAAAGCCAGGAAGTCGCTTTGCGATCTGCGGTTCGTCGTGTTCTGGCCCGTGACGCGATGATCACCGAGTTTCACGCACTTTCTCCCAGTGATACGCTGAGCACAGCTGCACAAGCCGTCATTCACACCACGCAGCACGAATTTCCGATACTGGACCCAAATCACACGTTGCTGGGCTTTGTGACACGCGATCGCCTGTTCACCGCCCTTGCAAGCGACCAGCCCAGAACCGCACCCGCGACCTCGATCATGGATACAAACGTCCCCACAGTCCTGCTGACAACCGGCCTTGAGGACGTGCTGGAACACCTGCACAATGGGGCGCCGGCCATTGCAGTTCTGACCCATGGCGGTCGCATGATCGGTTACATAACCCGCGAAAACATCGGCGAGCTGATGGTCATTCAGGGTCGTTAACCCCTTGCGTCACACCGGGGCGAGAGCGTCCGACAGAACCGACAAGACCGCATCCTTCGGCACATCCGAAGTCACATATGCCTGACCAATTCCGTGGGCCAGGATAAACCGCAGTTGGCCGTCCACGACTTTTTTGTCCTGCCCCATCAGATCCACCAGCACCTCGGCACTTGGCAATTCGCCCGGAATATCAGCCAGATCCGTTTTCATGCCCATCGCCCGCAGATGTGCGCGTACCCGGCTTGGGTCCTCTTGTGAACACAGGCCAAGGCGGGACGAAAGCTCGAACGCAAGTGCACAGCCGATGGCCACGCCCTCGCCATGCAAAAGACGGTCGGAATACCCTGTGGCGGCCTCCAAGGCATGGCAGAAGGTGTGCCCCAGATTCAGCAGGGCGCGGTCACCTTGTTCGGTTTCATCCCGGGCCACGATATCGGCTTTCATCTGAACCGAGCGGGTTACCGCACGCACACGTGCGGCCATGTCGCCTGAAGACACACTTCGCCCGTTCGCCTCAAGCCATTCAAAGAAATCAGCATCCCCAAGCAAGCCGTATTTCACCACTTCGCCATACCCTGAAAGAAAGTCCCTCTGGGACATGGTCTGCAACACAGATGTATCGGCCAGAACCAGCGATGGCTGATGAAAAGCGCCGATCAGGTTCTTCCCCTGAGGGGCGTTGATCCCTGTTTTCCCCCCGACAGAGCTGTCGACCTGCGCCAGCAAAGACGTGGGGATTTGTACGAACCGAACACCTCGGCGCAGAACGGCTGCGGCAAAGCCGGCAAGATCACCAATTACCCCACCACCAAGGGCCACAACAACGTCGCTGCGTTCAACCTTTTCAGTCAACAGCCACTCAACCGCGCGTTCGAAATGTGGCCAGCTTTTTGTTGCCTCTCCGGCGGGTAAGGCCAGCGCGGACATTTCGATCCCGGTGGTTTTCAGACCCGCACGCAGCGTTTCCAGATGCAGATCAGCGACATTTTCATCTGTCAGGACGGCCACCTTAGGACGCGCCAATAGCGGTGCAATCCAATCGCCTGCGCGCGCCAGAAGATCCGGACCGATCTCAACGTCATACGACCGGTCTCCAAGTTCAACGTGTACTCTTTGATGCATTATCTGATTTCCAAAACATCAGGGCGCGCCAATAAGGCGTCGACAACCCGGTCCACCATATTCTCGATCGAAGTTTCGCCATCCGAATCCACGATCAAATCTGCCTCGGCGTAAACCGGAACACGCGCCTCGTAGAGGGCTTTCAATGTCGCATAAGGATCAGCAGTGCACAGCAGCGGGCGCGTGTCCTTGTGGCGAACTCGGTTCCACAAAACTCTCAGGTCTGCCCGCAGCCAGACAGACGCCCCGCGCAAGGTGATCATACGCCGGTTGTCGGGCTGAAGAAACGCCCCGCCACCCGTTGAAAGGATGCCTTTTTTCTCGTCCAGCAGACGGCTGATGACCTGTGTTTCCTTGGTGCGAAAAAACGGCTCCCCGTCCCGCTCAAAGATTTCGGGGATGGTCATGTTGGCGGCTGATTCGATTTCGGCATCACTATCCAGAAAGGGAACACCCAGACGCGCGGCCAAAGCGCGGCCCACGGCTGTCTTACCAGCCCCCATCATCCCCACCAGAACCACGGTTTTGTGCAGAGCAAATCGGGTCTGCGCGTCCGCTGAGTGCGTGTTATGCTTAATTTCGCTCATTTCACCGTGAATGACGTGATCTTGGGAAAAATGCCAGTTATAACTTGGTCAAAACCAAAAATTGAGGCAGCGTGACGCCATGAGCCGTCTGATCAAATTCCTGATATATGTTCTGTGCCTAGTATTCATCGGGCTGGTTGCCTATGCCTATGTCGGTCCATTCTTTGGCGTGGATTTCTCTGCGCCTCAAAGTGAAATTCGCGAGCCGGTTGTACTGGATGTCAACTAAGCAACTGCTTTTGGCAATCACACTGGCCGGGTCAGCACATGCGCAGGAACCCTTGTCCGCCATCGAATGGCTGACAGACCCGCCGGAAAACCTGCCGGGAACCGTTCTGCTGGAACCACCGGTCACGCAAGATGGCACTTTGCCAGGAATTGAGGTGACTTCGCTTGAAGCGCTGTCGCAGCCGCTGGGCCTTGTTTCGTCCTCTGTCACTGGCCTGCCCGTCGACCTTTGGCAAGGCAGCGATGCGGATCGCTTGGCCGAACTGATCGCCGACGTCCACGTGCGTGACAACCCGGCGATGCAGCGATTGTTGTTCACGTTACTCTTGTCTGAAACACGCGCGCCGTCAGGGCCTCTGGCCGAAGAAACCCTTTTACTGGCGCGGCTGGATCGGTTGATGCAACTGGGTGCCGCTGATCCGGCGCAATCGCTTGTTCAACTGGCCGGACCTACTGACACGCAAGACCGTTTCAAGCGCTGGTTCGATGCGACGCTCTTGACCGGGGATGAGGATCGCAGTTGTACCGCCCTTATTGCCGAACCGCATCTTTCGCGGAACTATGCGGCTCAGATCTTCTGCAAGGCCCGCCGCGGGGATTGGGCTTCAGCCGCGCTGACCCTTGAGGCAGCGCATGCGCTTGAAATCCTTCCACCCGAGGATCTGGCAGTTCTGGACCGTTTCCTCAGCCCGGAACTGTATGAAGGCGCAGCTTACCTGCCGCAGCCTGAGAACCCTGATCCCCTGACGTTCCGTTTGTTTGAGGCAATTGGCGAACGACTTCCCTCCGCTCCGCTGCCACGGGCGTTTGCCAATGCGGATCTGCGCGATGTCGCAGGTTGGAAGGCACAGATCGAAGCAGCGGAACGGCTTACCCGCATTGGCGCATTAACCCCCAATCAGCTGCTGGGCCTTTATACTGAGCGTGACCCGGCGGCCTCAGGTGCTGTCTGGGATCGGGTGGCCGCCGTTCAGCGTTTTGAAAGCGCGTTAGACACCGGGAACGCGGAAGCGATCGGAAAGACCTTGCAGCCGGTCTGGCAACAGATGCGCGGTGTCGGGCTTGAGGTTCCGTTTGCCGAACTGTTTGCCGAGCGCTTGTCGACTGTCACATTACCGGTTGCTGCCACCGAAAACCTGCGCTGGCGTATTCTGATGCTGTCCGGGCTTTACGAACAGGCCGCCTTGTCAACACCTGACACATCGAACGAAACCCGGTTTCTTGCCGCTTTGGCACAAGGCGATCCCGGGCGCGCGGTGTCCCCGTCCCCTTTGGCTGATGCCGTCGCTCAGGGGTTCGAATGGGCAGCGCCTGTGCCAGGCGACATTGATGCGTTGCTGACCAACGGTCAGTTGGGCGAAGCCATAATTGAAGCCATGCAATTGTTTGCACATGGCGCGCGGGGCAATCTGGTGGACCTGACAGCGGCAATTGCAACATTTCGGCGCGTTAGGCTGGAAGACACCGCGCGACGTGCGGCCCTGTCCCTTTTGATCCTGCAAAAGCGTTGATCATGGGCTCTCCGGCATCAGACGCACTGTGGATTTCAACGTTCTTGCAGGCGCAGGCGGCAGAGCTTGGCGCTGCGACCAATACGCTGCTGGCTTATGGGCGCGATCTGAAAGATTTTGCCGAATGGCTGGACCGCAAGAAATCCGGATTTGATCAGGCAGATCGCGACCTGATCGAAGCCTACCTGATCGACTGCGATGCACAGGGCTTGTCACGTTCGACCCGCGCGCGGCGTTTGTCTGCAATAAAGCAGCTGTACCGGTTTGCCTTCGAGGAAGGCTGGCGCGCAGCCAATCCTGCCATTCAGATCAAAGGTCCCGGCCGGCAGAAACGGCTGCCCAAGACGCTGGATGTGCCCGAAGTTGATCGTTTATTGGAGGCCGCCCGAAAAACCGGGAGAACCGAAGCTGACAGGCTAAGAAACACCTGCCTGATGGAGGTTTTGTACGCCACCGGAATGCGGGTGACTGAACTTGTCTCCCTGCCAGTCTCCTCGGCCCGTGGCGATCCCCGGATGCTGCTGGTGCTGGGCAAAGGGGGGAAGGAGCGAATGGTCCCCCTGTCGCCCCCGGCCCGGGATGCGCTGGCCGCGTGGCTGACCGCGCGGGACGAGGCCGAGGATTTGGCCGTGGAAAATGGCGCTCAACGCTCGCGCTTTCTGTTCCCATCACGCGGTAAGTCCGGTCATCTGACACGGCACAGGTTCTTTTTGCTGGTGAAAGAGCTGGCTGTACGCGGCGGTGTTTCTTCTGAAAAAGTCACACCACACACGCTGCGCCATGCATTCGCTACGCATCTGCTGGCCAATGGTGCTGATCTGAGATCGATCCAGACGTTATTGGGTCATGCAGACGTGGCGACGACCGAAATCTATACGCATGTTCTGGATGAACGTCTGGCGGAACTGGTGTTGCAACATCACCCGCTGAGCAAAGACCGCAATGAGGACAAAGGCTAAGACCTTGATCCAGCGGAGCGACGTCCCCATAACGGATGCAGTACACTAACCTATCAAGGACCAATGGAACCCTTACCTTCTATGATCGACGGCGCATTCTGGTTTACGACCGGCGCTATCCTGTTCCTGCTTATCCTGTCCGGATTTTTCTCGGGCTCGGAAACGGCGCTGACCGCCTCATCTAGGGGGAAACTGCGCGCTCAGGCCGACAAGGGATCGCGCGGGGCCAAAAAGGCTCTGGAAATCACCGACGACAACGAACGTCTGATCGGGTCGGTTCTGCTGGGCAACAACCTCGTCAACATTCTGGCCGCGTCACTGGCGACGGCGTTGTTCACACGTCTTTTTGGCGAAAGCGGCGTGGCATTGGCAACGCTGGTCATGACCTTTCTGGTGTTGATCTTTGCCGAAGTGCTGCCCAAGACATACGCCATCACCAATTCCGAAAAGGCCGCTGCGGCCGTTGCGCCGATCATCAGCGTGGTCGTGACGGTGTTTTCACCTGTCGTCGCGGCCGTACGATTGTTGGTGCGTGGCGTATTGCGCCTTTTTGGAGTTCAGATCGATCCTGACAGCAATATTCTGGCCGTGCGCGAAGAAATCGCAGGCGCTCTGCAACTGGGCCATTCGGAAGGGGTTGTCGAAAAAGAAGATCGCGACCGCATCCTCGGTGCACTGGATCTGGGCGACCGCACGGTGGAAGAGATCATGCTCCACCGTTCCAACATCGAGATGATCGATGCGAACGCCCCACCCGAAGCTATCCTGAGGCAATGCCTTGAAAGCCCTCACACTCGTCTGCCTGTTTTCAGGGACGAGCAGGAGAACATTGTTGGCGTTGTTCACGCCAAGGACTTGTTCCGCGCGATGTATGCACAGGCTGGCAGCAGCGACGGCGGCACCGACCGGCTGGCCAGCTTCGATATCGGCAAGGTCGCAAATGCCCCCTATTTCGTTCCGGAGACCACAACTCTGGATGACCAGATGCGCGAGTTTCTGCGAATGCACGGTCACTTTGCGCTGGTGGTGGACGAATACGGCTCATTGCGTGGACTGATCACGCTTGAGGATATTCTGGAAGAAATCGTGGGCGAAATCGCCGATGAGTTCGATATCGCCGAAGAAGTGCCGGTCGTTCGAACGGATGATGGCCAATTCCTTGTCGAAGGTGCTATGACCATTCGCGACGCCAATCGTGCGCTGGACTGGTCGCTACCGGATGAAGAAGCCAACACTCTTGCTGGTCTTGTCATCCACGAAGCCCAGATGATCCCGGTTGTTGGGCAAGTGTTTTCGTTCCATGGCTTCCGGTTCGAGGTTACAGCACGCGAAGGCAATCGTATCACAGCCCTGAAAGTGCGGCCCTTATAGGGTTTGGACGCTAGACAAAAACGACGCGCTCTGTCGCTCGTTTGACAGAATGCTTTGCCATTGATCTGCACCGTCCTACCAGAAAAGGAGGAGCGGATGAAAAACACATGCCAGGTGGTCGTCATTGGTGGCGGTGTGGTCGGATGTTCGGTTCTTTATCACCTGACCAAGCTCGGGTGGTCGGACGTCATGTTGCTGGAACGGTCCGAACTGACCAGCGGATCGACCTGGCATGCGGCAGGCGGGTTTCACACCCTCAACGGCGACACCAACATGGCGGCGCTACAGGGATACACGATCAGGCTGTATAAAGAACTGGAACAGATCACCGGCATGTCCTGTGGCCTGCACCACGTGGGCGGTGTGACACTTGCCGACAATCAGGACCGGTTTGATATGCTGCTGGCGGAACGCGCCAAGCATCGGTTCATGGGGCTTGAAACAGAAATCGTCGGCCCGGAAGAAATCAAAAAGATCGCGCCCATTACAAATATCGACGGAATTATCGGTGCTCTTTATGATCCGCTGGATGGACATTTGGACCCCTCAGGCACCACCCATGCCTATGCCAAGGCCGCGCGAATGGGCGGTGCCACAATTGAAACCCATTGTATGGTGCGTGAAACCAACCAGCGCCCCGATGGAAGCTGGGATGTCGTCACCGACAAGGGCACAATCCATGCCGAACACATTGTTAATGCAGGCGGGCTTTGGGCACGTGAAGTTGGCGCCATGGCCGGTGTCTATTTTCCCCTGCACCCGATGGAGCATCAATATCTTGTCACCGACGCGATCCCACAGATCGAAGCAATTATCGATGCGGGTGGCGAGCATCCGCATGTCATGGATCCGGCAGGTGAAAGCTATTTAAGGCAGGAAGGGCGTGGCCTGTGCATCGGGTTCTACGAACAGACCTGCAAGCCCTGGGCAGTAGACGGCACCCCGTGGGATTTCGGGCACGAGTTGCTGCCCGATGACTATGACAAGATCACCGACAGTATCGAATTCGCGTATCGCCGCTTTCCTGTGCTGGCTGAGGCTGGGATAAAATCGGTGATCCATGGGCCGTTTACCTTTGCCCCTGATGGCAACCCGCTGGTCGGCCCTGTACCCGGAATGCGCAACTACTGGTCGGCCTGCGGTGTCATGGCCGGGTTCAGTCAGGGTGGCGGCGTTGGCCTGACGCTGGCGCAGTGGATGATCGAAGGCGAGCCCGAGCGCGATGTGTTTGCCATGGATGTTGCCCGCTTCGGAGACTGGATCAGCCCAGGTTACACCCGCCCCAAAGTCATCGAGAATTATCAGAAACGCTTCAGCGTCGCCTATCCGAACGAAGAACTGCCTGCCGCGCGCCCCAACCGCACAACACCAATGTATGACATCTTCAGCGAGCTGGGCGCGGTCTGGGGGCAGCAATACGGCCTTGAGGTCCCAAACTATTTTGCTCAGGAAGATGAGCCGGGGTTTGAAACGCCATCCTTCCGCCGCTCGAACGCGTTCACGGCGACAAGGCGCGAAGTGCGGGCGGTGCGTGAAGCTGTGGGTATCAACGAAGTCCACAATTTCGGCAAATACCGCATCACCGGACCCGATGCTCGGAACTGGCTGGACCGGATCATGGCTGGCCGCATTCCGAAACCCGGTCGGCTGTCTTTGACCCCGATGCTGTCGCACAAGGGCAAGCTAATCGGTGATTTCACCGTTTCCTGCCTGACTGACACCGACTTCCAGCTTACGGCGTCTTATGGCAGTCAGGCCTTCCACATGCGGTGGTTCCAGCAAAACGCTCAGGACGGCGTGAGGATTGAAAACGTCAGCGACCGGTTGAACGGCTTCCAGATTGCCGGCCCGAAGGCAACGCAGGTTCTGGCAGCCTGCACCCGAGACGACTTGGCCGATTTCAACTTCCTGAACGTGCGCCGGATGACTGTCGGCATGACCGACTGTATCGTTCAGCGTGTCAGCTATACGGGTGATCTTGGTTACGAAATCTATTGCGACCCCTTAGCGCAGCGTCAGCTTTGGTGGACGCTGTGGGAGGCCGGACAACCCCACGGCATTGTTCCGTTCGGAATGCGCGCAATGATGAGCCTGCGGCTAGACAAGTTCTTTGGCTCATGGATGCGGGAATATTCGCCAGATTACACCGCCGCAGAAACGGGGTTGGACCGGTTCATTGCTTTCAACAAAAGCACCCGTTTCATCGGCCGCGATACAGCGGAAGCAGAACGGGCCAACGGAACCACCCGCCAGCTGGCAGCCTTCGAAGTTGAAACATACGATGCAGACGTCAACGCCTATGAACCGATCTGGCTGGATGGTTCGGTTGTCGGGTTCTGTACCTCGGGCGGCTACTCTCATTTTGCGCAAAAATCCGTCGCCATGGGCTTTCTTCCGTCCGGGCGCATAGAAGATGGTCTGGAGGTTGAAATCGAGATTCTGGGGCAGATGCGCAAAGCGAAGGTTATCTCGACACCTTTGTTTGACTCAGATGGCACACGCATGAGGGGATGACAGCACACATGACTGACGGCAGTGAGGCACAATGACCGAAATCCCAATCATCCTGCTTGCCGCCGGTCAATCCAGTCGTATGGGCGGGTTGGACAAGCTTTTGCAGCAAATCGACGGCATTCCACTGCTGACCCGTACGGCGACCCTTGCGCGTGGTGTGGCGCCTGTCCTTGTCGCCCTGCCACCGCGTCCACACCCAAGATATGACGCACTTGCGGGACTGGATGTTCAGACCGTTCCGGTTCCGGACGCGGCAGAGGGAATGAACGCCAGTTTGCGCACCGCCATAGAATACCTTCCTGTAGACGCACCCGCAGTCATGGTTTTGCTGGCCGACTTACCTGACCTGACCCAGGCTGATCTGAGAACGATCTTGAATGCACGTCAATTACATCCCGACAATGTAATCTGGCGCGGAACAACCGCAGATGGAAAGCCCGGGCACCCGGTGATCTTCGATCGGACGCTTTTCAGTCAGCTCTTGGCATTGCACGGCGATCACGGCGCGCAGACGGTGGTTCGGTCACAACAGGGTGGCGTATTCCTGCAACCCCTTCCCGGTCAAAACGCGGTTATGGATTTGGATACGCCGGAAGATTGGGATGCTTGGTGCAAGAAGCGCACTTCTTGAATAAACACGGCCCGGTCGATATCGACCGGGCCGGTGCCCAATACAGGACTACCACTTTCCACAACTCCAAAAGTTTGACCAATAGGTCTTAAAGACACTCTGGTTCCCTAGCAGCTAAACCTAAACAAGACCCCCTCGTTAACACGCCGCTAAAACTTCCGGTAACTGAGTTAGCCGCCAGCGCCCCCTAGCGCTTTTGGCTTCCCCTCACTTGGGCAATTTCATCCTCACTTATCCGATCCTTAGAAACAACGTAAAATTGGAAGAATAGGTTAATTTCGCGCACCTCGATTTGGCTTTTAGGCAACATAGCCCCAGGGCTTGCTCAACCTATAGGCGATCCAAGTCCGGTGCGCATATCAACGATTCGGGATTAAGCGCAAACTTATGCACCCATTCAGCTGCCTGTCAGCAAAGTTACAGCGTCAAGTCCGATGACTCCCGGACTCGCCCACAACCATTGGAAGAGCAGCATTTTTTCCCACTGTTCAGTGAAAGCATTGTCAACAAAACAATGAAAATTCAACTTTTTTGAAAGTTTGACGTCTGTTTTGGCAACAATCCTCCGATTCGCCTTCGACCTACCCGGTTAAATCAGCGAATCCTGATCAACGTCCTTCGCCACAAAACATCTGCTTTGTGGCAAAATTAAGATTTATTAATTGATCAGTCAGGAAACCCCAATCCTGCCAGTGCATCTCATGTCTCAACGCGCAACGGAAATTGCGTGATCAAACCAGGAGACAGAAATGAGCATCCGAAAATCTTCGCTTTTACTTCCCCGCACATCCAACTGGATGGGGGTCAGCGCATTGGGCGCAGCCATGCTGGCCACAACCGCTTTACCTTCGATGGCGGATGAGGCGCTTGCCGATCTTGTCGAATCCGTTTCTCCTTCGGTTGTAACCATCATTGCCGAACAAAAGGCCGCCTCAAGCCCCGCACAGGGGCAGAATTTTGATTTCGACGGTCATCCGTTTGGGGAATTCTTCAAGCGCTTTGGTGGGCCTGAAGGGTTCAACATGCCTCAACGCGGGCCGGCACAAGGGCTCGGGTCAGGGTTTGTACTGGATGAAGCCGGTTATATCGTCACCAATCACCATGTGGTGGACAATGCCGCGACTGTAACCGTTCGCCTAAGTGATGACCGGACATTTGAGGCCGAGGTGGTTGGCACCGACCCGCTGACAGACATCGCAGTCTTGAAGATCGATGCAGGCCCGGGCCTGCAAGCTGTCGAACTGGGTGACAGCGATGCAATCCGCGTTGGCGAAGATGTCGTTGCGATCGGCAACCCGTTTGGTTTGAGCTCGACAGTTACTACCGGCATTGTATCGGCGAAAGGTCGCAATATCTCGGACGGGCCTTATGCCGAGTTCATTCAAACGGACGCCGCCATCAACAAGGGCAACTCTGGTGGCCCGCTTTTCAACATGGACGGCGAAGTGATTGGTGTAAACTCGGCCATATATTCCCCCAGTGGCGGATCTGTCGGGCTGGGATTTGCCGTAACCTCGAACATCGTTGAACATATTGCAGCCGATCTGCAGGATGATGGGCAGGTCAGCCGTGGTTGGCTGGGTGTTTCGATCCAGAATATCAGCCCGCAGCTTGCGGCGGCGCTGGGAATTGATGCCTCCTCGGGTGCACTGGTGGCAGATGTTGTCGCCGACAGCCCCGCTGACGGAATTCTGGAACAAGGCGATGTTATCCTGTCCTTCAACGGCGAAGCCGTAGACTCCAGTGGTGACCTGCCCATTCTGGTGGGCACAACCAAGGTCGGCACCGCCAGTAATTTGACCATTCTGCGCGATGGCAAACAGGAAACGGTCACTTTGACCGTTGGCCAGCATCAGGCAGCGGCGGCTCAGTCCGACACCCCTGTCGAATCCGAGGCGGCAGGCACGTCGCTTGGTGTCACCGTGGCCCCCCTGACCGAAACGGTGCGGGCCGAGGCAGGTATCGCTAAAGCCGTCGAAGGTGTGGTCGTCACAAACCTGCAACCGGACAGCCCTGCGGCTCGGGCGGGTCTGCAACGTGGTGACGTGATCGTGAAACTGGGCAACCAAGACACGTTCACACCCGAAGCGCTGAAGGCGGCACTGGACAGCGAAAAGACAGACCCGGCACTGGTATTGATCAATCGGGCCGGCAGCCAGATCTTCGTTGCCGTCGAATTGGTCTGACCAACACTATGCGCGCGTCGCTTGATGGGGAGATCCGGCGCGCGCCTCACCCGGCGGACCTGAGTTGTCCGCTGTCCGTCGGGCTTGCCGGGTGCGTGCCCAGCACCCGGCAAGATATTCTGCATTCCATGGGCTTTGTTTGGATAATGTGTTTAAATCCCAAGGGAAAAGGAGCCAGATCATGAGCCGCCGTCTGTTGATCGTCGAAGATGACGCTGACACCAGGGATTTCATTGCCAAAGGGTTTGGCGAAGAAGGCTATGTTGTCGAAACGGCTGCTGATGGCCGCGAGGGATTGTACCACGCAACGGATGGCGGGTTTGACGCCATTGTGCTGGACAGGATGCTTCCCGGTCTGGACGGGCTGTCCCTGATCAAATCCCTGCGTGCAGCAGGGCTGAAAACACCGGTCTTGATGTTGACGGCCATGAGTGCAGTGGACGAGCGCGTCAAAGGATTGCGATCAGGCGCCGACGATTATCTGGTCAAGCCCTTCTCGTTTCAGGAACTTCATGCACGGATCGAAGCCCTGTTGCGACGTCCGCAGGAATCCGAGGAAACGCCGACTCTGACCTGCAAGGATCTTGAAATGGATCTTCTGACCCGCAAGGTTACGCGGGACGGCCATGAGATCACGCTGACGCCCCGTGAATTCCAGATCCTTGAATTCTTTCTGCGCCGCAAGAACCGTGTCGTGTCGCGTACCATGCTGCTTGAGGGCGTCTGGGATTATCATTTCGACCCGAACACCAACGTTGTGGATGTTCACATCTCAAAGCTGCGCCGCCAGTTGGATGAAGGCGGAGACACACCTTTAATTGAAACTGTTCGCGGAGCAGGTTACATGATGTCCGATGGATAACCTTCGGCTTTCCCTTAATAATTCACGAACAAGACTTGTCGCCACCAGCATGGTGCTAAGCACGTTCCTGACCGCGTCCGTGCTGGCATTGGTCTATGTGACGGCCAACAGAAGCATCGAATCCGAAACCCGATCAGTCGTGTCCGCCGAACTGACCGGGCTTGCAGATGAATATGAACGGCGCGGGCTGATCGGGCTGATCACAGCGATCGAACGCCGTCTTCCAAGCGCGCCCGACCGAGACGCGCTGTATCTTCTGGCGGATCGGCAAGGCGTCAAGCTTGTGGGTAACCTGAAAACCTGGCCGGTCAATGTGACCGCCGGAAGCGGTTGGGTCGACCTTGAGTTGCGCAGGGCTGACAATGACCAACTGGTGCCTATCTCGGCGGCATCGATCCGCCTGCCCGGTGGCGAACGCCTTCTGGTGGGACGGGATGCGGCGGCCCGTCAACAATTCGACCGTGTATTGTTCCGATCTCTGGCACTGGCGCTAGGGATAGCATTTGTTCTGAGCGTGATCACCGGCTGGCTGTTCACACGCCTGGTGTTTTCACGCCTGTCGGACATTGCAAGCACAGCCGAAAACATCGTTTCCGGCGATCTTTCCAAAAGGATGCCCCTGCGCGGAACCGGGGACGAGTTCGATCAGGTCTCTGGAACGCTGAACAACATGCTCGACAGGATCGAAGAGCTGGTCAGTAATCTGCGCACCACCTCAAACTCTATCGCACATGATTTGCGCTCTCCTTTGTCCCGCCTTCGTCAACGGGTCGAATCCCTTTCCGAGCCCGGCAAAAGCGATCTGGACCGCGAAATCGACATTGCGCGGGCAACGGGAGAAATCGACCATGTTTTGCGGGTCTTGGGGCAGCTTACCGAAATTTCGCGGGCCGAGGCTGGTCTGGGTCGCGAGCAATTCGAAGACATTGACTTGCAGCAACTGGTTGGCGATGTCGTAGAGCTTTACGATCCGGTGGCCGCGGATCAGGACATCCGTCTTGAGGTTACGGGCTCTGCCCCAGCCATTCAGGGGCACCGGCCCCTCCTCTCGCAGGCTCTTTCCAATCTGCTGGAAAACGCTATGCGCTATGCACCGGCAGATACCGCAATCACGATCTCAATCGGTACCCAAGGCGGATTTGCCCAATTGCGGGTTCGGGACCGTGGTCCGGGTGTTCCGCCCGGAGAGTTGGATCGCCTTCAGCTTCCCTTCGTCACGCTTGATCCGGCGCGGACGGAACGCAACGCGGGATTGGGGCTCGCACTGGTTGCCGCGATTTCCCATATGCATGGCGGAACATTCGCAGCCCGAAACTGCGACCCGGGTCTGGAAACCACGATCAATCTGGCAATTCAGAGTTAATCCGGCAGTCCGTTTACCGCCAATATCGTGTTTTTATACCGTTTATCGCCTGTGACTTCCGCACCGAACCAATCCGGTGGAACATAAGCATTTGCGGCTTCACTGGTATGGAATTCAACCTCAACCAAACGCAGGGGTTCCAGGCCGCCTGAGAAAATATCCAGCTCGAACTGGTGGCCGTCCGGCATTTGATCCGTGTAACGTACCTTCTCGACCCGGCGTCCTTGGGTTTCCGGCCAGAAAGTTTCGAACTGGTCTCGGGTTATCTCTGTCTCACGCTCAACACGTACAAGATCACCTCCCCTTTTCAAGGTCAGGAAAAACACATCGTTCCTTTGCCGCAGACGCAATTCGGTCGAATCATCCGGAGAGGTAAGATAACCCTGACGCACCACTGCTTTTTTTGCGCGGCTCAAGTCCGGTAAATTTGCCACCAGAAACTTGCGCTCTATTTCTGTGCTCATCGGAGCGCCCCCACTCTTTCTTCCAGCTCATCGAACTGCGCCCGGTATGCTTGCCAGCCGCGCCGCGACCTGCGTAAGTATTGGCAAAGGCCCGATGCTGCGCCATTGAAAAGAACGCCCGCAGCTTTTCTGATGCATATTGTGTTTGTCGAAAATGCTAACCGGTTGACCAAATAACCGCTCGAACAGGGTTGTGGGAATGGCAGGAAAAAGGATTTCATCGGCGGCTCGAGAATAGACCCCAGACGCACCCCCAGAATCGCGATTGCACAGCAAAACCTGCCGACCGGTTTGCACACAGACATAGGCAAGGTTCACGGAAGTCTCGGTTTGTCCAACACCGCCCTTATTGCAGTAAAAGGCAATGATTTTCATTCCTTACTCCTTTTTGTGGTGAAACAGACTGCGGAACATGTGCCGGATTTCTTGCCCGTCAAACTGATGGAAACTTGCGACAACGCGCTTTCTTTCCGTCTTTTGGTGTTGATCAAGCACAGCGATTAGGCCGCCCACGGACAAACCGATCTGCGCGTCCACGCGGCCTTGCGTATCGGCGCGAGGCGCTACAAAGGTCATCAACGCATCTTGCTGAACAGAATAGTCGTTGAACAAACCAAGACTATCCTGAAGTTTTTTCAATGGCTTAAGGATCATTTTCAAACCATTCCAATCGAATAATGGGGCAAACAATTCCATCAGATATCTTAGTTTTTTGCATTCGATACGAAGGTCATGCACCGTCCTGTCTGGTTTATCGTCGCTTATGCCGCGCGCCAGTTTGCACACCTTGCGATAGCGCTTCCAGATCAGCGCGCAGGCATAGTCATACGCACCGAGATGCGCGTTTGGCCCAAGGTCCAAGTGATCTGAACCTGCGAACATTGCGGTCAGGTCGGTCATGGACGTCGTGTAGTCGGCGCTGCGCAACCAGCGTGACAGGCGCAGTTGCTCTTGTGTACGATCCGTTTGAAACTGATCAAACATCTCGGACAGTCCTGAGTGAAGGTTCGGCGGGATAAGATTGAAATACTTGTCTTTTTCCAGAAGGTAGACATCCAAATCACGCAGAGGTCCAGTACGGGTCATGAGGTCGGAAAAGACCCGCTTCAGCTCGGCCGTCTGGGCCTCGGACAACACACCCTTGAACAGGCTGATCACTGACCTGATCTTGCGCAACGATACTCGGT
Organism: Ruegeria sp. L11; assembly: GCF_056531755.1. Lineage (NCBI taxonomy): Bacteria > Pseudomonadati > Pseudomonadota > Alphaproteobacteria > Rhodobacterales > Roseobacteraceae > Ruegeria > Ruegeria sp. L11. The sequence goes on from NZ_JBQFMI010000001.1 coordinate 885,803, forward strand.
AATCGTGCAAAAACTCAGTGTCGATATCAGCGATCACGCCCTCTTCGTTTTGCCGCGCAACCCGCAGATATGTTTGAATGATTTTTGCAGCGACTTCGCAGGAAGGTTCTGCTTGACCAATCTTCAATTCAGGCTTGGCCTGATAGGGAACCATGTCTGGAACCAGGCTGGAATAGAGCGTTTCAATATCATGAACACCGCCCGTAATGCTGGCGATAGAGGAACAGACCGACTGATAAGCCTTCTTGTACCCGCGCAACTTCTGAATTCGTACAATAGTCGCCTGCCCTGATGGCGTCGACATGTACGTTAAAGTTCCCCTGACTTTTGTCTTTTGCAGATCATCTAGTACGGCAAAGGTCTGAACCTTGATCTCCCCAACACCGATCTGCGTCAGCGCCCGCAGTTCAGGAAAGTCGTTCAGCGCCTTCTGAACCGGCCCTTCTGGCAAGTCCCGCGCAAACCGCAGATACCCCGAGTATTGCTGAGACAAAGGGCCATGATCCTTCCGCAGCAGGTGCAACATCCCGCCAGTATGGATCAAAGCACGACCGGAGGCGCGCAATGACTGATCGTGACAATCGAGCAATGCGAAAGCTGCGACGGAACTATCGGGTGAAGCTTTTGGGGAAAACCCGGCAATGGCATGTGCCAGTGCCGTTTCGTCAATCTTCGCTGGGAAAATGAACTGATCGCCTGACGATCTGGTCATGATAGGCCTTTCCAGTTCAAACTCAGAAACCCCTTTACAGGTTTCTCAACGGTCATTTGCGCGCCCGCCCCTTTGTTTGGTGGGCTGCCCCAACGCCATTCTGGGTTTTCTTGTTCAGTCTCGGCGGAACCCGAAGGGACATCAAGGCATTATGACTGCGACCGAGTGTATTCACGGGGTGACAGGCCCCGGGCGCCGAAGTAAGACACCGCTATGAGCGAACCAGTATCTTCAATCCGAAACCTTGGCCCCGCCTTTGAACAGGCCTGCGCCCGTGCTGGTATTCATTCGGCCGAGGCGCTGCGTGAACTGGGGCCGGACGAAGCCTATGCTCGCCTGTTGCGCGCCGGCACCAGGGCGCATTTCATCGGATATTACGTTCTGGTGATGGGATTGCAGGGCCGGCCGTGGAACGACTGCAAGGGCGACGAGAAAAAAGCCCTGCGCGAAAGGTTCGACGCAATCAAAGCCGGTAACGCGGCTGCCCCCGAAAACCAGATGATTGCAGATCTGGACGCTATCGGAGTTCGTGTTGCACAAAAGGACCTAAAGCAGGTCTGAACGAACAAGGCCGCACCCAACCAAGGATGCGGCCCCAATCTGTCAGCAATGGCTGTGGCTTAGCCGACCAGCTCAATGCCCGAGAAGAAATATGCGATTTCAACCGCTGCGGTTTCCGGAGCGTCCGAACCGTGGACCGAGTTTTCACCGACCGATTCCGCGAACTCGGCGCGGATGGTGCCGGGTGCTGCGTCTGCAGGGTTGGTTGCGCCCATGACTTCACGGTTCTTTGCAATGGCGCCTTCGCCTTCCAGAACCTGAACAACAACCGGAGCCGACGACATGAATTCGCACAGTTCGTCATAGAACGGACGTTCGGCATGAACGTCATAGAACTTGCCAGCCTGAGCTTTGGTCATGTGAATGCGCTTTTGCGCCACAATGCGCAGGCCAGCTTCTTCGAACTTGGCGTTGATTTTGCCGGTCAGGTTGCGGCGGGTTGCATCGGGTTTGATGATCGAGAATGTGCGTTCCAGTGCCATGTCGGCCTCTCCTTATAATGTGACGCGGGACCCGCGCCGAAATCCATCGCGCGCCGGGTATCATGGTCTTTGGCCTATGAAAAGTGTAATGATGCCTTGCCCGTGGCTTTGCAGTTCAGATTGTGTCTGGCAAAGGGTCGACGCGGTCCAGTCGACGGACGTAAAGCACCGCCAGCAAGCCAGCAAAGCTACAGGCCCACATCATGCCCAGTACCAGATACGGCCCATTTTCGGGGCTAACGAACGCGCCGGTCATTGAGGTCAGAACAGCGCCCAAAGCCACGATCATTGCCCCCGACAGCCCTGCCGCGCTTCCTGCCAGTCCGGGGCGTACCGACATGACACCGGCCGCGGCATTGGCATTGGTCAAACCGTTGCCAAAGCCGACACAGATTGCCGAGCCGAAGAAGACCCAGACCGATCCCAGATCAGCGAGGAACAGCAACAATCCGCAAAACGGCCCGGTCGAGGCCACGATCCGCCCCGACAAGATCATCGTCGTCAGCCGCGTCCGGGCCGCAATCCGACCGGTGACAAAATTGCCAACCATGAACCCGCCGGTGATGATGCCAATTCCCAGCCCCAGCGTTGCTGGGCTCAGGTCGAACCACGCTACGGCAACCAGCGGCGCACCGGTGATAAAGCTGTAGAACCCCCCAATCGAAAACGCCGCGCATAAGGCATACCCCCAGAACCTGCGGGCACGGAACAGGTGCGGATACTCGCGCAGTTGGGCACCAAATGTGGACGAGCGGTTGGTGTTGGTCTCGCCCATGTCGAACCAAAGCAGCACCAGCAACCCTGCCCCGAGCAACGAGTACAGGACAAACCCCGAGCGCCAACCGAAAAGCATATCCAGCGCCCCACCCAACATCGGCCCAAGCATCGGGGCCAAAGCCATGGCCATTGCGACGTAACCGAGTTTGCTTGCCGCCTCATTCGGTGCGTAACGGTCTCTGATCGACGCGCTGGACAGGACCGAGCCGGCGACAACAGCAGCCTGAAGCAGGCGGAAGCCAAGAAAAACCCAGATCGATCCGGCCAGTGTGCATCCGATCGACGCAAGGACAAATATTGATATACAAATCAAAAGGATAGGTCTGCGCCCAAAGCGATCCGATAACGGGCCCATGATCAGTTGCAACACTGCCGAAACCGCCAGATACCCCGCGACCGACAGGTTCATCAGGCCGTAATCCACCGTGAAGTCTTCACTCATATGCGCCAGCGACGGCAGGAACATGTTGAGCGTCAGCACAGACAGCGCCGTAGCAAAGATCAATGTGATCAGGGATGGAGGCGTCCGGGCCGCGCGCATGTGAAAAACCGCTTCAAAAAGCAAACGAGACAGCGCTAACACATTGCTTGATGCTTGAAAATGCCAAGCCGCTGGCGGCGGCATCACACCTCTGCTAAGAGCGCTCCATGTTACGGATCGAAGACATCACCTATGCCGTTGAAGGCCGCCCATTGTTTGATGGCGCCAGCGCAACCATACCAGACGGTCACAAGGTTGGCCTTGTGGGCCGGAATGGCACGGGAAAGACCACGCTTTTTCGCCTGATCCGCGGGGAACTGGCGCTGGAATCGGGCAATATTTCGGTCCCCAAGCGCGCCCGCATTGGCGGGGTCGCGCAAGAGGTCCCCTCGTCCAACGTTTCGCTGATCGACACTGTTCTGGCCGCTGATACCGAACGCAGCGCCCTGATGGCCGAGGCTGGCAACGCAACAGATCCCACGCGAATTGCCGAAATCCAGACGCGGCTGGCCGATATCGACGCCTGGTCGGCCGAGGCCCGCGCGGCCTCGATCCTCAAGGGGTTGGGGTTTGACGACGCAGACCAGTTGCGCCCCTGCTCGGATTTCTCGGGCGGTTGGCGGATGCGCGTGGCCTTGGCGGCGGTTTTGTTCTCGCAACCGGATTTGTTGCTGTTGGACGAACCGACCAACTATCTGGACCTCGAAGGCGCGCTGTGGCTGGAAAGCTATCTGGCGAAATATCCCCACACGGTCATTATCATCAGCCATGACCGGGGCCTGTTGAACCGTGCCGTAGGGTCGATCCTGCATCTGGAGGATCGCAAACTCACCTATTACGCTGTGCCTTACGACAAGTTCGCGGAACGGCGGGCGGAACGTCTAGCGCAGGCGGAATCCGAGAATGCAAAGGCAAAGGCCCGCATCGCTCATTTGCAGAGCTTCGTGGATCGGTTTCGCTATAAGGCATCCAAGGCCGTTCAGGCCCAATCGCGCCTGAAAATGATCGAACGCATCCAGTTGGTCTCAACCCCGCAAGAGGCCGCGCTGCGTGCGTTTTCCTTCCCCGAACCCGAGGAACTGTCGCCGCCCATCATCCAGATCGAAGGTGGTGTCACCGGCTATGGCGAGATCGAAGTACTGCGCCGCCTGAATCTGCGCATTGATCAGGATGACCGCATCGCGCTGCTGGGTAAGAACGGTCAGGGCAAATCTACCCTGTCCAAACTTCTGTCAGACCGCCTGCCCCTGATGGCTGGCAAGATGACCCGCAGCAACAAGCTGCGCATCGGGTATTTCGCTCAGCATCAGGTGGACGAGCTTTATGTGAACGAAACGCCACTGGACCACCTGCGCCGCCTGCGCCCGGACGAGGCGCCTGGCAAGTGGCGCTCGCGTTTAGCGGGATTCGGCCTGAACGCAGCTCAGGCGGAAACCGAGGTTGGCCGCCTGTCGGGTGGGCAAAAAGCACGCCTGTCGCTGCTGCTGGCCACCATCGACGCACCGCATATGCTGATCCTCGATGAACCGACGAACCATCTGGATATCGAAAGCCGTGAGGCGCTGGTCGAAGCACTGACCGCCTATTCCGGCGCTGTCGTGCTGGTCAGCCACGACATGCACCTTCTGTCGCTTGTTGCCGATCGGTTGTGGCTGGTCTCGGACGGTACGGTCAAATCTTATGACGGTGACCTTGAATCCTACCGGGCCCTTTTGCTGGCGCGTGACAAGCCGGTGAAAGAAAAGCCGCAAACAGAGAAGCCCAAACGTACCTCGCGCGATACCATGCTGGCACTGCGGGCGGACCTGCGCAAATGCGAGGACCGGGTCGAGAAACTGACAGAGATGCACGACAAGCTCGCGGCAAAACTGGCCGACCCGGCGCTTTACGAAGACGACAAGATCAACGATCTGGAAACCTGGAACCGCAAATTCGCCGAGGTGATCGAGGCCATGCAAAAAGCAGAAGCGCTTTGGATCGCCGCTGCCGAGCGACTGGAACAGGCAGAAACGGTATGAGCGATCCCGTTGTTGAAACCAAAGCGATGATCGCGGGAATGCACCCCGAAATTCAACCCGACGAATTCGCATTTGTGGTCTGGCCTGAAGATATGGACTGGCCCGACGGGACACGCGCCAGTTACGTCGAGGCCGAAGGACTGTCTTTAATCGTTCCGATCCATTGCGCACCAAAAGAGGCGTTTGCTATGCGTTGTATCACGCTTCAAGTGCACTCCTCGCTCGAAGGCGTGGGTCTGACCGCTGCGGTCTCCGGGGTGTTGGCACAGGCCGGAATTCCGGCGAACATGGTTGCGGGCTATCACCACGATCATGTTTATGTTCCCTCCGGACGGGCCGAAGACGCCCTAAAAATTTTGAAACATCTGCAACAGAGTAGCAAAGAGTGATTGACACCGCATTTCTGATCACTGCGTTCACAACGCTTTTCGTGGTTCTTGATCCACCGGCGCAAACCCCGATTTTTGTGGCCCTGACCCAGAACATGGATTGGCACACGCGCCGCTCTGTCGCGATACGCGCGTGCCTGACAGCAGGCGGCATTCTGGCCATGTTCGCGGCCTTTGGCGAAGCGTTGCTGGGTTTTGTCGGCATCTCGATGGAGGCGTTTCGCGTTGCGGGAGGTGTTCTTCTGTTTCTGACCGCGCTCGACATGCTGTTTGAACGCCGGACCAAACGTCGTGAAAACAGTGCCGAAGAAGAAGAACATCCAGACCCGTCGGTGTTTCCGCTGGGCATCCCACTGATTGCAGGACCCGGTGCGATTGCCACTATGATCCTGCTGGCCGGTCAACATCCCGGCATTCAGGGTCTGGCCGTGGTCATTGGCGTTATGCTGGTCGTTCTGGCAATGGTTTTTGTGATGTATCTTTCATCAGGGGCCGTGGCACGGCTTTTGGGGAAAACCGGGCTGAACGTGTTGACCCGGCTTCTTGGGATGCTGCTGGCTGCATTGTCTGTTCAGTTTATTCTTGATGGCCTCAAGGCCTTTGGATTCGCATCTTAAGCCCCCATATTAACAAGGTTAAGGGGATTTCCGGGAACCGCATGGACAGTTTCGATATTGGACGCCTGATCTATCTGGCCCTGCTGGGGGCGGCGCTGCTGATGTGGTTTGTCACGCATAATCGGCAGTCGCTTGGCAAGACGTTGCAGCAGGTCATGGCATGGGTGTTCATTTTTGTCGGGGTCATTGCACTGGTCGGTCTGTGGGAGGATATTCGTTCCTCGGTCGCTCCCGCGCCGCAGATGAGTGTCACCGGTAACTCGGTTGAGGTTCCCCGCGCTTATGATGGCCATTATTACCTTCCGGTTCTGGTGAATGGTGAGCTGATCACCTTTCTTGTCGACACCGGTGCCAGCCAGATCGTGTTGAACGCGCGGGATGCCAAACGGGCAGGCATTGATCCCGATCAGCTGAACTATTTCGGCCGCGCCTTGACTGCAAACGGTGAGGTGCGTACCGCGCCGGTGCGGCTTGAGACCCTGACGATAGGACCCATTACGGATCAGAACGTTTCGGCCTGGGTCAACGAGGGCGAACTGGATAAGTCTCTTTTGGGGATGGAATATCTGCACCGTTTTTCAAGCATTCAGTTTGCGGATGGCAAGCTGATCCTGTCCCGTTGATGCTCCTCACCTCTTGAGAACAAAAGTGGAACATGATAGCTTGCGGGCATGTCTGCTCAGCTTCTTGGTCCCAAACCTGCACGTCAGATCCCGGGGATAAATCTCCATTCGCAGATCACCCTGCAACCGGGTCGCGTGCACGAGGCTTGCGGCCCCGCCCGACGCAGCTTTGCCATCTGGCTGGCCGGTCAGACACAGGGTCCCGTGCTGTGGATTTCCCCCGCGTGGGAGCCCGCCCAACTGAACCCCGACGGAATGATGGCCTTTGCTGATCCGGCGCGTTTTCTGTTCGTCCACCCCACCCGCGCCGAAGATCTGCTATGGTGTATTGAAGAGGCGCTGCGCAGCGGGGCCATCCCGCTGATCATAGGCGACCTGCCCGGCGCGCCGGGGCTGACGCCGGTGCGGCGGATGCATCTGGCCGCAGAACAAGGCGGTACGATGGGCCAAGCCCCGCTTGGCTTGCTGCTGACGCCCGGTGATGGCGGCGCACAAGGGGTTGAGACACGCTGGCACATGGCCGCCGCCCATCAGGGGGATACCAGACACTGGACCCTGACCCGCCGCCGCGCCCGCGCCCTGCCCCCGGTCAGCTGGCAGGCCACTCAGACTGCTGCCCGCACCGGTCTGCACCTGAAACGCATTGAAACAGAGGACATTCTGACGTGAAGCCGCAAGGATCACGCAAGATGTGACTCGCCAAACTCCGGATCGCACCCTAGCGTCGCCGCATGAGCCATCCGATCCATGACAGCCGCTATTCCTGGATTCGCCTTCTGATCACGCTCGCCATCGCAACTGTGGCGAATGTAGGGATGTGGGCGGTCATCGTGGTCATGCCTACTGTCGAAGCAGAATTCGGCGCCAGTCGCGCCGAAGCCTCGATGCCATATACGCTTACGATGATCGGATTTGCGCTGGGCAATATGTGGCTAGGACAACTGGTGGACCGGCTGGGCGTGACACGCGCCCTGATCGGCGCCGCTGTATTAAGCGCCTTCAGCTATCTATTGGCAACGCTGGCCCCGAATATAACACTACTATCTGCGGCGCATCTGCTGGTCGGGCTGGGAACGTCGATCGGGTTTGGCCCCTTGATCGCCGATATCTCGCACTGGTTCATGAAGCGGCGTGGGTTCGCCGTCGCATTGGTGGCCAGCGGAAACTATATCTCTGGCGCAATCTGGCCCACCCTGCTGTCCGGCATTCTGTTACGGGATGGCTGGCAACAGGTCTACCTGACATTGGCGCTATTGACGCTGCTGGTTGTCATCCCCCTGTCCTTGCTGTTGCGTCGTCAGGTCCCGGTCGAAGCACACAGCACAGCCGCGGCCACAGCCCGGATCAACGCGCGCACTGTCGGCGTTTCACCACGCGTGTTACAGTACATCCTTGGCCTGGCTGGTATTGGATGCTGCGTAGCGATGTCCATGCCACAGGTCCATATCGTGTCGTATTGCGTCGGGCTGGGATACGGCCCCGCAGTGGGGGCCGAAATGCTATCGCTGATGCTGCTAGGTGGCGTCGCCAGCCGTATTCTCTCGGGCCTGTTGGCCGACCGTCTGGGCGGCGTCATGACGCTCTTGATCGGCTCAGTCTTGCAGTGCATCGCCCTGTTCCTGTTCCTGCCATATGACGGGATGGTCTCACTTTATGTGATCAGCTTGCTGTTCGGTCTGGCACAGGGTGGCATCGTGCCCAGCTACGCTTTGGTTGTCCGTGAATACATGCCGCCGCAGGACGCCGGGGCGCGGGTCGGATTCGTCCTGATGATGACCATCCTTGGCATGGCGCTTGGCGGATGGATGTCAGGCTGGATTTACGATGTCACCGGAAGTTACCAACTGGCCTTCGTCAACGGAATTCTTTGGAACGGTTTGAACATTGCCATCGTTCTGATGTTGATCAAAAGATCCCGCCCCAGACGGGACACGGTCATGGCATGACACACCTGTCCCGCCGCTTGGTGCTTGCAGGGATGGTGGCTCTGCCTTTGGCCCGTACCGTGCAAGCCGGGTTGCAGCCATACATTTTGTCAACGAAAACCACCGTGGTTGGTTTTACCTTTGATCTGTCAGGTATCCCTCAGACCGGATCAATGCCGATCCGGCAGGCGGACGTACAGATTGACATGCACCGCCTGCAAAATAGCCGGGTCACGGTGGTGCTGGATGTCAACAAGGCGAGAACACGCTTGCCCTTTGCCCGCATGCCGATGCTCGGCCCCGGTGTTTTGGGCGCCGAAACCTACCCGATAATTCAATACGTATCGACTGACATTCAATTGGGGGCGGATGGGCGCATATCGAATGGTGCTCGTGTCACGGGGGAACTGACTATCCGAGATGTGACGCACCCCATAACTTTGGATGCCAACCTATACCGCCGGCCCGGAACAGCCGCGAAAGACCTCAATCGCCTGTCCATAGGTTTGACCGGGACATTGAACCGGCACGATTTCGGTGCCTCGGCTTATCCCGATCTGGTAGGACAAATCGTCGGACTGGACATACGTGCCGAGATCATTCGTGCAACCTAATCGACAAAAAGCAAAAAACGACTGGATAAAGTCGAATAGTTGCGCGCATTGTCCGGTGACACCGCCTATCTGAGAAAACCATGCGCACGATCATTTCATTTGCCGCCCTGTTTCTTTCGGTCATTCTGCTTCAGCTTTCAACGGGCGGCGTCGGGCCACTTGATGCCATTTCCGGGATCACCTTAAGCTTTTCGACCGAACAGATCGGTATGCTGGGTTCAGCGCATTTCCTCGGTTTTTTCATAGGTTGCTGGTGGGCGCCGCGTCTGATGGGCAGTGTCGGGCATTCCCGCGCGTTTGCCGTATGCACAGCGCTGGGCGCGATGGGGTTGATCGGGCACACCCTGACAGACAATCCTTATGTATGGGCGGCGTTGCGCATCGCCTCGGGCACATGTGTGGCAGGTAGTTACACCGTCATCGAAGCCTGGCTGAATGCAAAAGTGACCAATGAGACACGTGGACGAGCCATGGGCACCTATCGCATCGTCGATATGGGTGCCTCGCTGAGTGCTCAGTTGATCATCGCCGTCCTGCCACCCGCCTCGTATGTTTCCTATAACCTCTTGGCGATCCTTTGCTGCGCCTCATTGCTGCCGCTGACACTGACACGCGCAAGTCAGCCGAAGACGCCCGACGCTCCCCGCCTGCGCCCGAAACTGGCATGGCACAGTTCGCCGTTGGCCGTAGCAGGTGTCATTGTTTCGGCACTCAGTTCAGCGTCTTTCCGAATGGTCGGGCCCGTCTACGGTCAGGAAGTCGGGTTGGGAGTGGATCAAATCGCCTTCTTCCTCGCCTCTTTCGTTCTAGGCGGGGCGCTGGCGCAGTATCCGATGGGATGGCTCGCGGACAAATACGACCGGCGCTGGGTCTTGATCTGGCTTTCGGTCGCGGCTGTACTAAGCTGCGGGGTCACAATGGCGGCAAGCGACACGGGAACTGTAGGTGTCATGCTTGCAGCGGCGCTTTTTGGGTTCACGACATTCCCGATCTTTTCAGTATCATCCGCACATGCCAACGATTTTGCGACAACCGAACAAAGGGTCGAGTTATCTGCCGCCTTGATGTTCTGGTACGCGCTGGGGGCAATTGCGTCACCCTATATCACGTCAACACTGATCCAGGATTTTGGACCCAGCGCGCTGTTTGCATTTGTCGCGGTCGGCCACGTATTCCTGATCGGCTTCGGCCTGGCCCGAATGCGGTCGCGTCCAACACCAGCGGAGAGAACCAATTACGTCTACGCACCGCGTACATCCTTTACGGTCGGAAGGTTGCTGAAACGCGCCCGCGAGGAATGAAAAGCGTGCCCGCAGCCCTGCATTGCGCAGAGTCTGCGTATTGGCTGACCACAGTCTGACAGTATTACAACGGCCATCGGCGGCTTGGTCGCCCTATCAGGCGCGCGTTACAAATCAGAGTTATTCCAGTCATCTACGAAACCGGGCTTTTGCTGAGCGGTGACTTAGGTTAGACGAACGCGCAGTTAGATATGCGGAAACGGAATATGGCTCGGATTCTCATCACCTCGGCAATCCCATACATCAATGGGATCAAGCACCTCGGCAATCTGATCGGCTCGCAACTGCCTGCCGACTTGTATGCACGCTACCAGCGTGGCCGGGGGAACGAGGTCATGTTCCTGTGTGCCACCGACGAACACGGCACCCCGGCCGAACTGGCCGCTGCCAAAGCTGGAAAGCCGGTGGCCGAGTATTGCGCGGACATGTACGAAATTCAGGCTGACATCGCCAAGCGTTTTGGGATGAGCTTTGATCACTTTGGCCGCTCATCCAGCGAGCAGAATAAAAAGCTGACCCAACATTTTGCCGGAAAGCTGGATGAGGCCGGGTTGATCCGCGAGGTCACGGAAAAGCAAATCTATTCCAACGCAGATGGTCGCTTTCTTCCGGATCGCTATATCGAGGGCACCTGCCCCAATTGCGGATACGAGAACGCACGTGGCGACCAGTGTGAAAACTGCACCAAGCAGTTGGATCCAACCGACCTGATTGAACCGCGCTCGGCCATTTCGGGCTCGACGGATCTGGAAGTACGCGAGACCAAGCACCTCTATCTGCGCCAATCGGCAATGAAGGATCAGCTGGATGCCTGGATTGACAGCAAAACCGACTGGCCGATCCTGACCACATCCATTGCCAAGAAATGGCTGCATGATGGCGACGGGTTGCAAGACCGGGGGATCACCCGCGATCTGGACTGGGGCGTTCCGGTCAAGAAAGGCGATCAGGACTGGCCCGGTATGGAAGGCAAGGTCTTCTATGTCTGGTTCGACGCGCCGATTGAATACATCGCCTGTGCCAAGGAATGGGCGGATTCCACGGGGAAACCCGATTCTGAGTGGGAACGCTGGTGGCGCACCGATAAGGGCGCGGACGATGTGCGCTATGTCCAGTTCATGGGCAAGGACAACGTGCCGTTTCACACGCTTTCTTTCCCCGCCACTATTCTGGGATCGGGCGAGCCGTGGAAAATGGTCGACCACCTGAAATCCTTCAACTATCTAAACTACGACGGCGGCCAGTTCTCGACCTCGCAGGGGCGTGGCGTTTTTATGGATCAGGCTCTCGAGATTCTGCCAGCTGACTACTGGCGGTGGTGGCTGCTGAGCCATGCGCCAGAAAGCAGCGACAGCGAATTCACGTGGGAAAACTTCCAACAATCCGTGAACAAGGATCTGGCCGATGTTCTGGGCAACTTCGTCAGCCGCATCACCAAGTTCTGTCGCTCGAAATTTGGTGAGGTAGTGCCCGAAGGCGGTGAGTTTGGCGAGCGTGAGAACGCTCTGATTGACGAACTCACCAAACGCGTCCGCGCTTACGAGACGCATATGGAAGCAATGGATGTCCGCAAGTCGGCTCAGGAACTGCGTGCCATCTGGGTGGCTGGCAACGAATACCTGCAAGCTGCGGCGCCGTGGTCAACCTTCAAGGAAGACCCCGAAGGGGCCGCTGCGCAGGTGCGTCTGGGCCTGAACCTGATCCGGTTCTATGCCGTGCTCAGCGCGCCGTTCATCCCTTATACTTCGGCCAAGATGCTAAGCGCCATGAACACGCTTGATACCAGCTGGCCGGAAGACGTGGCCGCAGCGTTGAACGCGCTACCCGCGGGTCACGACTTTACCGTGCCAGACGTTCTGTTCGCCAAGATAACAGACGAACAGCGCGAAGAATGGCAAGCAAAATTCGCCGGTAAACGCGGTTGACAACCCTGATATTTGAAAGCTCAAACGGGGGCCGTTGGCCCCTGTTTTCGTTCGGCACCTCAGAACGGGTCGACACCTAAACCAGCTTAGTTGCTGTAATTTTTGGCGTCATCGCAAACCACCTCGGGATTCATCGCGCTTGAGAATTCGTGGTAAACAAGCCATCCTGCAAACAAGTTTTGTCGACTCGCGCGTTTGTGACCGCCGGGATGGACATCAATTGTTTCTGAAATGCACGAGGCTTTCGCCATGTCCCAAGTTTTCCCTTTTCCAACTCAGGCCCGCAATCCAATTGCCACCGCATTATTGCTGATATCCTTGGGACTGGCCCAACCTGCAACTGCACAGGACGAAGGGGCGGCACCGAAAGTCACGATTGCGGCCGCCTACACCGAGGAAATCACCGACGAGGCTTCCTTCATAGGGCGCGCTCAGGCGATCAATAAGGTCGATATCGTGGCCCGCGTGAACGGTTTTCTCAACAGCCGGAATGTCGAGGATGGGGCTACGGTCAAGGAAGGCGACCTGTTGTTCACCATCGAACCGGACCTTTACGAGGCGACATTGGAGGCCCGAAAAGCTGATCTGAACCGGGCCGAGGCAAATCTTGAACTGGCCAAGGTAGACCTGGCGCGAAAGGAAGAGCTTTACAAGCGCGACGCGACACCTGAATCCGAACGCGACATCGCGCGGGCCAACGAACTGGTCGCCGAGGCTCAGGTCAAGGCCGCAAATGCAGCGATCCAGCAGGCCGAACTGGACCTCAGCTATACACAGATCCACGCGCCTTTTGATGGACGTATAGGCAGCATCACCACCAGTGTCGGTGATGTGGTCGGCCCGACCAACCCGCCGCTGGTGAACATTGTTAGCGAGACGCCGATCTATGTGAATTTCTCGCTCAACGAAAAACTCTTTACTTCGGTTCTTCAGACCGTTGGCGCAAATTCCGCTTCTCTTGCGGACAGCCCGCAAAGCCCCAACGTGCATATCACGCTGCCAAATGGAACCAAGCTGGATGAAACGGGCAGGATCGTATTTGTTGACAATCGTATCGACCCGTTGACCGGCGCGATCACAATGCGCGCCCAGTTCGAAAATGCCGACCGTTTGATCCTGGATGGTGCATTCGTGAATGTGCAGATCGAAGCGTTGCAACCGACCTTGCAAGTTCTGGTGCCGCAAGCTGCGCTGCAACGCGACCAGCGCGGTGACTTTGTGCTTGTAGTAAACGACAAACAGATGGTGGAGCAGCGATATATCACCACAGGCAACACGGAAGGTACCGCCATCATCGTTACCGAAGGCTTGCGTGAGGGTGAAAGCGTGATTGTCGAGGGCCTGCAACGGGTCCGTCCCGGTGTGGCTGTTGACGCGGTCGTCGCCTCTGAACAGCCGGGAGAGTAATCGATGTTCTCAGCCCTGTTCATCAGCCGGCCGAAGCTGGCGTTAGTCATTTCGCTTGTGCTGACCATCATGGGTGGCATCGGCTATCTGGTGCTGCCGGTCGCGCAGTTCCCCGACATTACTCCGCCCGTGGTCAACGTATCCACCAAATACACCGGCGCAAATGCGGAAACAGTGGAAAACACCGTTGCGGCTCCGATCGAGGCGCAGGTCAACGGCGTGGACGACATGATCTACATGACGTCCAGATCGTCTGACAACGGGTCCTATTCGCTGGATGTGACCTTTGAGGTCGGCACCGATCCCGACATCGCATCGGTCAACGTTCAAAACCGGGTGGCGCAGGCCATGTCGTCGCTGCCAGCCGAAGTGACTTCGTCCGGCGTGGTGACACAGAAATCTTCGACCAACATGCTGATGCTGGTCACTCTGACCTCGCCCAACGGCACCTATGACAGCGTGTTTCTTTCCAACTATGCCTCGATCAACCTGCGCGATGCGCTGGCGCGTGTGCAGGGCGTGGGTAAAGCTGATGTTCTGACCAACCTGGAATACGCCATGCGGGTCTGGATGGACCCCGACAAGATGGCAGCCCTGTCCATAACACCAGGCGATGTGATCAACGCGATCCGCGAACAGAATATCGAAGTGTCCGCCGGTTCGATCGGTGCGCCACCTGTTCCCGAAGGCCAGACCTTTCAATACACGATCAAGTCCAAAGGGCGACTGACATCCGCCGAAGAATTTGGCGATATCGTGATCCGTACCGGAGATGCTGGCGCAATTGTCCGCGTAAGGGACATCGCCCGAGTTGAGCTTGGCGCACAGTTCTACTCGGCATCCGGCTATTTTCAGGCCGTGCCTGCCACCGTCATCGGTATTTATCAAGCCCCCGGCGCGAACGCCCTCGCCGTTTCAGAGCGCGTACAGGCGGAACTGGAGCGGCTGTCCCGCGCATTCCCGACGGATGTCGAATATGAAGTACCCTTCAACACGACAGACTTTGTCGAAGCTTCATTGAATGACGTCGTATCGACACTGATCCTGACCTTCACCCTCGTGATCTCGGTCGTTTTTGTGTTCCTGGGAAGTTGGCGCGCGACGATCATCCCCGCGGTTGCCATCCCGGTCTCTCTGATCGGCACGTTTGCTTTCTTGCTGGCCTTCGGCATGTCGTTGAACACGATCTCGCTGTTCGCGCTGGTATTGGCCATTGGGATCGTGGTTGATGACGCCATCGTCGTGGTCGAAAACGTCGAGCGCATCATCGCTGATGAGGGGCTGCCCCCAGCCGAAGCCACCCGTAAGGCGATGGGGCAGATCACAGGCCCGGTCATCGCGACCACGCTGGTATTGCTGGCGGTATTCGTGCCCGTGACCTTCATGCCGGGCATCTCAGGGCGGCTGTACTCTCAGTTCGCTGTCACGATCTCGACCGCTGTTGTGATCTCGTCGATCAACGCGCTGACACTGTCGCCCGCGCTGTGTGGGCTGGTCCTTAAGGCCCGCTCAGGGCCGCCCAAAGGGCTGCTTGCACTGTTCGAAAACTTCATTGGTGGCGTTCGCAACGGCTATGTCGCCATTGTTCGCAAACTGCTTGTCTTTCCGGCTATCGCGCTGGCCATCGTGGTTGGGCTCGGCATGGGAACAGGGGCAATCATGTCGAACACGTCCGCCGGGTTCATCCCGCTGGAAGACAATGGCTATCTCTTTGTCGACGTGCAACTGCCTGACGCCGCGACGCTGGAACGGACCGAGGCCGTGACAAAGCGCCTTGATGACCAGATACGCGAGATCCCGGGTGTGTCCAGCACCGTTCTGATCAATGGCTTCTCATTGCTGAACGGCACAATCACCAACGGCGCTGCGATCTTCGTGAACCTCGACAACTGGAG
Source organism: Ruegeria sp. L11 (assembly GCF_056531755.1). Classification (NCBI taxonomy): domain Bacteria; kingdom Pseudomonadati; phylum Pseudomonadota; class Alphaproteobacteria; order Rhodobacterales; family Roseobacteraceae; genus Ruegeria; species Ruegeria sp. L11. The sequence goes on from NZ_JBQFMI010000001.1 coordinate 901,530, forward strand.
CGAACGGCAGGAGGAAAACCTGAGCGCCGAAGCCATTTTGGCTAAGGTGCTGGCCATCGCGAATAATGAGACCGCAGCCTCGACCGTTGCCTTCAACCCGCCACCAATTCAGGGTCTCGGCATGTCGGCCGGGGTCGAGATGGAGGTGCAGCAAACCGGTGGCGGTTCACCGCAGGATCTGGCATCGGCTGTGGGGTCGTTTGTCTATTCGGCCAACCAACGACCCGAGATCGGGCAAGCCTATACGACATTCCGTGCCAACGTTCCGCAGCTGTTCGTGGATCTGGACCGCGAGAAAGCCAAGACACTGGACGTCTCGGTGGCTGAAATCTTCCAGACCATGCAGGCCCAGCTGGGGTCGTATTATGTCAACGACTTCAACCTGTTTGGTCGCGTCTATCGCGTAATGATCCAGGCGGAAGGCAGCTATCGCGACAATGTCGATGACATTGCCAGCCTCTATGTGCGTTCACAGAAGGGCGACATGGTGCCATTGGGTACCCTGATTGACGTGGAAAACGTTTTGGGGCCGGTTCTGCTGAAGCGGCATAACCTGTTCCGGTCGGCAACGGTGACAGCGGTGCCAGCGCCGGGCCTGTCCAGCGGCGATGCGATCACAGCGATGACAGAGGTCTCTGCTTCGGCTCTGCCGCCGGGATACTCGTTCGAATGGACGGGAACGGCACAACAACAGTTGGCGTCCGGCAGCTTGGTGATCGTCATTCTGGGGCTGGCTATCCTATTCGGTTACCTGTTTCTGGTTGGACAGTATGAAAGCTGGACTATGCCGGTCTCGATCCTGCTGTCTGTGGTCGTGGCCCTGTTCGGGGCGGTGGCCGCGGTTGCCATCGTTGGCAGTGACATAAACCTCTATACGCAGATCGGTATGATCATGCTGGTGGGCCTTGCTTCGAAGAACGGCATTCTGATCGTCGAGTTTGCAATGGAACAGCGCGCCAAGGGTCTTTCGATCAAGGACGCTGCCGTCGAGGCAGCTCATCAGCGGTTCCGCGCTGTCATGATGACCGCCCTGTCTTTCCTGCTAGGCGTCGTACCGCTGCTGGCTGCCAATGGTGCGGGTGCGGCCAGCCAAAAAGCCATCGGTGTCGCCGTGTTCGGTGGCATGTTGGCCGCGACGCTGGTAGGCGTGATCGTGGTGCCTGTCCTCTACGCCCTGATGCAAAGCATGCGTGAGTGGCTGAAAGGCAGCAAAAACGATCCCGGCCCTTCAGAAGAAGCGGCCTGATCCGATCAAAGCCCCGCCCATCAGCGGGGCTTTTTTCTGGCGTCAGTCTGTTCTTCCCCGCCGACGTTCAGAGAGTTCGTGGATCACCACCTTTGCCTCTGGTGTCGGTGCCTGCTCGACCCGGCGATAATCCGATCCATCCCGGTTCCGTGTCAGCAGCCCACAGGAAATCATGGTCCGGCGCAGGGTTGCAGGGTCATCAAAACAATGTTCGGCATTGAGGCACGCGTTGACCTCACCCTCTTGCAGCACCGCGGCTGCCGGTACCGCAGACCAGAGCCCCCACAAGGACAAAGTCTGCACCAATCGTTTTGACGGCCATTGCCGAAGTCTGCCCTGCCCGTCGAACAGGTGCAATGTGCGCTCAACCGTGCGCATGTCAGCAACTGGTTGTTTCGGGCGGGCCTCGGTCCGCCGGGCAGCGGCACTGGTGGCGCGCATATGTTGCACGTTCTGAAACCCGGCGGCACGAGCGACCATATTCATCAGGGTCAGGTGCGACGGGCTGGAGTCGCCAAGTTGTTGGGACAGGATACGCACGAATCCGGTCAGATCATCGGCGTGCAAGGGTACAGGAGTTTTGCTCATCACAAATCCATATCGGGCGTTTTGCGCGATCGTTGGTCGCTGACTTGACGAAACAACGCCCTGATGGTTGCGATAGTTTCACATACACTGGCAGGTTTAGCACTCTGGGTAAGAGCAGCGACGCCTCGGTGTCTGCCGACCGTATCCAACGGCTAGCACAACACTCATCACGCGCCAAGAGGATAGAAAGATGGATCAGGTCGAGCCGGGGGCCAGCCGTTCAGTCATCCAGCCGTCGATCCGCGCAATCTGCTCGGCATTCAGTCGCAGGCCCAGCTTGTTGCGCCGCCAGACGACATCTTCGGCGGTCCGTGCATATTCCTTGTCCATCAACCACGCGACTTCCCGCGCGGTCAGGGTTGCGCCAAAATCCTCACCCAGATCAGACAGCTGTTGCGCATCCCCAAGGACATCTGTTGCTTCGGTTCCATAGGCCCTGATCAGGCGTGCAGCCCAGGCGGCACCCAGAAACGGATACGCGGCCTGAAGCTGATCAGTCAGGGCTTCAACAGCGTCAACCGGAAAGTCACCGCCCGGCAGCGCCACACCAGCGGTCCAGGGGCCCGGCATATTCGGAAAGAATTCACCAACCTTCTCCAGAGCACTTTCCGCGAGCCTGCGATAGGTGGTGATCTTGCCGCCAAACACGTTCAATACAGGCGCCCCACCCTGCGCATCGACTTTCAGCGTGTAATCTCGCGTTGCTGCGGTGGCACTGCTGGCACCGTCGTCATAAAGCGGCCGCACACCAGAATAGGTCCACACAACATCTTCGCGGGTCACAGGGCGCATGAAATACTTCGATGCGAAGGCGCACAGATACTCCTGTTCGACCTCGGTACAGACGGGTTTCGTGTCAGGGTCCGGATGATCCTGATCCGTTGTGCCGATCAGGGTAAAGTCCTGCTCATACGGAATGGCGAAAATGATGCGGCCGTCTTCGCCCTGAAAGAAATAACACTTGTCGTGGTCATACAGCCGGGGTGTCACAATATGGCTGCCCCGAACAAGCCGAACACCCTCGCGTGAGTTCACACGGATCTTGGTCTGGATGATGTCCCCGACCCAAGGGCCACCCGCATTGATCAGCATTCTGGCCCGGACAAGACGGGTTTCGCCGCTGTTGCGATCACGAAGTGATACCTGCCAAAGGTCGTCCAACCGCTCGGCCGAAATCACCTCGGTTCGCACCATGATCTGCGCACCGCGCGCCTCGGCGTCGCGGGCATTCAGAACCACCAACCGCGAGTCTTCGATCCAGCAATCAGAATATTCGTATGCCGTTTCGAACGTGTCCTGTAGCGGGACGCCTTCTGGTGCCGATCGCAAGTTCAGCGACGTGGTGCCCGGCAGAATTTTGCGACCACCCAGATTGTCATACATGAACAAACCCAACCGGATCAGCCAGGCCGGACGCCGCCCGCGCATCCACGGCATGACCGTGCTGAGCAGCCGTGAGGTCGGCGTTTCCGAGTCAAACCGCATGTCCTTATGGTATGGCAGCACGAAGCGCATCGGCCAGCTGATATGCGGCATCGCGCGCAACAGGGTTTCACGCTCGATCAGGGCCTCACGGACCAGACGGATTTCGAAATATTCCAGATAGCGCAACCCGCCATGAAACAATTTGGTCGAGGCTGATGACGTCGCTGAAGCCAGATCATTCATCTCTGCCAAAGCAACTGACAGCCCGCGGCCAGCAGCATCCCGTGCGATGCCGCAACCATTGATCCCGCCACCGATGATAAAAAGGTCCGTTATCTGAACGTCCGCTGACTGCATGCCAATGATTCCTTGTCAGGATGGATGATAGGCATTTGCCAGAACATCCTTCGTATGGTCAATGTTTATGTTCGAATTTTTTCGTTTTACAACACTGATCTGAAATTTTCGCATGCCGTTCTTGCAAAACCGGCCAGAAAGAACAAAAACGAAAAGAAACACTTCAAGTCTGGAAACACCCATGTCCCTGTCTTTCCGCCAATCTGACATTCTGGACATTGCCGGGGCCGAAGGCCGCGTCACCGTTGACGGGTTGGCCGAAAGATTTGGTGTCACGGTCCAGACGATCCGGCGCGACCTGACCGAGCTGGCCGAGGCAGGTAAACTGGATCGGGTGCATGGCGGCGCGGTTCTGCGCTCGGGCGTTTCCAACATCGGATATGAAGACCGCCGCGCCCTGAATTCCGACGCCAAAACCCGTATTGCACAGGCTTGCGCCACCGATATCCCCGACGGTGCGTCGATCTTCATGAACATCGGGACCTCAACCGAGGCCGTGGCGCGGCAATTGCTGCACCACAAGAATCTGATGGTTGTGACCAACAACATGAATGTCGCAAACATTCTGATTGAGAACCCGGATTGTGAGGTCGTCATGGCCGGTGGCGTTCTGCGGCGCACCGACGGCGGGTTGATCGGAAATCTGACCGTATCGACCATTCGGCAATTTAAATTTGACCTTGCCGTAATCGGCTGTTCAGCTTTGGACACTGACGGAGATCTTCTGGACTTCGACTTTCAGGAGGTACAAGTCAGCCAGACCATCATTGCGCAGGCACGCCGCACATTTCTGGTTGCCGACCATTCAAAGTTTTACCGCTCGGCTCCGGCGCGCATCACTTCTTTGGCAGAAATCGACGCAATTTACACGGATGCGCCGTTACCAGGCGATCTGCACCTGCGCAGTCAGGAATGGCAAACGGACATCGTCCTGTGTAGCTAGCGGACATTAAGAATAGTCTCCAATTTACCGCGCCGCTTGCCAGATGCCACCCGGCCTGACACTATCGTTTGCATAAAGATATGTGCACGGGAGGGGAGCACCGGGCCATGATTGCGCTTTTATTTGCATTACTTACTGCCACGATGGGGCTCAACTATTTCAACATGACAAAGGCAGGCAATGCGCTGTTCTTCCTTACGATTGCCCTGAGTATCTACTGGTTGAAATTCCACGCCACCAGTCAGCTGACAATTCAGCTTTGAGGGCCTCATCATGACACCCGAACTGTCACGTACACTAAACGCGATCGGAATGCTGGCCGTCAGTCTCGTTCTGGCGCTGGCGTTCTTCTATCAACTTGTCCTTTACGAACTGCCCTGTCCGCTTTGCCTGTTGCAGCGTGTCGGCTTTGTAGCCGTCGGCGTCGGGCTGGGCCTGAACCTGCTTTATGGCGCGCGACCGCAGCACTATGCCATCATGCTCATTGCCGCTTTGTATGGCGGCAGTGTTTCGATCCGGCAAATCCTGTTGCACATTGTGCCTGGAACCGGCCATTACGGATCGCCCGTTCTGGGGCTGCATTATTACACTTGGGCGGGCATCGCCTTTTTCCTTGTCCTGCTGGGTACGTCGTTCATGCTGCTGTTTGATCGCCAATATGACTCGGGCGCGGCCAGCGAGGTACATTTTGGGGGAAACAAGCTGGCCAAAACCGCCTTCTTTGTCATGCTGGCACTTGCCGTACTGAACGCCGGTTCAACTCTGCTGGAATGCGGACCGGGCATTTGTGATGACCCGCCAACGGACTACAAGTTGATTGACGAACTGAAAACGAATGACTGAGGATACCCTAACCTTCCCCTGATGGAGGCACACACATGGGACTACTGGGCCAGCCGCTGGGCTATTATGACTATCTGACATTGGCCGCGCTGATCCTGCTGCTTGCAGCAGTTATGGCGCTGTTCCTTTTCATTATGGGCCTTCCGGGGCGGATCGCGATCAAACGCAATCATCCCCACGCCGAAGCTGTAAAGATCATGGGATGGATGGGGTTCTTGGCTGTCGTGCCCTGGGTACACGCCTTCATGTGGGCTTTTCACGATGGAGTCACGGTCGATATTCGCCGCGGCCCGGACGAGGAAAAAGATGCCATTCGCGATGAAATCAAACGCCTGGGCGGCAAGGTCAAACCCGAATACCAGAATCGTCTGGACACAGACGACACACAACCCAGTTAAGACCGAAGGACCCTAATACCTATGTTCGTCGCCCTCGGCATCACTCTGTTCTACATCATTTTCGTCTGGCTCATTTTCTTCAAGCTGGAATGGCTGAAGTTTAACATTGCCTGGGGCATTGTTTCGTTCTGGGTGGGCGCACATCTGCTGCTGATCTTCCTTGTGGCGTTGCGCTTCTTTCAGCCGTTTTCGGCAGACAGCCACGTGGTGCGTTCGACCATACAGATCATCCCCAAGCTGACACAGCCGACGATCCTGTCCGAGGTTCTTGTTGAACCGAACACACCGGTCACAAAGGGCGATCCGCTTTATCGGTTCGACGATACGGTGTTTTCGCTGGCGGTCGATAATGCGCAGGCCCAGCTGGTGGCGGCACAGCAGAACGCCAAAATCCTTGAACAGGATGTCATTGCCTCGACCGAAGCTGTCGAACGGGCCAATGCACAACTGGCTTATGCGCAAACTCAACAGGCAAGGTATGAAAACCTTGTTCCCGCCGGAGGCGCCCGTCAAGACGAACTCGACCGTTGGAACGAACAGGTGACGGAAGATCAGGCCGCCGTCAAACAGGCCGAGGCGAACCTGGCCAAGGCTCAGCTGGCGCTGGAATCGCAGATTGACGGCGTGAACACCGGCATCCTTCAAGCGCAGGCGCAATTGGCCGAAGCCGAGTATTTTCTGGAAAACACAACAATCTATGCGCCTGAAAATGGCATGATCGTCTCGCAGCAGGCTCGTCCCGGATTGGTAGTCGGTGACGTCCGGTTGGGTGCGATTGCCAGCTTTGTGACTGATGAAAGCCCTTATATCCTTGCCACATTCCGCCAGCAGAACCTGAAATTTGTCGAGCCGGGGCAAGAGGTCGAAGTCGCACTTGATCTTTATCCCGGTGAAATCCTGACGGGCAAGGTCGAAGCGATCTGGTGGGCGACCCGGCAAGGGCAACTCATCCCGTCGGGCCGCCTGCCCGGTTTCGAGCTGCCCAAACTGCCCGGTCGGATTGCGGTTCAAATCACCGTCGATGTGCCGGAAGACCACATTTTCCCAGCGGGCGGCCATGCCGCTGTGGCGATCTATACAGGCCAAGGCAAAAGTTTTGAGTTTCTGAGGCGTATCAACATCCGCCTTTATTCCTTCGCCAACTTCATCCGACCCCTGGATATCTGAGGATGCGCGCCATGACACTCCGCAGGTTGTTGGGAACCGCCATTTGCGCCGCCACTCTCGCGGCCTGCACACCCGTTGGACCGGATTTTGTGCGCCCCAATTCACCTGTCGTGAAACAATGGATTGAGGTCAACAACCCCAGCGCCGGTCAAAGCGGGCTGACCTCGCGAAGTGCGCCTGTCGTGAAATGGTGGCAGACATTCAATGATCCGACCCTTAACAAACTGATTGCCGAGGCCTACGCCCAGAACCTGACACTTCAGGTCGCTGGTGCGCGGGTTTTGCAGGCGCGCGCGCAACTGGGTATCGCCTTTGGCGAGCTTTACCCGCAGTCGCAGGCCATAGGCGGCTCGCTTGAACGGCGCCAGATCAGCGACAATCTGGGGCCAATTTCGGATGTCAATCGCGTCATCCCGCTGGATACCGCATTCTCGACCTCGCAAGTCGGCTTCGATGCACAGTGGGAGCTGGACGTCTGGGGCGCCCAGCGGCGCGGTGTTCAGGCGGCGCGATCCAACCTGGCCCTGCAAGTGGCGAATTACGACGACGCGTTGGTTACGCTGACCGGGGACGTCGCCGCGCTTTACGTCAATATCCGGGCGTTGCAGGAGACGCTGGCAATTGCGCGCGAGAACATCAAATTGCAGCAGGACTCGGCAGACCTGACTCAGCTGCGGTTCAACAATGGCGTCACCACGGAACTGGATGTGCAAGAATCCACCGCCCTACTGAACAACACTAAGGCGCTGGTACCGGAACTGGAAAGCGACCTGCAACAGACCAAGAACGCGCTTGCGGTGTTGTTGGGCACGACACCTTCACGCATGACCGGTCTGTTGGGCAATACCGGACGCATTCCATCGGCCCGGGCAAATGTGGCTGTGGGCGTTCCCGCTGAATTGCTGCGCCGCCGCCCGGATGTGCGCGCGGCTGAACTGGCGGCAGCCACGCAATCAGCACAGGTGGGCATCGCGATGGCGGATCTGTATCCCCAATTTATCCTGTCGGGCGCGATCGGTCTGCAGGCATCCGGCGGGCGCGATCTGTTCAGCGGTGGCAGCACCACCGGTCTGGCCAGTGCCGGTGTGGTCTGGAATGTGCTGAACTATGGCCGCATCAAGAACAATGTTCGCGCGCAGGACGCCGCTTACCAGGCGCTGATTGCGAATTATCAGAACACTGTGCTGACCGCTTATTCCGAGGTTGAAAGTGCCATGGTCGCTTATGCGCAGGCACGTAAGCAGGTCGGGTTCTATCAGCAAAGTGTCGAAGCCTCACGCAAAGCTGCCGAAATCGCCGTCAGCCAATATACAGATGGCATTGCCGATTATTCGCGCGTGCTGAACACCCAGACCGCACTATTGCGGTCGCAGGCCAATCTGATCGAGGCGCGGCAGCAGGTATCCAGCAACCTGGTGGCGGTTTACAAGGGTCTGGGCGGCGGATGGCAAATCCGTCAAAATCAGGAATTCCTGCCTGAAACCGTTCTGGCCGAGATGGCCTATCGCACGGATTGGGGCGATCTGCTGCAGAAAACCCCAACCCGCGCAAGCCTGAATTAGGTGCTACTTGGTTAATCCACGCAATCCGCCCGAGATCAGAATATTAACCTCATAGAGGATGCGGGGCGCGGCCAGCCCACCGGGGCTGGCCAGATAGTTCGGGCTCCATTCCGGATCGAACTTCTGCTTGAACGCACGAAGGCCCTCAAAATGGTAGAACTGTTCGCCATGTTCGTAAACGAACCCACCGATGCGGTTCCAAAGCGAAGCAAGCTGACGGTTTTCGATCCCTGAGAACGGTGCGGCACCCAGTGAAAACCAGTGAAACCCCTGCTGCGCCCCCCAATCCATCATGTCGGCGAAAAGAGCGTCCATGACGAAACTTGGGCTATCGGGTTCATAACGCATGAGGTCCAGTGACAGCTCGGACTTGTTCCCTCCTTGGAACAGATTGGCAAAGGCCATGATCTTGCCGGTATTGCCATCACGCAGGATCGCATGATCGAAATAGGACAGGTATTGATCATCAAATCCCCCCAGTGCAAAGCCCTTTTCTGCACCGGCCTTTTGCGCAAGCCAGCGGTCTGAAATCCCACGCAAATCTGACAACAGAGGCGCCAGTTCTTCCTTCGGAATGATCTCGAACACATATCCTTCGCGTTCAGCACGGTTCTTGGCCTGCCGGAACCGCTTGCGCGACTTTCCGTCCAGCGAGAAATCGTGCAATGACACCCGCGCAACCTCGCCAATCTTCAGGATCGACAGTCCAAGATCCAGAAAAGTCGGCAGATATTTGGTCGAGACACTGTAGAACGCGCAAAGTTTACCTTCGCGATCCGCCATTTCCCGGAGCTGCCAAATCAGTTGCTGCCCGGCCCTCTCGTCACCAACCGGTTCTCCTTTTGAAATCAGCGCATTGCCCGTGTCTGCATACGCTAAGAATGCGGTCTCATCCGGTGAGATCAGGAATTGCTTGTCACCGGTGAGCGAGATTTGCGACTCCGTATCCTCACTCTCCATCACCAGCCGCTCGACAACCTCTGGGATTTCAACCCGCTGTGGTGTCGGAACCTCACGCCCGAACAGAGAGTTCACGGCAACAATGCCCACGATCACGGCCACAACAAGGCTGGACCGCAGAAAGCGCGAGGCGTCACCGTTCCAGGCAAACTGCCACCACAGATCGTTTTGGTATTCGACATGTGAATATGCAAACAGCCCGATCCAGAAAATCACTGCCAGCAGAACCACGACACTGATCAACCATGGGATGTTCAGCCGAAATATCGACGCACCACTGACCCGGTAGAACGCGCCACGAAACATAGCCAGCAGCCCAATCGTTCCCAGCATCGAAAACGCCTCGTGGATGTCGAGCCCCTTTGCAAGCGACGCAAAGAACCCCACACCCATCAACACCATCGCAACGACCCATGCCCGGTAGAGCTTGCGGAACAACCCGCGCGACACCAGCAATAGCAACACCCCAACGACACTGCCTGCAAGATGCGAAGCCTCGACAAACGAAAGCGGCAACATATCTTTCAGCGTGCTGAGCTTTTGCGCCCCCGCTGGCAGCGCGCCCGACACCAGCAAGATTACCCCGGCCACCGCGGCAACCCCGGCCGCGACCATCGGAACCATGGGACGGATCACGCGATAGACCCAGATGGCGGCACCGCCGATCATGTGTCTTTGGGTCAAGGCAGATGCAACGGCAATGGAAAGGCTGGCGACTACAAATGGTAGAAAAGTGTAAACCACCCGGTACAGCAGCAACCCAGCAATCACATCCGAACGACCCGACGCCCCCAGACCGGCAATCAATGTCGCCTCAAACACGCCGATCCCACCCGGCGCATGGCTTAGGATCCCAACGGCAATGGCAGCGATATAGATCGTGAAGAAGTACGGGTACCCGACACCCAGATCATCCGGCATCAAAACGTAAAGCACCATGGATGCGCCAAATAGGTCGCCAATGGCAGCCAACGTCAGCAGGCCCGCCAGTTTCCCTCCGGGCAGATCGAAACCGACGCCCGCAACAGCCAACCGCCGGCCACCGCTGGACAACCATATGAACATCGCGACAAATGCAGCCAGCAAGCACAATCCTATGATGGTTTCGGCCGTTTCGCTGACGGGCATCACCTTGGATATTCCATCCGGGTGCAGGGTTAGCAACAAACCCAAAATCAGGATCAGACCCATCCAGAACGCCACCCACGAGGTCGCGATTACGCCAGCCACCCGGCCAAGGTCCAAGCCAAGCGACGCATATATTCGATACCGGATCGCGGTTCCCGTGATGTAGGAAAACCCAAGGCAGTTCGACACCGCGTATCCGCTGGCTCCGGCCATCCCCGCCACAGGTAACGGCACCTTGCCATCTGCCACGCTCTGTACCGCGAACACATCATAGAGCGACAGCGACAAAAAACTGAACGCTGTCCAGCACATCGCAAAAAACATCAATTTCCATGATGTCGCCGAAATATCGGTCTGGACATCCGACCATTTCACATGGGCCGACAGATCGTGCAAAACCGAAAGGGCAATCCCGGTAATAACGACCGGTATCGCGATGCGCAGCCAGGGTTTTTCCAGCAGATCAGCAAGTCGTTCGGCCCATTGTCCGGCTAAAGGCCCGTCGCCTTTTTCAGATGTCGTCATGCCGTAAGCCTTCCGGATATACTGAACCCTTAGACAGCAAGCGGCCTACCTTAGGGTAAGCCGCACCCTGTCTGCTCACAAACTCTGGCACAAGTCGCATTCATCTCAAAGTACTAGAGCCGCCCCTTGCGCGTTGACAGCAGCAGGTTCGTTTCCGAACGTGTAACGCCGTCGATCTTGCGAATTTGAAACAAAACCTCGTCCAGTTCGGCCAGAGTTTCCGTACTGATTTCCGCAATCAAATCCCAACTGCCGTTGGTCGAATGGACCGCCGTGACCTGCCGCATGGCTCCGATCCGGGACATCACGCGCTCGGTGCCGCGCCCCTCGATTTCCAGCATCATCAGCCCACGTACCGGGCTTTGTGCCAGATCCCGACGCGTCAACACGGTAAAACCGACGATCTCACCGGATTGCTTGAGCCGTTGCAAACGGCTGCGCACCGTCGTGCGGGTCACACCAAGCGTTTCCGACAGCTCTGACAGGCTGGCGCGCGCGTCGCGCTGCAATGCGCCCAGCAGACGACTATCCAATTCGTCCATATCACTTTCCCATTAAGGAACTTCCTGAACCATTTTGAGCATTTTGTGCTCTTCACGCAAGACACAACGACGGCCTATATGAACCACATGGAACGCAAAAACATCATTTTAGTCGGCGCGCCGATGGACGCCGGAAAACGGCGTCAGGGTTGCCGAATGGGTCCCGACGCATATCGCGTGGCCGGGCTGGATCAGGCCTTGACCGATCTTGGTCACTCCGTTTGCGATTGGGGCAACGTACAACCTGAAGAAACCGGCTTGCCTGAGCATCCGCACCTGTTCGCGCTGCCCGAATGCATCGGTTGGACACAAGCGCTGAGCAAGGCCGCATTAACAGCGGCTGAACAGGGCATTCCAATCTTCATGGGCGGCGATCATGCATTATCCATGGGAACCGTGACCGGGATGGCCGCCTATGCTGCTAAGGTCGACCGCCCGCTGTTCGTTCTTTGGCTGGATGCGCATAGCGACTTTCACACCCCCAACAGCACAGACAGCGGCAACCTGCATGGGACACCCGTCGCTTATTTTACAGGAAGGCCAGGCTTCGAGGCGCTTCCACCCTTACCCGCTATCGTGCCAACGGACCGCGTCGGTATGATCGGCCTGCGCTCTGTCGATCCGGCGGAACGTTCTGCGCTGGAACAGAACCGCGCGATGCTGGCCGACATGCGCAGCATTGACGAACATGGGATCAAGGCCCCGTTGCTGGCGTTTCTGGATCGCGTCAAAGCTGAAAACGCCCTTCTTCACGTCTCGTTGGATGTTGATTTCCTGGACCCGGCCATTGCCCCTGCCGTCGGCACCACTGTTCCTGGCGGCGCGACCGAGCGCGAAGCCCATCTGGTCATGGAACTGCTGCATGAAAGCGGACTGGTCAGTTCTCTGGATCTAGTCGAACTGAACCCGTTTCTGGATGAACGTGGCCGCACGGCAAAGCTGATGGTCGATCTGGCCGCTTCACTTATGGGCCGCCGCATCTTTGACCGCCCCACCCGGAGTTTCTGATGACCCAACCTTCTGAAAAGGCACTCGTGCCTTTTGTGTCCGTCGACAACATGATGCGGCTGATTCACCACATAGGTGTCGAACAGATGATCGTACAGATCGCCGATCAGATCGAATCCGATTTCAAACGGTGGGAAAGCTTTGACAAGACCCCGCGCATTCCGGCGCATTCACCCCACGGAGTGATTGAACTGATGCCCACCTCGGATGGGGAGGCATATGGGTTCAAATACGTGAACGGACATCCCAAAAACACCTCCGAGGGTCTGCAAACTGTGACCGCATTCGGATTGCTGGCGGATGTTTACACCGGGTATCCCACTCTGCTGACCGAAATGACGATGCTGACTGCATTGCGCACGGCGGCGACGTCCGCTCTGGTCGGGCGCTATCTTGCCCCAAAGAATGCCACCACCATGGCCATGATCGGCAATGGGGCGCAGTCCGAATTCCAATGCCTCGCTTTCAAGGCAATGTGCGGGATCGACACTGTCCGGCTTTACGATACCGATCCCGGTGCAACAGCGAAATGCACCGCAAACCTGCAAGGCAAAGGCCTGACGGTCATCCCATGCAAGACGCCGGAAGACGCTATTGAAGGTGCTCAGATCATCACCACTTGCACGGCCGACAAGAAATACGCCACCATCCTCACCGACAACATGGTCGGCCCCGGCGTCCACATCAACGCCATCGGTGGCGATTGTCCCGGCAAGACTGAATTGCATCGGGATATCCTGCTGCGCTCGGACATCTTTGTCGAATACCCCGAGCAAACCCGGATCGAGGGCGAGATTCAAGCGCTGGATGCTGATCATCCCGTGGCCGAGATGTGGCAGGTTATGACCGGAGCTGCCAAAGGGCGCACAGACGACCGCCAAATCACCCTGTTCGACAGTGTTGGCTTCGCGATCGAAGATTTCTCAGCCCTACGCTATGTCAAGCAGGCGATCAAAGGCACTGCATTCTTTGAGCCTCTGGACATGTTGGCCGACCCGGACGATCCGCGCGACCTGTTCGGAATGCTGATGCGGGCCGGTTAGGCGCGCCTAAGGGGGCTCTGCCCCGCCACCCGTGCCGGACGCCTCCCCCGTGATATTTATTGGCCAGATGAAGCAGGGGATCCGTTCTTCATCTGGCTCTAAATATCCCGGAGTGCGAGGCAGAGCCTCGCATCCTACCTACCCCGCTAGCGATGGCAGGTAGAGTACAATACCAGGAAATGCCACAAGCATTGCTATGGTCAGGGCGTCGGCCACGAAAAAGGGTGTCACACCCCTGAAGACATCCTGAACACTCAAATCCGGGCGCACCCCGGCGACGACAAAGCAATTCAACCCAATTGGCGGCGTAATCAGGCAAAACTCGGCCATCTTGACGACCAGAATTCCAAACCAAATCGCGCACATCGGCCCGGACATGCCAAACGCACTGTCTGCAGCACTGACCGTTTCACCACCGTTCAGCGCCATGACCGCCGGATAAACAACAGGCAAGGTCAAAAGAAGCATTCCTATCGCATCCATGAACATGCCAAGCACCGCGTAAGCCAGCAGAATGCAGATCAGGATCATCATGGGTGACATTTCAAGGCTGGTTATCCAGTCTGAAAAGGCGCCGGGAAGATCTGCGAACCCTAGAAACCGCACATAGATCAGAACACCCCAGATGATCGAAAAGATCATTGCGGTAAGCTTGGCCGTCTCCAGCAGCGCGGATTTGAACTCGCTCCAACGCATCCCGTGAAACAGGGCGAAGCAGAAGACAATGAAAGCGCCGATTGCGCCGCCTTCCGTCGGCGTGCCCCACGCTTTTTCACCAAACGGGTTATAGACAAAGCAGATGATGATCAGGATGACGGCGACAATAGGAATGGCTCCGGGAAGGGCCGAAAAACGCTGTTTCCATGTAAAGCCTGTGACCGGGGGACCGACGGATTTGAAAATCACGGCGATCCCGACAATCAGCACGGCATAGATGATCGCGGAAAACGCACCCGGAATAAACCCCGCCAACAGCAGCTTCCCGACGTCCTGCTCGACGATGATCGCGTAGATCACCAGAATGGCCGATGGTGGGATCAACGAGGCCAGCGTTCCTCCGGCGGCCACCACACCGGCAGCAAAGCGTTTGTTGTAGCCGACCTTCAGCATTTCCGGGATCGCGATGCGGGCGAAGACGGCAGAGGTGGCAACCGAGGCACCCGAAACCGCGGCGAAACCGGCGGTGGCGAATACGGTTGAAACCGCCAACCCTCCGGGAACCCAGGCGACCCAGCGTTTGGCAGCTTCAAACAACGCCCGCGTGAGACCTGCATAATAAGCCAGATACCCGATCAGGATAAAGGTCGGGATCAGGCTAAGAGTATGAGAGGCAACTTTGGAATGCGGCACTTGCCCGGCGGTTTTGACCGCAACAGTCAGCGCTTTACCGAACCGCGCCGGATCATACCCAAACTTGGCCCAAAAAATCCAAACAAGTCCAATTAGCCCGGCCAAGCCCGCAGCGAAGGCCACGCGCATGCCGACCACGACAAAGACCAGAAGCCCGCCCGTGACCCAGAGGCCAATTTCTATCGTGTCCATAAATCAGTCCTGCCCTTCGAACTGTTCGGCCTCAGCCGCTGCTTGTGCTGCCGCGTCCTGTATCAACGGAACGGCCACCGGAGCTTCCAGTCCCAGCCATAATGCGCGGCCATAGCCCCAAGCCTGCAAAGCAAGCCGCAGGCACAGTACGGAAAACGCGATGGGGGCCAGTAGTTTCGCCGGCCACAATGGAATTCCGATATCAATGGAACTGTCGCGGCTCCACAATGGTGCACCGAAATCAAAGGAGCGGTCGAAGTGAGACCAACTGCCCCAAACCAGTGCAAGCATCAGAAGCAGGATCAAAACCACCGAGACAAGTTCGAACAGCCACAACCCTCTGCCGTGAAGGCGCGACAGAACGATGTCCATGCGGATGTGGCCGCCATCGCGCTGAACATAAGAAATGCCAAGAAATGCGATCAATGGCATCGCCTGTTCGATCCAGTCAACATATCCTGGCAATGGGGCATTCAGGGCATTGCGCCCACTGACCGAGATAACGGCCAGGACCATCAGGCCAAATACTGCCAAACCGCTGATGAGCGCTAGAAAACGCTCCAGTTTCAACAACTGCTGATCCAGCTGGCTCAGACGACTTCCGTCCACCAGCACTGTGGCCTGTCCTGCCATTCCAGTGTTCCCCAATATTCGTGTACCGGGTGCCTGGCAGGCACCCGGGCTCAGGATCAGTTGCCGCCGCGCTGTTGCGTCAGCGTCATCTGCACGAGATCATAAAGATCCTGCGCTGGCAGCCCCTGTTCCGTCATTTCCGCGATCCACTTTTCACGGATCGGGTCGGCTGCTTTGGTGCGGAATTCTGCAATCACGGCATCATCAATCATGACTTTCTGGACACCCTTTTCTTGCAGAACGCTGTCCCATTGCTCGAGCAATCCGTCGTAATTTGTCAGGTAGTGGTCAATCGCCTCATCAATCGAGCTATCCAGCGCCTCGCGATGCGCGGCTGGCAGGGCCTCATAGGCGTCAATGTTGACCACGACCGGGCAGTTTACCGTTCCCGGGTTCAGGTTTGCCGTCCACCAGTCGGCTTCGTTGATTGTCCCGAAAGACAGGTGTGCGTGCTGGGCAAAGGCCACTGTGTCGACGACACCGGATTCCATGGCATTGAACGCCTCGGTTGCGGGAACTGATGTCGGAACACCTCCGACCGCCTCGAAGGCTTGCCCCAGACCACCAGTGGCGCGGACCCGCATTCCGTCAAAATCGGCCAGTTCATCGCGCGGCTCGCCAGTGCCGACCAGATTATACTGCGGCATAGGTGAGGTCATGATGATGCGGGCGTTCCATTGCGCCATCTCATCTTTGACTGCGGGGTGGTCATAAACCGCATGACTGACCGCCACCTCCTCCTGCAGGTTGTTCACGCCGAGAAAAGGCAGCTCCAGAACGGTAATCGCGCGGTTTTTGTCGCGGTGGTAACCTGCACAGAACTGAGCCATCTCGAAGGCGCCGATTTCAATGCCGTCCAGATTTTCGCGCGGCTTGGACAACCCGCCATAGCTGACATTGATGGTGAATTCACCACCGGTTTTTTCGCTAACAAGTTCGGCCAGTTTTTCAACATGTTCAGTGAAGGCACGACGCTTGCCCCAGACCGATGCGTTCCACTCAGTAGCAAAAGCTTCACCGACAAAGGCAAAGCTCAGGGCGGCGACAGCGGCGCCGCTCAACATCTTTTTCATCATTTGATCTCCCATTGATGCGCCTCCTCCCGAGGCGCTTGAGGATCAAGCTAGCGCCAACATTCTACTGTGCCAACCCTGCCTTGGTTTTCCGCTGGTATCAGAAGCAGTTCCCGCTTGGATTGCGCATGTAGAAAAACCCGACATTCGTGGACTGACACCTGCTTGTGTTAGGAACTGCAAGTAGGACATGTGTTACACCTATCCATATATTTTAAATAGATTTTTACGGAATTGGTGCGTTTTCTTTACTAGATATGGTCGTAGTTAGAAATTTCTTTACAAATAAATTCAGGGATTCCGGCAATTTATTTATTTATTTTCAGAACTCGGTAATATTCGAACTCGGGGAGGAACGGGATCGACATTGCCGGACCAAGTGGCAAAAAATGTCCCAACGCAATCCAGTCCAGAGGGAGGAGCCTCAAAAATGACCACCGCTGCCCAGGCAGATGCCAAGACCTATCCGCCATCCGCAGAAACCGTCGCCCGTGCGCATGTTGATGCCGAACAATATGCCGACATGTATGCCGCTTCGATCAGTGACCCCGACGCATTCTGGGGTGAGCAAGGCAAGCGCGTTGACTGGATCAAACCCTTCACCCAGGTCAAAGACGTAAACTACGATTTCGGTTCGGTTAAAATAAACTGGTATGCTGATGGCACCTTGAATGTCTCGGCCAACTGTCTGGATCGCCACCTGAAAACCCGCGGTGATCAAACGGCAATCATCTGGGAACCGGACGATCCAAATGACCCGGCTCAGCATATCTCTTACGCGGAACTGCACCGCCGCACCTGCCGCATGGCAAACATCCTAGAATCTTTGGGTGTGCGCAAAGGCGACCGCGTCGTCATTTATCTGCCGATGATCCCCGAGGCCGCTTATGCCATGTTGGCCTGTGCGCGGATCGGCGCAATTCACTCTATTGTTTTTGCGGGCTTCTCGCCGGACGCACTGGCTGCCCGGATCAATGGCTGTGACGCCAAGGTTGTGATTACCGCGGACGAGGCTCCGCGCGGTGGTCGTAAAACGCCCCTGAAATCCAATGCCGACGCGGCGCTGCTGCACTGCAAGGATACCGTTAAGTGCCTTGTCGTAAAACGCACCGGTGGTCAGACCACCTGGATCGACGGTCGTGACTTTGACTACAACGAAATGGCCCTTGAGGCGGACGACTACTGCGCGCCTGCCGAAATGAGCGCCGAAGATCCGTTGTTCATCCTATACACCTCCGGCTCGACAGGTCAGCCAAAAGGCGTTGTTCACACAACCGGCGGTTATCTGGTTTACGCCGCAATGACGCACGAGATCACCTTCGATTATCACGAAGGCGACGTGTATTGGTGTACTGCGGATGTGGGCTGGGTGACCGGCCACAGCTATATCGTCTATGGCCCCCTGGCCAACGGTGCGACCACACTGATGTTTGAAGGCGTTCCAACTTTCCCCGACGCGTCGCGCTTCTGGCAGGTTTGCGAAAAACACAAGGTGAACCAGTTCTACACCGCGCCCACAGCGATCCGCGCCCTGATGGGTCAGGGCAAAGAGTTTGTCGAGAAATGCGACCTCAGCGATCTGCGCACTCTGGGAACCGTGGGTGAGCCGATCAACCCCGAAGCCTGGAACTGGTACAACGAAGTGGTCGGCAAGGGCAAATGCCCCATCGTGGATACATGGTGGCAGACGGAAACCGGCGGTCACCTGATGACCCCCCTGCCCGGCGCCCATGCAATGAAGCCCGGATCGGCAATGAAGCCGTTCTTTGGCATCGAACCAGTGGTGCTGGATCCGCAGTCCGGCGTCGAGATCGAAGGCAATGGTGTCGAGGGTGTGCTCTGCATCAAAGACAGCTGGCCCGGCCAGATGCGCACCGTCTGGGGCGATCATGAGCGGTTCGAAAAGACCTATTTCTCGGATTACAAAGGCTACTACTTCACTGGTGATGGTTGCCGTCGCGATGAGGATGGCGACTACTGGATTACCGGGCGCGTGGACGATGTGATCAACGTGTCCGGCCACCGCATGGGAACGGCCGAGGTGGAAAGCGCACTGGTAGCACACGCCGCCGTCGCAGAAGCCGCTGTTGTCGGATATCCTCATGAACTCAAGGGGCAAGGCATCTATTGCTATGTCACTTTGATGAATGACCGTGAACCAAGCGAAGAGCTCCGCAAGGAGTTGCGCACCTGGGTCCGGACCGAGATCGGACCTATCGCCAGCCCCGATGTGATCCAGTGGGCCCCGGGCCTGCCCAAAACACGCTCGGGCAAGATCATGCGTCGCATCCTGCGCAAGATTGCCGAAAACGATTTCGGTTCGCTGGGTGACACTTCGACACTGGCCGACCCGTCGGTGGTCGAAGACCTGATCGAAAACCGCGCGGGCAAGTGAGGATGTGATGGACGCTGCTACGATCACCACACCCGCAGTACTTATCCTTCTCGGCCCTCCGGGCGCCGGGAAGGGCACGCAGGCCCGGATGCTGGAAGAGAAATTCGGACTTGTTCAACTCAGCACGGGTGACCTGCTGCGCGAAGCCGTTGCCGCAGGCACCGACGCAGGCAAAGCCGCCAAAGCCGTGATGGAAGCCGGTGATCTGGTCAGTGACGAGATCGTCATTGCGATCCTGCGCGACCGTATGGCGCAACCAGATTGCGCCAAGGGTGTCATTCTGGATGGGTTCCCACGCACAACGGTTCAGGCCGAGGCGCTTGATGGTTTGCTTGCGTCCAATGACCAAAAGATCAACGCAGCAATCAGCCTGGAAGTGGAAGATGCCGAAATGGTGATCCGCATCTCGGGCCGCTACACCTGCGCGGGCTGCGGTGAAGGGTACCACGACCAGTTTAAGAAGCCTGCCGAAGACGGTAAGTGCGACAAGTGCGGCAGCACCGAATTCAAGCGCCGCGCGGATGACAACGCTGAAACCGTGGCTTCGCGTCTGGCAGCTTATCATGCGCAGACCGCGCCGCTGATCACCTATTACGACGGTCACGGTGTTCTGAAACGCATCAATGCCATGGGCAGGATCGAGGATATCGCGGGCGATCTCGAAGGGATCGTCAGCGACGTGATGAGTTAAGGGGAGGAGATAAGCCGCAAGGCTTTGATCCTAAAAAGAATACTTCAAAAGACCGCTTTGGCGGACTGGTGGAGTTTTGCCTGACACCACACGGTGTTGGGCATTGTCGAGAAGCGGACCGACGCACTGGAGGAGTTGGGCACCGGGCCGCCAAACGAGGAAGCGAAGGAGGAACCCGCAATGGCGGATCAATCTACAAACTCCGCGCAGGCAGCCGAAGCCGATAAGGGCTATTGGCAGGCCAACCTGCGCCTCATCTACATCAGCCTCGTGATCTGGGCGCTGGTGTCATTTGGATTCGGCATCCTGCTGCGTCCGCTGCTGTCGGGCATCGCCGTCGGTGGTACTGATCTGGGCTTTTGGTTCGCTCAGCAAGGATCGATCCTGGTCTTTCTGGTGCTGATCTTCAACTACGCCTGGCGCATGAACAAGCTGGACGCCGAACACGGCGTGGATGAAGAGTAAGGGAGAGCGGGGATAATGGATCAGTTTACCATCAACCTGCTGTTTGTCGGCGCATCCTTTGCGCTGTACATCGGCATTGCGATTTGGGCCCGCGCGGGTTCCACATCAGAGTTCTACGCCGCCGGTCGCGGCGTACACCCGGTCACCAACGGTATGGCAACAGCGGCGGACTGGATGTCTGCGGCCTCGTTCATCTCGATGGCGGGCCTGATTGCCTTTACCGGCTATGACAACTCGACCTTCCTGATGGGGTGGACGGGTGGCTACGTGCTGTTGGCCCTGCTGCTTGCGCCGTACCTGCGGAAGTTCGGCAAGTTCACCGTGTCGGAGTTCATCGGCGACCGCTTCTACAGCCAGACAGCACGCATCGTTGCGGTGATCTGTCTGATTGTTGCATCGGTGACCTACGTTATCGGTCAGATGACCGGTGTTGGGGTTGCCTTTGGCCGCTTCTTGGAAGTGTCGAACACCACCGGGCTGTTGATCGGTGCAGGCGTTGTGTTTGCCTACGCGGTGTTCGGAGGGATGAAGGGCGTGACCTATACACAGGTCGCTCAGTACTGCGTGCTGATCACCGCCTACACCATCCCTGCCATCTTTATCTCGCTACAGCTGACCGGCACTCCGATTCCGGCGCTGGGTCTGTTTGGCGACACTGCAAGCGGTGTACCGCTGCTGACCAAGCTGGACGGCATCGTGACAGAGCTGGGCTTCAACGAATACACGGCCCATCACTCGAACACGCTGAACATGGTGCTGTTCACCCTGTCGCTGATGATCGGTACCGCCGGTCTGCCGCACGTTATCATGCGCTTCTTCACCGTTCCCAAAGTTGCTGATGCACGCTGGTCGGCTGGCTGGGCGTTGGTCTTCATCGCGCTGCTGTATCTGACCGCTCCGGCTGTTGGCGCAATGGCCCGCCTGAACATCACCGACATGATGTGGCCCAATGGTGGCATCGAAGGTGGTGCCGTTACAGTCGAACAGATCGACAATGATGCTCGGTACGACTGGATGGCCACATGGCAGAAAACCGGTCTGCTGGATTGGGAAGACAAGAACGGCGACGGCAAGATTCAGTACTACAATGACAAGTCTGAATCGATGCAGGCGATTGCGGAACAAAAAGGCTGGGTCGGTAACGAACTGACCAAGTTCAACCGCGACATCCTGGTCCTGGCCAACCCCGAGATTGCCAACCTGCCCGGTTGGGTGATTGGTCTGGTCGCTGCCGGTGGTCTTGCGGCTGCTCTGTCGACTGCTGCGGGCCTGCTGCTGGCGATTTCGTCGGCCGTGTCTCACGACCTGATCAAGGGCGCAATCAATCCGCAGATCTCGGAAAAAGGCGAGCTTCTGTCGGCACGGATTGCGATGGCTGTGGCGATTGCTGTAGCGACCTGGCTGGGTCTGAATCCTCCGGGCTTTGCGGCACAGACTGTTGCTCTGGCCTTTGGTCTGGCGGCAGCCTCGATCTTCCCGGCACTGATGATGGGGATCTTCTCGACCCGCATCAACAACACCGGTGCTGTTGCAGGTATGCTGGCAGGTCTGGTCGTTACACTGGTCTACATCTTCCTGCACAAGGGATGGCTGTTCATTCCGGACACCAACTCGTTCACCGATGCCGATCCGTTGCTGGGTCCGATCCAGTCGACCTCGTTCGGCGCTGTCGGTGCCATGGTCAACTTCGCTGTCGCCTATGTTGTGGCTGGCATGACCAAGGAAACTCCGCAGGAGATCAAGGAACTGGTCGAAAGCGTTCGCATTCCCCGTGGTGCGGGTGCAGCTCAGAACAAGTGAGCATGATGCGGTCGTTGGCACTTGCCTTCGACCGCGTCTTTCGATCCACTACTCCCGCCCGGCATACCACTGGGCGGGATTTTTTCACCAGAACATCGGAGACATCAGATGCCCCTGTCCCACGATGAAATCGCCCGGTTTCTGAAATCCGTTCATCCCTATGACGCGTTACCGGCTGATGCACTGGATCAGATCGTAAAACAGATCGAGGTCTGGGAAGTCGAGGAAGACACCTCGGTCTATGAACTGGGTCATGCGCTTCCCGGTGTGTTCGTGATCTATGAAGGACAGGTTGAAATCACCGATGAGAATGGTGCCGTTGTCTCTCAACTGGGTTTGCGCAATTCTTTTGGAGAGCGCGGACTGCTGAAAGACGGTAAGGCAGCCACCAAGGCGCGTGCGCACACTCCGTCGGTCCTGATTGTTTTGCCACCGGATCTGGTGCGCGAGTTGATCGACGGTCACGATGTGGTCGCCAAGTTCTTCGACCGGACACGCGGCGACAGAAGTGGCCCGCAAAGCCTTGCGACCAGTTCCATTGATATTCTGATGGCACATAACCCGGCCACCTGCCCCGCGGATACGCCAGTTCAGAAAGCGGCGCAGATCATGCGCGATAAACACATCTCGTCGCTGTGCATCACGGACGGCGACACGTTGCAGGGCATCGCGACGCTGCGGGACATCTCGGGCAAGTACGTTGCGGACGGCCTGCCTCCGTCCACGCCGGTTTCCGAAATCATGACCGCAAACCCCGTCACCCTGTCACCCGGCGACATTGGTTCAGACGTGTTGCACATCATGATGGAACGCGGCATCGGCCACGTCCCGATTTCCGAGGGCGGTCGGCTGGTCGGTATTGTCACACAAACCGACCTGACACATTACCAGGCTGTGAACTCGGCCGAACTGGTGCGACGCATCGCGCAGGCAAATACCGCCGAAGATATGGCGCGGGTAACGGCGGAAATCCCACAGCTGCTGGTGCAACTGGTTGCAGGCGGGAACCGGCACGAAATCGTCACGCGCCTAATCACCGATATTGCTGACACGGTTACCCGGCGCCTTCTGGCCCTTGCCGAACAGAAACTGGGCCCGCCCCCTGTGCCGTATCTGTGGCTGGCCTGCGGCTCGCAAGGGCGGCAGGAGCAGACAGGCGTGTCGGATCAGGACAACTGCCTGATGTTGGATGACGGCGTGACCGATGCGGATATGGAGTACTTTGCAAAGCTGGCCAAGTTTGTGTCGGATGGGCTGGATACCTGTGGCTATTTCTATTGCCCCGGCGACATGATGGCGACCAATCCGCGCTGGTGTCAGCCGGTGCGTGTCTGGCGCGACTATTTCAAGGGATGGATCGCCAAACCGAACCCCGAAGCGCAGATGCTGGCCTCGGTCATGTTTGACTTGCGTCCGATTGGCGGCGCGTTCGACCTGTTCGCCGACCTGCAGGCCGACACATTGGCGGCGGCCAGGTCCAATTCGATCTTCGTCGCACATATGATCTCGAACTCGTTGAAACACACCCCGCCGCTGGGGTTGCTGCGTGGGTTTGCAACCATCCGGTCGGGCGAACACCGCAATACGCTGGATCTGAAACACAATGGTGTTGTTCCGGTCGTGGATCTGGCGCGGATCTACGCCTTGCAAGGCGAACTGCCCGAGGCCAATACCCGCGCCCGCCTTAAAGCGGCTGAGGCCAATAGCGTTCTCAGCGCGTCGGGTGCACGCGATTTACTGGACGCCTATGATCTGATCGCCGAAACCCGGCTGGAACATCAGGTCCAACTGGTCAAATCAGGCAAGAAACCAGACAATTATCTGCCACCTTCCGATCTTTCGGACTTTGAGCGAAGTCATCTTCGTGATGCCTTTGTTGTGGTAAAAACGATGCAATCGGCGGTCGGCCACGGCAAGGGACTACTGGGCTGACATGCATCTGAAGAACGGAGTGACACGATGTTTCTGGAATTGATCGGCACTGTTTTTGCGGGCTTCGCTTTTGCGGGTATCGTTCTTGTGCTGAACAAGCTGACCGGAGGGCGGTTGCCGAAATGGGTTACTCCGGTCGCGGCGGGTTTGGGGATGATCGCTGTGACCATCTCCAGCGAGTATTCCTGGTATGAGCGTACGCGCGAACAGCTTCCCAAGGAGATGGCAATCGTGCAAGAGGTTGAAAGCCGCGCCCTCTACCGCCCGTGGACCTACGCCATGCCCTTCGTCGACCGCTTTGCCGCCATCGATACCGTGTCGGTGCGAACAAACGAAAACGTGCCAGATCAACGGCTTGTCGATCTTTACTTCTTCGGACGCTGGGCCCCGGTTTCAAAACTGCCCGTGGCCGTAAACTGTGCCGAGAATCGTCGCGCCAACCTTGCGGACGGTGCTGAGTTTTCCGATGACGGACGTCTTCTGAATGCAGACTGGATATCTGCCGGGCCTGCCGACCCCATCATCGACGCCACCTGCGGGGTTTGACCATGCTCACAGGGTTAAGCCTGAGGCTCAGGATATTTCTGTTTTTCTGTCTGCTCGCGCTCGGCGGGATATCAATCAGTACCGCCGCCCTGTGGATCACCTATGCCCGGGCAGCGCAACCTGACCTGTTTGATGACTTCATCTTTGCCGAGGTTCTGATCGGGTTTGGATTGCTGGCTTTGATCGCCGGTATCTGGCTGTTGTTTGACGACAATGTCGCCAAACCGATCGAACGGCTTTCAGCACAACTGCGGGCCCGCGCTCATGCCGGTGTCAGCACCGATCTGGACATGCAAGCCGCGCGATACCTGGGCGATCTGGCCCCAGCAGCGGCTGGCCTGGCCGAGCAACTTGCCGCGAATGCCATGCACACAGCCGAGGCGGTGGCCGCCGAAACCGCTCATCTGGCGGCAGAAAAACAGCGCCTTACTGCCCTTCTGACCGAAATTCCGGTCGCCATGTTGCTGGCCAGTCCGAAACACCAGATCGTTTTGTATGATGGTCAGGCAGCCGAGGTGCTGGCCCAGATCGCGCATCCCCGCCTGAACGCCTCGCTCTTCGAATACATCGAATCGACGGGGCTGACGGACGCGTACGGGAAGTTGTGTAAATCAGGTAAGGATGTTTTCTGCACCCTGACCAGCGTGGACGGCCGACAAACCTATTCGGCCCGAATGAAGCCACTGGGGGACGCACCCGGTTACATGCTGGTGTTCGAAGACAGCGTTGCCCGTATGTCGCCAGATGAGGCACGCCCACTGGTCTATGATTTCGAGTTGCTGGACACGCCGGGTGACGGTGCGTTCGAAAACCGCTCTTTGGTGGATCTGTGTTTTGTGGTCTTTGACACGGAAACAACCGGTTTGCTGCCGCACAAGGATGAGATCGTTCAAATCGGCGCGGTCCGCGTTGTGAAAGGCAAGATCGTCGCGGGCGAGCATCTGGACATGCTTGTTGATCCGGGCATTCCGATCCCTGCTGCCTCGACCCGCGTGCACAAGATCAGTGATCGCATGGTTCAGGGCGCGCCGGATATCGTCAAAGCCGGGCGTGTGTTTCACCAATTCTCACGCGATGCGGTGATCGTAGCCCATAACGCCCCGTTCGACATGGCGTTCCTGCGCCGCCATGCCAAGCGTATGGAAGTCGAATGGGATCATCCGATACTCGACACTGTGCTGCTGTCGGCTGTTTTGTTCGGCGCAAGCGATACACATACACTGGACGCGCTGTGCGAACGGCTGGACATCTCAATCCCCGAGGCACTGCGCCATACGGCATTGGGCGACGCGGTGGCAACGGCCGAGGCGCTGGTCAAGATGCTGCCCATTCTGCAAGCGCGCGGGCTGAACACCTTTGGCGAAGTCATCGTCCAGACCCGCAAACACGGACGTCTTCTGGAAGACCTGAATTAACGCTGAAATTTGCAAACGCCGTTCAGCTTTTCGTGGACAATCCGGGCCACGCATGGCACCTGATGCGCGGCCAAGGAACACGCGCGGATATGACGGAAAAGATTTTCACACCGACCCCGGATCAAAGCCACGCCTTTCGTGAGGCGCTGGGATGTTTCGGAACGGGCGTCACCGTGATAACTGCGCAAACCGAAGACGGACCGCGTGCAATCACCGTAAACTCGTTCGCGTCGGTGTCCCTGGACCCGCCGCTGGTGCTGTGGTGCCTGGCCAAAGAGTCAAACCGCTTCGACACTTTCAGCACCTGCACGCATTACTCGATCCACGTGATGGCTCAGGATCAACAGGATCAGGCGCTAAGATTTGCCCGCGACGGTGTGGACTTCACCCATGCCGAATGGACAGCGGACGAGGCTGATCGCCCACAGCTGGCCAATTGTCTGGCACGGTTTGACTGCCGGTTGCATGCCCGGCACGAGGCCGGAGATCATCTGATAATTGTGGGTCATGTGGATCAGGTCATGTACCGCACCGGCAAGGGTCTGATCTTCAAGCGCGGTCAGTTCGGCGGGTTTGTCGACCCTTTCTAGTCGTCCAACGACCCATGCACCGCCAGAACCTCTAGCTGTGCGTCTTGCGGAGTGATCACACGAAAGGCTTCGTGCACTCCTGTCTCAGACAATTCTCTGGCGACGGTCAGCAGCGTGTTGGCGGCATGGTCTTCACACAGCTCTGACATGTGATCGATTTCGTTCTGTGCCACGCTCAATGCTGCTTCGACCGAGGGCGCTCCGTAATACTGAACGAAGTGTTCTGCCAGATTGCGGGTGATCTGACCCCTTTCAGCCGCTTCGATCCGGGTTACCGCCACAAATGTCACCCGACCAAAGGTTTCCAGCCCCAGCCAGCCATTCGCAAAAGCCTGACGCGCCTTACCTTCCAGATCCGCGCCGCTCCAATTCGAAAACTCGAACCCGCCCGAAACGCACCATTCGCCCGTACGTGCCGGAGAATGGAACACGTTCATGTCGCTTTCATCGAAATGGATCGCGCGGGCCAGTTTCATCGTCCGTTCTCCAATAGTTCCGTCAGCGGGCGCAGGCGGGTGTTGACCCCGTCGCGGATCAGCATTCCAAACCTCTCATCCGTACCAAGGAATACACCGCCATCAACCAGTGGCTCACCTACGCCACGCAGCAGGCCCATCCATTCGGCATGCAGGGGCGCGTTGCCATCCTCCTGCCAGCGGTTGAGCCAGGTCAGCATATGGCGTGACCAGCTTTCGACCAGTTGCGTGGCCGAAACCTCGGCACAACCTTCATCATAAAGGGCTGTGACATCCGGCGTTTCGCCGGGCGCGCTGCTGGTTTGCATCAATGCGAGCTCCCAGCCGACAATCAGCCAATCCGGTTCTTCTTCCGCGTTTTCCCCGGAGGCCGAAACGCGGAACACACCGCATTTCGCACCATTCACACAAATCAGACCATCCCACCCCAGATGCACTGCCACTTCGGGTGGGGCCAGAGCGCCCAGCGCATTCTGAAACCCAACAGCACAAAGCGGCAGCATCGCCATCGCGTCCCGAAGCGGCACCTCGGGCGCGAAAACGATCGCGACACGCAGGTAATCGGCCTGAATGTTATGAACAACCGCCCCCGCATCGCAGCCCAGCGACGCCATAGCCTGGGCGCGTTCAAACGGGTCTTCCCCACCCTGAACCGGGTGGCCCGTCAACAAAGGGGGAAAGACCGGTTGGCTCATGCGGTGCCTTTGGCGATCATATCGCGGGCGATCTTGCGGAAAGCCTCAGCCTGAGGGCTGTCTGGTTTGCTGACCACAATAGGCGCACCCCCGTCTGCGGCGATACGAATGTCCAGATGCAACGGGATTTCACCCAGCAGCGGCACGCCCATCGCCTCGGCCTCGGACTTGACACCACCATGACCAAAGACGTGTTCTTCATGCCCACAGTTCGAACAGATATGCGTGGACATGTTTTCGATCATCCCAACGATAGGCGTCTTGAGCTGATTGAACATGTCGATTCCCTTGCGGGCATCAATCAGCGCCACGTCCTGCGGCGTCGAGACGACAATAGCGCCGTCCACCTTGAATTTCTGGCTCAGCGTCAGTTGCACGTCGCCGGTACCGGGCGGCAGGTCGACGATCAGCACGTCCAGGGCACCCCATTGCACCTGGCTCATCATCTGTTGCAGCGCCCCCATCAGCATCGGCCCGCGCCAGACAACGGCCTGCCCTTCATTGGTCATCAACCCCATCGACATCATGGTGACGCCGTGGTTGCGCAGCGGCAGGATAGTCTTGCCATCGGGGCTGGCCGGACGGCCCGAGACACCCAACATCCGAGGCTGCGACGGCCCGTAAACATCCGCGTCCAGCAGACCCACGCGCCGCCCTTCTGCGGCCAGCGCACAGGCCAGATTGGCCGACACGGTGGATTTGCCCACACCCCCCTTGCCAGACGCAACCGCGATGATCCGGTCGACACCGGGAACGGCCTGCGGTCCAGTTTGCGAGGGCTTGGGTTTCGGCTTCAGATCCGGCGGCGCCTTGTCGGAATGAGCAGTCATCAGGGCCGATACATTTACGACGCCCTCAACCATCTGTGCGGCCTTTTCAGCTGTTGCGCGCACAGGTTCCATCTTTTCGGCATGTTTCGGGTCGATCTCAAGGACAAAGCGAACCGAATCGCCCTCGACATTCAGCGCGCGCACGATGCCCGCGCTGACAATGTCCTGACCTGAAACCGGATCGGTGATCTTTTTCAGGTTCGCCAGAACCGCGTCACGAACACTCATGCTGTTCTCTCCTTGGTATGCCCCGCCGACAGGGGCGTGCGTGTCGACATGTATTGGTCGCCGCTCATTGCATGTGTCTCCGTCTCTTTCTGTTCATTTGACGCGTAACAGCCTTCATAGTTAGGCTAAACCATGCGCCTTGTCTTGTTGTGCCTGAGCCTGACGCTCACCGCCACCCCCTCCTTGTCGCAGGAGGCGATTGGCCTTGCGGCTCCGGTAGAGGTTAACGACTCCGGTCTGTTGCAACATATCCTTCCTCGCTTCTCTCTCAAGACCGGGATACGCGTTGTCGCAGATGATGCCGGTGCCATGGTGCTGGTAACCGAACCACCCGGCGATCCTGTCTTTGCCCGTGGTGGCGTGGTTTATCACCTGCGGATCGAAGGCGATGATCGTCAAATCCGGTTTCGCGACTGGCTGCAATCAGAGATCGGCAAGCGTACTGTCGAAAGCTTTCCTCCTGTGGTGGGTGAACCGTTCAGCGCCAGCTTTGATCCCAAGGTCACCCAGTCGGACGATACCCTGGATGGCAACACCGTGCTGGGCGAAGAACTATCTATGACCCATTGTGGTCGATGTCATGTGATTGGCCCCCGAAACCGGATGAGCGGGCTTGGCTCAACCCCCTCTTTCGCGGTTCTGCGTGCGATGCCGGATTGGTCGGAACGGTTCGAGGCGTTCTTTGCCCTCAATCCCCACCCCGCATTCACGCAGATCGACGGGTTGACACCGCCCTTTGATCCCGAGCGCCCATCTCCAATTCACCCGGTCAAGATGACGTTGGACGATCTTGAAGCCATCCTGGCGTTTGTTTCGCGCATAGACGCCGCTGATCTGGGTGCGCCGCTAAAGCTTCAGTGATCCTTTCTATCCGAATAGTAATCCTCGGTGGTAACGACCCGAGGCTTGGGTTTTGACTGGAACGGATTGTCCTGCTGCTGGAAATGAGCATTCACCCGGCAATTGTCGCACATCTGGATCATCCGTGCCTGATCCGATGTGGCAAACATCGGGTGCGTGCCCGAAAGCTTTTCCATGATCCGTTCAACGGTTGATTTCACCCCAAACAAAGCCCCGCATTCGACGCAGGCAAATGGTTCCTCCTCGTTCAGGACCTGCTGAGACAAGGCAGCATCGCTCAGGTCCAGTTGTGGTACCAAGGTGATCGCATCTTCGGGGCAGATCGTCTTGCACATTCCGCATTGCAGGCACGCATCCTGCTGAAAGTTCAGCTGGGGCTTGTCAGGGTTATCCATCAAAGCCCCGGACGGGCACAGAGACACACAACTAAGACAGAGTGTGCAACTGTCAGTATTCGCTGCAACGGCACCGTAAGGCGCACCTTCAGGCAATGGCAGCGGGGCTTTGGCCTGCGGATTCAGGGCCTGTGCTGCCAGTCGCGCGATTTGTCGGCGGTTGCCAAGTGGCAAGACCGGATCTGCCAACGGTTCGGGGACATTTTGCGCATACAGCAAGTCTGCCATCGCATCAGGGTCCACCTCCTCAATCAGCCCGATCCCATCCGAACTGGCTATGGCACGTGCCAGTTCAAGTTCGCGATCCAGCGCATCCCGCTCGGTCGTCGGTGCCAGCAGCACATCCACACGCGCAAATCCATGAGCCAGTGAGGCCAGCATTTCCGAATGACCGAACCCGGATATCACTTTCAATTCCAGCGGGATAACATCCGCAGGCAATCCCCGGCCGAACCTTGCTGTAAGCCTTATCATTTCGGCACCGTAGGCGTCGTGCACAAGCAACCGGGGTGCGATACCGCCTGCCCTTCGGTACGTGCGTGCCAGAATATGCATCCGTGACAGCAAGGCCGAAACAGGTGGATCTTCATAGGTTATCGCCGATGACGGGCAGACCGCCGCGCATTCGCCACACCCGGCGCAGACCATCGGATCAATCGCCACATGCTCGCCCGAGGGTGTGATTGCACCGGTTGGGCAGATATCCAGACAGTTTGAGCATCCGACCTGTTCCGCCCGCGAATGGGCGCAAAGTGTTTCCTCCAGTCGCACGTACAGAGGTTTTTCGAATGTTCCGACCAGTTGGGCGGCGTCAAAAGCCAAACGTTCTACAGACACCGCATCCTTGGGATCAGCCCGCAAATACCCTTCGCGCTTGGCCGGAGCCTGCACAAAGGGCGTGCCCCCCGTCAGATCAACAATGAGATCGCAGGCCGATTGCGCCCCATCTCTTGGTTCCGTCCAATTGAAAGCACCTCTGCCTGCGGGAACCACTTGCTGCACATTGTCCAGACGCAAGGAAAACCCACCCAGAGCACCCGAAACAGACCGCAATTGCCCCCGAATGACGTCGAAGGCCCGAGAGTCCGGCTCAGACTGATCCGTGACCAGAACGGTTACAGCCAGTGTTCGGGCCAACCTTTCCGCCAGTCCAAAGGCAACGGTACCAGGACCAATGATGAAACACGTGCCTTCGCTGATAACATCAACGCTGGGCGTCACCGGTTGCGGCAGGAACGCTTCGGCAGCTAAGGCAGCCATTTTGGCCGCCGCATCCGCGCCCTGATCGGACCAACCGGCGCGATCCCGCAGGTCGACAAAGCCGGGGATTTCGACATTCATATCTTCGGCAAGCGACCGGAATACCTCTTGTTCCTGCAGACAGGCGATGACGGTATCGCCCTCTTGCATCAAGGCCGCAGCGGATTGCAGTTCCTTTGAGCAAAGCGCGGTATGCACCTTTGAACATGCAATCCCGCAGGCGCTTTCGATCCTGTCCGAATCCAGCGCCTGAGTTCCCGCGCAATTGCAGAGCAATAGTTTCGTGCCCATGTCCCCTCCCTCGGGAAGCAGTCCCGATCCTTTGCACTTTAGGCTGCATTCCCGATGAGGCAACTTCAACCCTGCGAAGTGCACAGCGCGCCCGGCAGAGTTTCGCGGCAAAATCCCATAAAACAAAAGCCTTCTCAGGCTTTGATCACGAAGACGCTACCGGGATTACGACCAAAGTATTAAAGCGCAGGCTTGGCACGTGGCTATTTTGTGTACCATAGTGGACATGGAAAGGCAGGGGAGAGCCTTTCGGGGAGGATCCAGTGGCCAAGGCCGCAAGCCAGATCGACATGCCGGTTGGCGTCATTGTGCGCAAAACACCCGGGGTCACACGTTGGGCCCGCTGGAACTGGCGCGCGGTCGCCGTGTTGCCCGGTGCAGGGCCAGCCGATTGGCAGGAACTGCGCCGCGAAGGCGAGGCTGTCGAATACCACGCTGCCACCCTTCCCCTGACCCTCTGGGCGGACGAGACCGAAGCCTACCTGGTCAACCTGTCGGACGGGCAGCCCTCGATCTATCTTGTACTGCGGAATGAGCTGAAGGGCGACACGCCCCTGAATGCAGTTCTGATCACCGCTTCTCCGTTCCAGGGACAGGATTACGCGGACACCGGCGAAGAGATTGTCGAGAAAATCCCAATGACCGAAGGGTTGATCGCCTGGGTACGGGATTTCACCCTGAAACATCACCAGCACGAAGTGTTCGTCAAGCGCCGTCGCGACAGAAAGCGAACCGATTTGGTGGAGGATGGTAAGGGCGACGCGCGTATCCGGCAGGCATCGGATGTTTTCCGCGCCCCGAGACGGGTGCTGCAATGACAGAGCGGCGTGATTTCTGGTCGCGCCGAAAGGCTGCCGTTCAAGCCGAAGCTGAAGCCGAGGCGCTGGCCCTTGAAGAACAGGTGATCGCAGCCCATCACGCCGAACTTGAAGAAAAGAGTGACGCTGAGATTTTGGCTGAATTCAACCTTCCCGATCCCGATACCCTCGGACCCGGCGATGATGTTTCGGGCTTTATGTCCAAGGCAGTGCCTGATCGCCTGCGGCGCCGCGCCCTGCGGCGGTTGTGGCGGCTGAACCCTGTTCTGGCCAATGTCGACGGGCTGGTTGATTACGGCGAGGACTACACCGATGCCGCCTGCGTGATCGAAAACATCCAAACCGCCTATCAGGTTGGAAAAGGCATGCTGGCGCATGTCGAAGCACTGGCCGCCGGCGCGCAAGAATCAGAAGTAGACGAAATCGAAGCTGAGACGCTCACAGAACCAGAGGTCGTATCAGTTGACCCCGACCCTGCCCCAGATCCGGTTTCAGTGGTTCAGGTAGAAGAGCCCGAAGAACTCGAACGTCCCCCGTCGCCACGTCGAATGACATTTGAATTTGAAGGATGACCGAATGACCGCAAGTGACGCGCACACTCTGGATGTTTCAGCCGAGGATCGCCTGCGCGCGGATTTCTATAACTTTCTGGGTCTGTTAC
Source organism: Ruegeria sp. L11 (assembly GCF_056531755.1). Taxonomy (NCBI): domain Bacteria; kingdom Pseudomonadati; phylum Pseudomonadota; class Alphaproteobacteria; order Rhodobacterales; family Roseobacteraceae; genus Ruegeria; species Ruegeria sp. L11. The sequence goes on from NZ_JBQFMI010000001.1 coordinate 934,862, forward strand.
TGGCAGGTCCTCCGGACCAGATGTTGCTGAACCAAATGGCTGGTCTGGTCGGAGATGACACGGATCTCGGCAAGGCCATTCAATCCATGGCGCGGGTTGCCAAGGTCACCAAGCCAGCCGCTGCCGAACGGGAATTCAATGCGTTATTCATCGGATTGGGCCGGGGTGAGTTGCTGCCTTACGCCAGTTTCTACCTGACGGGCTTTTTGAACGAGAAACCCTTGGCTCAGCTGCGCAATGACATGGCGGTTCGCGGGATCACACGTGCCCAAAACGTGTTCGAGCCCGAAGATAACATCGCCTCATTGATGGAGATGATGGCCGGAATGATCGTCGGGCGTTTTGGCAGCCCGGCATCCCTGGATGACCAAAAGGCATTCTGGAGCAAGCATATCGGCCCCTGGGCCACGCATTTCTATTCGGATTTGGAAGCAGCCGAGAACTCGGTTCTTTATGCATCCGTCGGCACTGCCGGTCGGGTGTTCATGGAGATCGAGCGCGAAGCGTTCCGGATGACGGCGGGGTAACCCGCACATCGCCGGTGTCCCATGGGCGCCAAACCGCAATTGGGAAAGGAGGTTCCCATGAGCAAGACCAAGGAAGAAGGCGCCACCCGCCGTGACTTCCTCAAACTGGCCGGAACCGCAGCACCAGCTGCCGTTGCCGCCAGCCTGACCGGGAAGGCCGAAGCCGCCGCGCTGCCGACCGACGAAACCCGCATTCAGGATACTGCGCATACACGCGCATACATCGAGAGCACCCGGTTCTAGGACTGGACGCTTTCACACCCGACAGACGGTTGCGATTGGCCCTGACGTCGGCTTCAGCAGTACCAAGCCAGCCGTGGCTTACACGGCGCGCAAGGGAGGAAAGACATGCTTAGGAAAAAGACCAACGGGGTTGCGAGACGCCCCCAGCGGACAAGTATCCTGTCCCAGGTCGGCGAGAAAACCGTCGATCGCCGCGCATTCCTGCGTGGCTCGGGCCTGACGATCGGCGGCCTTGCCGCGATCAGCGCCACAGGTGGAACCGTGACGCCAGCCAGTGCCCAGACAGCGGCCAATCAGGCCGTCGAAAACATCAAATCCGTATGCACCCACTGTTCGGTCGGCTGTACCGTCGTTGCCGAAGTACAGAACGGTGTCTGGGTCGGGCAGGAACCCGGCTGGGACAGCCCGTTCAACCTGGGTGCACATTGTGCCAAGGGGGCTTCGGTTCGCGAGCACGCCCATGGCGAGCGCCGCCTGAAATATCCGATGAAAAAGGAAGGCGGCGAGTGGAAGCGCATCAGCTGGGAAGAGGCGATCAACGAGATCGGCGACGGCATGATGTCGATCCGCGAAGAATCCGGGCCCGACAGCGTGTATTGGCTGGGCTCAGCAAAACACAATAACGAACAGGCCTATCTGTTCCGCAAATTCGCTGCCTACTGGGGCACGAACAACGTGGATCATCAGGCCCGTATCTGTCACTCGACCACTGTTGCGGGTGTTGCGAATACATGGGGCTACGGCGCCATGACCAATTCGTATAACGACATCCACAACTCGCGCGCCATCTTCATCATCGGCGGCAACCCGGCCGAGGCGCACCCTGTCTCTCTGCTGCACGTTCTGCGCGCGAAAGAGCAGAACAACGCACCGCTGATCGTCTGCGACCCGCGATTTACGCGCACCGCGGCCCATGCGGATGAATATGTCCGTTTCCGCCCGGGTACAGACGTTGCGCTGATCTGGGGTATCCTGTGGCACATCTTCGACAACGGTTGGGAGGATAAAGAGTTCATCCGCACCCGTGTCTGGGGTATGGACCAGATTCAGGATGAGGTGGCCAAATGGACGCCTGAAGAAACAGAACGCGTCACTGGCGTGCCTGGCTCGCAACTGAAACGTGTTGCCCGAACAATGGCCAACAACCGCCCCGGCACGGTCATCTGGTGCATGGGCGGCACGCAGCACACCAACGGCAACAACAACACCCGCGCCTATTGCGTGCTTCAGCTTGCGCTGGGCAACATGGGTACCTCGGGTGGTGGCACCAATATCTTCCGCGGCCACGACAACGTGCAGGGCGCGACAGACCTTGGTGTGTTGTCCCACACCCTGCCCGGCTATTACGGCCTGTCTGCGGGCGCATGGGGTCACTGGAGCCGCGTCTGGGGTGAAGACCTGGATTGGCTGAAGGGCCAGTTCGCCACGATCAAGGGCAAAGACGGCAAGGACAAACCGCTGATGAATGAAAGCGGTATCCCGGTCTCTCGCTGGATCGACGGTGTTCTGGAAGATCCTGCGAACATGGATCAGGACAACAATGTCCGTGCCATGGTTCTGTGGGGTCACGCGCCGAACTCGCAAACACGGGGTCCGGAAATGAAAACGGCAATGGAAAAGCTGGACATGCTGGTCGTGATTGACCCGTATCCCACTGTCTCGGCCGTTCTGCATGACCGCACCGACGGCGTCTACCTTTTGCCCGCCTGTACGCAGTTCGAAACCCGTGGCTCGGTCACCGCGTCAAACCGCTCGTTGCAGTGGCGTGACAAGGTCGTTGATCCGCTGTTCGAAAGCCTGCCGGACGAGGTCATCATGGCCAAGTTCGCCAACAAGTTCGGCTGGGCGGATCGCCTGTTCCGCAATATCGAGATGGAAGACCCCGAGACCCCGAATGTTGAAAGCATCACGCGTGAATTCAACTCGGGCCTCTGGACCATCGGATATACCGGGCAGTCGCCAGAGCGTTTGAAAAGCCATATGGCCAATCAGCACACGTTCGACCGAACCACGCTGCAAGCCATTGGTGGACCAAACGACGGCGAATATTATGGTCTGCCCTGGCCGTGCTGGGGAACCGCTGAGATGGGTCATACGGGGACCCCGAACCTCTATGACATGTCCAAACCGGTGGCCGAAGGCGGCCTGACCTTCCGCGCCAGGTTCGGAGTGGAACGCGATGGCGACAACCTGCTGGCCGAAGGGGTCTATAGCGTTGGATCAGAAATTCAGGACGGATACCCTGAATTCACGATGCAGATGCTGATGGACCTTGGCTGGGACGGCGACCTGACGGCTGAAGAACGCGCTGCAATCGATGCCGTTGCAGGCCCCGAGACCAACTGGAAAACCGACCTTTCGGGCGGTATCCAGCGGGTGGCGATCAAGCATGGCTGTGCGCCCTTCGGGAACGCCAAGGCCCGCGCGGTCGTCTGGACCTTCCCGGATCCGATCCCACTGCATCGCGAGCCGCTTTATACGAACCGGCGTGATCTGGTGGTGGACTATCGAACCTACGAGGACCGGCACGCCTATCGCCTGCCCACCCTTTATGCTTCGATCCAAAAGAACGACTTTTCAAAGGATTACCCGATAATCCTGACGTCAGGTCGTCTGGTCGAATATGAAGGCGGCGGCGATGAAAGCCGATCTAACCCATGGCTTGCTGAACTTCAGCAGGACATGTTCGTCGAGATCAACCCGCGCGATGCCAACAACCTTGGCATTCGGGACGGGCAACAGGTCTGGGTAGAAGGTCCGGAAGGCGGTAAGGTCAAGGTGATGGCAATGCTGACCAATCGGGTTGGTGCCGGTGTCGCCTTCATGCCTTTCCACTTTGGCGGCCATTTCCAGGGCGAGGACTTGCGGCACAAATACCCCGCCGGTGCTGACCCCTATGTTCTGGGCGAAAGTTCCAACACCGCCCAGACTTATGGCTATGATTCAGTGACCCAGATGCAGGAGACCAAGTGTACTCTCTGCAAGATCTCGGCAGCGTAAGGAGGACGATTAATGGCTAGAGCAAAGTTTCTCTGCGACGCTGAACGCTGCATCGAATGCAACGCCTGCGTAACCGCGTGCAAGAACGAGCATGAGGTACCCTGGGGTATCAACCGCCGCAGGGTGGTGACGATCAATGACGGCAACCCGGGCGAACGCTCGATCTCGGTGGCCTGTATGCATTGTTCGGATGCGCCCTGCATGGCGGTGTGCCCGGTCGACTGCTTCTATCAGAACGAAGAAGGTGTTGTCCTGCACTCCAAGGACCTGTGCATCGGTTGCGGTTATTGCTTTTACGCGTGCCCGTTTGGCGCGCCGCAATACCCGCAGGCAGGCAATTTCGGTTCACGCGGCAAGATGGACAAATGCACCTTCTGCGCCGGTGGTCCCGAAGAAAACCACTCGACCGCAGAGTTCGCCAAATACGGTCGCAACCGGATCGCCGAGGGCAAACTGCCCATCTGCGCCGAGATGTGCTCCACCAAGGCCCTGCTTGCCGGTGACGGCGACGTGGTGTCGGCTGTTTACCGTGAACGCGTCGTGGCGCGCGGTTTCGGCTCGGGCGCCTGGGGTTGGGGTACTGCCTACGACCAGAAAGACGGCTAAGCTGCTGTCTGCACAAAGCAATGGACAACCCGCTCAGCGCGGGTTTTCCGATCTTGGAATTTGACCGAGGTTCAGATGCTCCGCTTTCTCATCGCTTTTCTGTTTACCCTTGGGCTGACCTTTTCGGCAGCCGCCCAAACGACCGATGACAGCAACGCAACGCCTGAAAGGGCGGGAACCGGCGGAGCGACGACCCTCGAAGACATCCTCGCCCGGCAACGTGGCGAGAAGGTGAATAACCGCTATCGCTCCGGCAATACCGGTCAGAGCAATGTAGAAGGCCTGATGGGTCAGCTTGGCACCCGTGGTGTCGCGTCGGATAGTGATGTGTACCGTGCGTTGCGTTATGGCTCGGCCGATGTGACCGTATCGTCAAACGGCCCGGCGGCAAGCGTGCTAATACAGGATGGCGGCATGTGGTGGCTGAACTTCCGCAGCGGACCGCTGCGCGAATATGGCACCTATATCATCGCCGGGATGCTGGGCATCATTCTGCTGTTCTTCCTGATCCGTGGGAAAATCCGCATCGATGGAGAGAAAACAGGCCGCACAGTCACCCGTTTCAACGGAATTGAACGATTTGGCCATTGGCTGTTTGCAGGATCGTTCCTGATCCTCGGCATTACTGGTTTGCTCACGCTCTATGGCCGCGACTTCCTGATTCCGATCTTCGGCAAGGAGGGTTTCGCTACCATCGCATTGGGCTGTAAGTGGCTGCATAACAATCTGGCCTGGGCCTTTATGCTGGGTCTGATCATCGTCACGGTGAACTGGATTGCTCATAACATCCCCAACCGGACCGACCTGAAATGGCTCGCCGCCGGAGGAGGGTTGTTCACCAAGGGCAACCACCCGCCCGCCCGGAAATTCAATGCGGGGCAAAAGATCATTTTTTGGGCCTGTATTCTGTTAGGCGTGTCGATCAGCCTGTCCGGCTTGTCACTGCTGTTCCCGTTCGAGATGCCCCTGTTCGCCAAGACCTTCTCGGTCGCAAACGCGACGGGCATTCCGCAGGCGCTGGGTCTGACCTTGCCGGTGCAGATGTCACCTCAGGAAGAGATGCAATTCGCCCAAGTCTGGCATGTCATGATTGCCTATGTGTTCATCGCGATCATCGTTGCGCATATCTATCTCGGCTCGGTCGGGATGGAGGGCGCGTTTGACGCCATGGGAACCGGAGAGGTCGAGGAACAATGGGCGCGCGAGCATCACTCACTCTGGCTTGAAGAGGTGCAGGAAAAAGAGGCTGGTAAAGCAGCCGCCTCACCCGCTGAATAGATGCGTGGGCTGGTTCTGGCGCTGGTGCTGGTTCCCCTGCCCGCCGTGGCAGAATTCTTCACGCTGAAAGGGCATGGCGGCCCCATCATGGGCATCGCCACCGCGCCTGACGGTCGCATCGCAACAGCCAGTTTCGATAACTCTGTGGGTCTTTGGACCGGGCAAACCCCAGAATGGTACGAAGGTCACGAAGCCGCCGTGAACACAGTCGCGTTCAACGGCTCCGCTTTCTTTTCTGCCGGAGACGACTTCACCCTGCGCAAGTGGCCCAGCGGTGAAGTCATTGGCCGACACAAGGGCAAGATTGTCAGCCTTGCGGCTTCAGAAACCGTAATTGCGACCGCCAGTTGGGATGGAACAATCGGCCTGTGGCCTGTCGATGGCACTGAACCCACGCGGCTTGAACCGACCGGCAGTGGCGTGAATGCGGTCGCATTTTCACCTGACGGCACGCAACTTTATTCGGCGGGAGTCGACGGCGCTTTGCGGCTATGGGATGTATCCAGCGGGCAGGAAACAAGACGTCTGGTCGAGCACGGGTTCGGCATCAATGAACTGGCCCTGAATGCACAGGACAACTGGATCGCCTATGGTGCGGTTGACGGTGTCACGCGTATCCTTGACCTTGCCACCGGGGAAGAGCGCGATTTCACTCTGGACCGCCGCCCGATCCTTGCCCTTGCGCTCAGCCCGGATCGGAAACTTTTGGCCGTAGGCGATGGCGAAGGGTATATTATGGTCATCGACACCGTCGATTGGCGCATTGCACAGGATTTTCGCGCCACGTTGCGCGGTCCGGTCTGGGCTTTGGCATTTTCCAAAGACGGTAAAAACATCCATGCGGGCGGACTTGACGAGGCGATGTACAGCTGGCCTGTGGACGCTCTGTCCGACCAACACCAGATGGCCTCGGCAGAACCGAGTTTCCTGAAAAATCCTGATGAGATGGACAACGGGGAACGCCAGTTTGCGCGCAAATGTTCGATCTGTCACAGCCTGTCCTCCGATAACGCGCGACGTGCAGGCCCAACCCTGCACGGTGTATTTGGACGTCAGGCCGGCACGGTTCGTGGATATTTGTACTCGGATACATTGCAAGGCTCTGATATCATTTGGAATGACGAGACAATAAATGCCCTTTTCGACGAGGGGCCAGACCACTACATTCCGGGGTCGAAAATGCCGATGCAGCGAATTGCCAAAGCACAGGATCGCCAGGATCTTATTGCTTTTTTGCGTCGCGCAACAACTGACCGGAACTGAACCGGAGGAGCCCATGAAAGCCTTTCTTGCCGCCGTCGCCGCGATGGTCGTTATTGCAGGCGCAGCCCCGCTTGTGCTGGAACAGATCGGGTTCAGCACCGCTGACACTACGTCCGGCATCGCCGTGCGCCTCGACTGAATGGCGCAATATCTGACCACCCGTGAACTGGCCGATCTGCTGCGCATTGGCGAGCGGAAGGCCTATGACCTTGCCTCGTCAGGCGAGGTGCCGTGTGTGCGCGCCATGGGCAAGCTGTTGTTTCCGCGGGCCGAGATCATTGCCTGGCTCAACGCGTCGCGATCCGGCCCTCAAGTCGCAGAACCGCCCCTGCCCCCGATCATAGCAGGCAGCCACGATCCCTTGCTGGACTGGGCGCTGCGTGAAAGTGGGTCGGGGCTGGCCACCTATTACGACGGTTCTTTTGATGGCCTGATCAGGCTCAGTGAACGAAGCGCACAGGCCGCTGTGTTACACATCCACGAAAATGGCGGATTCAACAAGGAATCCCTGCAAGACACTTTGGGCGAAGCCCCGGTGATCCTATATGAAGTCGCCCGACGTGAGCGTGGATTGCTTCTTGCCCCGGGCATATCCGACATCAATTCTTTTGACGACCTCAAGTCACGCACCGTCATACTGCGTCAGGACAGTGCGGCAAGCCAGCGCCTGTTTGACGCCCAACTGGACGCCCACGGCCTGCGCCGGGATGATCTGGACATTCGACCCGGCTGCGCACGTACAGAAGAAGAACTTGCGATCGCCCTGCATGACCGGAAGGCCGAGACCGGTTTTGGGCTTGGCGCCCTAGCCGGTCTCTACAACTTAGGTTTTGTCCCCACTCATTCCGAGCGGCTGGATCTTGCCATCTGGCGTCGGGCCTTTTTCGATCCGCCGATACAGAAACTGCTAACCCTGTTGCGCTCGGGTCAGTTCGCCCAGCGGGCGCGCGAGTTCGGCGGCTATGACCTGTCTGGTCTTGGCACGATCCACCACAATGGGGCCAGCGGGTGAAAATCCACCCGCGCCTTCATCTTTTCAAAAATACTCGCCCCGCAGGGGCTGGCCGCAGGCCAGCTTATTGCGCATTGGGGAAAAACACCTGCTGACCGTCCAGCTGGAAAGAGGCGATCGCCTGCTGCCCGTCGAGCCCGGTCAACCAGTCGATGAAACGCTGACCAGCGGCCGCCCGTACATGCGGATGCTTTTCAGGATTCACGAGGATCACACCATATTGGTTGAATAGACGCGGGTCGCCTTCGACCAGGATCTCAAGATTGCCTCTGTTACCAAAGGACAGCCACGTCGCCCTATCTGTCAGAGTGTACGCGTCCATGCCGCTGGCTACGTTCAGCGTCGCCCCCATACCTGAACCGGTTTCCCGATACCAACTGCCGGACGCGCCGGTTGGGTCAAGCCCCGCAGCCGACCAATGCCGCAGCTCGGCCTTGTGCGTTCCACTGTCATCACCGCGCGACGCAAACGGGGCTTCAGCCTTTGCAATCGCTGTAAGAGCGCTCAGAATGTCGGCACCACCGCGAATTCCAGCGGGATCTGCCTTGGGGCCCACCAATACAAAATCGTTATACATCAGGTCCTTCCGCTCCACGCCATATCCATCAGCGACGAATTTCTCTTCGGCGGATTTGGCGTGAACCAGCAGGACGTCTCCGTCACCATTGACGGCATTGCGGATTGCCTGACCGGTTCCTACGGCCACAACGCGCACGTCAATGCCCGACTCGGCCTCGAACCACGGCAGAATATAGTCCAACAGCCCCGAATTCTGGGTGGATGTCGTAGACTGCACGACAATGAACGGTGTCTCTGCCAAGGCCGCATTTGCCGACAGACCAAAGGCTATCACCGCTGCCCGAAATATTGCGCGGAACATCATTTTCTCCGTTTTATATTTTAGGTAACCAATCCACCCGCGAGGTAGCGACGCGATGCTTCGCTTTCGGGGGTATCCAAAACCTGTTTTGCGGGGCCGTGTTCAACCACATGACCGCCCTGCATCATGACCACATCCGACGCCAAACGACGGGCCTGGCCAATATCATGTGTGACCATCACGATCCGTACACCCCGCGCCGAGGCGCGCAGAACCATACGTTCGATCATCTGTGTCGCGCCGGGATCAAGGGCGCTGGTCGGTTCGTCCAGAAACAGTGTTTCCGGCTCCAGCGCCAAGGCACGCAAAATGGCCAGCCTCTGGGCCTCGCCCCCCGAGAGCGACCGGGCAGATTGCCAGGCCTTCCCCTCCAGCCCGCCTTCGGCCAGCAACTCGATGATACGTGCCTTTCTCGCCGCTCGCCCCATGCCCTGACGCTTGAGGACAAAGCCCAGGTTTGCGGCAACAGACCGTCGCAACAGAACCGGTCTCTGAAATACCATGGCTTGGCGCGATTTCTGCGCGGCGCCCAGAGGGTTTCCGTCCTGCACCACCCGCCCGCGATCCGGCGAGATCAGGCCATGCAAACACCGCAGCAACAGGCTTTTGCCCGCACCGTTGGGGCCAAGAAGCAACGTCGGCCCCGGACCATCCAGAACCAATGAAGGAACATCCAGCAAAACCTTGCCGTTGCTGCGAATTTGCACTTTTTCAACCGTCAGACAGTTCGACATGTCATAGGTCACGTCACGCATGGCGCAACCCCTCCTGTTCGGCCCGCAAACTGACCGCGCTGACCATCGCGTTTACCGCAATTGCAATCCCGATCAGGATCGCCCCCAGCGCCAGTGCCAGCGACAGATTTCCCTTCGACGTTTCAAGCGCAATGGTTGTCGTCATCACGCGGGTCACATGATTGATGTTTCCGCCAACGATGATAACCGCGCCCACCTCGGCGATGGCGCGTCCGAAACCGGCAAGCAAGGCCGTGACAAGTGCCAGTCGCGCATCCCACAACAAAACCGGGACCGAGGCCAGCCGTGACACGCCCAAGGACCGCAGCTGTTCTGAATATTCCTCAGCCAACGTTTCAACAACCTGGCGCGTCAGAGCCGCGACAATGGGAGTGACCAACACCACCTGCGCGATGATCATGGCGGTCGGAGTGTACAAAAGCTCAAGCACCCCCAAGGGGCCCGAACGGGACAGCATCAGATAGACCAGCAGGCCCACGACAACCGGTGGAAACCCCATCAGTGCATTCATCAGGACGATCAGCATCCGGCGGCCGGGGAACCGGGCGACGGCCAACGCAGCCCCCACGGGCATTCCGATCAGAGCAGAAACAAGCACCGCAAACACGGACACTTTCAGAGACAACAGCACAATTGCCCACAGCTCAGAATCTCCCCCAAGGATCAAGGCAATCGCAGCGCTGAATTCTGATGAAAATTCCTGCATTTTATTCCCTATAGTCGACCCTTCGTATAAAAACGCGTAAGTTTACAGGGAAATACTACTTTATATCGGTGCCAAGTACAGACACAATTCCGACACCACGAATGCGAAACGCGGCCCCGATTGGGACCGCGCTTTTGACCTTCAAACTAACGGTTAGCGTCAGTTCAGAGCAGCGTCCGTAATCTGGTGCGTCCAGGCCCCTTCAGGTGTCTTGGTGATCACCGGGTCAGAACCTCCGGCCAGCAGGGTACCAACGGTGCGATCAAAATCCGCCGGGTCCAGCGCGCCGTTCGAACCTGCGGTCAACTTGGCGATCTCACCCATCATGCGTTTCTGATGTTCTTCCGTCTGCGCACCCGTTGCATCGTTCTCCAGCACGATATCCGCTGCTTCATCGGGGTTCTCCTCGGCGTATTTCCATCCTTTCATCGAGGCGCGAACAAACCGCTGCATCTTGTCGGTGAAGGCCGCATCGCTGAGATTTTCTTCCAGAACGTAAAGACCATCTTCCAGCGTCGCGACACCCTGGTCTTCGTATTTGAAGGTTACCAGTTCATCCGGGCTGACACCGGCATCGATGACCTGCCAGTATTCATTGTAGGTCATGGTGCTGATACAATCCGCCTGACGTTGCAGCAGCGGATCGACGTTGAAGCCCTGTTTCAGAACTTCCACACCGTTGTCGCCTTTCCCATCAGTGCTGATGCCCAACTGGCTCATCCAGCTCATGAACGGAAATTCATTGCCAAAGAACCAGACACCCAGCGTGCGATTCTTCAGGTCCTCAGGCGACGAAATACCGGCATCTTTCCAACAGGTCAGCATCATGCCTGAGCTTTTGAACGGCTGGGCGATGTTCACCAACGGCAACCCTTTTTCACGTGCGGCCAGAGCGGCAGGCATCCATTCAACGGTCACATCAGCACCGCCGCCCGCAATCACCTGTGTCGGAGCAATGTCAGGCCCGCCGGGCAGAATGGTAACGTCCAGCCCTTCTTCCTCGTAAAAGCCCTTGTCCTTGGCAACGTAGTAGCCCGCGAATTGTGCTTGCGTGACCCATTTCAGTTGCAGTGTCACTTCATCCGCCGCCAGCGCCGTACTGGCTGCCAGACCAAGGGCGGCAACCGCCCCGCTGAATAGCTTGTTCATCTTCATTTCTCCTAGTTGCTTGTTGCGCCCGATTTTCAGGGTCTGTTGATTTTCTTCGTCTTATCCGCGTTGTGAGGGGTGCCAGAACGTCACCACTTTTTCGATTCCCGCCACCAGGCCATAAAAGGCCGTACCTGCGATAGCGGCAACAACGATTTCGGCCCAGACCATGTCCAACGACAATTGACCGACGCTGGTGGATATCCGAAATCCCATACCGAGTGTTGGCGATCCGAAGAATTCCGCCACGATGGCGCCAATCAAAGCCAAAGTTGTCGAAATCTTCAACCCATTGAAAATGAAAGGCATCGCCGCAGGCAGCCGCAACTTCAGAAAGCTCTGCCAATAACTTGCAGCATAGGTTTCCATCAAGTCACGCTGCATCGCTGTGGCCTCGCGCAGACCGGCCACGGTGTTGACCAGCATCGGAAAGAACACCATCACAACGACCACCGCCGCTTTGGAATGCCAATCAAACCCGAACCACATGACCAGAATGGGTGCCGTCCCAACGATGGGCAAAGCCGCGACGAAATTCCCGACTGGCAACAGCCCCAAACGCAGGAAATCCCACCGATCGACGGCAATCGCCATAAGGAAGGCCGATCCACAGCCGATGACATATCCGCTGAGCGCCCCTTTCAGGATTGTCTGAACAAAGTCGGCCCAAAGAATGTCAAGGCTACCTGCAAATCGCACCGCTATGGCAGACGGTGCCGGCAGAATGACCAGCGGCACTTCAAGCCCACGGACCACCAGCTCCCAGGCTCCAACAATGGTCAGACCAAAAATCACCGGTGCCAGAAAGCGTACCATCTGGCTGTCGGCTTGCGGGCCACTGGCCAATCGGCTGTTCAACCACCAGCCGAAAGCCCACAGCAGCAAAGCAAAGACAACCAACATCATTGCGCCATCCCCATCCGCTTCAGAACCGACCGTTCAATCAATCCCAGCAAACCGACCAGGCAGGCAGCCAGAATGGCCGCAGCAAACAGCGCTGACCATATCTGCACGGTTTGACCATAGTAACTGCCTGCCAGCAACCGAGCACCCAATCCTGCGACAGCGCCTGTCGGCAGCTCACCCACGATTGCGCCGACCAACGACGCCGCGATACCGATCTTCAACGAGGTGAACAGGTATGGCATCGACGCCGGCAGGCGCAGTTTCCAAAACCCCTGCGATTGGCTGGCATTATAAGTCCGCAACAGGTCAAGTTGCATCGCGTCAGGGCTGCGCAACCCTTTGACCATACCGACGACAACCGGGAAAAAGCTCAGATACGCTGATATGATCGCCTTGGGAATGATCCCCTGAACCCCGACCGAGTAAAGAACCACGATAATCATCGGCGCCAGAGCGATAATCGGGATCGTCTGGCTAACGATAGCCCATGGCATGACCGACAAATCCATCACGCGGCTATGCACGATCCCAACGGCCAACAGGACACCCAGCCCGGTCCCGATGACAAAGCCCAGCATCGTAGCGCTGAGTGTCACCCACCCATGAAAGATCAGCGATCTTTTCGAGTTGATTTTCTTCAGAACAGTTGTATCCCACAGTTCAATCGCCACCTGATGAGGTGATGGCAAACGGGGCTTGCCTTGCTCCCAAGTTGCTGGAATCGCGAACGAATTATTCAGAACCAGACCGAACTCTCCCAGATCCCGGCGCGCACTTGCGGTGGGTGGCTGAACCTCGGCACCGCCACGTTCAAGCTCGGTCAAAACCCCTTTGATGTTCATCGGAACGCAAGCGACATACCAGAACAGAACGATCACGGCGACGACGGTGAAAACGGCTATGATCTGCTTCATGCGTGCCACTCCATTCGATAGACGGGCACTGTATCCGGCGGTACGGGTGGTTCTTCGGCAGTTACCTCGAACCCTTCACGGCGGTAAAACCTCTGCGCGGCCTGATTGGGTTTGTGTGTTGTCAGCCAAAGATGGGTCCGACCCTGCTTCGCCTTGGCAACGAAACGCTTGCCAATTCCCTGCCCCGTCCGGCTGCAATACAACGCACCGATTTTACACTGCGCCGGATCTAAGGACATGTAGCAATCAACCGGATCACCCGCGACCCAGATCTCGCGACTGTCGAACGCTTCATGGATCAGGGTCGCCAATTCCTCCACCGGCAATTCATCAGGCATCCAGTCCGTCTGCGAGGCCCAGTTGTAAATCACGCGGGCACAAGCCGGCACGTCACTTACCACGGCCCGTCTGATGGTTTCTGCCCCCGGATCAGTCGTCATAAGAATGCCCCGCCCGCAACCCGTCGCGAACACGATGGGCCACTTCGATGAATTCCGGAGTGTCACGAATGTCCAACGGCCGTTCCTTTGGCAGCGGGCTGTCGATCACATCCGTAATCCGCCCCGGCCGCGGGCTCATCACGACAATTTTGGTGCTCAGATATACGGCTTCGGGAATCGAATGCGTCACGAAGCCGATGGTCTTTTCTGTTCTGGCCCAAAGCGCCAGAAGCTGCTCGTTCAAGTGGTCTCGCACAATCTCATCCAAAGCGCCGAACGGCTCATCCATCAACAAGATATCAGCATCAAAGGCCAAAGCCCGGGCGATGCTGGCGCGCTGCTGCATCCCACCGGATAACTGCCAGGGAAACTTTCCTCCAAATCCTTCAAGATCAACCAGTTCCAGGACTTTTCTCACCCTTTCCTCCTGCTCGGATGCGGAATAGCCCATGATCTCAAGCGGCAACTTGATGTTCTTTGCTATGGTGCGCCAGGGATAAAGGCCCGCTGCCTGAAAGACATACCCATAGGCCCTGTTCCGCCGTGCTTCGTCCGCTGTCATTCCGTTGACAGTCAGCGACCCGCCGGTCGGTGTCTCCAAGGCCGCAATACAGCGCAGGAAAGTGGTTTTCCCACAGCCCGAGGGGCCAATGAAACTAACAAATTCACCCTTGTCGATCGTCAGGTTCACGTCTTTCAACGCGTGAACAGGCCCGTCATTGGTTTGAAAGGTGAGGTCAAGCTGCCTTGCTTCGATGACGTGCTGGGTCGTGCTTTCAGTGGTCATTCTACTGCCTTGAAAAGAGTGGTGCCGGGGCCGCCCAGACAGCGGCCCAACGGATCAAACCCCCGTCGCCGGGATACCTGTCCGCTCAACTGGCCGAGGGGCGGTTAGTTCTTTCCACGCGCTCAAAGCCTTGTTGACGGTCGTATTTGCCTCGCGCGCAACGAACTCGCCATGGCCTTCCTGCGTGCGGATTTCACCATCATGTACCGCAACCTGTCCGCGGGTCAGCGTAAAGCGCGGCAGGCCTTTGACCTCTTTGCCCTCAAACACGTTATAGTCAATCGAAGATTGCTGCGTACTGGCTCTGATCGTTTTCGTTTTTTCAGGATCCCACACGACGATATCTGCATCCGCTCCAACAAGGATCGCGCCTTTTTTCGGATAGCAATTCAGTATCTTGGCGATGTTTGTTGAAGTCACCGCAACAAATTCATTGGGCGTCAGGCGTCCGGTATTCACACCATGTGTCCACAGCATCGGCATCCGATCCTCCAGACCGCCGGTCCCGTTCGGGATCTTGGTGAAATCCCCAACTCCAAAGCGTTTCTGTTCGGTCGTAAAGGCGCAATGGTCGGTTGCCACAACACTCAGCGATCCTGATTGCAGGCCATTCCACAGGCTGTCCTGGTGCTGCTTATTGCGGAACGGAGGGCTCATTACCCGCCGCGCGGCGTGATCCCAATCCTGATTGAAATATTCACTTTCATCCAGGGTAAGATGCTGAATCAGCGGTTCGCCCCACACTCTCTTGCCCTGCATTCGGGCCCGGCGAATGGCCTCATGAGACTCTTCGCAGGATGTATGAACAACATAAAGCGGCACGCCCGCCATATCAGCGATCATGATGGCCCGGTTGGTGGCCTCACCTTCCACCTGCGGTGGTCTGGAATAGGCATGCGCTTCGGGGCCAGAGTTCCCCTCGGCCAGCAGCTTGGCGCTCAGCTCGGCAACGACGTCACCATTCTCGGCATGCACCATTGCGATTCCGCCCAGTTCGGCCAAACGCCTGAACGAGGCATAAAGCTCATCGTCATTCACCATTAATGCGCCTTTATAGGCCATGAAATGCTTGAACGTGTTGATGCCGCGCGTCTCGATCACGGTCTTGAGGTCGTCAAATACCTGTTCACCCCACCATGTCACTGCCATGTGGAACGAGTAGTCGCAATTCGCCCGAGTTGATTTGTTGTCCCAGCGCTTCAGGGCATCCAGCAGGCTTTCGCCCGGATTGGGCAGCGCGAAATCAACAACCATCGTCGTGCCCCCCGCCAGGGCCGCCCGCGTACCGCTTTCGAAATCGTCGCTGGAATAGGTGCCCATGAACGGCATTTCCAGATGGGTATGCGGATCAATCCCGCCGGGCATCACATAACAGCCGGTCGCGTCCAGCTCGTTATCCCCTTTCAGACCCATCCCGATCCCGGTGATGACGCCGCCTTCGACCAATACATCCGCCTTGTAAGACAAATCCGCGGTGACAACGGTTCCGTTTTTGATAACAGTACTCATTTTGAACTCCCTGATGCGGTCTGCGCCGCTTGCTTCATCTGGCCAAAAATATCCCGGGGGAGTCGCCCAATGGGCGACGGGGGCAGCGCCCCCTATTCCACGATTTCGGCAGTCTCGACCACGGCATGCAGCAGGACATCTGCCCCGGCTGCTGCCCAATCCTTGCTGATCTCTTCAGCCTCATTATGGCTCAACCCATCAACACAGGGGCACATGACCATGGCGGTCGGGGCCACACGGTTGATCCAGCAGGCATCATGCCCCGCGCCCGAGATGATGTTGGTATGCGAATAGCCCAGCCTTTCAGCCGCATCGCGCACGGCAGACACGCAATCGTCGTCGAACTTCACCGGATCGAAACCGCCGACTTTCTCGAATTCGATCTGCAGGCCCATTTCTTCGACAATATCTTCCGCCGCCACCCGCAGGCGATTTTCCATGTCGGAGATCACCTCCAGCTCGGGCGAGCGGAAATCGACCGTGAAAACGACTTTTCCAGGGATTACGTTGCGAGAATTCGGGAATACGTCGATATGCCCCGCGGCACCGACCGCATGCGGTGCATGAGACCAGGCGATTTCGTCCACTTTCTCAAGAATGCGCGCCATCGCAAGCCCGGCATTCTTGCGCATCGGCATCGGGGTTGAACCGGTATGGGCATCCTTGCCGGTCACCGTGACCTGTGTCCAGCTCAGACCCTGACCGTGGGTGACGACGCCGATATCCTTTCCTTCGGCTTCAAGGATCGGGCCTTGTTCGATATGCAACTCAAAGAAAGCATGCATTTTGCGCGCGCCGACTTCTTCTTCGCCGCGCCAACCGATCCGGTTCAGCTCATCCCCGAACTTCTTACCCTCGGCATCTTCACGGCCATATGCCCAGTCCTGCGTGTGCATTCCCGCAAAGACACCAGACGACAGCATGGCAGGCGCATATCGCGTCCCTTCCTCGTTAGTCCAGTTGGTTGCCACGATGGGATGTTTTGTCTTGATCCCGAGATCATTGAGCGTGCGGATAATCTCCAGCCCGCCCAGAACGCCCAGCACACCGTCATATTTTCCGCCGGTCGGCTGCGTATCCAGATGCGATCCCACATAGACCGGCAAAGCGTCCGGGTCGGTGCCCTCACGATGCGCAAACATGTTGCCCATCTGGTCCAGCCCCATGGTGCATCCGGCCTCTTCACACCATTTCTGGAACAAGGCGCGGCCTTCGGCGTCCTCGTCAGTCAGAGTTTGCCGATTATTCCCCCCCGCAACACCGGGACCGATCTTGGCCATCTCCATCAGGCTGTCCCACAACCTGTCGCCATTGATCCTGAGATTCTGCGCCGGAGCTGCCATTGTCTTGTTCCCTGTTTGCTTGCGATTTTGCTCGCTATTGGTGTCTTGATTTGACCAACTGGTCAAACTCACGCTATCACGGGTTCGGTATCAGTCAAGAAATTGCGCGGCAAAGCCTGAAATTTCAGTGTAATCCGTGCCTATCCGACGAAAAAAGAGACACACTGAAATCATGCCGAAAGACCGCGCACCGACTCGTATCCAGAAGAAGAACCGAGCCGCGATTCTCGAGGCTGCCCTGAATGTGTTTTCCGCACACGGGTTTCGTGGGGCGACCGTCGATCAGATTGCTGCCGAGGCGGGGTTGAGCAAACCCAATCTCCTCTACTATTTCGCGTCGAAAGAGGCGATCCACACCGAATTGCTTTCGGGCTTGCTGGAAACCTGGCTGGCGCCCCTGCACGATCTGGATGAGACCGGTGATCCGATGGAGGAAATGCTGGCCTATATTCGCCGGAAACTGCAAATGAGTCAGGAGCTACCACGGGAAAGCCGCCTTTTTGCCAATGAGCTTGTGCAAGGTGCCCCCCGCATTCACGACGCTTTGTCCAATGATCTCAAACAACTGGTTGACGAAAAGGTCACCATTCTCACCAATTGGATGGATCAGGGCAAAATCGCGCGGTTGCACCCTTATCATCTGATGTTTTCGATCTGGGCGCTGACGCAGCATTATGCCGATTTCGACGTTCAGGTGCGGGCTATTCTGGGTGACGAAAACCCGTTTGAGGGTGCAGAACCCTTTGTCGATACGCTGTACCGAAAGCTTCTGACGCCATGAATGCAGGGGCCGCGTCAGCGGCCCCTCAGGGATATTCCCTGTCTCGATCATTCCGCTGCTTTGGCCATCGGATTGTTCGGGTGCGTGGTCCAGTTCGCATAGGTCGGCTGAACCTCTTTCCCGGTGCGCGGATCGATTTCACCCGCCGCCATCGGCACCATCGAAATACAGCCTTCCACCGGGCAGACATCAACGCAGAGGTTACAGGCGACGCATTCGTCATCCATCACCTCGAACACACGGTCATCCGACATTGAAATCGCCTGATGGCTGGTATCTTCACAGGCGGCATAGCATCGGCCGCATTTGATGCACTGGTCCTGATCGATCTTGGCTTTGGCGATGTAGTTCAGGTTCAGGTATTGCCAATCGGTGACATTGGGCACCGCGCGCCCGATCACCTCATCAATGCTGGTATACCCCTTTTCATCCATCCATTCCGACAGACCTGCCGTCAATTCATCAATGATCTTGAACCCATAGGTCATCGCAGCGGTACAGACCTGCACCGTGCCACATCCCAGCGAGATAAACTCGGCCGCATCACGCCACGTGGTGACACCCCCGATGCCCGAGATTGGCATGCCATGCGTCGCCTCGGCCCGAGCGATTTCGGACACCATCGACAGGGCGATCGGCTTCACGGCAGGGCCGCAATATCCTCCGTGGCTGCCCTTACCATCAATCGAGGGTTCCGGGCTGAACGTGTCCAGATTTACGCTGGTGATCGAATTGATCGTATTGATCAGCGACACCGCATCCGCGCCGCCATTTCTGGCCGCCGCCGCAGGTTTCCGGATATCGGTGATATTCGGTGTCAGTTTCACGATGACCGGACGGTCATAGTATTGCTTGCACCAACGCGTGACCATCTCGATATATTCCGGCACCTGCCCTACGGCGGACCCCATACCGCGCTCGCTCATCCCGTGCGGGCAACCGAAGTTCAGTTCGATTCCGTCCGCGCCGGTTTCAGCCACGCGCGGCAGAATGGCTTTCCAGGCTTCTTCCTCGCAGGGCACCATGATCGAAGCGATCAGGGCGCGATCCGGATAGTCGGCCTTGACCCGCGCCATTTCCTCAAGGTTCACCTCAAGCGGGCGGTCGGTGATCAGTTCGATATTGTTCAGTCCCAGCAAACGGCGGTCGGCACCGTAGATCGCGCCATACCGCGGGCCGTTCACATTTACGACCGGCGGTCCCTCGGACCCCAGCGTCTTCCACACAACACCGCCCCAACCGGCCTCAAACGCGCGACGAACATTGTATTCCTTGTCCGTCGGCGGCGCAGAGGCCAGCCAGTAAGGGTTGGGGCTGGAAATGCCCAGAAAGTTAGTCGTCAGATCGGCCATGGCTTCTCCCTTCCCGGCTCAGCCGGATTTTTTGAATATCATTTCGGTCGGACGTATGCGCCCGGCCTTGAGGTTTTTGACATAGTTCTGGAACTTTTCGGGTGCCGTCTCGCCCATCATCAGATGAATGCCCAGCGGTGCCGGGCCGGATTCGGCAATCTTTGCAAAGACGTCCTCGAAGAACTGTATCGCGAATTCGGTGCGATCCGTTTCTGTCACCAGTTCAAAACCCGCGGCGCTTGCCGCAGACTTGTAAACATCCGGCGCATCCACGAACGAGGTTTCGGCAACAGTGGACCACGGCAGAGGGAAAGCCAGCGGCTCATCCACATCTCCGGCCATCACATCGAACAGGGCAAAAGTACCGCCCTTGGCCAGCGCCCGCGACACTTCGGCGAACAGCCCGGCCTTGTCCTTAATGTTCATGCCCACATGCATCATGACGGCCAGGTCGAACCCAGCATCCGGCACCGGCAAGTCCAATGCGCTGCCCACATGAAAGCTGGTTTTCGAGGAATGCCCGACCATATCGCTGAGCACCTTGGCGGTTTCAACGAATTCCGGTGTCAGATCGACGCCTGTTACTGTCGAGTCATAGCGATCCACGACATAGCGAGAGGTCCCGCCGATACCGCATCCGACATCCAGAACACGGGTCGCATGGGTCGGCGACAACTGCGCAAACAGGTTGTTGGTCGCCAGAACGCCGCCCGTATGGAACTCGTCCCCTGCCTTCAGGTCTGCGACCGTGGCCGCATCCGGATCGATACCGCTGGCCTCAAGCGCCGCGCGGACGCGGTCGGTCAGTGCTCCGGTGGTGTAGTGTTGCGCTACGGCTTGTTCGATCTGGGACATGGGAATACCTCAGCAGCGAAAGGAATGGGGTGAATACCCCATCCTATCACGAAACCAGCGTCGCGTGGATGTCCATCGCTGCATCCCGGCCTTCGGCAACAGCCGTAACGGTCAGGTCTTCGCCCCCCGCCGCGCAATCTCCGCCTGCCCAGACACCGACCACAGAAGTGCGTCCCGCACCGCTGACAGCGATCTTGTTGCCGTCCAGCTTCAGCCCTTCCGGCGCACCTTCCAGCGTCTGACCGATGGCCTTGAGAATCTGGTCTGCCCGCAGCCGGACCGTTTCACCGGTTCCGGTGAGTTGGCCGTTCTGGCTTGAGGTATATTCCAGCTCAATCTCGGCGGCAGTCCCATTGCCGTGTACCGCCACCGGCTGCACGTTGGTCAAGATCTGAACCCCGTGCGAGGCTGCCAGATCCTGCTCGTACCGGCTGGCACCCATGGCGTCGCGGCCCCGGCGATAGGCAATGGTGACATTCTCGGCACCTAACAATTTGGACTTTACCGCTGCGTCCACTGCAGTCATGCCACCGCCAATAACGACGACGTTCCGCCCGACAGGAAGCTGTGCAAGATCACCAGCCTGCCGCACGTCCGAGATGAAATTGACGGCATCCCGCACGCCGTCCTTGTCAACACCATCCGCGCGCAGGGCATTCACCCCGGCAAGTCCGATGGACAGGAACACCGCGTCGTAGTTTTCGACCAGACCATCCAGCGAGATGCCTTCACCCAGAACCGACCCGGTTTCAACCGTGATACCACCGATTTTCAACAGCCAGTCGACCTCGGCCTGCGCAAAATTGTTGGTCGATTTATAGGCGGCAATCCCGTATTCGTTCAGACCGCCCGGTTTGGGCTTGCCTTCGTGGATCACCACGTCATGACCCAGCATGGCAAGACGATGCGCGCAGGCCAGACCGGCAGGCCCTGCCCCCACGACAGCAACAGTCTTCCCGGTTGATGCCGCACGTTCAAACGGATGCGCCCCCGCGGACATAAGATCATCCGTCGCAAAGCGCTGTAGCCGTCCGATCTCGACCGGCTTGCCTTCTGCCGTCTCGCGAACACAGGCCTCTTCGCACAGTGTTTCCGTCGGACAGACACGGGCGCACATTCCACCCAAAATGTTCTGCTGAAAAATCGTTCGCCCGGCTGCCTGCGGCTGTCCGGCCTGAATCTGACGGATGAATAGCGGAATATCGATGTCTGTCGGACACGCTGTCACGCAAGGTGCGTCATAGCAGAAATAACAACGGTCTGCTGCAACTGCGGCCTCATGCGGGGCCAATGGCGGATGCAGATCGGTGAAATTCGAGGTCAGCTGATCGCTTGAAAGCCGCCCGGCGACGATGCCGGGTGCCATCTGGCCCTGTGCCATCACTCTACTCCCTGTAGATATGTTTGTTATGACCTCAGCTTGCCACAAATAAATTTTTTATCAATTGGTAAAATTTGCCAAATGGTCAAAAAATTGAAAATCCGGGCCGTAGAACCCGGATTCATTGGCATTTTGGTTAATTTCAGGGCCGAAAAGCTTTCAGACCATTTCGCCAAGATGGTGGGACTTGGTCCAAACCCGGGCGCCGTCAGGCCCTGCAACGGCCCGCGAGTGCGTTCCGGGCGGCAAGCGCAACCAGTCCCATGTCGAAAATTCCTCCCCCGATTCAGAGAAACTGCCGCTTATGACAAACACTTCCAGTCCGTCGCGCGCGTCCAGTTCGACCACGTCCCCCGCCGCCCATGTCCGCACAAAAACGTCCTCATGATCATCTTTGAACAGTTGTACGTCAGAATCGCCATTTATCGAGCGGCGCACCTCGGTACGGTCTTGCGGGTCAAACTGGTGCAGCTTGACCAGAATGGTCGCGCCTTCCGCTGCAGACGGAGTGTGCGAGGACGTCGGTGGATTGCGCACATAGCTGCCGACGGGAAAATCTCCGGTCTCGTCCTGAAATACACCGTCCAGCACCAGATATTCCTCGCCGCCGTCATGGGTATGGGCGGAAAAGGTGCTGCCGGGCGCAAAGCGGACAATGGTTGTTGCGCGGGCCACCTCATCACCAATCCGGTCCAGCATTTTGCGCTCGACCCCTGCTGCGGGAGAAGCGACCCATTCACTTTCGTCAAAGTGTACTGCGACCCGTTTGGTGAAATCCGCATTGATCCGCATGTGTATCCCTTTCTGAAGCGACCCCTGAAAGAAATGGGATCGCGTGATGAAATTTCAAATTATCCGCTTTTGACGCCTTGGGCCGCTTGCTGTAATCCGAACTTCAAGGTGCACGGTCAAACACCTGTCGGGAAACGGGCATAGATGCAGGCAACGTCACAGAAATTCAACATCGCGGTCGTCGGTCAAATCAACCGCCTGCAATACGAAGCCCTGTTGTTTGCGGCTTCACTGCGCCATTCTTCACCGCAATTCGAGGGCAAACTGTTTGTCGCCACGCCCAATCCGGGGCCACGCTGGAAACAGGACCCACGCATTCAGGACGAAGAAGTTCTGAAAGCCCTGAAACAACTGGATGCCGAAATTCTGCCCTTCGACTCGCATGTATTCGGTGAAAGCTATCCCTACGGCAACAAGATCGAAGCGCTGATGGCTCTGCCGGAAGATGAGCCCTTTGTGTTCTTTGACACCGACACGCTGATCACTGGCGAGATCACATCTGTACCTTTTGACTTCGACCGCCCCAGCGCATCACTGAAGGTTGAAGGGACATGGCCCAAACCAACGCTGTATGGCCCCGGCTTTGACGGTATCTGGCGCGCGCTTTACGCCCGGTTCGGGTTGGATTTCGAAAGCTCGCTGGACACCGATCAACCCCATGACCACTGGCGGCGGTACCTGTATTTCAATGCAGGCTATTACTTCTACAAATGCCCGCGGAAGTTTGGTGAGCGTTTTCTGGACTACGCCAGAACAATCCGCGACGAAAACATTCCGGAGTTGACGGGCCAAAGCCTTGACCCCTGGCTGGACCAGGCCGCCCTGCCCCTTGTCATTCACTCGTTCGGCGGTGGTCGTGATGTTTTGCCCCCCGGTTTGCTGGACGGGTCCGTCAGTTGCCACTATCGCCTGTTTCCCTTGCTGTACGCCCGTGAAAGCAACCATGTGATTGAGGTCTTGGAAACCGTCGTCGCTCCAAACAAGGTCAAGAAGGTTCTCAAGCAATATGAGCCACTGAAAAAGATGGTTCTGCAGGGGAAAGGCGCAAAAGTCCGCGCCCTGTTTGACCGGGATCATCTGCCACGACGCGAACAGGCCATCCGCAACACGATCAAAAGCAAGGGCCTCTGGCTGCGCTGACAGGATCGTTGTGCGCAGGCGGGCAATGGCCTACAGATTTCGCAAGACAAATTCCAACAGGAGATTTCAAGATGTCTGACGGCCCCACCTACGGTTTCGACACGTTGCAAATTCACGCGGGCGCCCGCCCCGACCCGGCGACCGGAGCGCGCCAGACACCCATTTATCAAACCACAGCCTATGTGTTTCGCGATGCAGATCACGCAGCGGCCCTGTTCAACCTGCAAGAGGTAGGCTTTATCTATTCCCGCCTGACCAATCCAACTGTGGCCGTTCTTCAGGAACGCGTGGCGACACTTGAAGGTGGCGTTGGTGCTGTTTGCTGCTCGTCCGGGCACGCGGCCCAGATCATGGCGCTGTTCCCGCTGATGGGTCCGGGTTGCAACGTGGTCGCCTCGACCCGTCTGTATGGCGGCACGGTCACGCAGTTCAGCCAGACGATCAAACGTTTTGGCTGGTCCGCCAAGTTTGTCGACACCGATGATCTGGACGCGGTGAAGGGCGCAATCGATGAGAATACCCGTGCGATTTTCTGCGAGTCCATCGCCAATCCCGGCGGCTATGTGACGGATATCCGCGCGCTGGCGGACGCGGCTGATGCAGCGGGCATTCCGCTGATCGTCGACAACACCTCGGCCACGCCCTACCTGTGCCGCCCGATCGATCACGGCGCGACCCTGGTCGTGCATTCAACCACCAAGTACCTGACCGGCAACGGTACGGTCACCGGCGGTTGCATCGTGGATTCGGGCAAGTTCGACTGGTCGGCAAATGACAAGTTCCCCTCGCTCAGCCAACCCGAACCGGCCTATCATGGACTGAAGTTCCACGAGACCTTTGGCCCGTTGGCCTTCACCTTCCATGGCATCGCCATCGGTCTGCGTGATCTGGGCATGACCATGAACCCGCAGGCAGCCCACTACACGCTGATGGGGATCGAAACCCTATCGCTGCGGATGGAGCGTCATGTTGAAAACGCGCAAAAAATCGCGGCCTGGCTGGAAGCGGATGATCGCGTGGACTACGTCACCTATGCCGGGCTGCCCTCTTCACCCTATCAGGATCGGGTGAAGGCTCAGTATCCACGTGGTGCAGGCGCATTGTTCACCTTTGCAGTGAAGGGCGGCTATGACGCCTGTATCAAGCTGGTCAATGCGCTGGAAATCTTCAGCCACGTAGCCAATCTGGGCGACGCGCGCTCGCTGATCATTCATTCGGCATCGACCACGCACCGTCAGTTGACCCCGGAACAGCAGGAAGCCGCAGGCGCAGGTCCGGGCGTGGTGCGCGTGTCCATCGGGATCGAGGACGTGAACGATCTGATTGCCGACCTTGATCAAGCCCTGGCCAAAGCAACCGCCTGACCATGACCCAGCACGACACAAACAACCTTGGCCAGCCTATCGGTTTACCGGTTTCGGGTGACTTTCCACGCCCGACGCCACCCTATACGCCGATGGTGGGCCGGTATTGTTCCGTCGTGCCCCTTGATGTGAACAGACATGCGCCCGGATTGTTCCGGGCGTTTGCAAAGGACACGGATGGCCACAACTGGACCTACCTGCCCTACGGCCCGTTTGCTGGCGAACCTGAGTTCGAAGACTGGGCGCGCGCCAACTGCAAGGACGCGGACCCGATGTTCCATACCGTTCTGGACGGTGATGATGTACCGTTGGGCATGGCCTCATATTTGCGGATCGAACCCGCTGCCGGAGCGATTGAGGTCGGGCATATCCACTTTTCACCACTGCTTCAGCGCAAACCGCAATCAACCGAAGTCATGTATCTCATGATGCGGCGCGTGTTCGATGAACTGGGTTACCGGCGTTACGAATGGAAATGCGACGCGTTAAATGGTCCGTCGCGCAGTGCGGCAGAGCGGCTTGGGTTTACCTTCGAAGGCGTGTTTCGCCAAGCGACCCACTACAAAGGACGCAACCGCGACACAGCCTGGTATTCAATCATAGATACCGAATGGCCACGCATCCGCGATGCATTCGAGGCCTGGTTGTTACCCGAAAATTTCGACGCTTCGGGCCAACAACGAAAACCGCTGATGGCCCGCGCGAAGGGTTGATTTCATTCCGAAATCTCGAACACCATCGAGACGCTGACAGACACCGAAACCTCGCCACCTGCCACAGGAACACCCCCTGCGTCAGCCATGCTCATCATGCGCATCTCGGGCATCGGGCGTACGCCCCCCGTTTGTTCCGAAATCGTTTGCACCGCGCCAAGGGTTACACCCGCGGCCTGCGCCAACTGCTCGGCCTTGGCCATAGCTTCGCCGACAGCTTGCGCGCGCGCTTGGGCTTCGATTGGTTTGGTATCCTGCACCCCAAAGCTCAATCCACCAAAATCGTTGGCGCCATCCTGAATGACCGCATCCATGATGCTTCCAAGCTTGGACAGATCACGCACACGCACAAACACGCGGTTCGAGGCTGCGAACCCCGAAATTTCCGGTGTTTCCCCATTCTGCCCGTGCCGCCCAGACCAAACAGGGGAAAGCGACAGATCGCGGGTCTGAATATCGCGGTCTTCAACCCCCATCCCGGTCAGGCGCGCAAGAACCTTCGCAACTGCGTCCGAGGTGGCCTGCATCGCTGCCGAAGCCTCGGCATTTTCATTTGTCACACCCAATGTGATCGTCGCCATATCGGGGGCAACATCGATGGTTCCGGTTGCGTCAACGGTGATGCGACGTTCTTCCGCATGGGCAAGTCCAGCGGTCGTTGCGGCCATCATTGCGGCCAGAAAAGCGAATGTCTTCAATGTTATCACTCCGATTTGCTTGGGTTAAAGATGGGTCGGCGATGCATTGCCATACAAGAGGAGAGTTTGCCTTTTTCTTTCCCTCGGCAAGTTCCTGCTTTAATGTCGGTCTGCGAACGCCATGGTGTTTGCATTGACGTTGATAATTATGGTTCCTGCGGATTATGAAACCTGCCTTTGCGCTGTCTTTTTCTGCGACCGGAATATCACTGTATCATCACTCGGATGACGAATGGTTCGTTATCGGCTCGATTCCCTTGGATTCGCCGGACCTGTCCGGTCAGATGCAGGTTTTGCGGGAAAACGCCTTTGCGTTGGAAAACGACCTAAGCTGCAAGCTTGTTTTGCCTTCCGAACAGGTTCGATACCTTCAGGTTGCAACCGATGACTTGCTCCCCGAAGACACGGTCGAACGTATTGAGAGCGCACTTGCCGACGCAACGCCTTACGCTTTGTCCGAGCTCAGCTACGACTATCAGACCGAAGGCGGCACCACCTATGTTGCAGCTGTCGCGCAGGAAACGCTGAGCGAGGCGCGGGCCTTTGCCTCGGACCATGGATTCGTGCCGGTTTTGTTTTGCGCCGAGGAAGACGCAGACGCATTCCCCCGAGAAGCATTGTTCGCGCAGCGTTCAGGCACATCGGAAACCCGACCATCAGAGCTACCGCTGTCGGTAAAAAACGCAGACCAGCCCGAACCGGCAAAACCCTCTGGGAAACCAGCGCATCCCATTGCAGGCGCAGCGGCACCAAACGTGTTTCTGACCCCCGAAACACCTGACAATAAGTTTGCGACTACGAAAGCGCAGGCACCGCGTTTTGCTATCCCGGCATTTGCCGCGGCGCTTCTTCTTGGTGGCGCTTTCGGCGTTTGGCTGGCCTTGGACAGCGGTGGAGAAACAGATCAGGCCGCACCGAGCCCAATTCCAACCGAGACAGGTGTTTCCGAGCCGGTTATCGACGCCCTGCCACCGATAGTGCCCGAAGTTGCGGCAATTGCCCCCCCGGAAAACTTGCCCGCTGACCCTGCTCTGGACAGGGACGTGCCCCCAACACCAGAACCTACTGACGCCGAAGCCGAAGAACAACCGGAACTCACGCCTACCGACGCGGCAATCCTTGAGGCGCTCAAGGTGGCCCCGACCCCTGTTGAATCTGTGGCTCAGGACCCCGAGGCAGATGAGGATATCAGCGCTGCCTCCGGTGTGAATGTAACGCCTCCGGCCGCTTTGGACGTGCCAGAAGCCCCGGAACCGGACGAGTTGTATCTGACGTCGATTGACAAATCCGACCTGTCCAGCGATGCGGTTGCCCTGCCCCCGGCTTCCAGTTTCGATACTGACGAACCCTTTGTTCGGGACGTGCAACATGGCATAGCAGGAGCGCGGTTCAATCTGGATGATCGCGGGCTGGTAACGCCCACGCCGGAAGGGACGCTGAACCCGGATGGGATTGTCGTTTATCAGGGCCGACCGTCGAAGGTTCCGCCAGCAACGCCAGTGCGTTTCGAGGATGAACCCGTACTTGACGAGGTCGACGAAAGACTGGCCGGTCTTCGCCCCAAACCTCGCCCCGCAGATCTGGTCGAGAGCTTCGAACGCGGGCAGTTGGGGGGGCGGTCGCTGGCAGAGCTTTCGGCCAAGCGACCAAAAGCACGCCCAGACAGTCTGCAAGCGCGCACGGAAGTCGACGAGACGCCAACCGCGTTGGCCGTTGTCCGCGTCCCGCGCCCCAGGTTGCGACCGGCGGGTCTGGACACGGCAAAGGCACCTGCTTCTGGTAACTCCAATCTTGGATCAACGGCCGCGCTGGACCAGAGTTCAGACGACGCAGGATCGTTTCAGGCGAAATCGGTTGCACCCAAGATTCCCACAACCGCATCTGTAGCCCGGCAGGCCACGCTCGATAACGCGATCAACTTGCGTCGCTTAAATCTGATCGGCGTTTACGGCACACCCGCAAACCGTCGCGCCTTGGTCCGGCTTCCCAGCGGGCGCTACAAAAAACTGAAAGTTGGGGACAGTATTGACGGCGGCAAGGTCATTGCTATCAGTGACAGTGAACTGCGTTATCAAAAGAAAGGTCGCAACGTGACCCTGGCGATGCCGCGCAGCTGACATAGGCGCTCAAAGCCGTGACCGATCACCTGTAGACAGGCACGTCAGAGGCAGCAGAACCGCCCCCGACTTATTGGTTCATTTGGATCAAGCCGCGGAAATCTCGCCGCTTTCGATCTGTTCGCGCTCGATGGATTCAAACAGCGCCTGGAAGTTCCCTTCGCCGAAACCATCATCACCCTTGCGCTGAATGAACTCGAAGAAGATCGGGCCAATCACCGTTTTCGAGAAGATCTGCAATAGGATGCGCGTCTCGCCCCCGTCAACGACACCTTCACCGTCAATCAGGATGCCGTGTTTCATCATCCGGTCCAGCGGCTCTTCATGACCGACCACGCGGGTCCTGGACATCTCGTAATAAGCTTCATTCGGACCCGGCATGAACTTCAGGCCGTTTTCAGCAATGGCATCGGTCGAGGCATAGATGTCATCGCTACCAACCGCGATATGCTGAATGCCTTCACCTTTGTATTTCTTCAGGTAAGACACGATCTGCCCGGTCTCGCCGCGGTCCTCGTTGATCGGAATACGGATGCGCCCGCAGGGTGATGTCAGCGCACGGCTGTAAAGGCCGGTGAATTTTCCCTGAATGTCAAAGAAACGAATTTCACAGAAGTTGAACAGGTCGCCATAGAACTTGAACCACTTGTCCATGTTGCCCTTGTAGACATTGTGCGTCAGGTGATCGAGATAGAAGAACCCCTCGCCCCGAGGTTTGGATTCCTTGATCCAGTTGAATTCCTGATTATAGGGCGATGTGTCGTAGTACTGATCAATGAAATAGATCAGCGACCCGCCAATACCCTTGATCGCAGGCACATTCATGGTTTTGTCAGCGTGGTCGTAAGGTTCCGCACCTTTTGACACGGCATGTTCGTACGCTTTTTGCGCGTCCACGACCCGCCAGCCCATCGACGGCGCACAGGGCCCATGTTCGGCCACGAACTTAGCCGCAAAACTGTCCGGGTCAGCATTCAGGATATACGTCACATCCCCTTGCTGCCATAGCTCGACAGAGGGTATTTCCTTGTGGCGGGCCACCAGATCAAACCCCATCTTTGCGAACAGGTCGCGCAGCTCCTGCGGTTCTGGGTGGGCGAATTCGACGAATTCAAACCCATCTGTACCGGCAGGGTTTTCTTCGCTGATCACGGATTTCGGGGCATTGTGCGGGAAAGGACCCATGGCGCGTCTCCTACGAAAACAGGAATTTCTTTGCTGATTCAAAAATACGACTTTTCTGACGCTGTTTCTGCGCATTGTTTTCGTATAAACTGCGAGATGACGCGCAAAACGCGCATATAAGTTAAAAAAACCAGGATTTTTCCGCACATGCTGGATGCAACCGACAAGCGACTGCTTTCCGCGCTGCAAAAAGACGCGCATCTGACGGCCCATCAACTGGGTGAAATGCTGAACCTGTCGCCCAGCCAAGCGGGACGCCGCCGACAGCGGCTTGAAGTCGAAGGGTACATCACCGGGTACGCTGCCCGGCTGGACCCGCTGAAACTGGGCCTGCAGGTGCAGGGGTTCGTTCAGGTGCATCTGGGCACCCATGGCCCCGAGCAATCCGCAAGCTTTGCCCGCATGGTCGACACCCGCCCCGAGATTACCAGCGCATGGACGATGACGGGTGAGGCAGACTATCTGCTGCACATCTACTGTGACGACCTGTCCGCCCTCAACAGCTTGCTACATCAGGTGATCCTGCCGCATCCTGCCGTTGCACGAGTACAGAGCCAGATTGTAATGGATCAACTTAAACGCGACGCCCCCCTTCCCACCTGAAAAGGTTCCGAGGACACACATGGACGACTTTCTATACCAGGCTTCGATCTATCTGGCAGCGGCAGTCATTGCCGTTCCCCTGTCTGCCAGACTGGGGTTGGGATCTGTGCTGGGCTATCTTGCAGCCGGGATCATAATCGGACCCGTACTGGGGTTAGTCGGAGCGGAAACCGAAAATCTTCAGCATGTGGCCGAATTTGGCGTGGTGATGATG
Source organism: Ruegeria sp. L11 (assembly GCF_056531755.1). NCBI lineage: Bacteria > Pseudomonadati > Pseudomonadota > Alphaproteobacteria > Rhodobacterales > Roseobacteraceae > Ruegeria > Ruegeria sp. L11. Next base: position 965,375 of record NZ_JBQFMI010000001.1, read on the forward strand.
CTGTTTCTCATTGGTCTGGAATTGGAGCCACGCGCCTTATGGGATATGCGCGACAAGCTATTGGGTCTGGGCGGTTTGCAGGTGTTGCTGTCAACAGTCGCGATTGCTGCCGTGGCTATGTACGCCAACCATCCATGGTCGGTTGCCCTAGCGGTGGGTTTGACCCTTTCGCTTTCCTCGACTGCGATCGTTCTTCAAACCCTGTCAGAAAAAGGCCTGATGCAGACAAACGGCGGCCGCGCGACATTTTCGGTTCTGTTGACGCAGGACATCGCGGTGATCCCAATTCTGGCTTTGTTGCCACTGCTGGCGCTGCCCGCCATGCCGCGTTTCCAAGCAGATGGATCGATTGACCGGGGGGCTGGAGGATCACATGGCGCAGGCGATCACAGTTTGTCGCTGGTTGAAGGGCTGCCGGGCTGGGCCGTTACCCTTGTCACAATCGGCGCGGTGGTGTTTGTCATTCTGGCCGGTGTCTACCTGACAAGACCGTTGTTTCGCTTCATCCACGCAACCCGTCTGCGCGAGATGTACACCGCACTGGCACTGATGATTGTCGTGGGCATTTCGTTTCTGATGACACTGGTCGGCCTATCACCTGCCCTGGGCGCGTTCCTGGCAGGCGTTGTTCTGGCCAGTTCTGAATTCAGACATGAAATGGAAAGCGACCTTGAGCCGTTCAAAGGATTGTTTCTGGGGCTGTTTTTCATCACGGTCGGTGCCGGAATAGACTTCGGTTATTTTTTCAACGACCCGCTGGACCTGATTGGACTGGCGCTGCTTGTGATACTTGCCAAGGGGATCATCCTATTTCTGGTGGGCAAGGCCTTCAAACTGCGGGGACGTGATCACTGGTTGTTCACCCTTGGGTTGGCGCAGGCTGGTGAGTTCGGTTTTGTCCTGCTGGCATTTTCGACGAAACAGAATGTCATTCCGCCCGACCTGTCGCAGAAACTGCTGATGATCGTTGCTCTGACGATGTTGATCACGCCGCTTCTTTTCATCGTCTACGATGCGTTGTCGCGGAAGATTGGCGATTCCGCGGCCAGCCCCGAACCTGACGTGATTGACGAAAAGGGCCCGGTCATCATCGCCGGCATTGGTCGCTTTGGTCAGATCGTCAACCGGCTGGTGCGGGCCAGCGGTTTCAAGACAGTCGTTCTGGACCACAATATTGAAACGATTCAGCTGATGCGCCGATTTGGCGTCAAAGGCTTTCTGGGCGATCCCACTCGGCCGGAACTGTTGCGCGCGGCGGGATTGGACAAAGCATCCGTTCTTGTCGCCGTTATGGATGATCACAAGCAAGTCACACGGCTTGTCAGCTATGCCCGACGGCAGCGTCCTGACCTTCACATCATCGCCCGCGCCCGCGACCGGACCCATGTATACGAGTTGTATCAGGCGGGTGCCAATGACATCGTGCGGGAAATGTTCGACAGTTCGCTGCGCGCAGGTCGCTATGTTCTGGAGAATATCGGACTGAGTGAATACGAAGCAGCCCAGGCTGAACAGACGTTTTACCACCATGACAGGAAGGCGGTGCGCGATCTGGCCGAGCTTTGGGTCCCCGGAATGCCAATCGCCGAAAACAAGAAATACATCGAGCGTTCGCAGGCGCTGGAAAAGGATCTGGAAACCGCGCTGCTGGAACTGGCTGAAGAGCACGCCAAGAAATCGGCCTGACCCAAGCCTTTGCCCGGGTCAGATGCGAGTTCAGCCGTCCGAAACCCCAGCTTCGGCAAAGGTTGCCATGCCGGAATGACAGGCGACGGCACTTTTCAGAATGTTGATCGCCAGCGCCCCGCCGGACCCTTCGCCCAACCGCAGGCCAAGGCTCAGCAACGGCTCTTTGCCCAATTTCGCCAGCACGGCACCATGGGCCGCTTCGGCACTTTGGTGGCCTGCCACGGCATGATCCAGCGCGCCATCGGACAACTTCCACAAGCAGGCTGCGGCGGCCGAACAGATGAACCCGTCCAGGATCACCGGGATGCGCAACACCCGCGCAGCAGCAATTGCACCCGCCATTGCGACTATCTCGCGTCCACCCAGACAGCGCAGGATGTCCAGACCATCATCTGACGCGTGTTTGGCGACACCCTCGGCCACGACACGGGTTTTGTTGACCAGACCTGCGTCATCCACACCAGTTCCGCGACCTGTCCAATCGGACGCGTCGCCACCAAACAGAGCACAGGCAATAGCCGCAGCCGGGGTGGTGTTGCCAATACCCATTTCGCCGACCACCAAAAGATCAGATTGCGGATCAACGGCCTGCCAGCCAGTGCGCAACGCGGCTAGCAATTCATCCTCTGTCATGGCTGGGGCTTGGGTGAAATCCGCGGTCGGCTTGTCCAGATCCAGCGCGTGTACATCCATCTTCGCGCCTGCGGCCCTGGCCAACTGATTTATCGCCGCCCCGCCATGTTCGAAATTCATCACCATCTGCACGGTCACTTCCGGTGGAAAGGCCGAAACACCCTGCGCGGTAACACCGTGATTTCCGGCAAACACAATGACCTGAGGCGCGCTGATCTGTGGACGGGCGTCCCCTCGCCATCCTGCATACCAGACCGCAAGATCCTCAAGCCGACCAAGCGCACCAGGGGGTTTGGTCAATTGTCCATTTCGTTCGGCCGCGCCCTGCACCGCAGCGGCATCCGGGCCCGGAGCCCCCGCCAGGACAGCACGGAACGTGTTCAAATCATTCAGTTCAGGCAGCATGAAAGCCTCATTGCATCAGAGTGGTCCTGCGTGTTTAACCGAAGGATCGAAACCAACAAGACCCCGAAAGGCACGGGCGTGCAAAAAAACGACACCAAACCGTTTTCCCTGTGGGATGTTCCGCTGGCCCTGGTGCTGTTGACCCGCCTGCCCCTGCCCCGTTTGCCCAAAGCCGTGTTTGCCCGGCAGGCACAATCGGTATGGGCATTTCCACTGGTTGGGCTGGTCGTTGGCGGGCTGGCATGCCTGACCGGTTGGCTGGCGATGGGGTTTCAACTGCCCCCGTTTGTCGCAGCCTCGTTGCTGGTCGCGGTACTGATCCTGTTGACGGGCGCTATGCACGAGGATGGTCTGGCCGACACGTTCGACGGGCTTTGGGGCGGTTTCACCGCTGAACGTCGGCTGGAGATCATGAAGGACAGCCAGATTGGAACGTACGGCGTGCTTGCCTTGATGATCTCGCAGATTTTACGAATATCCGCGATTTCCACCATGCTGGCTGTTGGTCCGATCTGGATGGTTGTTGCAGCTTGCGTATTTTCCCGCGCCCTGATGCCAGCTCTAATGGTTCTTCTTCCAAACGCCAGAAAGTCGGGCCTGAGCCATTCAGTTGGCACCCCCGGCGCAGGATCAGCCTGTATCGCTGTGGGCATCGCGATTCTGGTCGCTTACAGCTTGTGCGGAAGTCTGGCGCTTACCGCGATACTCTTCGCGGCTTTGATCGTCGCTGTTTTGGGGCTCGTCGCGAAAGCCAAGATCGGCGGTCAAACCGGAGATATTCTGGGCGCGTCGCAGCAATTGGCGGAGATCACGTTTCTGCTTGCCCTCAGCGCCCAGATCTAAGACGCGCCCCCGGTTTCAATTCGCAACGTATCGCCGCAATGTTTGCAATGCACGGCGTCCGGGTCGTGCCGGTACAACCCACAGCTGGGGCATTTGTGACGGACCTTCTGTGGCGCGAAAATTGCCTGCGCCAGCCGGACGAACAGGGCCACACCAACGACCATAATAAAGACGGAAAACATTTTGCCGCCCGGTGTGACCAAAGTGATGTCGCCAAACCCGGTCGTAGTGAGCGTCGCCATGGTAAAATACAGCGCATCTATGTAAGGCGTTTGCGCGTCTTCGGGGATAAAAAACACCAAAACGGCCGTCGAGGTGGCAAAGACAAAGACCAGTAGGTTGATCGCCGCGATAACAGCGTCCTCATGCGTGCGGAAAAAACGGCTGTCGCGCCGCAGATCCCAGAGCAGATGATAGGAATGAATCAGTCGCAGGGCGCGTAATATCCGCAGGAAAGCGAGGTTGCCTGTCAAAAACGGATCAAGCACCAGCGAGAGGATGACCACGATATCCGCCACTGTGTAAATCTGGCGCAAAAACCTCCAGCGGTCTTTTGAGATCCAGAGCCGCGCAGAGAAATCCAGAAAAATCAGTACACCGACCAGTTGGCTTGCAACGGTCAAGCCCGGCCCATGCGGGATGTGCGCCGTCCCGACAAAGAAAACGATTGTCGCAACATCGAACAGGATCAGCGCATACCTAAACCAGACCGAAACAGGGTCGTGCCCGATGTACAGGTATTTCACAGTCTGCTTCATGTCCGTCCGGTAATCCGCTGCATACACAGTGAAATTAGCGCCACTTGAACAATTCACCAAGCCACGAAAAAGGCCGCCCCAAATCCGGAGCGGCCCGTTTTGTCAATGTACCTTCGATCAGGCAGCGCGTGAGGTCAGAACCTCGTCCACCTGCTTGGCAGCTGACACCTCGCCAGCGCCCGAAACAGCCGCGACCTCACGGGTCAGACGCTCCAAGGCAGCTTCGTACAGCTGGCGCTCGGAATAGCTCTGCTCGCGCTGATCATCGGTGCGGTGCAGGTCACGGACCACTTCGGCGATCGAGATCAGATCACCCGAGTTGATCTTCTGTTCATATTCCTGCGCACGGCGGGACCACATGGCGCGTTTCACCTTGGCCTTGCCTTTCAGCGTTTTCATCGCCTGACTGATCACATCGGGCGAGCTGAGCGACCGCAGACCAGATTCGGTCACCTTGTTGGTCGGCACGCGCAGCGTCATCTTGTCTTTCTCAAATGAGATGACGAACAGCTCAAGCGAGAATCCCGCGACATCCTGTTCCTCGATCGAGATAATCTGGCCCACGCCATGGGCGGGGTAGACAACATAGTCGTTCGGGCGGAACTCGAGCTTTTTCGACTTTGTCATTCAGTTTCTTCCTTGCTTGCGGACGGGACACGGACAACAAAAGCACCACATGCGGGGACTGTCTCAGCCCCGTCAGGCGGCGATATTGTCATAAATTCAAAACTCCAAAGTGAGCATACTTACGGAGCGCATCCCAATCTCGGTCATCATGTAGGTATAGTATATCACAAATTTACGACGCCCGAAAGTTTACCTTACGGGAATTTATCATATTCAACCTGCATTCAACAGGTTGTGCCGCGGTCTTTATGCCAAAACAGGCCGCTTGGAACGAATCACTCAGCCGCCTTCGCCGGGCGCTTCCGAGAAATACTTCTCCATCTTGCCCTCTTCACCGTCACGCTCCTCCGCATCTGGCAGCGGGTCTTTCTTGGTGACAATCACCGGCCATTGTTCGGAAAACTTACGATTGAACTCAACCCACTCCTCCATACCCGGCTCGGTATCGGGGCGGATCGCGTCGGCGGGGCACTCGGGCTCGCACACGCCGCAGTCAATGCATTCGTCAGGATGGATGACCAGCGTATTTTCACCTTCGTAGAAACAGTCCACCGGACACACTTCGACACAGTCGGTGTATTTGCAGGCGATACAGTTTTCGGTGACTACATAGGTCATGGTCGGATTCCTGTTTGCGGTTTGAGCGACTAGCTAATTCAGTCTGGCCCGCTCTTCAAGACAGGATCAGTGATCTTCCGGGCGAGAAAGATCAATAGCGCGTCGATCTTTCTTGGTTGGTCGACCTTTTCCCTCGAAACCCGGATTTACAGGAGGCGCTTCCTGGTTTTCGGTCATATCAAAGTACAGCGTTTGCGCCTCGGGCGCCGGACCGCGGCGTTCCCCCAGTTTTTCCACACGTATAACGCGGACAATGCGGCCCTGCGAGAAGGTCAGAACGTCACCGGGGACCACGGCCTGCGCCGGTTTCAGCACCCTGTTTCCATTCAGCCGGACATGGCCACCACTGACCTGTTTGGCGGCAAGGCTGCGGGTCTTGAAGAACCGCGCCTGCCACAACCATTTGTCAATTCGCAGTTTGGCCTCGGCCATCTTGCGTCAATTGCCGTCCTTCAGACCCATAAGCGCTGCGGCGAACGGGTTGTCGGGATCAATGGCCTTTTCCTTTTTCGGTGGCCGTGACGAGAAGGTCTTGGCCCCCTGCGGCTTGCCGCCCTTCTTGCCGTGCGGTTTGCCACGGCCGTCCTGCGGTTTGCCCCGTGGTTTCCCCTTACCCTGCCCCGGCTCGCGGCGCGGGCCACGGTTCGGCTGGCGCTGGCGACCCCATGTGAAGGTGTAATACACTTCAACCTCGGGTTCATCCGACGCAGGTTCCGCAACCTGACCTTCTGCGACAGCCTCGGCTGCCACCTCAGTGCTTTCGGTGGCCTCGGCTGTCGCTTCGGCGGGCGCGGCGACCTCTTCTGATGCCGCATCGGGTGCTGACGTCTCGTCGATAACGGCTTGTTCCGCCGCCTCTGTCACAGGCTGCTCTACCGGGGCCGGTTTGACCTTGTCACGCTCGCCGCGTTCGGCTTTGTAGCCCAGCCCCTGCATCAGGTCAGCAAACTGTTCAAGCGTCATACCGGTGATCGACAGCATATCCGGCTTGGCTTCGAACCCGCCACGGCTGTCCTCCGCACGAAGCATATCGGCCAGACGTTCCAACATGTCGATCCGGATCGATCGGTCACCCGCATCGCGGTAGCCGCACATGGTGTCATAGCCCTGTGGTGCATCCTTGGCGACCGGCACAGTGACCAGACCCGGAGGCGGTGCTTCGGGGAATTCCTGCAAACCGCTGGACAGCGCCCAAAGCACGAGACGCAGACGCGTGGGAGCAGGTTTCAGCAGCAGCGGCATAAAGATGGTGAACTGGCCAAACCGTATACCATGCTTGCGCAGCGCGCCGCGGGCGTCCTGATCCAGATCCTTGACCTCTTGTGCAACTTGCGCGCGGGGCAACACGCCCAGCGCCTCGACCATGCGGAAGGCAAATCCTTTGGCCAGCCCGTTGAGTTCCTCATCGCGCGACAGATTCAGCAGCGGTTCGAACAGAGCAGCGATTTTGCGGTCGATGAAGTGCTGCAACCGGCGCCGCACCTTCTGTTCAACATCCGGACCGGCGGCTTCGTCCACAAAAACCTCGACCACGGGCTTGAGAGGCTCGGCCCCGGCAACCAGTTTGCCAACGGCATATTCGCCCCACATCAGGCCGCCCTGATCGGTGAAATCAATTTCGGTATCGGGCGCATTGTAGAAGCGATCGGCACGCAGATGGAATTGCGGCGCGAGTGCTTGCAGGGATGCCGATTTGAGCGCTTTCGCCTCGGTTCCTTGCGCGCTTTTGTCCGGGCTGAACCGGAACCCTTCCAGACGACCGACGAATTCGCCTTCGACGGTCACTTCACCCTTGTCATTTACTTCGGCCAAAAGGGCCTCCTTCTGCTTGAGCCGCCGCAACAAAACCGATGTACGCCGGTCCACAAATCTTTGAGTCAGTCGCTCATGTAGTGCGTCAGACAGTCTGTCTTCTACAGTGCGCGTTTCGTCACGCCAATGTGATTCGTCACGCACCCAACTGTTTCGTTGCGCAACATATGTCCAGGTGCGAATATATGCCAACCTTTTGGATAACGCATCGATATCCCCATGGGTTTGGTCAATCCGCCGTATCTGCCGGGCCATGAAATCATCGGGAATACTGCCGCGTTCGTGCAGGTGGCCATAGATCACTTCCAGCAGACTGGCGTGCTCTGCATGGCTGATGCCGCGAAAATCAGGGATTCTGCACACATCCCAAAGCAATCGAATGGATGGACCGTCACTTGCGCGGGCGGCAATCTCGGCCTGTTGTGACAGCGATTTCAACACATTCAGGTCGTCAGCCGGGCGGGCTTTGATCAGGTGTTCGTCACTCGGACTGACCTCAAGCGAGTTGATCAGTGCGTCAATCGAGCCAAACCGGAGGGCGGCATTCCGCCAGTTCAACTTTTTCATCGGCGTAAACCGGCTGTCCGTGATTGCCTGCGCGACACCTTCGTCCAGCGGCGGCGCCTCGCCGGTCACGCCAAAGGTGCCGTCCGACATGCCACGCCCGGCCCGGCCTGCGATCTGGGCCAGCTCATTCGGGGCCAGAGGGCGCATCCGCCGCCCGTCGAATTTGGTAAGGGATGAAAATGCAACGTGGTTTACATCCAGGTTCAGGCCCATGCCGATGGCATCTGTGGCGACCAGGTAGTCAACCTCGCCATTTTGATAAAGTTCCACCTGGGCATTCCGCGTCCGTGGGCTCAGGGCCCCCATGACCACCGCCGCGCCACCTTTCAGGCGGCGCAGAAGCTCCGCGATGGCATACACATTCTCGACCGAAAACCCGACAATAGCGCTGCGGGCCGGCATCCGGCTGAGTTTCTTCGAACCGGAATAGACCAGCTGCGACATCCGCTCGCGCCGTATAAACTGTGCGTCGGGCACCAGCGCGGCAATCGGGCCGCGCATGGTGTCAGAGCCAAGAAAAAGCGTCTCGTTTGTTCCGCGCGACCGAAGCAGGCGATCCGTAAAGACATGGCCGCGCTCGGGATCGGCACACAGCTGGATTTCATCAATTGCCACGAAATCCGCACCCATACCTTCGGGCATCGCCTCGACAGTACAGACCCAATACTGGGTCCGGGGGGGTACGATCCGCTCTTCACCGGTGACAAGCGCAACAACCGACGGCCCGCGGATGGCGACGATCTTGTCATAGACCTCACGCGCAAGCAGACGCAGCGGCAGACCGATGACACCTGTGCGGTATCCCAGCATCCGTTCGATTGCGTAATGGGTTTTACCTGTGTTCGTAGGGCCCAAAACGGCCACTATTCGGGATGACCCGCTCACCTTTGCCCCCTGCCCGGACCTTACAGCGCTGCGCCGTCAATCTGCGGCTTCAGTCGATTCACCGCATTGGTTACTTCTTCGTGGTGGGGATGTATAGCCAATGCCCGTGAATAGGCCTCGTAAGCTTTGTCAGGTTGTCCGATAATCTCAAAGATCAGGCCCAGACCATAGATTGCCTCGTAATTGTTGGGGTTCAGGGTCAGGGCATGTTCCAGATCGGCAGCGGCCATGCCAAACCGCTCGATCCCGAAAAAGGCCGAAGCGCGCAGGTGCCAGCCTTCAGCAAAATCGGGCGCATGGTCCGTCAGGGCGGTCAGATGTTCCAGTGCCGCACCTACGTCACCGTCATCCAACGCTTCACGGCCACGTTCCAACAACAAATCAGCCGATGCTGAACCGGACTGCGCCCACAGAGCTTGCAACTGCCGATCCAGAGCAATGGCCTGATCGGGCGTCGATTGGGCAAGTTGTTGCAGCAATTCGCCCTCGTCCCGTGAATCCGCCTGTTGCGCAAGGCAAGTGGAGGAAATCGTGACTAGGACAAAAAGTGCCGCGACGGTACCTTTGAGATTGTGGATTGCAATGCTCATAACAATAGTCAGTGTAGCGTTGCGACCGGGGATGTCCATTCACGGCGCACTAACAATATGAGGAAAAACATGAGCGAGACACTTGAAAAGGCAGCCGCCTCTTTGAATGAAAAACTGGAAGGCGGCGCGTTTGATGCCTCGGCCAAGTTTGATATCGCCGACCTGGGGGCTATTGTCCTGGATTCCAACGGCGCGCGGGTCAGCGACGATGATGCTGATGTCACCCTAAGCGCGGATGCCGACACGTTCGAACAAATCCTCAGCGGTGAATTGAACCCGACAGGTGCGTTCATGTCCGGAAAGCTGAGCATTGATGGCGACATGGGTGTTGCCATGAAGCTGGCATCGGTACTGGCCTGATGGAGTTCTCGCCGGCCCCTTTGTTTGAAGACGTGGCCGGCGGCCCCGCCGGTGGTAAGGCCCACTGGTTGACGACGTCGGATCAAAAACGCATCCGCGTTGCTCACTGGCTTCCGGGCGGAAAGGCACATGGCACTGTCATGATGTTTCCGGGACGCACGGAATACATTGAAAAATACGGCAATACTGCCAGCGAATTCGTAGAGTGTGGGTTCGCCATGCTGGCCGTCGACTGGCGCGGTCAGGGTCTTGCAGATCGGTTGCTGGACGATGCTCGGGTCGGACATGTCGATCAGTTCACCGATTACCAGCAGGACGTTCAGGTCACCCTGAAACTTGCAAGCGCGCTGGACCTGCCGAAACCATGGTACGTGGTCGGGCATTCGATGGGCGGTGCAATCGGGTTGCGTGCCGTCATCGAGAATGGCTGCTTTGCTGCGTGTGCCTTCACGGGCCCTATGTGGGGAATTTTCTTCACTCCGGTCATGAAACCCCTAAGCCGCGTGACAGCCTATTGGGGCACAGCACTTGGCCTGGGCGAGCGCACACCCCCCACCACTACGCTCAAAAGCTATGTCCTGTCGCAACCTTTCGAGGGAAATATGCTGACCCGTGACCCGGACATGTACCGGATGATGCAGGATCAGTTGAACGCACATCCTGAACTCGCGCTGGGTGCCCCTTCAAATCTGTGGCTGCGCGAGTCGCTGGACGAATGTGCATGGTTGATGGAACAGCCCGCCCCGAAAACTCCGTGCCTGACATTCTTGGGCAGCCATGAGCAAATTGTGGACCGCAAGGCAATTCGTGCGCGCATGGCCAATTGGCCCAACGGAACGCTGATCGAAATTCCGGATGGTGAACACGAGGTACTAATGGAAGCACCCAACGTTCGAGGGCCTGTTCTGGACCAGATCGCGGCGCATTTTCTGGCCAACCAGGCCAATGGCGCTTCCAAGCTGGTTTCCTCGTAAACCTTTTCACCTTTGGGATTGGCCGCTTGTGATCCGGGCGCGCCAGCCCTAGATGTTTGCAAAAGCAGTCTACTAAAGGTGATCCATGCGCGACCTTCCCTTCCCTGTCCGTGACGCGAACGCAATCGGTGGTTCCGGCAATCTGGGCAATCTTCCGGAATGGGATCTGAGCGATCTCTATACCTCGGAAGACGCACCCGAATTAGCGCGCGATCTGGATTGGCTGGAAGGTGAATGTGCCGCGTTTGCTGCTGATTACGAAGGCAAGCTGGCCGATCTGGAGGCCGCAGACCTGCTGACCTGTGTGCATCGCAACGAAAAGATCAACGCCATCGCCGGGCGTATCATGTCCTTTGCCGGTCTGCGCTATTATCAACTGACCACAGATGCAGAGCGCGCCAAATTCCTGTCGGACATGCAGGAAAAGATCACGATCTTCACCACTCCGCTGGTGTTCTTCACGCTCGAGATCAACCGGATCGAAGACGATGTTCTGAAAGCGCATTTTGCGGCGAACACGGATCTCGCCCGCTACGAACCTGTGTTCCGTCGCATCCGCGCAATGAAGCCCTATCAGCTGTCTGATGAACTGGAAAAGTTCCTTCATGATCTGGGGGTTGTCGGCGACGCGTGGGAACGTCTGTTCGACGAAACGATTGCCGGACTGGCCTTTCATGTCGACGGTGAAGAACTGAACATCGAAGGCACCCTGAATCAGCTGACAGAACAGGACCGCGCGAAACGTGAGGCCGCGGCGCGTGAACTGGCTTCGGTCTTTCAGGACAATATCAAAACCTTTGCCCGCGTTCACAACACGCAGGCCAAAGAGAAAGAAATCGTTGATCGCTGGCGCAACATGCCGACCGCTCAGACCGGGCGTCACCTGTCGAACGATGTCGAACCAGAAGTGGTCGAGGCCCTGCGCGAGGCGGTCGTGGCCGCCTACCCCAAGCTGAGTCATCGCTATTATGAGCTGAAGCGCAAGTGGCTTGGACTGGACGTCATGCAGGTCTGGGACCGCAACGCGCCCCTGCCCATGGAAGACACGCGTGTCGTGAATTGGGAAGAGGCCCAAAAGACGGTGATGAACGCGTATAATGCCTTTGACCCCCGGATGGGTGAAATCGCGGCGCCTTTCTTCTCAAAAGGATGGATCGACGCGGCGGTGAAACCGGGCAAAGCGCCGGGGGCCTTCGCACATCCGACAGTTACAGATGTCCACCCCTATGTGATGCTCAACTATCTGGGCAAACCGCGCGATGTGATGACGCTTGCCCATGAACTGGGTCACGGCGTCCATCAGGTGCTGGCCGCCGGTCAGGGCGAGATGCTGTCATCCACCCCGCTGACACTGGCGGAAACCGCCTCGGTCTTTGGTGAGATGCTGACATTCCGCAAGATGCTGGAACAGGCCGAAACCCCGGAACAGCGCAAGGTTCTGCTGGCTGGCAAGGTCGAAGATATGATCAACACGGTGGTCCGCCAGATCGCCTTCTACGACTTTGAATGCAAGTTGCACGCCGCCCGACGTGAGGGCGAGCTGACCCCGGATGACATCAACGCCCTGTGGATGAGCGTTCAGGCCGAAAGCCTTGGCCCCGCATTCGAATTCATGGACGGGTACGAGACCTTCTGGGCATACATCCCCCACTTCGTCCACTCGCCCTTTTATGTCTATGCCTATGCCTTCGGCGACGGCCTCGTGAACGCGCTTTATTCGGTATACGAAAGCGGCGCGGAAGGGTTTGAGGACAAGTATTTCGACATGCTGCGCGCTGGTGGTTCAATGCACCACAAGGAACTGCTGGCCCCGTTCGGCCTGGACGCCAGCGACCCCAAGTTCTGGGAAAAGGGCCTGTCGATGATCTCAGGCTTCATTGACGAGTTGGAGGCGATGGAGGGTTGAGACGCCCTCGACAGAGGGTCGCGACATCTGCCTTGCTGAAAAAACCTGCCATGCCCGGCACTGTCGCGCCCAAGGGGCCCCTGAACGCCCGCTACGCGGGACGAAGCTGGCGTTGAACAGCTTTGGACCGGACTTTATGGTAAAAGTGATTTCTCAGTGAAGAAAAGTAACCTTGAATGCTGGATGGCCATTGAAACTTCTTACTCAATTGATGGCAATCGCCACAATTCTGTTCGCACAAACAAGCTATGCAGAAGGCACTCGGTTTGGTCGCCTTGATGGGTCATACCTTATCGCCAACATGGAAAGAGAGGAAATCTGGTCAGCCGAGTTCAATGAGGCATTTATTAGATACACCTGCTTAGAGTGCGCTTCTCCGGTCACAGCTCTCTTGGAAGCCATCACGCCTTACACGTCTGAACACTATGGAAGTTTGAGCGAAAGGTATCTTTCAGAACGCAAGGTTTATTGCACGGAATTGGTAGTAAGCGGCGCCGGTCAATGCCTGAAAACACGTCCAGCACGTATGCGTGGAGGTTCTTTGTCAGGATTTATCTCTGAACAAGACATTGCAAGTCAGCGAGAAATCGAAATCGTGTTCTTTTACCATGAACGAGAGTTTGGCCCTGAACTAATCCGAACCAAGATATTGCTCGAAGATGGCGCAATCTTACCAATTGATGCCCTGGGAATGTTTCGAGAGCATATGGCAAAGCTTACAATATTCTGGTGATCGAACAGTTTGCGTAGCAATAAGTCTGGGCTTGTAGCAGCCGTACCTGAGATCACTTCAACTGGCTGTCTTTTGACCCACGCCGATTGACGCCGCCACGTGCCTTGTACGCACCATCCCGTTCCTGCTGGCAATCAAGGCACAGCTTCACGCCCGGCAAAGCAACGCGGCGTTTCTCAGGGATCGGCTCTTCGCATTCGGCGCAATGGGTCAGGCTTTCACCAACAGGCCGCTTTTGCGCCTGCATCCGCGCCAGTTCATCCGAAATCGACGCTTCGATCTGTTCGCTCACTGCGCCGTCGCGCGCCCAGCCTCCGGCCATGGGTCATCTCCTGCTAAACGTAAGCAAAAGGATAGCCGAGCCTGCGCGCAAAGGGCAAGTTACAGCGAAACTGCGCCCTCGAACACGCGGTCAATCACCTCTTGCGTCCCCCGAGAGAATTCCAGCGGACAGGGATATTCTGCCCCTTCCCTGACCGAGCGGCAATAGGCCTCGACCTGAAGCTTGTAATGGTCTGCGCCGGGGAACCGGGTGACCAGCACCTCAAGCCCCGGGCGGTGCAACTCGACCCGGGCTTCACCAAACACACGCGCATTAAACGGTGTAGTCAGGCGGATCAGGCCATTTTCCCCGTGAAACACCATTTCCTGATGGGGATGCATCCGAATGGACACGTAGCTTGAGTAGGTAAAACCGGGGAACTGCGCGCGAATTTCGGTGAAGATGTCGATATCATCCTGCCAACGGATGGCTGACTGTATCGCCACCGGTTCCCGCCCCGTTGCAAACCGGGCTCCGCCAATTACGTAAACACCGATGTCTCGCAATCCGCCGCCGCCCGTTTCAGCGCGGTTACGAATATTCTGGGTATCTGCCCGATTGTCGAAACTGAACGCTCCGGTTACGTGCACCAGATTGCCGATTGCACCATCCGCAATCAGTTTGCGCGCCAATTGCCATTGGGGGTGATGCACGATCATATACGCCTCGGCGGCAAGCAAGCCGCTTTCGTCGCGCTTTTGGATCAATGCGTCAAACTCGTCCACCTTCATTGTCATCGGCTTTTCGCACAGCACATGCTTGCCGGCATCCAGCGCTTTCAGGCTCCATTCCACATGAAGATGGTTGGGCAGTGGTATGTAGACCGCATCAATACCAGGGTCCGCCAACAGCGCATCATAGCTTTCGAACACTTTCAGATCGGGACAGAACGACGAAAAAGGTTCAGCCTTTGCCGCGTCTGACGTCGCCAGCGCAGCCAGTCGCGCCCCGTTGGCGGCATGTATCGCCGGTGCCATGTATTCACGCGCGAATTTCGCGGCACCTAACACGCCAAACTGAACCGGTTTTTGCATAACGCTCTCCATAGATGTTTGAACCCCAAAGGGTTCGTGCCCCTGCGAGGTCCGCAGGATCGACCTGTCACACCGTCATCGAAATGAAACGCGTCTTTGCCGTACCATAGCTTTGGCCCTGCGGCCATTCTTTTGGCTTCACAGTCTGGATAGCGGTCATACGCGTTCAGCAGGAAATGATCTGTCAGGACGCGCCGGGCATGTGCGCGAAGAGGCGGTTTCTTCGCACAAGTGTAAAAACCAGCCCGCAGCTATTGCAGGCTGGTATTGTGGTCAGCTGACACCCAGCATCCCTTTTTCACGTGCCAGATCCCGCATTTTCTTTTGCAGCTTCTCGAACGCGCGAACTTCGATCTGACGGATCCGCTCGCGGCTGACATTGTATTGGGCGCTGAGGTCCTCCAGCGTAACCGGTTGATCCAGCAACCGGCGCTGGGTCAGGATGTCCTTTTCACGGTCGTTCAACACGTCCAGCGCCGCAGCAAGCAACTCGCGACGCGCTTCCAACTCATCGCGCGCCTCATAATCTCCGGCCTGGTCGGCGTCTTCATCCTCAAGCCAGTCCTGCCATTGCATCGTGCCTTCGCCTTCGGACCCGACCGTGGCGTTCAGAGAAGCGTCCCCGCCGGACATACGGCGGTTCATGCTGATGACTTCCTCTTCGGTCACGCCTAGATCATTGGCAATTTGCGCGACGTTTTCGGGGCGCAAGTCGCCCTCTTCCAGTGCACCGATGCGCGCCTTGGCTTTGCGCAGGTTGAAGAACAGTTTTTTCTGCGCCGAAGTTGTGCCCAGTTTCACCAGCGACCATGACCGCAGAATATATTCCTGAATCGAGGCGCGAATCCACCACATGGCATAGGTGGCCAGACGGAAACCCTTTTCAGGGTCAAAACGTTTGACCGCCTGCATCAGGCCCACATTGGCTTCGGAAATCACTTCGGCTTGCGGCAGACCGTAGCCGCGATATCCCATGGCAATCTTGGCCGCCAGCCGCAGGTGCGATGTCACCATCTTATGCGCGGCTTCTGTGTCCTGCTCTTCAACCCAGCGCTTGGCCAGCATGTATTCTTCTTCTGGCTCAAGCAGGGGAAACTTGCGAATCTCCTGCATATAGCGGTTCAGGCCGCCCTCGGGCGTCGGCGCGGGGAGATTTGCGTAATTTGCCATTATGATGTCCCTCCGACAAATGTTTAAGTCTTTAACATAGGATATGGGTAAAGAACCCATCCTGTTCAAGAGGTGCTGCTAACAGTCTGAAATTAATCTTTCATGAAGGAAAGATAAGAAACTCTTACTCACAGGACTTTGCTTATTATGTCAGCGGTGCACGAAGCGCGGCAATCAGGTTCTCCATGTCTTGCGGCAGTTCGGCTTCAAACCGCAGGTTTTCGCCGGTCACCGGGTGCTCGAACCCCAATACGGCGGCGTGAAGCGCCTGCCGGGGAAAGCCGGACACGCATTCGGCGGCGGCAGGCACAAACGCCTTGGTCGCCAGTTTCCGCTTTCCACCATAGACCGGATCCCCGACAAGCCCATGCCCGGCATGGGCCATATGAACGCGGATCTGGTGCGTTCGCCCGGTCTCGAGCCAGCATTCGATCAAAGCCAGACCAGCAGGCGCACCAAATGTTTCAACAACCCGCGCGCGTGTCACAGCGTGGCGCCCGCCATGAAACAACACCGCCTGCCTTTGACGGTCGGTCTTGTGCCGCGCAAGCTGGGTCGTCACACGCATGATGTTGCCCGGCTCAAAGCTGACACCTTTGACGCCGCGCAAACGAGGATCACTTGCATCCGGAACCCCGTAACACACAGCACGGTAATAACGCTCGACGCTATGTGCTGCGAATTGCTCGGCCAGCCCGTGATGCGCGGCGTCCGTTTTAGCGACCACCAGAAGACCGCTGGTTTCCTTATCGATCCGGTGAACGATACCGGGGCGTTTCACCCCCCCAACACCTGACAAAGCGTCACCGCAATGGTGTAGCAAGGCGTTGACCATCGTACCCCCGGGCGAGCCCGGCGCGGGGTGCACGACCATGCCTGCTGGCTTGTTGGCGACGATCACGTCTGCGTCTTCGAAAACAACCTCAAGCGGGATGTCTTCTGCGCCGATATGGCTGTCTTCTGCCTCGGCCACAGTTATGACGACCTGCGCCCCTTCGGACACTTTGGCCTTTGGGTCCTGCATCCGGGTCCCGTCGATCCGAACCGCGCCATCCTCGATCAGGCGCGCCAACCGCGTGCGCGACAGGTTTTCACCGTCTGGCACATCCCGCGAAAGCGCCTTATCAAGGCGAGGCGGCGGATCGGCCGCAATCTGAAACTCAATCTGGCGGGTGCCCATGACTGTCCCTTCCGAACCCCAAGAACCGCAGGAAACCCCGCAGCTACGATTGCTGCGGCGGATGGTCATGCTGCTGACCGCGGTGATGATTGGCGGGGTTCTAGTGACATTCGCCCTGATTGTCATCCGCCTATCAGACCGCACCCCCACCCTGCCTGATCAGATCGACTTACCCGATGGTGCCCGGGCGCAGGCCCTGACCATCGGATCCAGCTGGTATGCGGTCGTGACCGACGACAACCGCGTCCTGATCTTTGACAAGACAACAGGAAAGCTGCGTCAGGAAATCGCCGTCGAGTAACCGGATCAGTTCGGGAACAGACGGGTGCCGACCCAGGCCTCACCCATCTGCACATCCAGTTCGGGCGTACGCATCTTGCGTTTTCCGCCAAACGGGCAGAGCGTGATTTCGCCCAGATAAATCTTGTCGCCAATTACATAAAGGTCCACCCGCGCAAACTCGACACGTTGCCCGACGGCTTCGGCAATTGCGACCATATCGTCAAACACCTCTGGCTTGGGCTCGGTGTCATCGCTTGTCTGGAAATACAGCTCTTTCGGGATGAAGTTGAAATCCCGGTCGTGGATCATCTGCACATGCCCCCGAGAGCGGTCCCGGTCGACCTGAACAATCTGGACCTTTCCGGCGACAACCCAGAATTTCCAATCGATGATGTCCTGACCTTCAACCGCCAAATCTTCCTCGAGGAAATAGCGCGTTTCGATCGTGGAATACCACCATTCTGCCGCCCAGAAGCCGTGGGGAATGGGTTTATTGCTCCAGTTGGTAAGCTTTTCCTTGGCCAGGTTGCGGTCTTCTGTGTTCATGGGCCAGGTGATCCTGTGGTTTTGCCCCTGCCCGTTATTGCATTTGAGCCAATAGCTGCCGGGCTCGAGATCGAGGTCTTCCGGCAACTCAGGCGACGATGAAACCCAATAGCGCTTCACCGGTGTAACAAGGTTCCTGGCTGGTTCTGGGATATAACTTTCCGCCGTCAACTTATCCGCCGCCGACACTTCGGGCATCTCGGCAAACAGCTTCATGACCAGCATCTTCTCAGTCACGGTCTTTGGGTTGCTCAAATCAGGCAAATAGCGCTGATTGTTGGCAAATCTTGACAATGACATAGACATGGCATTCAACCGCAATGCGTCATTGGCATAGTGATCCCAACCTCGCTGATGACCCGATTGGGGTTTATCATTCACCCCATAAAGCCCTCTGTCTTTTATTTTATCCAATTCAACCTGGGCCAATTTGAAGAACTGCTCAGAGTTTGCGACCTGAGCTACGGACATCACGCCGTTGGTGGCCTCACTGATTTCCTCTTTGCTGATCCGCAAGTCCGGAAGCGAGTCGGGAAACTCGATTTTCTGCGGCGCGCCCCGCCCTCTGCGTGGCAAAGGTGCATTGGCAGGACTGATCCCCAAACCGCGCAGCCTTCGATCCAGAAATGAATGACGTTTTACACCCTTGGCAATCCACCAACGCATCCGACGGCCCCAAAGATGGACGGCCTGCGTCTGGTCCGTAAGGTACTTTTTTCGAAACTCCCGCGCTGGAATGTCGTTCGCCTGCCCCGTTTGCCGAAACGGCAAAGGGTAAAACACCGGGGGTGGGCTAGCGTGTTCAATCTCGCCATGATGTCGCAGAAACCACGTCATGACACCGGGTCCGTAAACGCTGTGTGCCTGATCCGAGGCATGAGGCAACTCACCGGCCTTTTTCTGGCGTTCCAGCTTCTCGCGTTCCTCACCTTCTACCCATGGTCGGATCGGGAATGGATCAAGACTGTATTCCGTATACGCTTTCAATGCGGGGCTGTCTGACGGCAACCGCATGATCGCATTGCAGATCGTATTGCGATTGAAGAAACCGAAAATATGATCCGCTTTCGGGATCGGTTTCAAAGAAATCACATCCGTATCGCACCAGAGAAAATCGGTTTTTTGCATCAACTGCAGCCTGAAAATATCAGATTGCGGAACCGGTGTTTTGAACTGGTTGTTCATGATGAACCGCTGCGGTTCGTGAATCTCGTTCGCGGAAACCAGTTCGATACCTTCTGGTACATTCTCGACTTCGTCATAGTGGAACAGCACGACCC
Source organism: Ruegeria sp. L11 (assembly GCF_056531755.1). Taxonomy (NCBI): domain Bacteria; kingdom Pseudomonadati; phylum Pseudomonadota; class Alphaproteobacteria; order Rhodobacterales; family Roseobacteraceae; genus Ruegeria; species Ruegeria sp. L11. The sequence continues at coordinate 984,589 of NZ_JBQFMI010000001.1, forward strand.
TGTGCCCGTTCGCGACAAACGACAAAAGGCACATCTGTTCCAGAAAACTGAGAGGACCTTCCAACCAGAGCATTCCGATTGTAGGAAGAGTATTTTCCGCAGCCATATGCAGTTTCTCCGAGGGCGAGTTTGTCAGGATTCAGGCTGTTTTTCGCTGGAAGACGGTTGCTTGTCAGCCGAAAGACGTGCGTGCAATCCGCGGTCTTTTGCAACAAATTCAACAGCCGGCTTATTAACAAGCGTCTGGTAAAGCGCGTTGTACTCTGGCTGTTTGAGAAGATCTTCGATCAACGCCTTATGCCACAGGAATGCTTTTCGGTGCAGCCGTGCAAGCCGTTCGTCAGACTGAAACTCCGCCATCAATGCGTCAACTTCGTCCTTGTACCTGAGGATCGTCTCATCCGCCGCGCCACCCCTGTTCCAACGGTCCCAGTATTCCGTTCCCAACGTCTGGGACGAGTGATTAGCTCGCCCACGGCTGCGCTTGGCCAGATAGGCTTGTGTGGAGCGGACCGCATAGTGATTGATCTGTGCAATCTCAAATCCAAAAGGCGGTGCAACATGATTCCCAAAAGGTGCGGGTTCTTTCGCGTGCCCCCCGGGAACAGACCGGAACACACCTGCCTCAAATTCGGATTTGGGATGCGGGTTGTGCATACCATAGCGGAGATAGACTTCGCCCTGTCGGAAAAACGATTTGACGAACCGGCGCCCCGCCCCGCCCTGCTCATACTCTAACTCACCATCAAAAAACTGCTGCGTCACTGGCGCGTCGCGCAACACATGGCGACCGCTGTTCGAGAATATCTTCCATGGAATGGAAATGACATCCACGCCCGGTGTGGCCTCAATCAGGTCGTCCACCTTATGGTTTCCGACATGAATATTCAGAAACTCATCCGCATCGCAGACATAGACCCATTTGGCTTCTTTCACGACAGGCAAACGGCGAGCCTGCCTCAGAGCTGATCTGTGAATCCCGCCCGTTCCCACGCGGTTCCTGTGAAATTCAACATGCCCCAGGGCCTCAAGGCGGCGTAAAATTCTGTTCGTACCGTCCGTGCAATCGTTGGTGTAAACAATGATCCTGTCGAAACCCAAAACTTTATGATGAGCGACCCATTCCAGAATATACGGGCCCTCATTTTTCATCGCAGAGATGAGGATTTTTTCAGGCTTGTTCATCGCTGCCATTCACCCCAGACGCTTAGTCGCCCTGTTTCTTGCTGTCGTCTTGCGGGGTGATTTTTTCTATAGCGATCTGCGCACCAGCAATTGCCCGGATACGCAATTCACGGGGGTGTTTGCCCAGAAACTCGTTGACGGCCCGGATCACGCCATCACCCCACCAGCCGCGACGGTGGTAATCATCGAACGCCATGATCCCACCCGATTTGATCTTGGGAAACAACGCCTCCAGGTCCGCAGTAACGCCCTCGTAAGAATGATCCCCATCGACATAGGCAAAAGAGATGCTCTCATCGTCAAAGAGCTTTAATGCCGGCACCGAGAAATCGCGAATGATGCCAACCTTGCCTTCCTCGATCTCTTTTTCGAAGGACGCGACGACCTTCTGGAAGATGGCTTCCATCTTTTCGTCTTCGGTCCGGCCGACAAACGCCGTTGTGTGCGATTCCTCGCCAATATGTTTCCAGGGATCGATCAGAAACAACTGACTGGGTTCAAGCAATTTCAGGATTGTCGGAGAAAACTCGCCCTGCCAGACACCGATCTCAACAGCCACCCCGCCCTTGGGAAGGCGCGTCAGGAACGTACGACGGATCGCGTCTTTTGTATTCTTGCGCTTGGTTGCCTTGTCTGCGTTCGGTTTATTCTGGCTGCCGGGAACAGCACCGATCACTCTGGGTTCGTTTGACATCTCGACCTCACTTGCAGACGGGTATTGATTTCTCGCGAAACCCGTTTTGTTTATTGGGCAATGGCTAACATGTCGTTGCCTCAAGAACCAGAAGCTATGTGTCGTTTTTGGAAAGTGGTGGCAACTTGTCGATACCAAGCCACGGAGGCTCGAGGCTTGTAATCCGATAGTCACTCGCTTTGCTCGCAAGAAAACGGTTAATCGCCGAAGACATGCCGGAATAAGACCCTTTGCCCCGCCTGTAGGATGTAAAGGCGATACTTCCGCCCGGAGCCAGAACCCTGTCGATCCGGTTCAACAATTGTAACATGACACGCTCGGCGCGAACGCCGCGTATGATTACGACGCCCACACTTTGATCCTGAAACAACTTCAGCATCAAAGGCGGCAGCGCTCGGTAGACCCTCAGACGCCCCGCAATGATCGGTTCGCGGAAATACTCCAGCAATGCATAGAACGCGCGATCCAGGGCCTGTAGATTACTATCTTGCGTTGTATCCTTGCAGGCGAACGTATCCCACGACAGCCCCCATGGCCCGATGATTGTCAATTGCGCGACTGCATCCAATGCGAGTATTTCTTCTACGATTTCGGTTTCGACATGCCCGATCAAAACCCAGTTCTTCTTGCCACTAATTGACCGCAAGAACCGCTGTCGCTGCTCTTTCGTTCTTTCAACCTCCGGAGACACTTGCGGCAGGAAAGATGGGTCCTTCGGATCGAACGGCAAGTCCACCTGTTTTGCATCAGTGATTAATGCATGCTGTGCCGCCGCTTCTTCGTACTCCATGGCCGTTCCCAGAGAATCCAGCCGGGTAAACCAGGGATAGTTATTGGGTCGTGAGTTTTCAGGTTTGGACATCTTGCCCAAACGCGTCCATTTCGCAACTTGCGCGAAAGAAACTTCGGGGTCTTTGTAGGTCTCGGCATCAAAGGAAAGATCGCCTTCTTCCATCACGCCCAGATCCAGCGCCTTTATATATCGCCCCCCGGCAAAATTCTTGTACCGGGTTATGAATCCCTGCGCGGCCTCTGTTTCACGTATCTCCGAGATACGGCGCTTGTGATAAGCAACAGCTTTTTCGTGCAAGACTCCCAGAACACCATCCGCACGTAGTTCATCATACGATTTTACAAGGCGGTCCAATTTGGAAAGGATCGAAAATTCTTCAACTTTGTTGAAGCAATGCATGTGCCAATAGGCTTGTCCCGTCGCCTCCATCTTGGGATGAAACGCGGTTGTGTTTACATCCCCCCGCAGCCGCTTCATCAGATAACTCTCAATGGACCGAACGGCATAGTGGTTCATCCTGAAAAACTGCTGCCCAAAGGCCGCGCCAGTCGTGGAATGAGACCAACCGTTTCGCCGCATTGCAGGTGGCAAGGGATCTCCGTCACCATCAATCCATGCAAAGCTTTCGGCCTTGCCGGCGATTGGGCCACGCGGACGGTGTGTGTTGATTGCCCGATAAGACCCGTTGTTTCTGACAAGCGATTTGAAAGCACGCACATTCTGCGGCGTGACCACCCCCAACTCTGCTGCATATGTGAATTGTTCGATTACAAACTTGTCGTCAAACTCGACAATCCCATTGTGCCCGAACATCTGCCATATCGCGGCAAAGCCATCTGCATGTGGAAAGGTGCGAAACAGATCGTCCAACGACCCGTCCCCAACACGGATGTCTAAGAACTCATCCACATCACAAACCAGAATCCACTCGGCTTCAGCGTACCAGGGATGTTCCATAGCGTTCGCATAGGCCGACGCCTGCGGCCCATGCTTCCAGGGACCGGGGTTATCGATATGCGCCAGAAAACCCAGCTCCTCGCATCTTTTCAGGATCGCGTCGGTGCCGTCAGAACAGTCATTCGAGTTAACGATGAAATGTGTGAACCCGATCGAAAGGTAATAGGCGATCCATTCAAGGATGAACGGCCCCTCGTCTTTCATCGTTGATATGACAAGTCTCATCGCACCTACCCGCAATTACGGCCCGCAAATTCAGGACGAAGGGAAAAATCGCATCATTGCAGAGGCATGGCGCGCTTCCCGACACCTGGCTTAGTTACGGGCCACGGATTTGCAATGCAAGTGAACAGACAAGAACGGCAAAGTCAGCTTCGCATAAGCTGATCCGCACTTCACAGGATACGAAAAGATTTGGTGCGGTCGAGAAGACTCGAACTTCCACGGGAGTTACCCCACAGCGACCTCAACGCTGCGCGTCTACCAATTCCGCCACGACCGCACTGCCAATGACTTGGTAGAGCGGCGTATAGACGTTGGCGCACGCGATGTGAAGAGGCAAAAACACACTGGTTTAAAAACCTTCGCAGCAGTCCTATCTAAGCCGGTGATCAACACAGTTTCGATCTGACAGGAGCCGCAGATGACCTCGCCCGATACCCGCGCCATCATCCAAATCGATATCGTATCAGACGTCGTGTGCCCGTGGTGCATAGTCGGGTTTCGCCAGCTTGACGTGGCATTGAAACAGCAGGGCATCCAGGCCCAAATTCGCTGGCACCCGTTCGAATTGAACCCGAACATGCCGCCTGAAGGGCAGAACCTGCGGGAACACATCACTGAGAAATATGGCTCGACCCCCGAACAGAGCCAGCAGGCACGTGACAGGCTAACGGCGATCGGAGCAGAACTGGGGTTCACCTTCAACTTTCACGAAGACAGTCGGATCGTGAATACATTCAAGGCGCATCAGTTGCTGGATTGGGCCGAAAGTCAGGGCCAGCAACACCAATTGAAGCTTGCGCTTTTCGACGCATATTTCACACGGCAACAGGATGTGTCCGACACTGAGGCTCTGCTGCAGGCCGTCACGTCTGCCGGGCTGAACCCTGATGCCGCACGTCAGGTGCTTGAGACCGGCGAACGCATCGCCTTGGTTCGAGAGAAACAGCAATTCTGGACCAGCAGGGGTATCTCAGGTGTGCCGTCCATGGTGTTTGGCGGAAAATACCTGCTGACCGGCGCGCAAGGGGTCGATACCTATTCCCGGGTGCTGCAACAGTGTTTGGCCGAAGCGGCCTGACCCCTCTTCCCCTGCCCGCTATGGACGGATATGAGGCCGCCATGGAATGGAAAATCACCGATGGTCTGACCAGTTATGACGAAGCGACCGCCTTTATGGAGGCACGCGTCGCCGGGATTGCACGCGGCGACGCGGAGGAGTGCATCTGGTTACTGGAACACCCGCCGCTTTATACGGCAGGCACGTCAGCTAAGGTAGAAGACCTGACCGATCCTGACCGCTTTCCGGTTTATGCAAGCAAACGGGGCGGCGAGTACACCTATCACGGCCCCGGTCAGCGTGTGGCCTATGTCATGCTGGATCTGAACAAGCGCGGGCGCGACGTGCGCCAATTCGTGAAACAGTTGGAAAACTGGGTGATATCGGCACTTGCCGAATTCAACGTGCATGGCGAAATACGCGACGGGCGCGTTGGTGTCTGGGTGCGGCGCGACGACAAACCGCTGACGGTGACCGGCAAACCGGCAGAGGACAAGATCGCGGCAATTGGCTTGCGTTTGCGAAAATGGGTCAGTTTTCATGGCATTTCGGTTAATGTCGAACCGGACCTGGAGCATTTTTCGGGCATTGTTCCCTGCGGGATCAGCGAATACGGCGTGACCTCGTTGGTGGATTTGGGTCTTCCGGTCACCATGGATGATCTTGATGCGGCCTTGAAGAAAACCTTTGAAGAGGTTTTTGGCGCTTCGGAAACCTGATTCTGTCTGGGGTTCAGCAGTCGTCGAATCAGATTCTGTCGCTCCCTGATACAACAATATGGATGGGCGGAAGGCTCTGTTTCCGAAACACGTCGCAATTTACCAAGAACGATCCAGTTTTACGGTATTCTTTAGGCAAATTTTAATTCTCTAGGATACACCGGAGTTGTTAACGAGTAATATGAAACTGCCAATCAAGAGTGAGTGGTATGTTAAACCGGTGATCAAGGGCTCGCCCTCGAAATCCGAGAAGTGTTTGGTTACGAGTCTGCCGTTCCGACCCCAAATCGGAACGGCAATTCATTTCCCCCTTCCCGCTTAATCTTATGGCCAATTCGCGTTGCAAGGGAGCAGGCGATTTCTGCGTTATCCGGCTATTGAGTCACTTGGTCGGTCCCAAGGAGGGGTTTCGGGTTTTCTTGTCTCCGGTCACGACGATATGCGCGGGCGGGTGTGGGTAATAGTCCGAACTATCACCTCACAAAAAGACCGTAAGATATTGACTACAAAGCGATTTGTATCTTCTCCGCATGCTCGGCAATCAGGTCGAAATCACCCATTTTACCAGGTGGGCGCATCGACACGCCGTCATGACGCGGCAGGACGTGAAAGTGGAGATGGAAAACCTCCTGCCCGCCTGCGGTTTCGTTGAATTGCTGAATGGTTACACCGTCCGCGTCGAAGGCTTTCATCACTGCACGAGCCATCTTTTGAACGGTGTTCATAACCGCCGCCAGTTGGTCGGGCGTGGCATCCAGCACATTGCGGCAGGGCGTTTTGGGGATCACCAGCAAATGCCCATCGGCACGAGGCATGATGTCCATGAAGGCCAGTGTGTCGGCGTCTTCGTAAACTTTTGACGAAGGTATCTCGCCGCGCAGAATTTTGGCGAAGATGTTGTCGGGATCATAAACCATGGTTGCCATCCGTTCCTTGAGGGGCTTTTGACCGAGTTGTGGTCCACCCGCCCCGCCGGGTCAAGCCGGGGGATTGAGCCCTGAAATGTACAAAATGTACCGGGTTTTCAGTGGGGGTTGTACGTTTTTTACACTTGGATTTGGCATGAGATCACATCCTCAGAGACAGATGCGGCACGTTCCCGACAGGTGATGCCTGCCTACGCAGCAGAGTACAGATTTCGCAACTCTTAATCGGACGTAAACTGGTTAAGTTTTTGAATACTTCATCAAGCTCAAGTCGAAGGTGCACTGTGCGGACTTAGTTACCATTTGACATGCACGGGCCTGAATTTCCGGATGATTAAGCTTATCGCATTTCCAAACCAGGAGAACAGCTCGCAGTATGAGCTACCCCCTGAATTTCGGACACTGACGTAAGCTACGATTTGTTGTTTGCTGATCTTCGACGAAGAGGAGATCAGAGATGTCGAAACGGAAGAACCATTCGCCCGAGTTCAAAGCGAAAGTCGCGCTTGAGGCTTTGAAGGGCGAGCGGACTGTTGCTGAGCTGGCGAGCCAGTTTGGCGTTCACCCAACGATGATCCACAGCTGGAAACGGGCGCTTCTGGAAGGCGCGTCCGGCGTGTTCGAGCGTGGCGGAAAGA